>NZ_JBLIZC010000004.1:0-485846 GCF_047529885.1 Enterobacter cloacae complex sp. 2024EL-00711
TGGTGGGTCGTGCAGGATTCGAACCTGCGACCAATTGATTAAAAGTCAACTGCTCTACCAACTGAGCTAACGACCCGGAGTGGTGGGTGATGACGGGCTCGAACCGCCGACCCCCTCCGTGTAAAGGAGATGCTCTACCAACTGAGCTAATCACCCACTCTGTACTACCGGAACTGCTTTAAGTGGTGGGTCGTGCAGGATTCGAACCTGCGACCAATTGATTAAAAGTCAACTGCTCTACCAACTGAGCTAACGACCCACTTTTACGCTGTTTTCACGTTGTTTGATATCCCGTGGCAACGGCGGCATATATTACTGATTTAAGAATTCAGCGCAACAAAAATTTCGATGAAGATCACTTAACTGCTTACGAATCATGCTGCATGACCAGAAATAACGCGATTTCTGGTCATGCGATAATCATCCCATCGAATTCAGACGTTTTTGCGCCTGCTTTGCACCTTCGGTGCCAGGGAATTTAGCAACCACCTGCTGATAAACCGCTTTCGCTTTCGCAGTGTCACCTTTGTCCTGCATGATGACGCCGACTTTAAACATCGCATCAGGCGCTTTTGGTGATTTCGGGTAATTTTTCACCACTGAGGCAAAATAAAACGCCGCATCGTCCTTTTTACCCTTGTTGTAATTCAGCTGACCCAGCCAATAATTTGCATTTGGCAGATAAGTAGAATCAGGGTATTTCTTCACAAAGTTCTGAAACGCAACGATAGCGTCATCCTGACGAGATTGATCCTGTACCAGGGCAATGGCCGCGTTGTAGTCCGTATTCGCGTCACCGCTCTGAACAGGCGCTCCCGTCGAGGCCGAAGCATCTGCCGCAGGAGCAGGGGCCGACGTCGCCGCACCGCTCTGATCGCCTGCTGCTGGCTGCGCAGCTGCGCCACCGCTGCTGAGACTATCCATCTGCAGCAAGATTTGCTTCTGACGTTCCACAACCTGGTTAAGCTGATACTGGCTTTCCTGAATCTGACCACGGAGAGAATCAATATCGTTTTGGTTGTCGGAAAGTTGTTGCTGGAGTTGGGTTAAAAGCTGACTGTGAGCGTTAGAAATACGCTCGAGTTGAGTGACCCGGTCTTCTACCGAGCCTGAGCCGACACTACTGATTGGTGCCTGAGCAAAAGCGGCCCAGGGGGCCGCTATTCCAACCAGTAACGACAGACTCAACAGATGATGTCTGAAGTTACTGCTCATGCAATTCTCTTAGTAAACCAGTACGGCACGACGGTTTTTGGAGTAAGCCGCTTCGTCGTGACCCAGTACTGCAGGTTTTTCTTTACCGTAAGAAACGATGGAGATCTGGTCAGCAGAAACGCCTTTACCCTGCAGGTACATTTTAACGGCGTTAGCACGACGTTCACCCAGGGAGATGTTGTACTCTGGAGTACCACGTTCGTCCGCGTGACCTTCTACGGTGACTTTGTAAGACGGGTTGCTACGCAGGAAGTTAGCGTGAGCATCCAGCATCGCAGCGAAGTCAGAACGGATGTCGTATTTATCCAGATCGAAGTAAACGATGTTGTTCTGCTGCAGCTGCTGCATCTGAAGACGCGCTTGCTCTTCAGAAGACATGTTGCCATTGCCATTCGCGTCCATACCGGTACCGGCACCCATCATGCCTTCGCCGCTCTGGTCATTGCTTGCATTCTTGTTAGAAGAACACGCTGCGATTGCCATTACAGGCAGAGCGATCATCAGCCCCTTCAGCACTTTGTTCAGTTGCATTTCTATGATTCCTTTAGTAATCAATTAATTATTATTTACAGATACGGCGACCAGGCAGGTGATTTTACCTGTCCATCAGTTGCCGGAATACGCGCTTTGAAACGCCCATCTGTAGAAACCAGATTCAGCACAGATCCCATCCCCTGAGAAGAGCTGTAGATTACCATAGTGCCGTTAGGTGCCAGACTTGGCGTTTCATCCAGGAACGTTGACGACAGAACTTGAACGCCACCCGCTACCAGATCTTGTTTGGCAATGTGCTGCTGCCCACCGTTGGAGCTGACCATTACCATAAATTTACCGTCGCTGCTCACGTCCGCGTTTTGGTTCTGCGAACCTTCCCAGGTAATACGCTGTGGAGCACCGCCGTTGACGTTCACTTTATAGATTTGTGGACGACCTGCCTGGTCAGACGTAAATGCCAGGTTCTGGCTGTCCGGGAACCAGGACGGTTCGGTGTTGTTGCTGCGACCATCGGTCACCTGGCGAATTTGACCAGAGCCAATGTCCATCACGTACAGGTTCAGGCTACCGGTTTTAGAGAGCGCAAACGCCAGTTTGGTACCGTCCGGAGAGAACGAAGGCGCACCGTTGTGACGAGGGAACGACGCAACCTGACGAACAGCACCGTTAGCCAGCGTCTGGATAACCAGCGCTGAACGACCGCTTTCGAAGGTAACATAAGCCAGTTTAGAACCGTCTGGAGACCAGGCTGGAGACATCAGCGGCTGAGAAGAACGTTTCACCAGGAACTGATTGTAACCATCGTAGTCAGATACGCGCAGCTCATACGGGAACTGACCGCCATTGGTCTGTACCACATAAGCAATACGGGTACGGAACGCACCTTTAATGCCGGTCAGTTTTTCAAATACCGCATCGCTGGCAGCGTGTGCCGCGTAGCGCAGGTACTGTTTAGTGACCTTGTAAGAGTTCTGTGCCAGAACGGTACCCGGTGCACCGCCGGTATCAACCAGCTGCCATGCAACGTTGTAAGAGCCGTCCGGGTTAGGTGTAACCTGACCAACAACGACAGCATCGATACCGAGTGCAGACCATGCGGCAGGCTGTACTTCCTGCGCGCTGCCCGGCTGCTGAGGCAGACGAGAACGATCTAATGGGTTGAATTTACCGCTGTTACGCAGGTCAGCCGCAACGATGCCACCGGCATCTTCAGGCGCAGCGCCAGGGCCGGCCCACTGGAACGGAACAACACCGATTGGGCGTGCCGAATCCACCCCCTGGGTGATCTCGATACGTACTTCTGCGTGCAGTACTGCTGCCCACAGCATTAAAAAACCAAATGCTACACGTAATGCCTGCTTCATCATATCTCCCTTATCCGGGTAACCTTACCCACGATAATTTAGCAGAATGTTAACAAACCCAAATAGACAAAACTACTAAACACTCGTTAGGACAATAGACTGTTTTTCATACTTCCGTAAGGACAGTCGATTACAGTTTAAAGTCCAGTTTGGCATCTTTTATCCGTTCATAAACAGCCTCACTAGGCGGTTTAGGAATGTTCGCCGACCTTGCAGCGGCCAATGCTGCCTGACAAAGCGCAGGATCACCCCCTTCAGAGGTCACGCTTTTCAACCTACCATCTGGCGCAAGGTTGATATGCAGTACACATTGTTTGCCCTGATAGATGCTTGCATCAAACAGGCGGTTCTGAATCGCAACCTGGATTTGCTTAACATAAGCGCTGATATCAGCACCCGTCGCCCCACCATTGGCACCAGAAGTACCACTGTCTTTAGAGGGCTGACCACTGCCTTTCGCACCACCGCCCGCTTTCGGCGCATTCTTACCAGAACTCAGGTCGCCCAGGAGATCGTCAACGCCAGCGGCATCCGCGGCTTTCTCAGCGGCGGCCGCTTTTTTGGCGGCGGCTTTCTCTGCAGCAGCTTTCTTATCGGCAGCGGCTTTTTCTGCTGCAGCTTTTTTGTCAGCAGCCGCTTTCTCGGCGGCGGCTTTCTTCTCTGCTGCGGCTTTTTCAGCAGCGGCCGCTTTTTCTGCTGCAGCCTTCTCGGCAGCAGCCGCTTTCTTCGCAGCATCGGCAGCAGCTTTCTTCTCTGCTTCCTGAGCGGCTTTCTTCGCGGCTTCCGCTTCAGCTTTTTTCTGAGCATCAGCAGCAGCTTTTTTTGCCGCTTCCGCTTCAGCTTTCTTCTGAGCATCAGCAGCGGCTTTCTTCGCCGCTTCGGCTTCAGCTTTCTTCTGAGCATCGGCTGCGGCTTTCTTCGCCGCTTCCGCCGCTAATTTTGCCTGGGCATCAGCTTGTGCTTTCGCGTCCGCCGCGGCTTTGGCTGCCGCCTCTTCCGCCTGCTTCTGCTGTTCCTGAGCTTTCTTCGCGGCCTCTTCAGCTTGCTTCTGCTGTTCCGCCTGCTCTTTCGCCGCTTCCTGCGCCTGCAAACGTTCTTTCTCAAGCTGCTTCAGTCGCTCCTGCTCAGCGGCCTGCTTTTCACGCAGTTCTTCCGCTTGCTGTTGCGCCTGTTTTTCACGCTGCTCTTCAGCCCGTTTTGCACTCGCCTTCTGCTGTTGCTCGCGGTTATAGTTCTGCACTACCGCACCGGGATCCACCATGACGGCGTCAATGGAAGAGCCTCCACCGCCGCCCGATGATGCATCAATGTGCTCGTCGAACGAACTCCAGATCAGCACTGCAAAAAGAATAACGTGCAGCACTGCGGAGACGATTATCGCTCGCTTAAGCTTGTCGTTCTGTTCGGTTGCCTTTGACACTATCGGTTCCCAAAAACTACGCAGATGATCAAATAGGCTGAGTCATTAAGCCAACTGACTTAACGCCCGCGCTATGTAGCAAGTTCAGCGCTTTAATAATTTCATCGTATGGTACGTCTTTCGCGCCACCGATTAAGAAGACCGTTTTCGGATTTGACTCCAGGCGTCGCTGCGCTTCAGCAATAACCTGCTCAGGTGGCAGTTGATCCATACGATCTTTTTCTACCACTACGCTGTATTGCCCTACACCGGAAACCTCAATGATGACCGGAGGATCGTCATTGGTGCTTACCGCCTGTGATTCTGTCGCATCCGGCAGATCAACCTCCACGCTCTGGGTAATGATGGGTGCTGTCGCCATGAAGATCAGCAGCAGTACCAACAGAACGTCCAGCAGTGGAACGATATTGATTTCGGACTTGAGCTCGCGACGATTTCGTCCACGCGATCTGGCCATGGTTTACCCCTTGTTACTCTCGGTACTGGTAAACGCCTGACGGTGCAGAATCGCGGTGAACTCTTCCATAAAGTTGTCGTAGTTCAGTTCCAGTTTATTCACGCGCTGGTTCAGACGGTTGTAAGCCATAACCGCCGGGATCGCCGCAAACAGACCGATAGCGGTCGCAATCAGTGCTTCTGCAATACCCGGGGCAACCATCTGCAACGTCGCCTGCTTCACCGCCCCCAGGGCGATAAAGGCGTGCATAATCCCCCAGACCGTACCAAACAGACCAATATACGGGCTGATGGAACCAACGGTCCCCAGGAAAGGAATATGCGTTTCAAGGTTTTCCAGCTCGCGATTCATGGAGATACGCATCGCACGCGAGGCACCTTCCACAACCGCTTCGGGCGCGTGGCTGTTTGCGCGATGCAAACGAGCAAACTCTTTGAATCCGCTATAGAAAATCTGTTCGGAGCCTACGAGGTTATCACGGCGTCCCTGGCTTTCCTGATACAGACGAGAAAGCTCAATACCCGACCAGAACTTATCTTCAAACGCTTCTGCTTCACGGCCAGCCGCATTGAGGATACGCGTTCTCTGGATGATGATGGCCCAGGATGCGATTGAAAAACCAATCAAAATCAACATGATAAGTTTAACCAGAAGGCTTGCCTTCAGGAACAAATCAAGGATATTCATGTCAGTCACTGCTTAAACTCCGCGACAATAGACTTAGGAAGCGCACGAGGCTTCATTATGGTTGGATCAACACAGACGATCAGGACTTCAGCTGAGTTCAGTACCGTATTTTCTGCATTGACTATCCGCTGCGTGAAAACCATTGAGGTTCCGCGCATTGATGTAATTTCAGTTTGGACTTCGAGCATATCGTCGAGTCTGGCAGGCGCAAAATACTCAAGCGTCATCTTGCGAACCACGAAGGCAACTCGCTCAGCCAACAGCTCCTGTTGACTAAAGTGATGATGGCGCAGCATCTCTGTGCGTGCCCGTTCATAAAAAGCAACGTAGCTGGCGTGGTAAACCACACCCCCGGCATCGGTATCTTCGTAATAGACACGAACCGGCCATCGAAACAGCGTTGTATTCACTTTACATCCCGGTAATGCAACAAAAGTTAGAGCTTTTAAACTTCGCTACTATACGCGCGGGAAAGATGGTTTGGAATGGGAGAAAGTAAACGGAGAGTAAATTTTTATGGGCCAGGGTAAGCCCATATCATTAACGGACATTTCTTATTCAGAAGAAGAAGAAAATCAAGCCAGCGAGAAGCACCAGATCGGCGATGAGTGGGCAGAAAATCCCCTGCCAGTGCAGCGCTTTCGGACGAAAGCCTACGCCGTGGATCACACCTGCGCACACCGCCCACATAATGAGGAAGCCGTGCCAGATCTCAAGCTCGCTGGTCTTCGCTGCAAAGCGCGAAGGGTCCCAGAAGATACAACCTGCCAGCAGTAATGCCATCACTAAAGAAAGCGCCCTTAACGGGCGCTTATCCATTACCGCGTAAAGCGTCGCGATAATGTTCATTAGTGTTTGTCTTCACCTGCTTTAGACGCTTCGACGTGCTCAAGCGCCAGGGCAGTAATGACACCAAATGCACAGGCAAGAAGCGTCCCTAAAATCCATGCGAAATACCACATATTCAGCTCCTTACTTAGTACAGAGAATGAGTGTTGCTTTCAATATCTTCTTTCGTGATACGACCGAACATTTTCCAGTAACACCAGGCGGTGTACAGCAGGATAATCGGTACGAACACGCAAGCAACATACGTCATCAGGTTAAGCGTCAGCTGGCTGGACGTTGCATCCCACATGGTCAGGCTTGCATTCATCATCGTGCTGGACGGCATGACGAATGGGAACATCGCGATACCTGCAGTCAGAATAATGCACGCCAGCGTCAGTGAGGAAAATACAAATGCCAGGGCACCTTTTTCCAGACGTGACGTCAGTATCGTCAGCAGCGGCAGCAACACACCCAGAGCCGGAATAGCCCACAGAACAGGCATATTATTGAAGTTCACCAGCCAAGCACCAGCCTGACGTGCCACTTCTTTCGTCAGCGGGTTAGACGGTGCCGTGTGGTTAATTGCAGACGTAATGACATAACCGTCGATACCGTACATCACCCATACGCCGGCCAGTGCGAAGCACACCAGGGTAATAAGCGCAGCAACCTGCGCCGTTGCACGAGAGCGAAGATGCAATTCACCTACGGTACGCATCTGCAGATAGGTCGCACCCTGAGTAATGATCATTGCCACACTCACCACGCCTGCCAGCAGACCAAACGGATTCAGCAACTGGAAGAAGTTACCGGTGTAGTAAAGACGCATGTATTCATCGATGTGGAACGGTACACCCTGCAGCAGGTTCCCGAACGCCACGCCAATCACCAGCGGTGGAACGAAGCTACCAATGAAGATGCCCCAGTCCCACATGTTGCGCCAGCGGGTGTCTTCAATCTTGGAACGGTAGTCGAAACCAACCGGACGGAAGAATAAAGAAGCCAGCACCAGAATCATCGCCACATAGAAACCGGAGAACGCAGCCGCGTAGACCATCGGCCAGGCAGCGAACAGCGCGCCGCCTGCGGTGATCAGCCACACCTGGTTACCGTCCCAGTGCGGGGCGATGGAGTTAATCATGATTCGACGCTCGGTGTCATTACGACCGAGGAAACGGGTGAGCATCCCCACCCCCATGTCGAAACCGTCAGTGACTGCGAAACCGATCAGCAGAATACCGACCAGCAGCCACCAGATAAAACGCAATACTTCATAATCGATCATTTGATGACTCCTGTCTTAGCGTGCCGGCTGAGTAGTCGCACCGGACTGCTCGTAGTGATAGCGACCGGTTTTCAGGCTGCTTGGGCCAAGGCGCGCGAACTTGAACATCAGGAACAGTTCAGCCACCAGGAACAGGGTGTACAGACCACAAATCAGCAGCATGGAGAAGATCAGATCGCCTGCAGTCAGAGAGGAGTTCGCTACCGCCGTTGGCAGCACCTCACCGATCGCCCATGGCTGACGGCCATATTCCGCAACAAACCAGCCGGATTCGATAGCAATCCACGGCAGTGGGATACCATACAGCGCGGTACGCAGCAGCCATTTTTTCTCACCGATGCGGTTACGAATCACGGACCAGAAGGACGCCGCAATGATCAGCAGCATGATGATGCCGCAGCCCACCATGATACGGAATGCGAAGTACAGTGGCGCCACGCGTGGAATGGAGTCTTTGGTCGCCATCTGGATTTGCGCTTCCGTCGCGTCGGAGACGTTCGGGGTATAGCGTTTCAGCAGCAGACCGTAACCCAGATCTTTCTTCACATCGTTGAACTGGTCACGCACGGCCTGGTCGGTAGAACCCGCACGCAGCTGCTCCAGCAGCGCGTAGGCTTTCATACCGTTACGAATACGGCCTTCATGCTGCACCATCAGCTCTTTCAGACCCGTCACCTGCTTGTCGACGGAGCGGGTAGCAATGATGCCGAGCGCGTAAGGAATTTGAATGGCGAAGCGGTTTTCCTGTGCATCCTGGTCGGGAACACCGAACAGAGTAAAGGCAGCAGGCGCGGGTTGGGTTTCCCATTCGGCTTCGATAGCGGCCAGTTTGGTTTTCTGCACGTCACCCATTTCGTAACCGGATTCATCACCCAGCACGATAACAGAGAGGATTGCAGCCATACCGAAGCTTGCAGCGATAGCAAAGGAGCGCTTAGCAAACGCGAAGTCACGACCACGCAGCATGTAGTAAGAGCTGATGCCCAGTACAAACATCGCGCCGCACACATAGCCAGACGCCACGGTGTGAACGAATTTAACCTGTGCGACCGGGTTCAGCACCAGTTCGGCAAAGCTGACCATCTCCATACGCATGGTTTCGAAGTTGAAATCAGACGCGATAGGGTTCTGCATCCAGCCGTTCGCGACCAGGATCCACAGTGCGGACAGGTTCGAACCGAGTGCCACCAGCCAGGTCACCGCCATATGCTGGACTTTGCCCAGACGGTCCCAACCGAAGAAGAACAGACCTACAAAGGTGGATTCGAGGAAGAAGGCCATCAGACCTTCAATGGCCAGCGGCGCACCGAAGATATCCCCAACGTAGTGAGAATAGTAAGACCAGTTAGTCCCGAACTGGAACTCCATGGTCAAACCGGTAGCCACGCCCAGTGCAAAGTTGATACCAAACAACTTGCCCCAGAACTTGGTCATATCTTTATAAATCTGTTTGCCGGAGAGGACGTAGACCGTTTCCATGATGGCCAGCAGGAACGCCATACCGAGCGTTAGTGGCACAAACAGGAAGTGGTACATCGCGGTCAAGGCAAACTGTAAGCGCGACAGTTCGACTATATCTAACATCATGACTCCTTGCTCATCGCATGAAGACTCCGAGAGTGAACCCCGTTAGAAAAGGATTCACACACATGCCCCAATACAAATTATTCGCATCCATGTCGTCGCGCTTAGCCTGAGAAAGGATAAAAGCAATGACGATAGGTTACAAATACGTTAATAAAAAACTCAAATTGATCCCGCAAATATAATACGCTGCAAAACCCTTACAATAAACAGGTTTTTATTGAATCACATTTACGTTTTTCGACGGCGATCAATTTATAGCAAAATTACCACTTTTCAGCCATTTTGATCGGGGACAATTTACCGCCTTTCGACACCTTTTTCCAAGGATTAAACTTTGATTTAAATCAAAAAGCACCGTTTCTGTTAACCATGTTTAAATGTAGTGTGAATGGTAAAAACCTTGTTAATGCTATGTGTACGACGAGATATTTGGAGTTATCAAAAGCAAGAAAGAATATAAACAGACGTGATTTATTTTAACGCTGAAGAACAACGCATCTTTACATTCGCGTTAACGTATAAAGGTAGTCGTCAGCGCGTTTTTTTTCCATTGTGCGACGACAGCCGCAGATAATTACATTTATTTTACCTGCGACACGCTTAAAATTAACACCACAATGTGACTATTCAATAAAAAAGGCTGCCCTGCGCGCAGCCTTTTGTTCACTTCAGACGCTACCTTTCCGTTTTCAGGCTAAAAGTCCGCGATTGCCCAGGCCTGAACAGGCCCGTAATGCCCTTTTCTTCTCCCCTACCTGCCAGTACCTGTTCATTTAAATTCGTCTCGCAACAGCCTTTAAGCGCCTGATTCCACGATAAAGAGGCATCACAGGACACAGATTCCGACGGATTGAACAGACGAAGGATAAGCGCGTCCCGATCCTCCGCCTTTTTTATCGCGCTCATAACACAGCCTGTCGGCGAAAGGGTCAGCAGGCTGTATCTGTCCGGCGTGCTGAACGGCGCACGGTTAAGTTTCATGGCATCCCAGGGGATTTTGTTATAACACTGGACGGGGGTAAGCCACGCTTTCGCCTGCTGAGCAACGCCGGCGTTCTCGGGAGAGCCGCTAAAACTCAGAAGGCTAAAACGGCAATCGAGACTGCCCCGAAGCTGCGAGTCCGGAACGGCCATTTTTATGCCGGACGGTCGGCCCGGGCGCAACAGCAAATCTTCCTTTCCCAGCACGCCCACACCGCGTAAAAGGGTCAGAGCAAACGCTTTTTCCGCCTCCCCCACCACTTCAAATTCGCGTAACCCTTCTGTGAACAGGGCAAGCCCGTTTCGTTCCTGCTGCAGCACGGCGTAGTTAAGTAAATTCCAGACGGGAACCGGTGCCTCTTTCCAGCCCTCTTCTTGCCAGTTAGCCATCGCGTCATCGCGAACCGGGCGCGTTATGGAGCCAAACTGCGTATCTGACAGTACCTGCTCCGTCATAAACGGCGTCGGGATAAGCACGCGGACCCGGTGATCGTCAGCCTGATTATCCAGACGCGCCACAACATCTACACGCCTGCTGTTATGGCTGAGAGTAACCTCAAATTCCACCGCAAGAGCGCCATTGCACAGGCGGGCCGACCGCTCGGCCAGGTTTGCCGGAACGGCGATGCGATGCTGGATCACCGCCCTGCTCTGCCAGGCTTCCTGTATCACCTCAACATGATGCTGCCCGTGCGCTGAAGTGAGCCGCCACTCTTCCCGGGAAGGCGAGTAGTCGTACTCATCGCCATCATCCGACCCCTCTTCAATTTCCAGTACGCGGTCATAAATAAGTCCGGATTCTTTATCACGCAGGCGCAGCGTGCCATCGTCATTTATATCAATTTGCCAGAAGGCGTTTTCCAGCAGAGCATCCGTTTTTGCCCTCGCGGGAAGCCTCTTTTCAGGAGCCTGGGGCTCGATGTAAAGCGTGCGGTATCCCATCGCGGGCAGGATCTGACAGATTTGGATATCAAACTCCATAAACGGATCGTAATTACCATAGTGCACGATTTGCCGGTCAATAAGCCCCGGGTCTATTTCCCGGGCGCGGCGAATAAAACAGGGGATCTCATTGCCTTTATCATCCCGCAACCGGAACTGGCTCGCGCGCAGACGAAGGGTGGTGTTAATCACCTCTTCACGGGGCCAGGGCATCAGATTGAACATCACCAGCTTGTCGGCCTCGCTTTGCGGCATATTGTCGACAATCTTGCGCATCGAGAAACGCGTGAGGTTATCGGCCATATCTTCAGCGAGCGCAAACCGGGCCATAATCTCACGATGCACTTTATCGCTGCAGCAGCAGCCAATACTGTCGTGAGCATGATTCTTGAGGATCTCTTTCCACATTTTCTCCAGCAAACCGTGGTGATACTCGAAGCCCAGCATCCAGGCGAGCGCCGCCAGCGGTTCGAGGATATTCACGATTTTGTTTTCAATGCGGGCGTGGGCAATTTTGATGTCCATCCGTGTGGAGCCGATTGTCCGGTGTACACGCATGTATTTGCCGTCGATAAACTCCCCTTTCAGCGTCGCCAGTTCGTCACGGTGCGCTTCAGTATGTTCAAAGACCTCCTCGAACCGGCTCATCACAAATTTCCGCTGCGGGTACATCTTTCGAAGGGTATCCATCACCGCGAAAATGTTCTGCTGGAGGGGCATCTGGTCGTGACCGTTAGGCAGCAGAATCTCTTTCGTCACGGAAGCGTTCTCCAGCAATGTAAGCCAGGTATCGAGCCGTTTACGCAGCCCCGCGTCATCCTCCGGTAAGTACTTACCAATCGCGTAGCCCAGCGGTAGTACCTGCGCTGTAACTTCGCTGCCGTCTGCGCTCTGCCATAAAAATTCTGTTTTATCGGTGCCGTGACGCTCAGAACATCCGCGCCAGAACAGCGTGCGGGTGATACCAAAGCCGTTATAGATATGCGGAAGTTGCCCGGACATGCCAAACGAATCCGGCAGATACCCTATTTTCATCGGCTCACCGAATTCCATGCAGTCGCGCATCCCGTACATCAGATTGCGAACGATCGATTCGCCGCTGACTATCGTGGTGTCGGTCTGGGTATACCACGGCCCGATAATCAGCTTTCCGCGCTCAACCAGCGCTTTAACCCGGGGCCGGTTGTCCGGCACAACGGCGAAGTAATCCTCCAGTACCGCGGTCTGTCCATCGAGAACGTAGTATTTATACTCTTCGTCCTGCTCCAGACGGGTCAGGATCTCCTCCATGTTATTGACCAAAAGGATCCGCGACGCTTCGGTGGTGAAATACCACTCACGGTCCCAGTGCATATGTGGCGTGATATGAACGCGAGATACAGCTTTCATCTTCGTTTCCTGTAAATGAATTTATGGCGTGACGTCTTCCGTCAGGTATTTGCCTTTTTTTACGCCCTGACGTCGCCAGAACAGTAAGATGAGCGTAGAGAGCATCGTTCCCCCCAGCGCAGCGCCAAACCAGCCTGCCGCCGCGATCGCGCCACCCATCCCCGCGTCATGCAGTAAAAAGAGAGAGAAAATGCCCGCCCCCGGCGTAGACAACCCGATACCCATTGCACCGATAATCGCCCCTGTTGCCATCGAGCCAACAACAAACGAGCCAATCACCCGCAGCGGATCTTCAATGGCCATCGGAATTGCCCCTTCGGTGATCCCCGCAAGGCCCAGCAGCCACGTCGACTTGCCGGTTTCGATTTCAAACGGTTTAAAGAGATGCGGTGCCAGCATGGTTGAAGCCGTGACGGTAAAAGCCGAGACCATTTTGACGGAAGCAAAAATGGCATACGGCCCGTAAACGCCGTTGGCCATGGCCCCCAGACAAAACGCATAGGCCGCTTTGTTGACCGGTCCCCCCAAATCGAACGAGCACATAAAACCGAGCAGAGTGCCCAGTAGCAGCGCATTGGCACCGGAGAGGCCGTTAAGCCATGCCGTGAGGGAGGTGTTGATCCACGCGACCGGCTCGCCGATCACGAACAGCATCAGGCTGCCCGCGCCCAGCACGCCAATCACCGGGTAGAGGTAATAGGTTAAAAAACCGTTATAACGCTGACTCAGACGGATATGGTTTTTCACCCAGCGCATCAGATAGCCGGCAATCAGGCCACCTGCAATCGCCCCTAAAAAACCTGAACCGATCATATTGGCGGCAAGACCGGCTGCAAAACCCGGCGCCAGAGCAGGTTTATCTGCCAGCGAGTAGGCGGTATACGCGGCCAGCACCGGCACCATTAACGTGCCTAACATCCCCCCGCCGAGTTTGCGATACATCCACAGCCATGAGTTCTCTTGCTCAAACAGATGCTGTAATCCCAACATCTGTGCCAGCAATACCGCGACGGCCAGCACCGTGCCTCCCGCCACAATCAGCGGCACGGCAAAGGAAATACCGCTGAGCAGGGCCTGCTTAAGCTCCGTTTTAAGGCTCTTGCTCACATCATTGCCGGTATGCACATGGCGATGCGTTCCCGCGGGGGGTAAGGCCAACGCACGCTTAATAAGCGCTTCGGCATGGCGAAGCGGTTCCGCGACCGGCACGGACAGCGTCGGGATGCCCTGAAAACGCTCGCTCTCTTTGAGAGCCACTTCTGCGGCAATGATACAGGCCTGAGCAGTGCGTAACTGCTGCGCGGTCAACCGCCCTTCGATACCGTTCGCCCCCTGCTTTTCCACCACCACGTTTACGCCAAGCTTACGCCCCGCTTTTTCCAGATACTCAGCTGCCATATAGGTATGCGCAATACCGGCGGGGCATGCAGTTACACAAACGATGGTTGGCGCATCCACGAACGCGACAACGTCATCTTCCTGTGGCACATCGTCCAGCGCGGCGAGTAGCGCTGCTGCCGTGGTAGCCGCCATGACGCGCGCCCGAAGAGTTTCATCCGCCAGACGAGAAGTAAGTTCCGTCAGCACCTGGATATGGGTTGAGCCAGCTTCAGCCGGCGGAATGGCAAGCAGGAAAATCAGCTCGACATTTTCCGGGCCATCCACGCCTTCCCAGCTCAGCGGTTCACGTAGGGTGGCTACGGCAAAAGCCGCCTCTTTCACCACCGCTGATTTACCATGCGGGACTGCCAGCCCTTCGCCGAGCGCGGTAGGGCCTAGCGATTCCCGATGAAAGACTTCGGTTAAAAACGCATTGCCGTCGGTAATTTTGCCGAGCGTCACCAGCCGCATCGTGAGCTGGCGTATTGCTTCATCACGACTGGTGTACTGCGCCTGCACGCAGACAGCGTCGGGATGGGTCAGGGTCGTCAGGTTCATCAGGATCCTCACACTCAAGGGTAATTGTTCAGGATCGATTGTGACAGACGAACTAATACCTTTATGTGATCATTTTCACTAACACCGATAATTTGTATTTAATTTGTATTATTTACAAATTCTGTGCTGGAGGCATAATTCCGTGAAAAGGTATTAGAAGGCAGACGACATGGGCAATAAACCGATGTACCGGCAGATAGCGGATGCGCTTCGCGAGAAAATTACCGCCGGTGAGTTAAAACCCGGTGATGCGTTACCGACGGAATCCAGCCTGCAGGAGACATTTAGCGTCAGTCGCGTCACGGTGAGGCAGGCACTGAAACTCCTCACTGAAGAGCAGATTATCGAGAGCATTCAGGGCAGCGGCTCCTATGTGAGAGAGGAGCGCGTCAATTACGACATTTATCAGCTTACCGGCTTTTATGAAAAACTGGCGGACCGAAACGTCGATACCCACAGCGACGTAAAAACATTCGAAGTGATCAAAGCGGATGTGAAACTGGCTGAGACGCTTAACATTCGCCCGGATGACAAAGTGTGGCATGTCAAACGGGTCCGCTTTATTAAGCAAAAACCGGTGAATCTGGAAGAGACGTGGATGCCGCTGGCGATGTTCGCCGACCTCACCTGGGAGGTGATGGAAAATTCCAAATATCACTACATCGAACAGATCAAGAAGATGGTTATCGATCGCAGTGAACAGGAACTGGTTCCGATCATGCCCTCACAGGAGGCGATCGACGCGCTGGCGCTGGATCTGGCAAAACCGATACTGGAAAAGGTGTCACGCGGCTTTCTGAAGGATGGGCGGGTGTTTGAATACAGCCGTAACGTGTTTAACAGCGACGATTACAAATTCACGCTGGTCGCGAAACGCAGGCATTAAAAAAGGCCGCTTTACAGCGGCCAACCATGTCGAAACGGACACTTATTACTTCAACGCTCCCTTTTACAGGGAGCAGAGAGGATTTACTTAATGATGGATTTCAGTGCTTCGCCGATATCCGCCAGGCTGCGAACGGTTTTCACGCCTGCGGCTTCCAGCGCGGCGAATTTCTCATCAGCCGTACCTTTACCGCCTGCGATAATCGCGCCTGCGTGACCCATACGCTTACCTTTCGGCGCTGTCACACCTGCGATATAACCGACAACCGGCTTGGTCACATGTTCTTTGATATACGCAGCCGCTTCTTCTTCTGCGCTACCGCCGATTTCACCGATCATCACGATCGCTTCGGTCTGCGGATCTTCCTGGAACATTTTCAGGATATCAATGAAGTTAGAACCTGGGATGGGGTCACCACCGATGCCCACACAGGTGGACTGGCCGAAACCGTAGTCGGTAGTCTGCTTAACCGCTTCATAGGTCAGCGTACCGGAACGGGAGACGATACCCACTTTACCCGGTTTGTGAATGTGACCCGGCATGATGCCGATTTTGCATTCGCCTGGGGTGATAACGCCCGGGCAGTTCGGGCCGATCATGCGCACGCCAGCTTCATCCAGCTTCACTTTCACGGTCAGCATATCCAGCGTCGGGATACCTTCTGTGATGGTGATGATGAGCTTGATGCCCGCGTCAATCGCTTCCAGAATCGAGTCTTTGCAGAACGGAGCCGGAACGTAGATAACGGTCGCGGTCGCGCCCGTCGCTTCAACCGCTTCGCGCACGGTGTTGAATACCGGCAGGCCCAGGTGCGTGGTGCCGCCTTTACCTGGCGTTACGCCGCCAACCATCTGCGTGCCGTAGGCAATCGCCTGTTCGGAGTGGAAAGTCCCCTGGCTACCGGTGAAGCCCTGGCAGATAACCTTGGTATCTTTATTAATTAAAACTGACATTATTTCCCCTCCACTGCGGCAACAACCTGCTGAGCTGCATCCGTCAGACTTTTCGCTGCAATAATATTCAGGCCGCTGTCAGCCAGTTTTTTCGCGCCGAGTTCAGCGTTGTTACCTTCCAGACGCACCACAACCGGGACGTTAACACCCACTTCTTCTACCGCACCGATGATACCGTCTGCGATCAGGTCGCAACGCACGATACCGCCGAAGATGTTAACCAGCACGGCTTTGACGTTGTCATCAGAGAGGATGATTTTGAACGCTTCGGTTACACGCTCTTTGGTTGCGCCACCGCCCACGTCGAGGAAGTTTGCAGGCTCACCGCCGTGCAGCTTAACGATGTCCATGGTGCCCATCGCCAGGCCTGCGCCGTTAACCATGCAGCCGATGTTGCCATCCAGCGCTACGTAGTTCAGTTCCCACTGTGCAGCCTGCGCTTCACGCGGGTCTTCCTGAGACTGGTCGCGCATTTCACGCAGATCCGGCTGGCGGAACAGTGCGTTGCCGTCAGCGCCCAGTTTGCCGTCGAGGCAGATCAGGTCGCCCTGAGTGGTGATGACCAGCGGGTTGATCTCGATCAGCGCCAGGTCGCGCTCCAGGAAGATGGTGGCCAGACCCATGAAGATCTTGGTGAACTGCTGAACCAGCTTGCCTTCCAGACCCAGTTTGAACGCCAGCTCACGGCCCTGGTAAGGCATTGGGCCTGCCAGCGGATCGATCGCCACTTTGTGGATCAGGTGTGGCGTCTCTTCTGCCACTTTCTCGATTTCCACGCCGCCTTCGGTAGACGCCATGAACACCACACGACGGGAGCTACGGTCAACAACCGCGCCCAGGTACAGTTCTTTCGCGATGTCAGTTGCAGCTTCAACCAGGATCTGGTTGACAGGCTGACCGTTCGCATCTGTCTGGTACGTTACCAGACGCTTGCCGAGCCAATGTTCAGCAAACGCACGAATCTCTTCTTTACTCTTAACAACCTTCACACCGCCCGCTTTACCACGGCCACCAGCGTGAACCTGACACTTAACTACCCAAGGGCCGGAACCGATTTTAGATGCGGCTTCTTCTGCTTCACGCGGGGTAGTACAGGCATAACCCACCGGAGCCGGTAAGCCATACCGGGCAAACAGCTGTTTGGCCTGATATTCATGTAAGTTCATGTGTTCTATCCATCCTTCAGGTAATCGTTAGGTAGTGCTTTTGTAGGCCCGGCAGACAACGCGCCGCCGGGCAAGACTGCTAAAACTAGACGTCCAGCAGCAGACGCGTTGGATCTTCCAGCAGCTCTTTAATGGCCACCAGGAAGCCCACGGACTCGCGGCCGTCGATCAGACGGTGATCGTAAGAGAGTGCCAGATACATCATTGGCAGGATCTCAACTTTGCCGTCTACCGCCATTGGACGATCTTTAATGGCATGCATACCCAGGATCGCGCTCTGCGGCGGGTTGATGATCGGGGTAGACATCAGTGAACCGAAAACGCCGCCGTTGGTAATGGTGAAGTTACCGCCGGTCAGATCGTCTACGGTCAGCTTGCCGTCGCGACCTTTTACAGCCAGCTCTTTAATCTTTTTCTCGATGTCAGCCATACCCAGAGTATCGACATCACGCAGAACAGGGGTAACCAGACCACGTGGCGTAGAGACTGCCATGCTGACGTCGAAGTAGTTGTGGTAAACCACGTCATCGCCATCGATAGAGGCGTTAACTTCCGGGTAGCGTTTCAGCGCTTCAACAACCGCTTTCACGTAGAAGGACATAAAGCCCAGACGGATACCGTGACGTTTTTCAAACGCGTCACCGTACTGCTTACGCAGGTCCATGATTGGCTTCATATTCACTTCGTTGAAGGTGGTCAGCATCGCGGTGGAGTTTTTCGCTTCCAGCAGACGCTCAGCCACACGCTTACGCAGGCGAGTCATCGGCACGCGTTTTTCGCTACGGGCACCCAGCGCAGGTTGTGCTGCCGGTGCCGCTGCCGCTGCTGGCGCTTTAGCTTCTGCCTGGGCAGGGGCTTTCGCCAGATGCTTCTCGATATCTTCACGGGTCAGACGACCACCGACACCGGTGCCTTTAATGGCAGCCGCATCCAGGTTGTGCTCGGCCAGCAGGCGACGGATCGCCGGGCTGAGCGCGTCGTTAGTCTGCTCTTCCAGAGAGGCCTGCTGACGCTGGGCTGGGGTAGACGCTTTTTCGTCAGACTTCGCGCTGGACTCTTTGCCCGCGCTGTTGCCTTCACGCAGGCGACCCAGGATCTGACGGGAGGTTACGGTTGTCCCTTCGTCTTCCAGGACTGCATCCAGAATGCCATCCGCTGAAGCCGGTACTTCCAGTACCACTTTGTCAGTTTCGATTTCTACCAGCACTTCATCGCGCTTAACGCTATCGCCCGGTTTTTTGTGCCAGGTGGCGACGGTCGCATCTGCTACGGACTCAGGCAGGTCGGGAACAAGAATATCTACGCTACTCATTATGTATCCTTTAATTAATCGACGTTCAGCGCGTCATTGACCAGATCTTGTTGCTGCTTCTGGTGAACGGACATATACCCTACCGCCGGAGAGGCGGAGGCCGGGCGACCTGCATAACGCAGGGCAGACCCAAATGGAATGACTTCACGGAAATGATGCTGACTGCAGTACCAGGCGCCCTGGTTGAGCGGCTCTTCCTGGCACCAGACAAAATCATGCACGTGAGCATACGGTTTCAACGCTTCCTGCACCGCCTGGTGCGGGAATGGATAAAGCTGTTCGATACGCACGATGGCGACATCTTTCTGGTCGTTCTTACGGCGCTGTTCCAGCAGGTCGTAATAAACCTTACCAGAACACATCACAACACGCTTAACGGCCTGCGGATCCAGTTCGTCAACCTCACCGATGGCAGGCAGGAAGGTGCCGTTAGCCAGTTCGTCCAGGCTGGACACCGCCAGCGGGTGGCGCAGCAGGGATTTTGGCGACATGACCACCAGCGGACGGCGCATACCGCGCAGCGCCTGACGACGCAGCATGTGGTAGACCTGAGCCGGGGTGGACGGCACGCAGACCTGCATGTTCTGCTCAGCACAGAGCTGCAGATAACGTTCCAGACGGGCGGAGGAGTGCTCCGGACCCTGACCTTCGTAACCGTGTGGCAGCAGCATCACCAGGCCACACATACGGCCCCATTTCTGCTCGCCGGACGAGATGAACTGGTCGATAACGACCTGGGCACCGTTGGCGAAGTCACCGAACTGCGCTTCCCAGATAGTCAGGGTGCGCGGTTCCGCAGTGGCGTAGCCGTATTCGAATGCCAGTACCGCTTCTTCAGACAGGACGGAGTCCCATACCTTGAACTGACCCTGACCGTTATGGACATGCTGCAGCGGAGTATAGGTTGAACCGTTAGTCTGGTTGTGAACAACCGCGTGACGGTGGAAGAAGGTGCCACGGCCCGCATCTTCACCGGACAGACGAACAGGAATGCCTTCATCAACCAGCGTTGCGTAAGCCAGTGTTTCCGCCCCGCCCCAGTCGAACAGCTTCTCGCCCGCCGCCATTGATTGACGGTCAGCATAAATTTTCGCTACGCGAGACTGCATCTCGATAGCGTCTGGTACGGTGCTGATACGTTTAGCCAGCTCCTGCAGGCGCTTCATCTCTACCTTATTCGGGTAGCTCTCATCCCACTCGTGGTTGAGGTACGGCGACCAGGTAAAGGAGTGCATGTTCATCGGGCGCAGCTCTTTCACTACGCATTCACCCGCATCCAGCGCGTCGCGGTAGAGGTTGACCATTTCGGTCGCATCTTCCAGCGTCGTCACGTTGTCGCCTTCCAGCTTGTCAGCATAGATTTTGCGTGGCGTCGGGTGTTTTTTGATTTTCTGATACATCAGCGGCTGCGTTGCACTTGGCTCGTCAGCTTCGTTGTGGCCATGACGGCGGTAGCAGAACAGGTCGATGAACACATCGCGTTTGAAGGTGTTACGGTAGTCCAGCGCCAGACGGGTAACGAACGCCACGGCTTCAGGGTCATCCGCGTTAACGTGGAAGATTGGCGCCTGAACCATCTTACCGATGTCGGTGCAGTACGGGGTAGAACGCGCATCCAGTGGGTTAGAGGTCGTGAAGCCCACCTGGTTGTTGATAACAATGCGAACGGTACCGCCCACTTCGTAACCACGTGCTTTGGACATGTTCAGCGTTTCCTGAACCACGCCCTGCCCTGTGACTGCCGCGTCACCGTGAATGGTGATTGGCAGAACTTTGTTGCTGCTCGGCTCGTCCAGACGATCCAGACGCGCACGCACAGAACCGATAACCACCGGGCTCACGATTTCCAGGTGTGACGGGTTAAACGCCAGCGCCAGGTGAACCAGACCGCCTTCGGTTTCGATATCAGACGAGAAGCCCATGTGGTACTTCACGTCACCGGTGCCGAGGTGTTCTTTATGTTTGCCCGCGAATTCGTCGAACAGGTCCTGCGGTTTTTTACCCAGCACGTTGACCAGTACGTTCAGACGACCGCGGTGCGCCATACCCAGCACCACTTCACGGGTACCACTTTTTCCCGCGTGGCGAATCAGCTCTTTCAGCATAGGTACCAGCGCGTCGCCGCCTTCCAGCGAGAAGCGTTTCGCACCCGGGAATTTCGCGCCCAGATAGCGTTCAAGGCCTTCTGCTGCGGTCAGTTCGCTGAGGAAGCGTTTTTTCTCTTCAGCAGAGAAATTCGCGTGGCCCGCCACAGATTCGATGCGCTGCTGGATCCAGCGTTTCTCTTCTGTAGAGGTGATGTGCATATATTCCGCGCCGATGGAGCCGCAGTAGGTTTGCTTGAGCGCGTCAATCAGCTCGCCCAACTTCATCGTGTCTTTGCCGATGGCAAAGGAACCTACGTTAAAGCTTTCCTGGAAATCGGCCTCGGTCAGATCGTGATACGCCGGATCGAGATCCGCCACACGATCTTGTTTCCACAGTCCCAGCGGATCGAGATTCGCATGCTGGTGACCACGGAAGCGATAAGCGTTGATAAGCTGCAGGACTTTAACCTGCTTCGCATTGGTGTCAGGGTCGGAAATCGCAGAAGAGTAACGTGAGGCATCCTTCGCCAGACGACGGAAATAATCACGTGTTTTGGAATGGAATTGATCCGGTTTGACTCCAGTGCCAGGTAACTGCTGGAACATGGAACGCCAGTTTGCGTCCACTGAGTCAGGATCGGTTAAGAAGTCTTCATAGAGCTGTTCTATCCAGCTCTGGTTTGAACCAGAGAGGTAAGAAGAGTCCAGCCAGGCTTTCATTGCGCCGTTCTGCATCGTGATCCCTTAAGCATTTTTATGCTTACTTTCGCCGTAGAAACTACCACGTACAACACGTACGTGCCGGGGTTCACCTGCGAGCTCTTATGTTGTCTTGGGCTCGCGAAGGAACCTTTAAAAACTGTCTGCACCTCGGGGCAGTTTTTAGAGGTTTCCTACATTTTATCCCCTCTCCTGTCAGGAGAGGGTCAGGGTGAGGGGAACAACGCTCCCCTCCTGTTACTTATGCACTGCGCTGCAGCAGCATCGACTTAATATGGCCGATGGCGCGCGTCGGGTTCAGCCCCTTAGGACATACACTGACGCAGTTCATGATGCTATGGCAGCGGAATACGCTGAAAGCATCACTCAGTCCTTCCAGACGACTGTCGGTTTCGGTGTCGCGGCTATCGATCAGGAAGCGATAGGCAGCCAGCAGACCGGCCGGGCCGATAAACTTGTCCGGGTTCCACCAGAACGACGGGCAAGAGGTCGAGCAACATGCACAGAGAATACACTCGTACAAACCATCGAGTTTTTCACGCTGCTCAGGAGACTGTAAGTGCTCACGAGCCGGTGGATTTTGCCCATTATTCAATAAGTAAGGCTTAATCTTCTCATATTGTGCATAGAATTGCCCCATGTCTACCACCAAATCACGAACGACTGGCAGACCAGGCAAAGGACGGATAACAATTTTCTGACCCGCGCGCTGCAACGCTGAAATTGGCGTGATGCAGGCCAGACCATTTTTACCGTTCATGTTCACACCGTCAGAGCCACAAACGCCTTCACGGCATGAGCGACGAAACGACAGTGTCGGATCTTTTTCTTTCAGCTGGATTAAGGCATCCAGCAGCATCATGTCACGGCCTTCTTCCGCTTCCAGGGTGTAATCCTGCATACGCGGAGCATCATCTACATCCGGGTTATAACGATAAACTGAGAATTCGAGTTTCATTATCCTGTCTCCGCATTAGTAAGTACGAATCTTCGGCGGGAACGCCGGACGCAGTTTCGGTTCCATATTGACGCTACGACGCGTCATGGATTCCGACTCTGGCAGATACAGGGAATGGCACAGCCAGTTTTCATCGTCACGATCCGGGAAGTCGAAGCGGCTATGCGCGCCACGGCTCTCGGTACGGAAGTTTGCCGACATCGCGGTAGCGAACGCCGTTTCCATCAGGTTATCCAGCTCCAGACACTCAACGCGCTGGGTATTGAACTCGCTGGACGTGTCGTCCAGACGGGCATTTTTCAGACGCTCGCGGATCGCTTTCAGCTGCTCAAGACCTTTGGCCATCGCATCCCCTTCACGGAATACCGAGAAGTTGTGCTGCATACATTCCTGCAGCGCTTTGCGGATTTCCACCGGATCTTCACCATTACGGTTGCCGTTCCAGCGGTTCAGACGCTCAAGCGACGCATCAATTTCATCGTCGGTGGCATCACGCAGCGCACCCTGCTCGGCAATAGACTCTTGCAGATGCAGACCTACCGCACGACCAAATACCACCAGGTCAAGCAGGGAGTTCCCGCCCAGACGGTTTGCACCGTGTACGGATACGCAGGCAATTTCACCGACGGCAAACAGGCCCGGGATAACAACGTCTTCACCCTGCTCGTTCACGGTCAGCGCCTGGCCGGTCACTTTGGTCGGAATACCGCCCATCATGTAGTGACAGGTTGGGATTACCGGGATAGGCTCTTTCACTGGATCGACGTGCGCGAAGGTACGAGACAGCTCCAGAATGCCTGGCAGACGTGATTCCAGAACCTCTTTACCCAGATGGTCGAGTTTCAGCTTCGCGTGTGGACCCCATGGGCCGTCACAGCCGCGGCCTTCACGGATTTCGATCATGATGGAACGCGCCACCACGTCACGACCCGCCAGGTCTTTCGCATTCGGGGCATAACGCTCCATGAAGCGCTCGCCGTGTTTGTTCAGCAGGTAACCCCCTTCACCACGGCAGCCTTCTGTTACCAGCACGCCAGCACCGGCGATGCCGGTTGGGTGGAACTGCCACATTTCCATATCCTGCACCGGTACGCCGGCGCGGATAGCCATACCTACGCCGTCACCGGTGTTGATGTGGGCGTTAGTGGTAGATTGATAAATACGGCCTGCACCGCCGGTCGCCAGCACGGTAGCACGCGCTTTGAAGTAGACCACTTCACCGGTTTCAATACACAGGGCAGTACACCCCACAACGGCGCCATCGGCGTTTTTCACCAGATCCAGCGCATACCACTCGGAGAAAATAGTCGTGTGGTTTTTCAGGTTCTGTTGATAAAGCGTGTGCAGCAGTGCGTGACCGGTACGGTCAGCCGCAGCTGCGGTACGTGCCGCCTGCTCGCCGCCGAAGTTTTTCGACTGGCCGCCAAACGGACGCTGATAAATGGTGCCATTTTCCAGACGGGAGAACGGCAGACCCATGTGGTCCAGCTCCAGAATCGCTTCCGGGCCAGTCTTACACATATATTCGATAGCATCCTGGTCGCCGATGTAGTCGGAACCTTTGACCGTGTCATACATGTGCCATTCCCAGTTATCTTCATGGGAATTGCCCAGCGCAACGGTAATACCGCCCTGCGCGGAGACAGTGTGGGAACGGGTCGGGAAGACTTTAGAGAGCAGCGCACAGGTCTGGCCGCTCTGGGAAATTTGCAGTGCTGCACGCATACCTGCGCCACCAGCACCAATCACAACAGCATCAAATTCTCTGACTGGCAGTTTCATTACACACCCCACACCACAACGAATCCATAAATAACGTAAACCACCAGTGCAACGACAATGACCAGCTGCAGAGGAAGGCGAATCGCCAGTGGTTTAACGTAATCGGTCAACACCTGCCACATACCAATCCAGGCATGAATAAGGATGGAGAACAGAGCCAGCAGGGTGAACACTTTGGTGAAGGCAGATCCGAAGAACCCACTCCAGATTTCCCACGTCAGCGTGCCGCTGGTCGCGAAGAAACCAATCATATAGATGATATAAAGGGTGAGAACGATGGCGGTAGCACGGACCAGAATGAAGTCATGTACGCCGTTGCGTCCTAATGCGGAGGCGTTGCTTACCATACGAGAACTCCTGCGAGAAGTGAAAGCACGACAGTCAATACAAATGAAATATTAGCGGAGCGTTTACCGGCTTCGAAAGTCTCTTCCAGG
The DNA here is from genome assembly GCF_047529885.1 of Enterobacter cloacae complex sp. 2024EL-00711. NCBI lineage: Bacteria > Pseudomonadati > Pseudomonadota > Gammaproteobacteria > Enterobacterales > Enterobacteriaceae > Enterobacter > Enterobacter cloacae complex sp. 2024EL-00711. Next base: position 24,893 of record NZ_JBLIZC010000004.1, read on the forward strand.
TAGCCAAAGTCCATCAGCATATGACGAATGCCCACGACAACGTGGTACGCCAGCGCAGTCAGAATGCCCCACATGATAAATTTCACGAAGAAGCTGTTCATGATGGCAGAGGCCTGGAGGAATCCTTCAGGAGAAGAGAGGCTGGTACCCAGTAACCACAGCAGAATGCCGACCGCCACAAACGTAATCACACCAGAAACGCGGTGCAGAATGGACGCTATTGCTGTTACAGGGAACCGGATCGTTTTGAGATCCAGATTGACAGGTCTTTGTTTTTTCACATTTCTTATCATGAATAACGCCCACATGCTGTTCTTATTGTTTCCTTCCTCCGGACTGCGATGCGGGTCAGACAGCGTTCCTTTTCTATAACTGCGCGTCATGCAAAACATTGCTTCCAAATGCTAAAACGACACGTTACAACGCTGGGTGGCTCGGGATTGCAGGGTGTTCCGGAGACCTGGCGGCAGTATAGGCCGTTCACAAAATCATTACAATTAACCTACATACAGTTTGTCGGGTTTTCTCTGGAACAGTGATCAGGGTCACGATAACAACATCTTTTTAATTTTTAATCATCTGATTTGACAAATGTTAAACAATATTGTTACAAACGTCATCAGAAAAGGCATATAATGCGCAAAAGTTATGAGGTCTCACTTTCACCTGACAAATAGTTATGTAACAGTGTGATGGTATTGACCGAAGTTATCAGGACAGTTATTAGTGATATACAGGTTTGAATAATTCGGACTGCGAAGACACTGATTTGCTGTTGTTTCACTGATTTTTCATGTTTTTACCTGCAAGGCGCCATAGCTCTGTACCCTGGTTTCTCCTCGTGAGCTGAGCGGTAAGCCAAATAACAAACTGGTAACGGTGAGAAATCAGCAGAATGCAAATCCGGTAATTGGCAGTCTTAAGCAATAAGGCGCTAAGGAGACCGTAAATGGCTGATACAAAGGCAACGCTCACCCTAAATGGTGACACTGCTGTTGAACTGGATGTGCTAAAAGGCACGCTCGGTCAGGATGTTATTGATATCCGTACGCTGGGTTCTAAAGGTGTATTCACCTTCGACCCTGGATTTACCTCTACCGCATCTTGCGAATCCAAAATCACCTTCATTGATGGTGACGAAGGTATCCTGCTCCATCGCGGCTTCCCCATCGATCAGTTAGCCACCGAATCCAACTATCTGGAAGTGTGCTACATCCTGCTGAACGGCGAAAAACCGACGCAGGCACAATACGATGAATTCAAAACCACCGTCACCCGTCACACTATGATTCATGAGCAGATTACTCGTCTGTTCCATGCTTTCCGTCGTGATTCTCACCCAATGGCGGTGATGTGCGGTATTACCGGCGCGCTGGCAGCGTTCTACCACGACTCGCTGGACGTGAATAATCCACGTCACCGCGATATCGCGGCGTTCCGCCTGCTGTCCAAAATGCCGACAATGGCAGCGATGTGTTACAAATACTCCATCGGCCAGCCGTTTGTTTATCCACGTAACGACCTCTCCTACGCCGGTAACTTCCTGCGCATGATGTTCTCCACACCGTGTGAAGAGTACGAAGTGAACCCGGTACTGGAACGTGCGATGGACCGTATTCTGATCCTGCACGCCGACCACGAACAGAACGCCTCCACCTCCACCGTCCGTACCGCAGGCTCTTCAGGCGCGAACCCGTTCGCCTGTATCGCTGCGGGTATCGCCTCCCTGTGGGGACCGGCGCACGGCGGCGCGAACGAAGCGGCACTGAAGATGCTGGAAGAGATCAGCTCCGTTGAGCACATTCCTGAATTCGTGCGTCGCGCGAAAGACAAGAATGACTCCTTCCGTCTGATGGGCTTCGGTCACCGTGTGTACAAAAACTACGACCCACGCGCTACCGTTATGCGTGAAACATGCCACGAAGTGCTGAAAGAGCTGGGTACAAAAGACGACCTGCTGGAAGTGGCGATGGAGCTTGAGCACATCGCGCTGAACGACCCGTACTTCATCGAGAAGAAACTCTACCCGAACGTCGATTTCTACTCTGGCATTATTCTGAAAGCGATGGGCATTCCGTCTTCCATGTTCACCGTGATCTTCGCCATGGCACGTACCGTTGGCTGGATTGCGCACTGGAACGAAATGCACAGCGAAGGCATGAAAATCGCCCGTCCTCGTCAGCTGTATACTGGCTACGAGCAGCGTGATTTTAAGTCTGACATCAAACGCTGATGTTAACGGGGTGTGGCCTGATGTCCTCACCCCATCCCTCTCTTACTCCGAGAGAGTGAAGACATTAAAAACGGTAACCCCCTGGGTTACCGTTTTCATTTTACTTCTGGCAGTGCGGACACCAGTAAAACGGTCTCGATGACAGCGTGGTTTTCGCAATTAACCCGCCGCACCGCTCACACGCCTTCCCTTCACGATGAAACACCTTAAAGCGGAACAATGCCCCATGGTGCTTGTTGTCATCCACCACGCCACGCGTGTTGTACGACAGGCGCGGGATATCCAGCAGTGCGTGGGATAACGCCTCCAGCTGTTCATCACTGAGTTGCGATGCCTTATGCTGCGCCGCCAGGCCCACCTCCCAGAGGATCTCCACCCGCAGGTAATTTCCTAATCCAGCCAGAAACGCCTGATCGAGCAACAGTCCGGAAAACTGTCGGTTACGAAACCGAGGTGACACCAGACGGGCTTTCACCTCGCCCGGGGTCAGGCTCATATCCAGCACATCCGGCCCGACGCGCTGCAGGAACGGGTGAGTGAGCAGCTGCTCTGGCGTTAACATTTCGATATCGGATGCGCTGTAGAGCAGAATCGCGTTGTCTGCCGTCTGTAGCCTGACGCGCAGCACGCGGGTTGTTTGCGGCTGCTCGTTTGCCTTCACCACGCGCCAAACGCCGTACAGCTGATTATGGCTATATAACGTCAGGTTATGGGAGAAATGCGTGAGCAGCGCTTTGCCGCGCGTTTCAATGTGCGTCACCGTCTGCCCCACCAGCTGGGCTTCAAACGGTTTCAGTTGAGGAAAAGCAAACCAGACATCCGTCAGCGGTTTGCCCTTTATCGCCGCCTCGAGGCTATCCGCTGCACGGCGGATCTCCGGGCCTTCAGGCATTTTTCTGTCCTTATCGTTATGTCATGCACTCACGAGAATACCCTGCTCCGCAAAGGCCGCCCGTAAGCGGCGTGCAAACTGCAGCGCATGCTCACCATCGCCGTGTAAACACACCGTATCCGCCCGGACTCTGGCCGTTGAACCATCAATTGCCTTTACCGAGCCCTCACATACCATCGCCAGCGTTTGCGCCAGCGCCTGTGATTCATCGGTAATAAGCGCACCGGGCAGTGAACGGGGAACCAGGCTGCCGTCCGGCTGGTACCCTCTGTCAGCAAAAACTTCCTGACGGGTGGTTAACCCCAGCCGCTGTCCCGCACGAATAAGCTCGCTCCCCGCCAGCCCCACCAGGATGAGCTGCGGGTTGCAGTCCCGCACCGCGCGGGCAATGGCATCCGCGAGAGCCGGATCTTTGGCCGCCTGATTGTAGAGCATGCCGTGGGGTTTCACATGGCGCAGCACGCCCTGCTGGGAACGCACAATCGCCTCCAGCGCGCCCGTTTGATAGAGCGTCTGGGCATACACCGTCTCAGGAGGGAGATCCATTGCCGTGCGGCCAAAATTATCCCTGTCAGGAAAACTGGGATGTGCCCCTATCGCCACGCCGTGCTTAATCGCATTACGCACGCTGACCAGCATGGTTTGCGCGTCACCCGCATGAAACCCACAGGCAATATTGACCGAAGAGACCAGCGTCATCAGTTCAGCATCGGCACTTCCGCCCTCACCCAGATCGGCGTTTAAATCAATCTTTGCCATCGAGCCTCCATGCCAGTTGTTCCAGATAACGCTGCTGATCCTGGCGTGCCTTCAGCGCCTCCTCCAGCGAACATTGCACAAAATGAATCGGCTGTCCGAGAGGAATTTGCGCCAGATGGTAGCGATCCGCTTCAATGATGCAGGCAATACGCGGGTATCCCCCCGTGGTTTGCGCATCGTTCATCAGCACGATCGGCTGACCGTTACCCGGTACCTGAATAACGCCAGGCAATAAACCGTGTGAGAGCAATTCCCGATCTGTCGTACGGGTCAATGGCTGCCCCTGCAGGCGGTATCCCATACGGTTACTTTGCGGGCTGATCTTCCACGGCGAACGCCAGAACGTCTCCTGAGCGACTTCATCGAACTCCTGATATTCCGGCCCCGGTAAGGCACGGATCTGGTTGGTCCATAACAGCTGTTTTACCCCCTGGGCCGTCGAGAAGTGGCGCGTTGAGGGTTTAACCGCCAGACGATCGCCGTCACGCAGCAGGCGCCCTTCATGACCGCCAATGCCGGCTTTCTGATCGGTACTGGATGAACCCAGCACCTCTGGCACATCAATCCCTCCTGCGACCGCAAGATAGCTTCGCACGCCGTGCACAGGACGTTTGAGGGTCAGACGCTGCCCGGCTTTCGCTCGCAGCCGCCAGCCTGTCCAGACCGCTTTGCCATCCAGCTCGGCGTCACAGGCGGCCCCGGTTAAGGCAAACCAGGTCTCCTCGCCGAATTCAATCACACACTGGCCAAGCGTAATTTCGAGTGCCGCCGTGCTGCCAGGGTTGCCCACCAGCACGTTTGCAATCTCAAGCGCAGGCCTGTCCAGCGCACCACAGTAGCTCACGCCCGACTGGCGCATGCCAAAGCGGCCGGCATCCTGCACGGACGTGTAAAGCCCGGCGCGAATCAGCGTTAACATACCCCCTCCTTCTGCGGGATAAAGCGCAGGGTATCGCCGGGACGGAGGAGTATGGGAACCTCCTGCCCTGGTTCAAATAACGGCCTGGACGTATGCCCGATAAGCTGCCAGCCACCCGGTGACGTCAGAGGATAAATGCCGGTCTGCTCACCCCCGATAGCCACCGTGCCCGCCGGCACGCTCAGGCGGGGTTCGGCGCGACGCGGCGTATGCAATTGCGGTGAGAGCCCCCCCAGATAGGGGAAGCCCGGCTGGAAACCTAAGAACCAGACCACGTAATCAACGCAGGCGTGCAATTCAACCACCTGCTTTTCCGTTAATCCGCAGTGTTCCGCCACCACGCCAAGATCGGGTCCATGCTCGCCGCCATACACCACCGGGATCTCAATTGTCCGGGAATCCGGCTCCAGCGCCTCGCTCTCTTCCCACCAGCGCTGCAAACGTTCAATAGCATCCAGCGCCAGCGTATGCGGATTACGCAGCACCACGGTGATGTTATTCATACCCGGAATCGCTTCAACCACTTCAGGCACATCGGCCAGGCGCTGCGTTAGCCGCCAGATACGCTTTTGCGTGGCAAGGGTCACTGGCGGTTCCAGCTCCAGAACCACTGCCGTTTCCCCCAGAAGATAACAACGCGCTCGCTGCACTCAGATACCTCTCATCAGGCCGGGTTAGGGATATCAATAAACGTGACATCCAGATCGGTATTTTCGGTCAGCCATTCACTGAGGGCGCGAATTCCGCCACGCTCGGTGGCATGGTGACCTGCCGCGTAAAAATGCAGACCTTGTTCACGCGCCGAATGGACGGTCTGCTCGGACACTTCTCCAGTGATGAAGGCATCGACACCAAAGCGTGCCGCACTATCAATAAAGCCCTGACCACCACCAGTACACCAGGCAACCCGTTTCACCGTGTCCGGACCGGTGTCACCGCACCAGAGCGGACGGCGTCCCAGACGCGCTTCAATCCATGAGGCCAGCTCCAGGCCGGGCACCGGCATGGCCAGCTCTCCCCAGGGCACCAGCGGCTCAATTTCACCCATGACGGTAATCCCCAACAGCTGCGCGAGCTGTACGTTATTGCCCAGCTCCGGGTGCGCATCCAGCGGCAGATGGTAACCGTACAGGTTGATATCATTTGCCAGCAGCGTTTTCAGGCGGTTTCGCTTCATACCGCGAATGATCGGTGCTTCGTTTTTCCAGAAATAACCGTGATGGACAATAACGGCATCCGCTTCCTGACGGACGGCTTCGTCCAGCAGCGCCTGGCTTGCCGTCACGCCAGTGATAATTTTCTGCACCGTTTCGCGTCCTTCAACCTGGAGGCCGTTCGGGCCGTAATCGCTGAAGGAGGCGCTGTTCAGTTTTTCGTTAATCAGGCTTTCCAGTTCGCTGTTTTTCATCATCACTCTCTTAAGCTTTGCGGGCGGCCTCGTACGCCGCCAGCGTGGCGACACGCGCCTGTTTATGGTCAACAATCGGACGGGGATAATCGAGCTTCACGCCCTGTTTATCCGCCCATGCCCACGGGTCGTGGATCGCTTTTGCAGGGACATTGCTCAGCGCGGGTAACCAGCGGCGGATAAACTCGCCGTCTGCATCAAATTTTTGTCCCTGCGTGGCAGGATTAAAAATACGGAAATAGGGCGCGGCGTCGGTTCCGGTGGACGCCGCCCACTGCCAGCCGCCGTTATTCGCCGCCAGATCGCCATCGATCAGCTGAGAAATAAAATACCGCTCCCCGACACGCCAGTCGATAAGCAGATCTTTCACCAGGAAGCTGGCAGTAATCATTCGCAGCCGGTTGTGCATCCATCCGGTTTCATTGAGCTGGCGCATCGCGGCATCAACAATCGGGAAACCCGTTTCGCCTTTCTGCCAGGCCTGTAAGTGGCTCTCGTTGTGTTGCCATTTTACGTTATCAGTCCAGGGTATAAACGGTCGATGCTTACATAAATCAGGGTGATACGTCATCAAATGGCGATAAAATTCGCGCCAGATAAGTTCGTTAAGCCAGACGGAGCCGGGGCCCCCGTCCAGTGCCTGTGGTTGTTCCGCCAGAAGACGATGCAGGCACTGGCGCGGAGAGAGCACGCCCAGCGCCAGACAGGCCGATAAACGGCTGGTGCCCTCAGTCGCGGGAAAATCCCTGCGCGCGTCGTAATCGCCAGCCCCCGCTTTACAAAACTGGCGCAGCTTCGCGATAGCGTTTTTTTCGGTAGCCGGGAACAGAATCTCATCAAACGCCTGTTGCGGATAGTCAAACTCCCGCTCGGGTATCTCCGTTATGGCGTCTCCCCTCACGGTGGGTGCAGCCACGCATTCTGGCAGTGCCTCCTTCAGTCTTTTAATGAAGGCATTTTTAAACGGCGTAAAGACTTTATACATCTCGTGGTTGCCGGTCATGACACTGCCCGGCGGCAGCATGACGCTGTCATCAAAACCCTGACACTCTACATCCTGCAGGATTTTCTCCAGCTGACGATCCCGCTGACGTTCATTGAATTCGTACTGATAGTTGTAAAAAAGGTGCGTGACATCGTACTGCTCACAGATTGCCTGCACGGCCTGGCATTGTGCGGAGAAGTCACTGACCTCTTTATAAATGAGCGGGATCCCTTTTTCGGCAAGCGAACACTGCAAGCCATTCAGATGTGAGCTGAGGTAAGCCGCCTGGCGTGGTGCCATAGCATGCTGCTGCCACTGCCCGGGGGTGGCGATAAACACCGCCAGCACGCGGGCTTCCGGGGAGCGGCAGGCAGCCGCAAGGGCGAGATTGTCATGTACGCGCAGGTCCGCGCGAAACCAAACCAGATGGGTGGGCATAAAACTCCTGGCAATTATCCATTATGTCCGTAAGGCCATGCCACTAAAGAGAAAATGCGGCTGGCTTTTATCTACTTTGCCATGAAGTGTAGACGCGATGAAATAAAAAAGGCCGCCCGGGGCGGCCTTAACGCTACGTGTCCTGCGCCATCATGGTAAAAGCAATAAACAGTGTCGGTTCATCACGTCTTACCACGAGTACGCTGGCGACAATGAACGCAATGCAAAAAGAGCGTTTCATCATGCGGTCCCTGCTGCTAACCGCTCCACCGTTCACCACCGGTGATAAGTCGGTGGACACACGCTCTGACGAGAGCCCAAAAACGGCCCAACGGACCGCGGATCCTGAGGGATAAAAAAAACCGCCACATTGCTGTAGGCGGTTTTTTTTATTGCTGTGTGTCGTCTTTGTATCAGTAAAAATCGCAGGTCGCTTTCTCGGCCTGATCCATCCACACCGGCTTCTCGCTGGTTTTGGCCCAGACGCGGTGCAAATAGCTATAAAAACGTGCGCGGTCTTTCCAGAAGAGCATCATCGGCAGGGCCAGCACGCCAGCCACTACGGCGAAAGTGCGACGCATGAAAACGATATGAGCCGGATACGCTTTATAAAGATCCATATTTTCTCCCCTATAGTTGGCCGGAAACATGCTCCGGAAAATTTGAAATCTGTGATCTGGCTAAAATAATACCGCTTTGTTTGTAATTTTACTACTCATCAGACCAGTTATTTTCATCCATTTAGTGAATATTTACATTTCCGCCGTAAGTAAGTTACAAAAAAGTTAACGATTTACTTACCAATAGTTAAATTGTGCCTTTTCCATTTTTATACTTTTTTTACACCCACCCTGCCGATTTTTGCGAAATCTTTGCGCCATAAATCCTACCGTTAACACAAATACAAATGTCACTCGGAGGTGGATTGTGAGTGCAGGTCTGATTACCGGCATCGTGCTGGTGTTCCTGTTATTGGGTTATCTGGTCTACGCCCTGATTAATGCGGAGGCCTTCTGATGGCTGCTCAGGCGTTTTTACTTATAGCCAGCTTTTTACTGGTCTTAATGGTGCTTGCCAGACCGCTGGGAACGGGGCTCGCGCGGCTGATCAACAACGTGTCCTTACCGGGTACGGGAAGTATCGAAAAAGGGATCTGGCGCGTACTGGGAATACGCGATCAGGAGATGAACTGGCGTCAGTATCTGGTCGCTATTCTGCTGCTGAATATTGTTGGGCTGGTCGCGCTCTTTGTCATGCTGATGTTGCAGGGTAGCCTGCCGCTGAACCCGCAACAGTTACCGGGCCTGTCCTGGCATCTTGCGCTGAATACGGCCGTCAGCTTTGTCACCAATACCAACTGGCAATCCTACGCCGGCGAAACCACGCTGAGCTACTTCAGCCAGATGGTGGGATTAACCGTACAAAATTTCCTCTCAGCAGCCAGCGGCATCGCGGTTGTCTTCGCGCTGACGCGTGCGTTTGCACGTCAGAATATGGGTACGCTGGGCAATGCCTGGGTTGATCTCACGCGCATTACTCTGTGGGTCTTACTTCCGATTGCTCTGCTAATCGCGCTGTTCTTTATTCAGCAAGGTACGCTGCAAAACCTGCTGCCTTACGCGCCTTATACCTCGCTTGAAGGGGCAAAACAGCTTCTGCCGATGGGGCCTGTGGCCTCACAGGAAGCCATTAAGATGCTCGGTACGAATGGTGGCGGTTTCTTCAATGCCAACTCATCGCATCCGTTTGAAAACCCAACGGCACTGACCAACGCAGTGCAAATGCTGGCGATCTTCCTGATCCCCGCAGCGCTGTGCTTTGCTTTTGGCGATGTGGTGAACGATCGTCGTCAGGGCCGCACCCTGCTCTGGACCATGTCGCTCATCTTTGTCGTCTGTGTTGCGCTGGTGATGTGGGCCGAATGGCAAGGTAACCCGCATTTCCTGACGCTGGGCGCTGACGGCACCATGAATATGGAAGGGAAAGAGAGCCGCTTTGGCATTCTCGCCAGCAGCCTTTATGCCGTGGTCACGACGGCGGCATCCTGCGGGGCGGTCAATGCTATGCACGACTCCTTCACGGCACTGGGCGGCATGATCCCGATGTGGCTGATGCAGATCGGCGAAGTGGTTTTCGGCGGCGTAGGCTCGGGGCTTTACGGCATGCTGCTGTTTGTTCTGCTGGCGGTGTTCATTGCGGGTCTGATGATTGGTCGCACCCCGGAATATCTGGGCAAAAAAATCGATGTCCGTGAGATGAAGTTAACCGCGCTGGCGATTCTGGTCACCCCTGCCCTCGTGCTGGCGGGTACCGCACTGGCACTGATGACGGAGGCCGGACGCAGCGGCATCTTCAACCCTGGCATCCACGGCTTTAGCGAAGTGCTTTATGCCGTCTCTTCTGCTTCTAACAATAACGGTAGTGCCTTCGCAGGCTTAAGCGCTAACTCACCGTTCTGGAACTGTCTGCTGGCGTTCTGCATGTTCGTGGGCCGTTTCGGGGTCATTGTGCCGGTGCTGGCGATTGCCGGGTCGCTGGTGAGCAAAAAAATTCAACCGACCACCAGCGGGACGTTGCCGACCCACGGCGCGCTGTTTATCGGACTGCTGGCCGGTACCGTGCTGCTGGTCGGCGCCCTGACCTTTATCCCCGCCCTCGCGTTAGGCCCGGTCGCGGAATACCTCTCTTTACGCTGATTTTGCGGAGAATTTGTCATGAGTCGTAAACAAATGGCCCTGTTTGAACCTTCGTTAGTTCGACAGGCCCTCATGGATGCGGTGAAAAAGTTGAGCCCGCGCGTGCAGTGGCACAACCCGGTGATGTTTATCGTCTGGATAGGGAGTTTACTCACCACCGCGCTGGCGATTGCCATGGGAACGGGTCATCTGCAGGGGAATGCGATGTTCACCGGCGCTATCAGCCTGTGGCTGTGGTTCACCGTACTGTTTGCCAACTTTGCGGAAGCGCTGGCGGAAGGCCGCAGCAAAGCGCAGGCCAATAGCCTCAAAGGGGTGAAAAAGACCGCTTTTGCGCGCAAATTACGCGAACCGAAATACGGTGCCCAGATGGACCATGTCCCGGCAGATGAACTGCGTAAAGGTGACGTGGTGCTGGTCGAAGCCGGGGACATTATCCCCTGCGACGGTGAAGTCATCGAAGGCGGCGCGTCGGTAGATGAAAGTGCCATCACCGGGGAATCCGCTCCCGTCATACGTGAATCCGGGGGTGATTTCGCCTCCGTGACGGGCGGGACACGCATTCTCTCCGACTGGCTGGTGATCCAGTGTAGCGTCAACCCGGGTGAAACCTTCCTTGACCGTATGATTGCCATGGTGGAAGGCGCGCAGCGTCGTAAAACACCAAACGAAATTGCCCTGACCATCCTGCTGGTGGCGTTGACGATTGTCTTTTTACTGGCAACCGCCACGTTGTGGCCATTCTCCGCTTACGGCGGTACCGCGGTCACCACCACCGTCCTGGTGGCGCTGCTGGTCTGCCTGATCCCGACCACCATCGGGGGGCTGCTGTCGGCCATCGGCGTGGCCGGTATGAGCCGTATGCTGGGCGCGAACGTCATCGCGACCAGCGGACGTGCGGTAGAGGCCGCAGGGGATGTAGACGTTCTGCTGCTGGATAAAACCGGGACAATTACCCTCGGTAACCGCCAGGCGTCAGAGTTCTTACCTGCCCCCGGCGTGGATGAAAAAACGCTGGCGGATGCGGCGCAACTCTCTTCGCTCGCCGATGAAACGCCGGAAGGCCGCAGTATCGTGATCCTCGCCAAGCAGCGCTTTAACCTGCGCCAGCGCGACGTTCAGAGTCTCCATGCGACTTTCGTTCCCTTCACGGCACAAACCCGAATGAGCGGCATCAACATTCAGGACCGCATGATCCGTAAAGGCTCCGTCGACGCAATTCGTCGCCACATTGAAGCCAACAATGGTCATTTCCCACCAGAAGTGGACAACCTGGTCGAGAGCGTGGCACGTCAGGGCGCGACGCCGCTGGTGGTGGCTGAAGGGGCACATGTGCTGGGGGTGATTTCGCTGAAGGATATCGTAAAAGGCGGGATCAAAGAGCGCTTTGCCCAGCTGCGGAAAATGGGGATCAAAACGGTGATGATCACCGGGGACAACCGTCTGACCGCCGCCGCGATTGCTGCCGAAGCAGGCGTGGATGATTTTCTCTCGGAGGCAACGCCTGAAGCCAAGCTGGCGTTAATTCGTCAGTATCAGGCGGAAGGCCGCCTGGTGGCGATGACGGGTGATGGCACCAACGATGCCCCAGCCCTTGCGCAGGCCGACGTGGCGGTGGCCATGAACTCCGGTACCCAGGCGGCGAAAGAGGCGGGCAACATGGTCGACCTCGACTCGAACCCGACCAAGCTGATTGAAGTTGTGCACATCGGTAAGCAGATGCTGATGACGCGCGGTTCACTGACAACGTTCAGTATCGCCAACGACGTCGCAAAATACTTTGCCATCATTCCCGCGGCGTTTGCGGCCACCTATCCGCAGCTTAATGCGCTGAACGTGATGCATCTGCACTCGCCAGCATCAGCCATTCTCAGTGCGGTTATTTTTAACGCCCTGATTATTGTCTTCCTGATCCCGCTGGCGCTCAAAGGGGTGAGCTATAAACCGCTGACCGCGGCCGCCATGCTGCGCCGCAACCTGTGGATTTACGGGCTGGGTGGGCTGATTGTCCCCTTCATCGGTATCAAGGTTATCGACCTGCTGTTGACGCTGTTTGGGCTGGTTTAAAAGGTGAATCAAATGACGATGTTACGTCCCGCTATACTTCTGTTTATTCTGTTGTCGCTTATTACCGGCGGGCTTTACCCGCTGGTGACCACCGCGCTGGGCCAGTGGTGGTTTAAGGATCAGGCCAACGGCTCGCTGATCATACAAAACGGTGAAAACCGCGGTTCGCGTCTGATTGGACAGAATTTTACCGACGCCCGTTACTTCCAGGGACGCCCTTCCGCCACTGCCGAAAGCCCGTATAATCCGATGGCATCCGGTGGCAGTAACCTGGCCGGCAGCAACCCGGAGCTGGATAAAGCCATTGCCGAACGTGTAGCCGCCCTGCGCGCCGCAAATCCACAGGCCAGCCGGGAGGTGCCTGTGGAGCTGGTGACGGCCTCTGCAAGCGGGCTGGACTACAGCCTGACGCCGAAGGCGGTGGCATGGCAGATCCCCCGCGTCGCGGCGGCCCGTCAGCTGACGGTGGAACAGGTGAGCAAGCTGGTCGCAGAGCATACGCAAAAACCGCTGGTCAGCTTCATCGGCATGCCCGTGGTGAATATTGTTGAGCTGAATCTGGCGCTGGACGCGCTAAGGAAAAACTAAATGACCGACGAGCCCATGCGCCCGGATCCGGACAGGCTGCTCGAACAGACGGCTGAAGCCCATCGCGGCAAACTGAAAATCTTCTTCGGCGCCTGTGCTGGCGTCGGGAAAACCTTCGCCATGCTGACAGAAGCCCAGCGGCTTCGGGCGCAAGGGCTCGATATTCTTATCGGCGTGGTGGAAACCCACGGCCGGAAAGAGACGGCAGCACTGTTGAAGGGGCTGGCGACACAGCCGCCTCGCCGTATCAGCCATCGTGGGCGTCTGGTCACGGAGTTCGATCTCGACGCCGCCCTCGCCCGCAGGCCCGCGCTTATCCTGATGGACGAACTGGCACACAGTAATGCTTCAGGCTCGCGCCACCCCAAACGCTGGCAGGACGTTGAAGAGCTGCTTGAAGCAGGCATTGATGTTTTCACCACGGTAAATGTTCAGCATCTCGAAAGCCTGAACGACGTGGTCAGCGGCGTGACCGGGATTCAGGTTCGCGAAACCGTACCCGATCCCTTTTTCGACTCTGCGGACGAAGTGGTGCTGGTCGATCTGCCTCCAGACGATCTGCGCCAGCGACTGCATGAAGGAAAAGTCTATATTGCAGGTCAGGCCGAACGCGCCATCGAACATTTCTTTCGCAAAGGCAACCTGATAGCCCTGCGCGAGCTGGCCCTGCGTCGCACGGCGGATCGCGTGGACGATCAGATGCGCGCCTGGCGTGACCTGCAAGGGCAGGAGCGCGTCTGGCATACGCGGGATGCCATTCTGCTGTGTGTGGGTCACGGCAGCGGCAATGAAAAGCTCGTCCGCACCGCAGCGCGCCTGGCGGCCAAGTTTGGCAGCGTCTGGCATGCGGTCTATGTCGAGACGCCGCAGCTTCACGCGCTGCCTGAAAACCAGCGCCGCGCGATCTTAAGTTCGCTGCGTCTGGCACAGGAGCTGGGCGCAGAAACCGCCACTCTCTCCGATCCCCAGGAAGATAAAGCCATTCTGCGCTACGCGCGTGAGCACAACCTCGGGAAAATTGTCATTGGCCGTCGTCAGCATCGTCGCTGGTTTAGCCGCGAATCCTTTGCTGACAAACTGGCCCGGCGTGCTCCCGACCTCGATCTGGTGATTGTCGCACTGGATGACAAACCCACCCCTTTACCCAACCGCGCACCGGACAGCCGCACTTTTAATGATAAATGGCGAATTCAGATCCGCGGCTGTCTTGTCGCCGTCGTGCTCTGCGCGCTGATCACCGTGATTGCCAGCCACTGGCTGATTGCCTTCGACGCGGCCAATCTGGTGATGATCTACCTGCTCGGCGTGGTCGTGGTGGCGCTCTTTTACGGGCGCTGGCCCTCGGTACTGGCAACGTTCATCAACGTCATCAGCTTCGATCTGTTCTTTATCGCGCCCCGCGGAACGCTCGCCGTTTCGGATGTGCAGTACATTCTCACCTTTGCCGTGATGCTTACCGTTGGGCTGGTGATCGGTAATCTGACGGCGGGCGTACGCTATCAGGCCCGTATCGCCCGCTACCGCGAACAGCGCACACGGCATCTCTATGAGATGTCTAAATCGCTGGCGGTTGGCCGTACACCGCTGGATATTGTGCAGACCAGCGAGCAGTTTATCCGCTCGACCTTTCACGCCAGCAACCTGATTTTACTTCCGGACGAACACGGGAAACTGCGCCCGCTGACCTCGGCCTCAGGTATGACGCCCTGGGATGAAGCCATTGCGCGCTGGAGCTTTGATAAAGGACTCCCTGCGGGTGCAGGGACGGACACCCTGCCCGGCGTACCGTATCAAATTCTGCCGCTGCGCAGTGCCGATAAAAATCAGGGGCTGGTGATCGTTGAACCTTCGAATCTGCGCCAGCTGATGATCCCCGAACAGCAGCGATTGCTGGAGACATTTACCCTGCTGGTGGCAAGCGCGCTGGAACGGCTGGCGCTTACCGCCAGCGAAGAACAGGCCCGTCTGGCAAGCGAGCGCGAGAGCATTCGTAACTCATTGCTGGCCGCCCTCTCCCACGACCTTCGCACCCCACTCACCGTGCTGTTTGGCCAGTCAGAAATTTTGACGCTGGATTTGGCAGCGGAAGGCTCGAAGCATGCGTTGCAGGCCAGCGAGATCCGCCAGCATGTGCTGAACACCACACGCCTGGTAAATAATCTGCTTGATATGGCGCGCATTCAGTCGGGCGGATTTAACCTCAAAAAAGAGTGGCTCACGCTCGAAGAGGTGGTGGGTAGCGCCCTGAAAATGCTGGAGCCAGGCCTCGGTGGGCGCCATATTGCGCTGAACATGCCCGAACCGCTGACGTTAATTCACGTTGATGGCCCGCTGTTTGAACGCGTGCTGATCAATCTGCTGGAAAATGCCGGCAAATACGCAGGAGCAAACGCCCGGATTGGGGTGGATGCCACAGTGGAAGATCACACGCTACGGCTTGACGTCTGGGATACCGGGCCGGGTATCCCTGCCGGACAGGAGTTCGCTATTTTCGAGAAATTTGCCCGCGGTAATAAAGAGTCGGCCATTCCCGGCGTGGGTCTGGGTCTGGCGATTTGCCAGGCGATAATTGACGTTCATGGCGGTACCATTTCGGCGGAGAATCGCCCGGAAGGCGGTGCACGTTTTTGTGTTAAACTTCCTCTGGAAGCCCCGCCAGAACTTAATGAATTACCAGAGGATTTGTGATCAACGTTCTGATTGTTGAAGATGAGATCGCCATTAGCCGGTTTCTGCGTGCTGCGCTGGAAGGCGATGGCCTGCGCGTTCATGACGCCGGCACGCTCCAGCGGGGTTTGATTGAAGCGGCCACGCGCAAACCTGATCTGGTGATCCTCGATCTCGGCCTGCCGGATGGCGACGGCATCGATTTTATTCGTGAGGTTCGACAGTGGAGTCAGATGCCCATTCTGGTGCTGTCAGCCCGTACCGAAGAGTCGGATAAAATCGCGGCGCTGGATGCCGGAGCGGATGACTATCTGATTAAGCCTTTTGGTATTGGCGAACTGCAGGCTCGCCTTCGTGTCGCGCTGCGTCGTCACAGCGCCACCACCCCTGCCGACCCAACATACACGTTTGGTGATATTCGGGTTGATCTGGCAGCACGGCGCATTGTTCGCGGTGAAGAGGAAATCCATCTCACCCCCATCGAGTTTCGGCTACTCGCCGTTTTGCTCAATAATCACGGTAAGGTACTCACCCAGCGCCAGCTGTTGAGTCAGGTGTGGGGGCCAAACGCCGTGGAACATAGTCACTATTTACGCATATATATGGGACACCTTCGACAAAAACTGGAAGTTGACCCCGCGCGTCCTCGTCATTTATTAACTGAAACCGGTATCGGTTATCGGTTCATGCTTTGAATAACTATTCAGTTTATTTTTAAATAAACACCTACCCCCCCCATAAAATACGCGCAAAAATAATCTCCGGGTTATTTTTTGGTGTATTTATGTCCATTCAGCACATTCATAATACAATCCGTTAACGCAACATCAACATATCAGCATTTTGATCTGCGATATTCATCAAAAGAGAATATTTATTTCTGATTTGATCGGTTAACGGTGATCTGTTTCACAGTTAATCGCTTTTTCCAGGATAAAATGTCCATGCTTTCAATTACTGAAAGGAAATGAAACATGGAAAACAATAATCGTTTAATGCCCCATATAAGGCGGACAACTCATATCATGATGTTTGCCCACCGAAACTGTTTTGACTTTCATATCTTTAATGCCCGGTAGTCCTTCGACTTCTGGCGCACCCGCTTACAGGTTATCCTGAAACACCCTATTTTACAGGCGCTTGCCTGTGAACCCGTGCGCTCATTCATCTTAATTCAGGCTCAACCGCGACCGGGCGGACTGAATTCTATTCAGCAAAAAACGCATTACTGATTTTTTTAATCAGCGGCCTCCTTTTGCTGTTTTCCGGCATATTATCGATTTCTTTTCTGCAAGAAATCGAGGGACTGTTATTACCTAAAATAAAGAGAGAAAGATGAAAAGTTTAAAAATTGCAGCCAGCCGCGCCTGCCCTGATTGCTTTACCACTCACCGTGAACTGGTGGATATCAACGCCACGGATTATATTGATGTTGCCGCCATTGTTCTGGCCGTCAGCGATATTTTCACTGGTCGTATAGAAGAAATAGAAGCAACCGGATTTGGCATTCCTGTTTTTGTCGCGACGCATAAAGAAGAAATTATCCCGGCAGAGTATTTATCGCGGATCCACGGCGTATTCGAAGCATCAGACACCAGCAACGACTTCCACGGACGCCAACTGGAAGCGGCCGCACAAAAGTATGAAACCCAACTGCGTCCGCCGTTTTTCCGGGCTCTGGTCGACTATGTCAAACAGGGTAACAGCGCCTTCGACTGTCCGGGTCACCAGGGCGGGCAATTCTTCCGCCGTCACCCTGCCGGCAATCAGTTTGTTGATTTCTTTGGCGAAACCCTTTTCCGCTCAGACCTGTGCAACGCCGACGTGGCGATGGGCGATCTGCTGATCCACGAAGGGGCACCCTGCATTGCGCAGCAGCATGCGGCGAAAGTCTTTAATGCCGATAAAACCTACTTCGTGCTGAACGGAACCTCATCGTCCAACAAAGTGGTGCTCAACGCCCTTCTCACTCCGGGCGACCTGGTCCTGTTCGATCGCAACAACCATAAATCCAACCATCACGGAGCACTTCTTCAGGCGGGCGCAACGCCGGTCTATCTGGAAACCGCACGTAACCCGTACGGCTTTATTGGCGGCATCGACGCCCACTGCTTCGAGGAGAATTATCTGCGTGAGCTGGTGTCCGAAGTGGCGCCGGGCCGTGCCCGCGACGCGCGTCCGTTCCGCCTGGCGGTGATCCAGCTGGGTACCTACGATGGCACCATCTATAACGCTCGCCAGGTCGTGGATAACATTGGCCATCTGTGCGACTACATCCTGTTTGACTCTGCCTGGGTGGGTTACGAGCAGTTTATTCCGATGATGGCCGATTGCTCTCCGCTGCTGCTGGAGCTGAATGAAAACGATCCGGGGATCCTGGTCACCCAGTCAGTCCATAAACAGCAGGCCGGTTTCTCGCAGACCTCGCAAATCCACAAGAAGGACAGCCACATCAAAGGCCAACAGCGCTATGTTCCGCATAAGCGGCTGAATAACGCCTTCATGATGCACGCGTCCACCAGCCCGTTCTATCCGCTGTTTGCTGCACTGGATATCAACGCCCGCATGCATGAGGGACAGAGCGGCCGCAACATGTGGATGGATTGCGTGGTGACCGGTATCGAAGCCCGTAAGCTGATCCTGCAGAACTGCCAGTATCTTCGCCCGTTCGTGCCGGAACTGGTTGATGGCCGTCCGTGGGAAAGCTGGGACACCGCTGAGATTGCCACGGACCTGCGCTTCTTCCACTTCGTGCCCGGTGAACACTGGCACGCCTTCGAAGGCTATGCCGAACATCAGTATTTTATCGATCCGTGCAAACTGCTGCTGACCACGCCGGGTATTAACGCCCGGACCGGTGAGTACGAGGATTTCGGCGTCCCCGCCACTATTCTCGCCAACTTCCTGCGTGAAAACGGCATCGTGCCGGAAAAATGCGATCTCAACTCCATCCTGTTCCTGCTCACGCCTGCCGAGGATATGGGCAAACTGCAGCAACTGGTCGCGCAACTGGTGCGCTTCGAAAAACTGCTCGAGACGGATGCCCCCCTCAAAGAGGTACTGCCTTCTGTCTGTAAACAGTATCCGGAGCGCTATGCAGATTACACCCTGCGCCAGATTTGCCAGGAAATGCATGAGCTGTACGCCCGCCACAACGTGAAGCAGCTGCAAAAAGAGATGTTCCGCAAGTCTCACTTCCCGCGCGTCATGATGAACCCGCAAGAGGCGAACTATGCCTACCTGCGGGGTGAGGTCGAGCTGGTCTCACTGCGCGATGCGGAAGGTCGCATTGCCGCCGAAGGTGCCCTTCCTTATCCACCGGGGGTGTTGTGCGTTGTGCCGGGTGAAGTCTGGGGCGGTTCCGTGCTGCGCTACTTTGCTGCGCTGGAAGAGGGTATCAACCTTTTACCGGGCTTCGCGCCGGAACTGCAGGGCGTTTACGTTGAGGAGTGTGACGGTCGTAAGCAGGTTCGTTGTAACGTCATCAAACACGCTTCCGCTCAGCCATCGCTGCTGAAAGGAGAAAAATTATGAGCAAGTCCAATAAAATGGGCGTGGTGCAGCTGACCATTCTCACCATGGTAAACATGATGGGGTCCGGGATCATCATGCTGCCCACCAAGCTTGCGGAAGTAGGAACCATTTCGATTATCTCCTGGATGGTGACCGCCGTGGGATCAATGGCACTGGCCTGGGCATTCGCCAAGTGCGGTATGTTCAGCCGTAAGCCCGGCGGGATGGGCGGCTACGCCGAATATGCCTTTGGCAAATCCGGTAACTTCATGGCCAACTACACCTACGGCGTCTCTTTGCTGATCGCTAACGTGGCGATTGCCATTTCCGCCGTGGGTTACGGTACGGAGCTGTTCGGTGTGGCGCTGACCCCGGTGCAAATCGGGCTGTCCACCATCGGCGTGCTGTGGATCTGCACCGTGGCTAACTTTGGCGGCGCGCGCATTACCGGACAGATCAGCAGTATTACCGTCTGGGGGGTCATTATCCCGGTGGTTGGGCTGTGCATCATCGGCTGGTTCTGGTTTAGCCCCACGCTGTACGTCAACTCCTGGAACCCACACCATGTTCCGTTCTTCACCGCAGTGGGCTCTTCCATCGCCATGACGCTGTGGGCCTTCCTGGGGCTGGAATCTGCGTGTGCTAACGCCGAAGTGGTGGAAAACCCGGAGAAGAACGTACCGATTGCCGTGCTTGGCGGTACGCTGGGCGCTGCGGCCATTTACATTGTCTCAACCAACGTGATTGCAGGGATTGTACCGAACATGGATCTTGCCAGTTCCACGGCACCGTTCGGTCTGGCCTTTGCGCAGATGTTTACGCCGGGTGTCGGGAAAGTGATCATGGGGCTGATGGTGATGTCCTGCTGCGGCTCGCTCCTCGGCTGGCAGTTCACCATCGCTCAGGTCTTTAAATCGTCCGCTGACGAAGGGTATTTCCCGAAAATCTTCTCCCGGGTCAGCAAAGCAGAGGCACCGGTTCAGGGCATGCTAGCGATTGTTATCTTCCAGAGTGGGTTATCTTTGATGACCATCAGCCCGTCGCTGAACAGCCAGTTCAACGTGCTGGTCAACCTGGCGGTAGTGACCAATATCATTCCGTATATTCTGTCGATGGCGGCGCTGGTCATCATTCAGAAGGTGGCGAAGGTGGACGCAGGCAAAGCGAGGGTGGCGAATATTGTGGCGCTGATTGGGGCAATTTACAGCTTCTATGCGCTCTACTCTTCCGGCCAGGAAGCCATGCTGTATGGTGCGATGGTGACCTTTATGGGCTGGACGCTGTACGGTCTGGTATCACCGCGGTTTGAATTGAAAAATAAACACAGTTAATGCAAAAGCAAAACGGCAACCCTGGGGTTGCCGTTTTGACTGCATCGTGAGGGCATCAGCCCACAGCGATTTACGCGTTTTTCAGCACTTCGCTGACAATCTCTACCGCTTCTTTCTCAATCAGCTTACGGTGTTCGTCGCCGAGGAAGCTCTCACAATAGATTTTGTACGCATCTTCCGTACCGGATGGACGCGCGGCAAACCAGCCGTTTTCGGTCATCACTTTCAGACCACCGATAGAGGCACCGTTACCCGGGGCAGCCGTCAGACGGGCGGTGATAGGGTCACCGGCCAGCGTGCTGGCACTGACCATCTCCGGAGAGAGTTTAGACAGCGCCGCTTTCTGCGCGGAGGTCGCGCCAGCCTGAATACGGTTATAGCTTGGCGCGCCAAAGCGTGCCGCCAGCTCGTTATAGTGTTCCTGCGGATTTTTACCGGTGACAGCGGTGATTTCCGCTGCCAGCAGGCACATGATGATCCCGTCTTTATCGGTAGACCATGGCGTGCCGTCGAAACGCAGGAAGGATGCGCCCGCGCTCTCTTCACCGCCAAAACCGAAGCTGCCGTCGTGCAGACCGTCAACAAACCATTTGAAGCCTACCGGTACTTCCACCAGCTTACGGCCCAGCGCCTCAACCACGCGGTCAATCATCGCCGAGGAGACCAGCGTTTTACCTACAGCCACCTCTTTGCCCCACTGCGGACGATGCTGGAACAGGTAGTTGATGGCAACCGCAAGATAATGGTTCGGGTTCATCAGCCCTGCCGGGGTGACAATACCGTGGCGGTCATAATCCGGGTCGTTGGCAAATGCCAGGTCGAATTTATCACGCAGCGCCAGCAGGCCCGCCATCGCACACTCGGAAGAGCAGTCCATACGGATTGCGCCGTCTTTATCCAGGTGCATAAAGCGGAAGGTCTGATCAACATGATCGTTAACGATGGTCAGGTTCAGCTTGTAATGCTCTGCGATGCGTTTCCAGTATTCGATACCGGAGCCGCCGAGAGGGTCAACGCCCAGCTTCAGACCGGCTTTCTGGATGGCCGCCATATCGACGATATCCGCCAGACCTTCCACAAATGGCTGTACCAGATCCTGCTCTTTCACATGGCCGGATGCCATGGCCGCATCCAGAGAGAGGCGTTTCACCCCATTCAGGCCATCCGCCAGCAGCGCATTGGCACGATCTTCAACCACTTTCGTGACGTTCGTGTCTGCCGGTCCACCGTTAGGCGGGTTGTATTTGATCCCACCGTCTTCCGGCGGGTTGTGTGATGGGGTGATCACAATCCCGTCAGCCAGCGCGCCGCCTTTTTTGTTGTGGACAAGGATCGCGTTAGAGACCGCAGGGGTCGGCGTGAAGCCGTTTTTTTCCTGAACAATGACGTCAACGCCATTCGCCGTCAGCACTTCCAGCACGGAAATGAACGCCGGTTCAGACAGAGCATGGGTATCTTTTCCCACATAGCACGGACCGGTAACGCCGTTTTTAGCGCGCTCTTCCGCGATGGCCTGAGCAATAGCCAGAATGTGCGGTTCGTTAAAGCTATGGCGCGCCGCGCTACCGCGGTGGCCAGATGTACCAAACTTCACTGCGTGTTCTGCGTTGCCCACGACCGGTTTCAGCACGTAATACTGCGCGGTCAGCTGAGCGACGTTAATCAAATCGCTTTGTTGTGCAGGTTGGCCTGCACGGCTGTGATTTGCCATTACCGGGTCCTTCTGATGCAAGGGTTAAATTGTACCGCAAACCTTTTCAATCAATTCCGCCGGGAACTGCATGGACTGCATGATGTGTTCAACCATGCTGCACTTGCGGCCCGTATTGGTATTGGTGATGACCCAGTACGGTGTGCCCGGGACATGTTTAGGTTTGGTTTGGTTGCCATTTTGCAGCAGCGTTTGCTCGTCGCCCGCGAAATAGACGCGGGTACGACCGTGCAGCGACTCGGTCGCTTCAGCAAACGCTTTGTTATCCAGTGAATAGAGTGTAGACAGCACCAGCATGAAGCGGTTAACCGCTTTTTTCTGCTCGGCGTACTCATCAGAGAGCAGCAACTCGCGCATCGCACGTACTTTGTCTTTCACTTGCGCGACGGCAGGTTTTGCTTGTGCAACAACGTTTTGTTGAGACACGACATCTTTAGTGACTGGGGTAGCAGGCTGTGAGGCGGCGGAAATTTTAAGCATGCGCCGTAAAATGTCGGACGCACTCTCCCCGATATGCCGCGTCTGGCTGGCAATATACTGATAGAGTTCGTCATCAACTTCGATTGTTTTCATCTTAATCCAGTGCGATATCTTATCTGAATACAAGTCGTTGGGATTATAAAGTTAAATTCCAACAGCGGATAGCGTCAAACCAGGTTGGCGGCAAAAGTCAGATTAAACTGGAACCTTGCAGCCGGGCGGCAGAATGGTCAACATGATACCCTAACCTGACATACGTAAAAAAAGAACTTTGCCATGAAATTGAATACCCGAGCGCAAACTGCACAATCGCCGAACAATAATT
Organism: Enterobacter cloacae complex sp. 2024EL-00711; assembly: GCF_047529885.1. NCBI lineage: Bacteria > Pseudomonadati > Pseudomonadota > Gammaproteobacteria > Enterobacterales > Enterobacteriaceae > Enterobacter > Enterobacter cloacae complex sp. 2024EL-00711. Next base: position 47,905 of record NZ_JBLIZC010000004.1, read on the forward strand.
CTCCCATCGTACTGGTTCACGGGCTTTTTGGCAGCCTGGATAACCTGGGGGTGCTGGCGCGCGATCTGGTTACCGATCACGATATTTTGCAGGTCGATATGCGAAATCACGGTCTTTCCGGGCGTTCAGAGGAGATGACCTACGCGGCAATGGCCCAGGATCTGCTCGATACGCTTGATGCCAACCATCTTCAGAAGGTGACGCTCATCGGGCATTCTATGGGCGGCAAGGCGGTAATGGCCCTGACGGCGCTGGCACCGGACAGAATCAACGGTCTGGTCGTGATCGACGTTGCCCCGGTGGATTACGACGTGCGCCGTCATGACGACATTTTTGCTGCCATCAATGCGGTGACAGAGGCTGGGGTTTCAACCCGCCAACAGGCCACAGCCGTCATGCGCGAACATCTTAATGAAGAAGGCGTTATTCAGTTTCTTCTGAAGTCGTTTGTCGACGGCCAGTGGCGTTTCAACGTGCCGGTACTCTGGGCGCAGTACAACAACATCGTCGGCTGGGATACGGTGCCCGCCTGGCAACACCCTACCCTCTTTATTCGCGGCGGTAACTCCCCTTATGTCACTGACGCCTACCGCGACACCTTGCTGGCGCAATTCCCGCAGGCCCGCGCCCATGTCATCGCCGGTGCCGGACACTGGGTTCACGCGGAAAAACCTGACGCCGTGTTACGCGCCATCCGTCGCTATCTCTCTGATACTGCGAATTGATTAAAAAGAGAGCGACTGGAAGGTTGCGGGCTTCCAGTCGTTGGCGTGCCGTTTTTGGTGATGTATGATGGCGCGCTCATCGCCCGGGCAATAGCAGGGCGGCTTGTTTCCCCCGAAGTCTCAGAATCATGGCCAAAGAACAAACGGACCGTACGACACTAGATCTGTTCGCGAATGAGCGTCGACCGGGACGACCGAAAACGAATCCGCTTTCGCGCGATGAACAGCTGCGTATTAATAAACGCAACCAGCTTAAACGCGATAAAAATCGTGGACTTAAGCGTGTCGAACTAAAGCTCAATGCCGACGCCGTCGATGCGCTTAACGAACTGGCTGAAGCGCGTAATATCAGCCGTAGCGAGCTCATTGAAGAGATGTTGATCGCCCAGCTTGAGACGTTGCGCCGCCAGGCATAAGTCTGAAAATCCCCTTTCTTACCCTTTTCATGTAGCACAGAGTGCAGTCCTGCGCGATAGCTGTTTCCGCGGGGTTGCCAGTTCTGCTATTATTGCCCTTATCCGTGGACAAATTGCGCCACCATACCATTAAGTTTCAAGAGGTTATTTTACTCATGGCAATCATCGGCATTTTCTTCGGCAGTGATACCGGCAATACCGAAAATATCGCAAAAAACATTCAAAAACAGCTCGGTAAAGACGTTGCCGATGTGCATGACATCGCCAAGAGCAGCAAAGAAGATCTCGAAGGCTATGACATCCTGTTGCTGGGTATCCCAACCTGGTACTACGGTGAAGCCCAGTGTGACTGGGATGATTTCTTCCCGACGCTGGAAGAAGTGGACTTCAACGGCAAGCTGGTCGCCCTGTTTGGCTGCGGCGATCAGGAAGACTACGCTGAGTACTTCTGTGACGCGCTGGGCACTATCCGCGATATCATTGAACCGAATGGTGCAGTTATCGTAGGCCACTGGCCGACTGCAGGTTATCACTTCGAAGCGTCTAAAGGCCTGGCCGATGACGACCACTTCGTGGGTCTGGCGATCGACGAAGACCGTCAGCCAGAACTGACCGCAGAGCGCGTTGAGAAGTGGGTGAAGCAGATCCGCGAAGAACTGCACCTGGACGATATTCTTAACGCCTGATTGTTATTGTGGCGCAACCCCGGTTGCGCCCAGGAACCAGGTCAAACGATTAAATTAATCGCTACAATCTTTTAACTTTTTCGCCCAGACCTGTACAATGTCTCCCAGGTAAAATGGGGTGCCATTGAGTAAGTTTGTCGGTGATACCACGTTTTTATAAGCATACTTTGCCTGAGACTTGCAGTTTTCATTTAGCCATGGCAGTTCTATAATGAGACGCATTATTCCAGGTGCATTTTCTGTCACTTCCTCCAGAAGTGAATCGTTTAGCAACAGGACAGATTCCGCATGACTGACAACAATACCGCATTAAAGAAGGCTGGCCTGAAAGTTACGCTTCCTCGGTTAAAAATCCTTGAAGTGCTTCAGGGTCCAGACAATCACCATGTCAGTGCGGAAGACCTTTACAAGCGTCTTATCGACATGGGTGAAGAGATTGGGCTGGCAACCGTCTATCGCGTGCTGAACCAGTTTGATGACGCGGGCATTGTTACCCGTCATAATTTCGAAGGCGGTAAATCTGTATTCGAACTGACCCAGCAGCAGCACCACGATCACCTGATCTGCCTGGATTGTGGCAAAGTCATTGAATTTAGCGATGATTCCATCGAAGCACGTCAGCGTGAAATCGCTGCTCGTCATGGTATCCGCCTGACCAACCATAGCCTGTATCTGTATGGTCACTGTGCTGAAGGTGATTGCCGCGAAGACGATCACGCACACGACGCCAAATAAGTCGAACTTTCATACTCTGAGCCAGCCGCAAGGTTGGCTTTTTTTTGCCTGTCACCCGGCGAAAAAAAGCCCGGCAAGCACAGCGCCACCGGGCCTTAACACGCTTAATTAATTTCCGTTGTTACTGCGTATTTCCTTCCAGATCTGGTCGCAACGCTTCGCCACTTCCTGATCGTTACCGGTTTTACGCGCCTGAATGCAGGCCTGATAGTCCATCACGCGAACATTTTCCTGCGTCGCAAACTGCTCATGCGCCTTCTCTTTCTTCAGCACATTCAGCACGCTCTGGCAGGCTTCAATTTTCTCCGGTGAGCCTTCAGCGGTGTTAATGCAGGCGCTGTAAGCCTCCTTCAGGCGAGAATCTTCTTTCGGTGCCGGGTCCTGGGCGCAAGCCACCAGCCCCGAGGCCAGCAACGCGACGATTACCATTTTTTTCATCATGTGCAGTCTCCATTCCGGCGGGACGGAACCCGCCGGAGCGTTCATCAGAAGATAGTGAATGGTGCTATAACCATGAATTTCACGTCACGTTCATCCTGGAAGATGTTGCCGTAACCGCCCGCGTAGCTTGGAATATCAGAGTGGTTGTCATACTGCGTGAAGTGCAGCTTGAACATCGTGCCTTTCGCACGTCCATCCTGCACGGTATAGATGGCATCCAGGCTGTAAGAGGACTCTTTCAGACGGTAGTTCGGATCGTAGTACGCATCCGGTGTGGCCATGTCGCCCGGTTTGGCGTCCCAGGCATACGCGTAGGAGGCGCCCACCGCCCAGCCCGGCAGGTTCCAGTTTTTCAGGTCATACATTGCGCCGAAGAAGACCGCTTTTTCGCCGTCGGCGTTGAAGTCAGAGCGGTTATCCCACCAGATATCCAGACGACCGTTGGAAGATGCGTAAGTCGGGGTCATACGCTGCAGGAAGTAGCCCTGCTGCCCTTCCGCCTTCACCCATGTTCCTTCCAGACGCAAATCCACCTGACCCACTTTATAGCCAAAGGTTAGCGCCTGCAGCCAGGCCGTGCCGTCATAAATATCGTTGACGCCACCATCGCTGACTTTGTCTCGCGTGCCGTAGAACTGGTAACTGGTACTCAACGGACTCCCTGCGATATCAAACTTGTAGCTGGCTTTGGCAAAATACTGATCGATATAACCTTCAGCCTGACCAAAAGCGGCTTCTAACACGAGGTCGTTTTTAAAATCGTACTTCGCACCCAGCGAGTGGAGGTAATCCACTTTGGTCTTTTTATCGTTCTGGTAAAACTTATCCATTTCGATATGCCACGGGGCTTTGTATTCGTTGGTCCACATATAGGAGAAACTCAACGCACCCGCATCACCGTAGTCAAAGTTAGCGCCGGCTTCAGCGCCCTGGTAAGTACCAGGCATAAAACTCCAGTGTGGCGCTAACAGGGTTTGGCCAGTTGGCTGAATATATCCGCCGCGCGCCCAGACTGGACCATATTTGAATTTTGCAGCGGCTTTATACAGGCTGATACCGCTTTTATCGCCGGACCAGTCTTCTTTATAGGCCTTATTGCTGGACGAGAAGGCAATTTCGTTCGGGTGTCCGCTGTCGCCATTTTCCGCCATTTCAATTGCCGTGAATGCGGCAATATCCAGGCCGAACATATCGGCGGCATAGCCTGACTGGAAGTCGAGGTTGGCGTTCCAGGTAGAGTGAGAAAGGTTGGTTTTGTATTTGTCTTCGGTAACGTCTTTACGGTCACGTTCACGCTGCCAGTAATAAATACCGCCCGTGAGGGTAGAATCTTCGATGAAACCTGCTGCCTTAGCCTCTGGCGCAATCACCAGGCCTGACATTGCTGTCACACCGGCGATAGCCAGCGCCAGCGCACTACGTTTGCCACTGAACGTACGCATAGATTATTCCTCTTTGACGAATTAAAACGCCTGAACGGCGAAAAATATAAAAGACCAAAAGGTCAGGGGTAGTCAGAAATACCCTCGAATTAACTACCGCCTTTAGGTTATTTTTCGCGACGCGAATTATCAATGCTTTTCAGTGGGCAAAAGTCAGGATTATGACGAAGTGCACATAATTCGTAGTGCTTTGTAACATTTAGCGGGAGACGAGATTTGGCGGGGCAAGTTATTAAATTTAAGCCAGTAATTGTGTAAATTACTGGTTATTTTCAGGTCTTCACTCTTTTCAGAAATATACAAACTTTTTTTAGAAAAATAAGTAGCACCACATTGACCTGAATATTGCGCAGACATTATTTTTGCTCGCGCTTAACGATATGATCATTCAATAAAAAAACGCCGCATTACGCGGCGTTTGTCTCTCATTGACCAGAGCAGCGTTATTATTCGCCGACTTTAGTCCAGGTATCACGCAGACCAACGGTACGGTTAAACACCGGTTTTTCCGAGGTACTGTGACGGCTGTCGAGGCAGAAGTAGCCTTCACGTTCGAACTGGAACGCTTTGCCCGCTTCAGCGGCTTTCAGAGACGGCTCAGCATAACCCTGCTTGATGACCAGAGATTCCGGGTTGATTGTCGCCAGGAAGTCTTCTGCTGCGCCTGGGTTAGGCACGCTGAACAGACGATCGTACAGGCGAATTTCAACCGGCAGCGCATGTGTTGCACTTACCCAGTGGATCACGCCTTTCACTTTGCGGCCATCTGCCGGATCTTTGCTCAGGGTTTCAGCGTCGTAAGAGCAGAAGATGGTGGTGATATTCCCTTCTGCATCTTTCTCAACACGCTCAGCTTTGATCACGTATGCGTTACGCAGACGCACCTCTTTACCCAGCACCAGACGCTTGTACTGCTTGTTCGCTTCTTCGCGGAAGTCAGCACGATCGATCCAGATTTCACCGCTGAACGGCACGTCACGTGTGCCCATTTCCGGCTTGTTCGGATGGTTAGGCATGGAGACCATTTCGCTCGCGCCCTGCGGGTAGTTTTCGATAACCAGTTTAACCGGATCGATGACGGCCATTGCGCGCGGCGCGTTGTCGTTCAGATCTTCACGGATGCAGGATTCCAGAGAGGCGATCTCAATGGTGTTATCCTGCTTGGTCACGCCGATGCGCTTACAGAACTCGCGAATAGACGCGGCAGTATAACCACGGCGACGCAGACCCGAGATGGTTGGCATACGCGGATCGTCCCATCCCTCAACGTGCTTGTCGGTCACCAGCAGGTTCAGCTTACGCTTGGACATCACCGTGTATTCCAGATTCAGACGAGAGAATTCGTACTGACGCGGATGCACCGGGATCGTGATGTTATCCAGAACCCAGTCGTACAGACGGCGGTTATCCTGGAACTCCAGCGTACACAGGGAGTGCGTAATGCCTTCCAGCGCATCGCTGATGCAGTGGGTAAAGTCGTACATCGGGTAGATGCACCACTTGTTACCGGTCTGATGGTGTTCAGCGAACTTGATACGGTACAGAACCGGATCGCGCATCACGATGAACGGTGATGCCATGTCGATTTTGGCACGCAGGCACGCTTTACCTTCCTCGAAGCCACCCGCACGCATTTTTTCAAACAGCGCCAGGTTCTCTTCAACGCTGCGATCGCGGAACGGGCTGTTTTTACCCGGCGCGGTCAGCGTGCCGCGGTATTCGCGGATCTCGTCAGCAGACAGCTCGTCGACATACGCCAGACCTTTATTGATAAGCTCGACCGCATAGGCATACAGCTGATCAAAATAGTCAGAGGAGTAGCAGATATCGCCAGACCAGTTGAAGCCAAGCCATTGCACGTCATTCTTAATAGACTCAACGTATTCGATGTCTTCTTTTACTGGGTTGGTGTCATCGAAACGCAGGTTGCACTGTCCCTGGTAGTCTTGCGCGATGCCAAAGTTTAGGCAGATCGATTTTGCATGACCAATATGCAGGTAGCCGTTTGGCTCCGGCGGGAAACGGGTATGAACTGTGGTGTGCTTACCACTGGCCAGATCTTCATCGATGATCTGACGAATAAAGTTACTCGGGCGGGCTTCAGCCTCACTCATCGTGGATTCCTCAAAGCGTAAACAACGTATAACGGCATATGATCTTATAAGCCGGACGTAGTGACAACCCTTAAAACGTCTCTGAAGAAAATAATGGGGGCAATTGCTGCAAAAAAAAGCGGCGGAGGAAAACCCCCACCGCTTAAGGCATGACTCTACTCAGGAGCGATTACTTGCCTTTAATCTCATACAGTGGCGTCTGGCCCGCAACGACCTGACCTTTCGCCTGAATCACCAGGCCGCTGAAGTCGTCGATATTGCTGCAAACGACCGGGCTAATCATGGAGCGCGCGTTAGCGTTCAGGTAATCCAGATCCATTTCCAGAATCGGCTGACCTGCCACCACGTCGGCCCCCTCTTCCACCAGGCGAGTAAAGCCCTGACCGTTCAGCGCGACGGTATCGATACCCATATGGACAACGATCTCCGCGCCCTTTTCAGTTTCGAGGCAGAACGCATGGTTGGTGTTGAAGATTTTAACGATGGTCCCGGCAGCCGGTGACACCACGGTTTTGTCCGTGGGTTTCACCGCCACACCGTCACCGACAGCTTTGCTGGCAAACGCTTCGTCAGGCACCTGCTCAATCGCAACCACTTCACCGGTAATCGGTGAAACCAGCGCGGCAATGGTCGTTGCGTTAGGGACGGCCTGCGGTTTTGCCACCGGGGCTTCCGTCACTGGCGCGCTGTTCGCTGCAGAAGCCGCGATCGGTCCACGGGCAACCACTTTCTTCATTTCATCGCCAATCGATTCCGCTTTCGCACCCACGATAACCTGGATGGTCTGCTTGTTCAGTTTCACCACGCCGGATGCGCCAAGGCGTTTACACATGGCATCGTTAACGCGCGCAGAATCACCTACCGTCAGGCGCAGACGGGTAATACATGCATCGATAGCTTTCAGGTTATCCGTACCGCCTACTGCGGCAATATAATTGGTTGCCAGCTGGGTCAGCCCTTCTTCAGTATTGCTGTTAGCTTCGCCAGTAACGATGTCGTCTTTCGTATCTTCGCGGCCTGGTGTTTTCAGGTTAAACATACGAATGACCGCGCTGAACAGAACGAAGTAGATAACGAAGAACACCAGACCCATTGCGACCAGCATCCAGACGTTCTTGCTCGCCGCGGGCAGGTTGTACATCAACACGTAGTCGATCGCGCCGGCGGAGAAGGAGAAGCCCGCATGGATACCCAGCAGCGTTGCAACAAACAGGCTAATACCCGTCAGCACAGCGTGCATGAGGTACAGCAGCGGAGCCAGGAACATGAACAGGAATTCCAGCGGCTCAGTAACACCGGTCAGGAACGCGGTGATGGCAACTGACAACAGCATCCCGCCAACCATTGGACGACGCGCTTTCGGTGCGGCCAGGTACATAGCCAGCGCCGCGCCCGGCAGACCAAACATCATGATAGGGAAGAAGCCCGACATGAACATGCCCGCGGTGCCGTCACCTGCATAGAAGCGGTTGATATCCCCGTGGAATACCGCGCCCGCGGCGTTGGTAAACTCACCAATCTGGAACCAGGCAATGGTGTTCAGCACCTGATGCAGGCCGGTTGGGATCAACAGACGGTTGATGAAACCGAAGATACCCGCACCCACTGCGCCAGCGGAAACAATCCACTCACCGCCCGCATGGATAGCGTGCTGCACCGGTGGCCAGATGTAGCCAAAGATCGCGGCCAGAATCAGACAGAAGAAGCCTGTCGCAATCGGCACAAAACGTTTTCCACCGAAGAAGCTCAGGAAGTCTGGCAGTTTGATCCCCGCCCAACGGTTATAAACAGCCCCGCCGACCAGACCGGTAATGATACCTGCCAGAACGCCCATGTTAATTTCTGGGTTTATCGTCACCATCGCTTTCGTCAGGATGAAGTAACCGACAGCCCCGGCCAGCGCCGCTGCACCCGCGCTGTCTTTTGACCAGCTGGATGCCACACCGATGGCGAAAATCAGCGCCAGATTGTCAAAAATCGCGCCACCCGCTTGCGCGATAAATGGCACATTAAGCAGATCGGGTTGCCCGAATCGCAGCAGCAGTGCTGCAACCGGTAGCACGGCGATAGGGAGCTGCAAAGCCCTACCGAGGCGCTGGAAAAAACCTAAAATATTCATCCTATTCCCCCTACGAGACCCTTATTAAGGCTCGTGCATAAACTATGTTTTTATTGTGTCGACAACGATAAATACAGTTGATGATTCACTGGCATTGTGAGTGTGTGAAAAATTAATTCGTATCGCAAATTAAACACGTATTTTTTGTGATTTTTGTCACCAAATATCGTTAATAACCCTCCCTTTCTCTGGCTAACAGTGAAAACTTATTTTATCATTCAAAAAATCAAGACGGATTGATCCGGCCTGAAAGGTTCCAGGTTACGCTTAGTTCAGGTTCCGATAGCCATCCGCCCACTCTTCTACTTTAACTCTTGAGGTGAACAATGAGACTGATTCCCCTGGCAACTGCTGAACAAGTCGGTAAATGGGCCGCCCGTCATATCGTTAACCGTATTAACGCGTTCAAACCCACCGCCGATCGTCCTTTCGTTCTCGGCCTTCCTACCGGCGGCACGCCGCTGACCGCGTATAAAGCCCTGGTTGAGATGCATAAAGCAGGCCAGGTTAGCTTCAAACATGTTGTGACCTTCAACATGGATGAGTATGTCGGCTTACCCAAGGATCATCCGGAAAGCTACCATAGCTTTATGCACCGTAATTTCTTTGATCACGTTGATATTCCGGCTGAAAACATTAACCTGCTGAATGGAAACGCGCCTGATATTGACGCAGAATGCCGTCAGTATGAAGAAAAAATCCGTTCCTACGGTAAAATCCACCTGTTCATGGGTGGCGTGGGCAACGATGGCCATATCGCGTTCAACGAACCGGCCTCTTCTCTGGCTTCCCGTACGCGTATTAAAACCCTGACCCATGACACGCGCGTGGCAAACTCCCGCTTCTTTGACGGTGATGTTAACCAGGTTCCAAAATACGCCCTGACCGTAGGCGTAGGCACCCTGCTGGATGCCGAAGAAGTGATGATTCTGGTTCTGGGCGGCGTGAAAGCGCAGGCGCTCCAGGCTGCCGTTGAAGGCAACGTTAACCACATGTGGACCATCAGCTGCCTGCAGCTGCATCCAAAATCAGTCATCGTGTGCGACGAACCGTCCACGATGGAACTGAAAGTGAAAACGCTGAAATACTTCAACGAGTTAGAAGCTGAGAACATCAAAGGTCTGTAATTGAATAACCGCCTCTTCATCAAGAGGCGGCCGCTTTTTTTAACCGGGGGTCGTTATGTACGCTTTAACCCACGGTCGGATTTATACCGGCCATGATATTCTGGATGACCATGCGATTGTTATCGCCAATGGCCTGATTGAACGTGTTTGCCCGCTGGCAGAACTGCCGCCGGGGATTGAACAGCGCTCACTCAATGGAGCAGTAATCTCCCCCGGTTTCATCGACGTACAGCTGAACGGCTGCGGCGGTGTGCAATTTAATGATACCGCGGAGGCGGTGACGGTCGACACGCTGGAAATCATGCAGAAAGCCAACGAGAAATCGGGCTGCACCAGCTATCTGCCAACCCTCATCACCAGCAGTGATGAGCTCATGAAACAGGGTATCCGCGTGATGCGCGACTACCTGGCAAAACACCCTAATCAGGCGCTGGGTCTGCATCTTGAAGGACCGTGGCTGAACATCGTGAAAAAAGGGACGCATAACCCGGATTACGTGCGTAAACCTGACGCTGAGCTGGTCGACTACCTGTGTGCCAACGCCGATGTGATCACCAAAGTGACGCTGGCTCCTGAAATCGCGGGACCTGACGTTATCAGCAAACTGGCCGCCGCCGGGATTGTCGTTTCAGCGGGCCATTCAAACGCAACGCAAAAAGAAGCGAAAGCAGGATTCCGCGCCGGCATTACCTTTGCGACGCACCTGTACAACGCGATGCCGTATATCACCGGTCGTGAACCTGGGCTGGTCGGGGCGATTCTCGATGAGCAGGACGTTTACTGCGGCATTATTGCTGACGGCTTGCACGTTGATTACACCAACATTCGCAACGCCAAGCGCCTGAAAGGTGACAAACTCTGTCTGGTAACCGATGCCACCGCACCGGCAGGGGCAAATATTGAGCAGTTCATTTTTGCCGGTAAAACAATATACTACCGCAATGGACTGTGTGTTGATGAAAACGGTACGCTGAGTGGTTCCTCCCTGACGATGATTGAAGGGGTGCGTAACCTGGTTGAACATTGCGGGATTGCGCTTGATGAAGTCCTGCGTATGGCGACCCTTTATCCTGCGCGCGCGATGGGCGTAAATAAACAGCTTGGCGGAATTGCACCAGGTATGGTTGCAAACCTGACGGCATTCACACACGATTATAAAATTATCAAGACCATCGTTAATGGTAACGAGGTCGTCACTGAGTAAGTAAAAGTATGACACCAGGCGGACAAGCTCAAATCGGTAATGTCGATCTCGTTAAACAACTTAACAGCGCGGCGGTTTATCGTCTGATTGACCAACACGGGCCAATCTCGCGCATTCAGATAGCCGAACAAAGCCAGCTTGCTCCCGCCAGCGTGACAAAAATTACCCGTCAGCTCATTGAGCGCGGACTGATCAAAGAAGTCGATCAGCAGGCCTCCACCGGAGGCCGCCGCGCCATCTCCATTATTACCGAAACCCGCAATTTTCAGGCGATCGGCGTCCGTCTTGGTCGTCATGACACCACCCTTACGCTCTATGATCTGAGCAGCAAAGCCATCGCGGAAGAACACTACCCGCTTCCGGAGCGCACTCAGGAGACGCTGGAACACGCGCTGCTGAATACCATTGAACACTTTATCGAGAGCTGTCAGCGCAAAATCCGTGAACTGATTGCGATCTCGGTGATCCTGCCAGGCCTGGTGGACCCCGAAAGCGGCGTGATCCGTTATATGCCCCATATAAAGGTTGAGAACTGGGGGTTGGTAGATGCGCTGGAAAAACGCTTTAAAGTGACCTGTTTCGTGGGGCACGACATCCGCTCTCTGGCCCTGGCAGAGCACTACTTTGGTGCGAGCCAGGATTGTGAAGATTCGATTCTGGTGCGCGTACACCGCGGTACAGGGGCAGGCATCATCTCTAACGGGCGCATTTTTATTGGCCGCAACGGTAACGTCGGTGAGATTGGTCATATTCAGGTAGAGCCGCTTGGCGAACGCTGCCACTGCGGAAACTTTGGCTGTCTGGAGACGATTGCCGCCAACACGGCGATTGAACAGCGGGTGCGCCATCTGCTTGAACAGGGTTACCAGAGCCGCGTCACGCTGGACGATTGCAAGATAGGGACTATCTGCAAAGCCGCCAACAAAGGCGACGCGCTGGCCTGTGAAGTTATTGAGCAGGTGGGTCGCCATCTGGGTAAAACCATCGCCATCGCCATCAACCTGTTTAACCCGCAAAAAGTGGTGATCGCCGGTGAGATTGTGGAGGCCGAGAAGGTCCTGCTGCCCGCCATTGAAGGCTGCATTAACACTCAGGCGCTGAAAGCCTTCCGCCAGAACCTTCCCGTCGTTCGTTCTAAGCTTGACCATCGCTCAGCGATAGGCGCATTTGCGCTGGTTAAACGCGCCATGCTCAACGGTATTCTGTTGCAACATTTGCTGGAAAGTTGATCGGGTCTTATAGTAACGCCTTCTTTTTTTGATGTCGGAATGTCCATGACCATTAAGAATGTAATTTGTGATATCGACGGCGTGCTGATGCACGACAACGTTGCTGTACCAGGTGCTGCGGAGTTTCTTCACCGCATCATCGACAAAGGAATGCCTCTGGTTCTTCTCACGAACTACCCTTCTCAGACCGGTCAGGACCTGGCAAACCGCTTTGCCACAGCAGGCGTCAACGTGCCGGACAGCGTGTTTTATACCTCTGCCATGGCCACCGCTGATTTCCTCAAGCGCCAGGAAGGAAAAAAGGCCTACGTGGTGGGTGAAGGGGCGCTGATCCACGAGTTATATAAGGCAGGGTTTACCATCACAGATGTGAACCCGGACTTTGTGATCGTTGGCGAAACGCGCTCCTATAACTGGGAGATGATGCACAAAGCCTCCTACTTTGTTGCCAACGGTGCGCGTTTTATTGCCACCAACCCGGATACCCACGGCCGTGGTTTTTACCCTGCCTGCGGCGCGCTGTGTGCCGGTATCGAAAAGATCTCTGGCCGGAAACCATTCTACGTGGGCAAGCCCAGCCCGTGGATCATCCGTGCTGCGCTGAACAAGATGCAGGCCCACTCTGAAGAAACGGTGATTGTCGGCGACAACCTGCGCACCGATATCCTGGCCGGATTCCAGGCGGGCCTGGAAACCATTCTGGTGCTTTCCGGTGTCTCCACGCTCGACGATATTGACGCCATGCCCTTCCGACCGAGCTGGATTTATCCCTCCGTCGAAGAAATTGATATTATCTGATCCCAAACCACGCCTCAGCGCGTGGTTTTTTATTTTCACGCCCGATAAACAAACCCACATCTAACAAAACAGCCGATTTATTGCATAATCATCAATAAAAGCGTTCATGACGTGCTCGTTTTTCACTATTCGGCAATCAGCATTGCACTATTTCCGTTTTATCCCGTAAAACCCTTGCGCGCCCTCCTCCTTTGCGGCATTTTCATAAGCAAGCAACATTACAAAGCAACAGGGTTAACGGAGAAGGTTATGTGTTCAATTTTTGGCGTACTGGATATTAAAACTGACGCAGGCGAACTGCGTAAAAAGGCACTCGAATTGTCCCGCCTGATGCGCCATCGCGGCCCGGACTGGTCCGGCGTTTACGCCAGCGATAAAGCCATCCTGGCACACGAACGTCTGTCCATTGTTGACGTCAACGCCGGTGCGCAGCCGCTGTATAACGAGAAAAAAACACACGCGCTGGCTGTCAACGGTGAAATCTATAACCATCAGGCGCTGCGCGCCGAGTACGGCGACCGTTACGCCTTCCAGACCGGTTCTGACTGTGAAGTGATCCTGGCGCTGTATCAGGAGAAAGGCCCGGAATTCCTCGATGATCTGCAGGGTATGTTTGCCTTCGCCCTGTACGACAGCGAAAAAGATGCCTATCTGATTGGCCGCGACCATATTGGTATTATCCCGCTGTATATGGGTCACGATGAACACGGCAACTTTTATGTCGCCTCAGAAATGAAAGCCCTGGTGCCGGTTTGCCGCACCATTAAAGAGTTCCCGGCAGGAAGTTACCTGTGGAGTAAAGACGGTGAGATCCGTCAGTACTATCAGCGCGACTGGTTCGACTATGATGCGGTTAAAGACAACGTGACTGATAAAGCCGAACTGCGTCAGGCGCTGGAAGATTCTGTTAAAAGCCACCTGATGTCAGATGTGCCTTACGGCGTACTGCTCTCCGGCGGGCTGGACTCGTCCGTGATCTCCGCGATCACCAAGAAATTCGCCGCGCGTCGTGTTGAAGATCAGGAACGTTCAGAAGCCTGGTGGCCGCAACTGCACTCCTTTGCTGTGGGCCTGGAAGGTGCACCGGATCTGAAAGCCGCGCAGGAAGTGGCAAACCATCTCGGTACCGTGCACCATGAGATCCACTTCACCGTGCAGGAAGGCCTGGATGCGATCCGCGATGTTATCTATCACATCGAAACCTACGATGTGACCACCATTCGCGCTTCCACGCCGATGTACCTGATGTCGCGTAAGATCAAAGCGATGGGCATTAAGATGGTGCTCTCCGGTGAAGGGTCTGACGAAGTGTTTGGCGGCTACCTTTATTTCCACAAAGCGCCGAACGCAAAAGAGCTGCACGAAGAGACAGTACGTAAACTGCAGGCGCTGCATATGTTTGACTGCGCACGCGCCAACAAAGCGATGTCTGCCTGGGGTGTGGAAGCCCGTGTTCCCTTCCTGGATAAGAAATTCCTCGACGTGGCAATGCGCATCAACCCGCAGGACAAAATGTGCGGCAACGGCAAAATGGAGAAACATATCCTGCGTGAATGTTTCGAATCCTACCTGCCGGCGAGCGTGGCATGGCGTCAGAAAGAGCAGTTCTCTGACGGTGTCGGGTATAGCTGGATCGACACCCTGAAAGAGGTGGCGGCAAAACAGGTTTCCGATCAGCAACTGGAAACCGCGAGCTTCCGCTTCCCGTACAACACGCCAGGCTCCAAAGAAGCGTATCTGTACCGTGAAATCTTTGAAGAGCTGTTCCCGGTGCCGAGTGCGGCGGAGTGTGTTCCGGGCGGCCCGTCCGTTGCCTGTTCTTCGGCTAAAGCCATTGAATGGGATGAATCTTTCAAGTCAATGAACGATCCATCAGGACGTGCGGTAGGCGTACACCAGTCTGCCTATAAGTAATCGAAAAGCATCCAATCAGGCCCTGCGGGGCCTGATTTTTTTGGCCCCCTATTTCACTCCCCAAAAACGATAAATAACCAATAATTGCCGAATATTCGGTCACGCTGTTCGCAACCTAACCAAACAGTCACATTCCGGCTATTTTCGTTGAAAAAGGTGTTGACGCTGCAAGGGTCTATACGCATAATGCGCCCCGCAACGCCGATAAGGTAACGCGAAAAAAAGATGGCTACGTAGCTCAGTTGGTTAGAGCACATCACTCATAATGATGGGGTCACAGGTTCGAATCCCGTCGTAGCCACCATCTTTTTTGCGGGAGTGGCGAAATTGGTAGACGCACCAGATTTAGGTTCTGGCGCCGCAAGGTGTGCGAGTTCAAGTCTCGCCTCCCGCACCATTCCCAGGTAAGCGTTGCACGGATGGGGTATCGCCAAGCGGTAAGGCACCGGTTTTTGATACCGGCATTCCCTGGTTCGAATCCAGGTACCCCAGCCATATTTCTTCGATTTTGCGGTTCTCCGCGGTATTGGGGTATCGCCAAGCGGTAAGGCACCGGTTTTTGATACCGGCATTCCCTGGTTCGAATCCAGGTACCCCAGCCATCGAAGATTGCAGTACTGGCTACGTAGCTCAGTTGGTTAGAGCACATCACTCATAATGATGGGGTCACAGGTTCGAATCCCGTCGTAGCCACCAAATTAGTCATCTGTCGAATGATTCGGTAGACGAGAAAAAATTGTTGGGGTATCGCCAAGCGGTAAGGCACCGGATTCTGATTCCGGCATTCCGAGGTTCGAATCCTCGTACCCCAGCCAATTTAAAAAAGTCGTTAAGCACATTGTTTAACGCAATTGGGGTGTCGCCAAGCGGTAAGGCTCTGGTTTCTGATACCAGCATTCCGGGGTTCGAATCCCTGCACCCCAGCCACTTAGTAACAAAAAAGCCCGCTCTGCGGGCTTTTTTGTTTTTGTTGGATTATGTACCGCATCCGAAAGCCCTCTCCCGCAGGAGAAGGCACTCAGATTAAAGGCCTAACGCGTACTTCAGTGCCTGACGCTTCAGCCCACCGGCACGCTCCGCCGCCATCAACCCAATGTTACGCAGAATGCGCACCGGACCAAGATCGTTACTGAAGCCGGCGTAAAACAGATCCATCCCCGACTGCATGATAAAGTTATCCGCCATGCGCCGCGTCTGGTAACGTTTCAGTACCGGATGGCTGGCCCAGGCCTCCGCGTGGGCGCGCGCATTACCCAGCACATCCAGTAAAGCCTCAACGTCACGGTATCCCAGGTTCACGCCCTGCCCCGCCAGCGGGTGAATGGTGTGTGCCGCATCCCCCACCAGCGCCAGCCCTGCACGGGCATACTGCAATGCATGGCGACGGGTAAGCGGAAACGCCCCGGCGGCAACCGGCATGACGTTGCCCAGACGGCGTGGGAAGTGCTGATGGATCTCTCGCTGCAGCTGCTCCATTGAAAGCCCCTGCAACTGACGAATGCGCGCCGGTTTGTCATACCACACCAGCGACGCCCAGCGATCAAACAACGGTAAAAAGGCATGCGGGCCATTCGGGGTAAAGTGCTGCCAGGTGCTCTCACCTGGGTCATTCTCACACTGCACGGTGATCAGCATGCACGCCTGCTGGTACTGCCAGGCATGAATACCAATTCCCGCCATTTGCCTGACCTGTGAGTTGGCACCATCCGCTCCGACAACCAGCTTCGTGGCCAGCTCATCACCCTTATCCAGCTCAAGCAAATACCCGCCTTCGTGGGGATGCAGTGCTTTAAGTGACGCCGGGACGCGCAGCGCCACTTTCGGATGCGCCTCCAGGGCCTGCCAGAGCGCCAGCTGGAGGACCGTGTTTTCCACCATATAGCCCAGGCGGGGCAGCTTCAGTTCAGCGGCATCAAACGCGACATGCGCATTCTCCCACTCCCAGGTTTCGAGACGGCTGTAAGGGTGCGCGCGCATCCCGAGCACGGCATCCCAGACGCCCAGCCCGCGCAGCAGATCGACAGAGGCAGCGCTGATAGCTGAAATTCGCACATCCGGCTTTGCCGTCGGGTCAAACGCAACAGGGGCAGCCTGCTCGATAACCGTCATCTCAAATCCCTGCTGCGCCAGCCCCAGCGCGAGTGCGCCGCCGACCATACCGCCGCCGACAACGGCAATTTCGGTTTGTTGGAGAGTCATGGTCAATTATCCTTAATGGTATATACCTTAAGTTTACCGGATTTTTTCGGTCTTGAGGTTGACAACCTTCATACTGGTCACAACCGCAGCAAAGCATTACAATACGCGCCCTGCATTCCTGAGCATGAGCAAGTCGATGACAAAAAAACTCCATATAAAAACCTGGGGCTGTCAGATGAACGAATACGATTCATCCAAGATGGCCGATCTGCTGGATGCCACGCACGGGTATCAACTGACTGACAACGCGAACGAAGCGGACGTGTTGCTGCTCAATACCTGTTCGATCCGTGAGAAGGCGCAGGAGAAGGTGTTCCATCAACTGGGCCGCTGGAAGCTTATCAAACGCAAAAGACCCGATGTGATCATTGGCGTGGGTGGCTGTGTGGCCTCGCAGGAAGGCAAACTGATCCGCCAGCGTGCTCACTATGTTGATATTATTTTTGGCCCGCAGACGCTGCACCGTCTGCCGGAGATGATCAACGCCGTTCGCGAGAATCGCCGCCCAGTGGTTGACGTAAGCTTCCCGGAAATCGAAAAATTTGACCGTCTGCCAGAACCACGCGCGGATGGTCCAACAGCCTACGTCTCCATTATGGAAGGCTGTAACAAGTACTGCACCTATTGTGTCGTACCGTATACCCGCGGCGAAGAAGTGAGCCGTCCGACCGACGACATTCTGTTTGAAGTGGCGCAACTGGCGGCACAGGGTGTGCGTGAAATTCATCTGCTGGGCCAGAACGTCAACGCCTGGCGCGGCGAGAACTACGACGGTACCACCGGCAGCTTTGCAGAACTGCTGCGCCTGGTGGCCGCGATCGACGGCATCGACCGCCTTCGCTTCACCACCAGCCACCCGATGGAATTTACCGATGACATCATTGATGTGTATCGCGACACGCCAGAGCTGGTGAGCTTCCTGCATCTGCCGATTCAGTGCGGTTCCGACCGCGTGCTGAACCTGATGGGACGTCCACATACGGTACTGGAGTACAAATCCATCATCCGCAAGCTGCGTGAAGCCCGTCCTGACATCCAGATTAGCTCCGACTTTATCGTTGGCTTCCCGGGCGAAACCACGGATGACTTTGAGCGCACGATGAAGCTCATTGGCGAAGTGAATTTTGACGTCAGCTACAGCTTTATCTTCTCAGCGCGTCCAGGTACTCCTGCGGCCGATATGGTCGACGATGTGCCGGAAGAAGAGAAAAAGCAGCGTCTGTATATTCTGCAGGAGCGTATCAACCAGCAGGCCAACGCCTGGAGCCGTCGTATGGTCGGCACCGTCCAGCGTATTCTGGTGGAAGGCACTTCCCGTAAGAGCATTATGGAGCTGTCAGGACGCACCGAAAATAACCGCGTCGTGAACTTTGAAGGCACGCCAGACATGGTCGGTAAATTTGTGGACGTGGAGATTGTCGACGTGCTGACCAACTCCCTGCGCGCGAAAGTGGTCCGTACCGAAGACGAAATGGGTCTGCGCATCGCACAGTCGCCGGAATCCGTCATGTCCCGCACCCGCAAAGAAAGCGACGCTGGCGTCGGTATTTACCAGCCATAACGCCATCCGGCCTGCCGTTTCGGCAGGCCTTGTATTTCCTCTCATCGCCCCCAATATCTTCCGCAACGCTTGCGCCTTTATTCTATGGCGTGAATAATTTCGGTAATGACCGTTTTATTACGCCAGGTGGCACCGGGTCAGTTAAACAATCAAAGAGGAACAGTTTGAACATAGATACGCGTGAAATTAGCCTTGAGCCAGCAGACAACGCTCGCCTGCTGAGCCTGTGCGGGCCGTTTGATGACAACATCAAACAACTGGAGCGACGTCTGGGTATCGAAATCAATCGTCGCGATAATCATTTCAAACTCACCGGACGCCCTCTCTGCGTCAACGCCGCTGCGGATATTCTGCGTAGCCTGTATGTGGATACCGCCCCAATGCGCGGTGAAATACAGGATATCGAGCCAGAACAGATCCACCTCGCGATCAAAGAGGCGCGCGTGCTTGAGCAAAGCGCAGAAAGTGTGCCGGACTATGGCAAGGCCATCAATATTAAGACCAAACGTGGCGTTATTAAGCCGCGTACGCCAAACCAGGCACAGTACATCGCCAACATTCTCGACCATGACATCACCTTCGGTGTGGGCCCGGCGGGTACGGGTAAAACCTATCTGGCCGTTGCCGCGGCGGTTGATGCGCTCGAACGCCAGGAGATTCGTCGCATCCTGCTGACCCGTCCGGCGGTGGAGGCGGGTGAAAAACTGGGCTTCCTGCCAGGCGATCTGAGCCAGAAGGTTGACCCTTACCTTCGTCCGTTATACGACGCACTGTTCGAGATGCTCGGCTTTGAGAAAGTTGAGAAGCTGATTGAGCGTAACGTGATTGAAGTTGCCCCGCTCGCCTATATGCGCGGCCGTACGCTGAATGACGCGTTCATTATTCTCGATGAAAGCCAGAACACTACCATCGAACAGATGAAAATGTTCCTGACACGTATCGGCTTTAACTCAAAAGCGGTCATTACCGGTGACGTCACGCAGATTGACCTGCCGCGCAGCACCAAATCGGGTCTGCGCCATGCCATTGAAGTGCTGGCCGACGTCGACGAAATCAGCTTTAACTTCTTCCACAGCGAAGACGTGGTCCGTCACCCGGTTGTGGCGCGCATCGTTAACGCTTATGAAGCATGGGAAGAAGCAGATCAGAAGCGTAAGGCCGAACTGGCCGCAGAACGTAAGCGCGAAGCGCAGGAGCAAGAACAAAAATGAGTCAGGTGATCCTCGATTTACAACTGGCATGTGACGATAATTCCGGTTTGCCAGAAGAGGCGCAGTTTCAGAAATGGCTGGATGCGGTTATCCCCCAGTTTCAGGAAGAATCAGAAGTCACGATTCGTCTGGTGGATGAAGCCGAAAGCCATGAGCTTAACCTGACCTACCGCGGGAAAGATAAGCCGACCAACGTGCTCTCTTTCCCCTTCGAAGCCCCACCGGGAATTGAGATGCCGCTGCTGGGCGATCTGATCATCTGCCGCCAGGTCGTGGAACAGGAAGCTAAAGAGCAGCAAAAACCGCTGGAAGCTCACTGGGCGCATATGGTGGTACACGGTAGCCTGCATCTGCTCGGCTACGACCATATTGAAGATGACGAAGCGGAAGAGATGGAGTCCCTCGAGACAGAGATAATGCTTGCTCTGGGCTATGAGGATCCGTACATTGCCGAGAAAGAATAGTCAGTCGACCGACTGACTAACATGCCGCCGCGTAGGGAAATAGCGCGGCGGTAAACGTTGAACTAACAAGAGAACCCTTAACAAACGCCATGAGCGACGACAATTCACACAGTAGCGACACGACAAACACCAAAAAGGGATTTTTCTCCCTCATTCTGAACCAGCTTTTCCACGGCGAACCTAAAAACCGTGACGAACTGCTGGAGCTGATTCGTGATTCCGGGCAAAACGACCTTATCGATGAAGATACGCGCGAAATGCTCGAAGGGGTAATGGACATCGCCGACCAGCGCGTTCGCGACATCATGATCCCCCGCTCGCAGATGATCACCCTGAAACGTAACCAGACTCTGGACGAGTGCCTCGATGTGATCATCGAATCCGCACACTCGCGTTTCCCGGTCATCAGCGAAGATAAAGATCACATTGAAGGGATTTTGATGGCGAAAGATCTGCTGCCGTTTATGCGCAGCGATGCCGAAGCCTTCAGCATGGAAAAAGTGTTACGCCAGGCCGTGGTTGTGCCGGAAAGTAAACGTGTGGATCGGATGCTGAAAGAGTTTCGCTCTCAGCGCTACCACATGGCGATTGTTATTGATGAATTTGGTGGCGTTTCCGGTCTCGTCACGATCGAAGATATCCTTGAGCTGATCGTGGGCGAAATCGAAGATGAGTATGACGAAGAAGAGGATATCGACTTCCGTCAGCTTAGCCGTCACACCTGGACCGTTCGCGCGCTGGCCTCGATTGAGGACTTTAACGACGCCTTTAGTACCCATTTCAGCGATGAAGAGGTCGATACTATTGGCGGGCTGGTGATGCAGGCCTTTGGCCACCTTCCGGCACGCGGCGAGACCGTTGACATCGACGGTTACCAGTTCAAAGTGGCAATGGCCGACAGCCGACGTATTATACAGGTTCATGTCAGAACGCCGGACGACTCACCGGTGCCAAAACTGGAAGATTAATGTAAATGGCATTTGCCCCATTACTTGAACGCCAGCGCGTACGTCTGCTGCTGGCGCTGTTACTCGGAGCCAGCGGAACGCTGGCTTTTTCTCCTTACGATATCTGGCCTGCAGCCATTCTCTCCCTGATGGGACTTCAGGGTTTAACCCTGAATCGTCGTCCCGTCCAGGCGGCAGCGATTGGCTACTTCTGGGGACTGGGGCTGTTTGGCTCCGGCATCAACTGGGTCTATGTCAGCATCGCTCAGTTTGGCGGTATGCCAGGACCCGTTAACGTCTTCCTCGTGGTACTGCTGGCCGCTTATCTCTCGCTCTATACCGGTCTGTTCGCGGGTATCCTTTCTCGCCTGTGGCCAAAAACCACCTGGCTGCGCGTTGCCATTGCTGCGCCGGTTGTCTGGCAAATTACCGAGTTCCTTCGCGGCTGGGTACTGACTGGCTTCCCGTGGCTGCAGTTCGGTTACAGTCAGATTGATGGCCCGCTAAAGGGGCTTGCTCCGGTAATGGGCGTTGAAGCGATTAACTTCCTGTTGATGGTGGTGAGCGGACTGCTGGTCCTGGCGCTTGTCACACATAACTGGAAGACGCTGGTCGTGGCGCTGGTGTTGGTTGCCCTGCCTTTCCCACTGCGTTATATCCAGTGGTACAGCCTGGTGCCAGAGCGCACTACACAGATTTCAATGGTGCAGGGGAATATCCCTCAGTCAATGAAATGGGACGAGAAAGAGCTGCTGAACACGCTGAAGATCTACGCTAACGCCACCGAGGCGGTCATGGGTAAATCGCAGCTGATCATCTGGCCAGAGTCGGCGATTCCGGATCTGGAAATTAACCAGCAGCCGTTCCTGAACATGATGAACGATCTACTGCTGGCTCGCGGCAGTACGCTGGTTACCGGGATTGTCGATGCGCGTCTGAATCAGCAGAACCGCTACGACACCTACAACACCATCATTACGCTGGGTAAAGACAGCGAATACAGCTACAACTCCACTGACCGGTATAACAAGAATCACCTGGTACCGTTTGGCGAATTTGTACCGCTGGAGTCCATTCTGCGCCCGTTAGCACCGTTCTTTGACCTGCCGATGTCCTCATTCAGCCGTGGCCCGTACGTTCAGCCCCAGCTGCATGCGCACGGTTTTGCCCTGACGGCGGCCATCTGCTACGAAATTATCCTCGGCGAGCAGGTGCGCGATAACTTCCGTCCGGACACTGACTTCCTGCTGACTATCTCCAACGATGCCTGGTTTGGTAAGTCGATTGGCCCGTGGCAGCATTTCCAGATGGCGCGGATGCGCTCCCTGGAGCTGGCGCGCCCGCTGCTGCGTAGCACCAACAATGGCATTACCGCCGTGATTGGCCCGCAGGGCGAAATCCAGGCCATGATCCCGCAGTTCACCCGTGAAGTGCTGACGACCAACGTCACGCCTGCGACGGGCCTGACGCCTTATGCCCGCACCGGCAACTGGCCGCTGTGGATCCTGACCGCGCTGTTCGGATTTGGCGCGGTGCTGATGAGCTTGCGTCAGCGTCGTCGATAATTTCCCCTCCCTTCCCCTCTCCCGTTGGGAGAGGGCATTTCTGGCACGTCTCTTGCTTTATTTCCCCACGTAAACGCAGTTTGGCTTAACGTGCAACTTCGTCGCACCAGCGTAGATCACCGGTAGCACCGAAACGGTGCAACGAGAGATATTTGCCTCTGATTGGTGCGGCGCGCTTCGCAAAAATAAACAATAACGCAGCAAAATCTTTACATTAAGCCAGACTAAATGTTAACAAGCTTGCATAACACTGCACTCGCATAGCGCGAGATATAACAACATCACAATGGGTATCAATGCGTCACTGGCGCTGATAAGAAAGGAGTTGGGTATGCAATTACGTAAACTGGCCACAGCAATGCTGGTTATGGGGATGTCGGCAAGCGTCGTTCACGCTGAAGATGCTCCGGCTGCCGGGAGCACTCTCGACAAGATTGCCAAAAACGGCGTGATCGTGGTCGGCCACCGTGAATCTTCTGTCCCGTTCTCTTACTACGACAACACGCAAAAAGTCGTGGGCTATTCACAGGATTACTCCAACGCTATCGTTGAAGCTGTGAAGAAAAAGCTGAACAAACCTGACCTGCAGGTGAAGCTGATTCCAATCACTTCACAAAACCGTATTCCACTGCTGCAAAACGGCACGTTCGATTTTGAGTGCGGTTCCACCACCAACAACCTTGAACGTCAGAAACAGGCTGCCTTCTCTGACACCATCTTCGTCGTGGGCACCCGCCTGCTGACCAAGAAAGGCGGCGAGATCAAAGACTTTGCGGACCTGAAAGGCAAAGCCGTCGTTGTTACCTCCGGTACCACTTCCGAAGTGTTGCTGCACAAGCTGAACGACGAGAAGAAAATGGATATGCGCATCATCAGCGCGAAAGATCATGGCGACTCTTTCCGTACCCTGGAAAGTGGCCGTGCTGTGGCGTTTATGATGGATGATGCCCTGCTGGCAGGCGAACGTGCAAAAGCGAAGAAACCAGACAACTGGGATATCGTCGGCACGGCGCAATCTAAAGAAGCGTACGGTTGTATGCTACGTAAAGACGATCCGCAGTTCAAGAAGCTGATCGATGACACCATCGCTCAGGTTCAGACCTCCGGTGAAGCGGAAAAATGGTTCGATAAATGGTTCAAGAACCCGATTCCACCCAAAAATCTTAACATGAACTTCGAACTGTCTGACGACATGAAAGCGCTGTTCAAATCACCAAACGACAAGGCTCTTAACTAATTAGAACAACAGGGGCGGGATCTCCTGCCCTCTCGATTGTCGGGAAGCATGGACAGACTATACGTTGAGTGGTCGTTCCCCACTCAGCGCGAAAAATGAGCTTCTCACCAATCTTCGAGGGTAGCGCTGCTACCCTTTTTTTTCTGGAGTTTATTATGTCAATAGACTGGAACTGGGGCATATTCCTGCAACAAGCCCCGTTCGGCAACACCACCTATCTTGGCTGGCTGTGGAGCGGTTTTCAGGTTACCGTCGCCTTATCGATCACGGCGTGGATTATCGCGTTTCTTGTCGGTTCACTGTTCGGTATTTTGCGCACCGTACCTAACCGTTTTCTCTCATCTCTCGGCACCCTGTATGTGGAACTGTTCCGTAACGTTCCGCTGATTGTGCAATTTTTCACCTGGTATCTGGTCGTCCCGGAACTGCTGCCGGAAAATATTGGCATGTGGTTTAAGTCGGAACTGGATCCGAACGTGCAGTTCTTTGTCTCTTCCATGCTCTGCCTGGGGCTCTTCACCGCCGCGCGCGTTTGCGAGCAGGTGCGTGCCGCCATTCAGTCACTGCCGCGCGGACAAAAAAATGCTGGCCTGGCGATGGGCCTGACGCTGCCACAAACTTACCGCTACGTACTGCTGCCTAACGCTTACCGCGTCATTGTTCCACCAATGACGTCTGAGATGATGAACCTGGTGAAAAACTCGGCCATCGCCTCGACCATCGGTCTGGTGGATATGGCCGCACAGGCGGGCAAGCTGCTGGATTATTCCGCCCACGCGTGGGAATCCTTCACGGCGATCACACTCGCCTATGTTCTGATTAACACTTTCATCATGCTGGTGATGAACCTGGTTGAACGCAAAATCCGCCTGCCGGGCAATCTGGGGGGCAAATAATGTACGAATTTGACTGGAGTTCTATCGTTCCATCCATGCCTTACCTGCTGGATGGCCTGCTGATCACCTTAAAAATCACCGTGATTGCTATTGTGGTGGGTATCGTCTGGGGCACCCTGCTGGCGGTCATGCGCCTGTCGGCCTTTAAACCGTTCGCCTGGTTTGCCACGGCCTACGTTAACGTTTTCCGCTCCATCCCCCTGGTGATGGTACTGCTGTGGTTTTACCTGATTGTTCCCGGCTTTCTGCAAAACGTGCTGGGGCTGTCGCCGAAAACCGATATCCGCCTGATCTCCGCGATGGTCGCGTTCTCAATGTTTGAGGCTGCTTACTATTCAGAGATTATCCGAGCGGGTATTCAGAGTATTTCCCGTGGGCAGTCCAGCGCCGCGCTGGCGCTGGGGATGACGCACTGGCAATCCATGCAGCTCATTATTCTGCCGCAGGCGTTTCGCGCCATGGTTCCCCTCCTGCTGACCCAGGGCATCGTACTGTTCCAGGATACCTCTCTGGTCTACGTATTGAGCCTGGCAGACTTCTTCCGTACCGCGTCTACCATCGGTGAACGTGACGGTACGCAGGTCGAAATGGTGCTCTTCGCGGGTGGCGTCTATTTTGTGATTAGTTTAAGCGCGTCGCTGTTGGTCAGCTGGCTGAAGAAAAGGACTGTATAATGATTTCCCTGAAAAATGTTTCTAAATGGTATGGGCACTTTCAGGTGCTGACCGACTGCTCAACCGAAGTGAAAAAAGGTGACGTGGTGGTGGTATGTGGGCCATCCGGCTCCGGTAAATCCACGCTGATCAAAACCGTTAACGGCCTGGAGCCGGTGCAGCAAGGTGAGATCCTCGTCAATGGCACCAAAGTCAATGACAGGAAAACCAACCTTGCTCAGCTGCGTTCCCACGTCGGCATGGTGTTCCAGCACTTTGAGCTGTTTCCGCACCTCTCCATTATCGAGAACCTGACGCTGGCGCAGGTAAAAGTGCTGAAACGCGATAAAAAGCTCGCGCGCGATAAAGGTCTGAAGCTGCTGGAACGCGTGGGGCTCTCAGCGCATGCTGATAAATTCCCGGCGCAGCTCTCTGGCGGTCAGCAGCAGCGTGTGGCTATTGCCCGGGCCCTGTGTATGGATCCGGTCGCCATGCTGTTTGATGAACCGACTTCCGCTCTCGATCCCGAGATGATCAACGAAGTGCTGGACGTAATGGTTGAGCTGGCGCACGAAGGGATGACGATGATGGTGGTGACCCACGAAATGGGCTTTGCCCGCAAAGTGGCGAACCGCGTGATCTTCATGGACGAAGGGAAGATTGTTGAAGACTCGCCGAAAGAAGAGTTCTTCGCCAATCCAAAATCCGAGCGAGCAAAAGACTTCCTCGCCAAAATCCTGCACTAATCTCCCCGGTGCGCAATCTGCGGATTGCGCACTGCTTCACGCTTTAGCTCTCTTCTTCTCGTCGGCGTCACATTGCAGCGTTAACCTTGTCACAAAATAATGCTACGTATGGAGCACGCTATGGCACAACCTATCCTTCTCGATTGCGACCCGGGTCATGATGACGCGATCGCCCTCGTCCTTGCACTTGCCTCCCCTGAACTGGACATCAAAGCCGTTACGTCCTCTGCCGGAAACCAGACCCCGGAGAAAACGCTGCGTAATGTCCTGCGTATGCTGACGTTGCTCAAACGCACCGATATACCGGTCGCCGGTGGTGCTGTCAAACCGCTCATGCGCGATCTGATCATTGCCGACAACGTGCACGGTGAAAGTGGGCTGGATGGCCCGGCACTGCCCGAACCGGGGTTTGAAGCGCAACCCTGCACCGCCGTAGAGTTGATGGCGAAAGTGCTGCGTGAAAGCGCGGAACCGGTCACGCTGGTGGCCACCGGCCCGCAAACCAACGTTGCGCTGCTGCTCAACAGCCATCCGGAATTGCACAGTAAAATCGCCCGAATCGTGATCATGGGCGGCGCAATGGGACTCGGGAACTGGACGCCAGCGGCGGAGTTCAACATTTTTGTCGATCCGGAAGCCGCAGAGATTGTCTTCCAGTCTGGCCTGCCGATTGTCATGGCCGGCCTGGACGTCACCCATCGCGCACAAATAATGGCGCACGACATTGCGCGCTTTCGTGCCATTGGCAACCCGGTGGCGACAACCGTCGCAGAATTGCTGGACTTCTTTATGGCGTATCACAAAGCCGAGAAATGGGGTTTTCACGGCGCGCCGCTGCACGATCCGTGCACCATTGCCTGGCTGCTCAAACCGGAGATGTTTACCACAGTAGAACGGTGGGTGGGCGTGGAAACCCAGGGGAAATACACTCAGGGTATGACGGTGGTGGACTACTATTCACTGACGGGCAATCAACCCAATACCACGCTGATGGTGGATATCGACCGGGAAGCGTTCGTGGATTTGCTGGCGGAAAGACTCAGCTATTACAGTCAGGCCCGGTAAGCGATGGCCACCGGGCATGGTAGACTGCTCTGTGGCCTGATGCCCTCCCTCTGACCTGAAGGCAGAGGGCGGCTTTTACTTAGGGCTCAAACGGCCGACGCTGGAACTGATCGTGTCCACACTTTGGACACAGCGGCAACACATCCGGCGTATAGACTGCAATGTGGTGATGGCATTTCTCGCACACCAGATTCCCCAGTCCGACCACTTCTCCGCTGTGATAGACCCCGTGGTGGTTGAGATCCTGAAAGACTTCACGCCACTCCAGCTGCGTTTTATCGGTGATATCCGCCAGCTCCTGCCACAGGCTTTCTTTAATTACCCGCATAAAAACGCTGTCGGTAACCTCGTTCTGACTCTCTTCGTAGCTTCGCGCAAACTCTTCCAGGTCGCGGCGTACGGCGCGCGTCACCTCTTCCACTTCGGTTCGCGTTAACTCACCCGTTTGCGTCACGCGGGCCCGCGCCTGTTCCACCAGCGCATCGATATCACGCTCGCCGTTACGCAGCCGTTCCGTCAGTGTTGTCACCAGTTCTCGGTAAAATTGAGCAACCTTGTTCATCATTTTGCCTCCCGGGTAAGTAACTGACTCTAATAATAGACCTTATTTCGCCACCGCTTTGCCAGGTGAACCACAGACCCGACAAATTCCTCACGCGCGCATTTGTGCGAAAGGCTGTTTTGGCGCGGGCGTTTGGGCTATGCTATGCGGATCTGAATTACCACATCCATTGGCTACATTTGTAGCTGTATTGAAAACAGGACCACTGGCTGCCATGCAAGAGCAATACCGCCCGGAAGAGATAGAATCAAAAGTCCAGCAACACTGGGACGAGAAGCGCACCTTTGAAGTAACCGAAGACGAGAGCAAAGAGAAGTATTACTGCCTGTCGATGCTTCCCTATCCTTCTGGTCGACTACACATGGGCCACGTGCGTAACTACACCATTGGTGATGTGATTGCCCGCTATCAGCGTATGCTCGGCAAAAACGTCCTGCAGCCAATCGGCTGGGATGCGTTTGGTCTGCCTGCAGAAGGCGCGGCGGTCAAAAACAACACGGCACCTGCCCCGTGGACGTACGACAACATCGCGTACATGAAAAACCAGCTCAAAATGCTGGGCTTTGGCTATGACTGGAGCCGCGAGCTGGCGACCTGCACCCCGGAATACTACCGCTGGGAGCAGAAATTCTTCACCGAGCTGTACAAAAAAGGCCTGGTGTACAAGAAGACCTCTGCCGTTAACTGGTGCCCGAACGACCAGACCGTACTGGCGAACGAGCAGGTTATCGACGGCTGCTGCTGGCGTTGTGATACCAAAGTTGAGCGTAAAGAGATCCCACAGTGGTTTATCAAAATCACCGCCTACGCTGACGAGCTGCTGAACGATCTGGATAATCTGGATCACTGGCCTGATACCGTCAAGACCATGCAGCGTAACTGGATCGGCCGTTCAGAAGGCGTGGAGATCACCTTCAACGTTGAGAACGACGATCGGACTCTGACCGTCTACACTACCCGTCCGGACACCTTCATGGGTGCGACCTATCTGGCCGTGGCCGCTGGTCACCCGCTGGCACAGAAAGCCGCGGAAAACAACCCGGAACTGGCGGCCTTCATCGACGAGTGCCGCAACACCAAAGTGGCCGAAGCCGACATGGCGACGATGGAGAAGAAAGGCGTTGATACCGGCTTTAAGGCTATCCATCCCCTGACGGGCGAAGCAATCCCTGTCTGGGCAGCCAACTTCGTGCTGATGGAGTACGGTACGGGTGCCGTCATGGCCGTTCCAGGCCACGATCAGCGTGACTACGAATTTGCCACCAAATATGGCCTGACCATCAAGCCTGTCATCCTCGCGGCTGACGGTTCTGAGCCAGACCTCTCCGCACAAGCCCTGACCGAAAAAGGCACGCTGTTCAACTCGGGTGAATTCAGCGGTCTGAGCTTTGAAGATGGCTTCAACGCGATTGCCGACAAGTTAGCGTCGCTGGGCGTCGGTGAGCGTAAAGTCAACTACCGCCTGCGCGACTGGGGTGTCTCTCGCCAGCGCTACTGGGGAGCACCTATCCCAATGGTGACGCTGGAAGATGGTACCGTGATGCCAACGCCAGAAGATCAACTCCCGGTGATCCTGCCGGAAGATGTGATCATGGACGGTATCACCAGCCCAATCAAAGCCGATCCTGAGTGGGCAAAAACGACCGTTAACGGCCAGCCAGCGCTGCGTGAAACTGACACCTTTGATACCTTTATGGAATCGTCATGGTACTACGCGCGTTACACCTGCCCGCAGTATCAGGAAGGCATGCTGGATTCCGATGCAGCAAACTACTGGCTGCCTGTGGACATCTACATCGGTGGTATTGAACACGCCATCATGCACCTGCTCTACTTCCGCTTCTTCCACAAGCTGATGCGCGACGCAGGCATGGTCAACTCTGACGAACCAGCAAAACAGCTGCTGTGTCAGGGCATGGTGCTGGCCGATGCCTTCTACTACGTCGGGGCGAACGGCGAGCGTAACTGGGTGTCTCCGGTTGACGCGATCGTTGAGCGCGACGAGAAAGGTCGTATCGTGAAGGCGAAAGACGCCGAAGGTCATGAACTGGTTTATACCGGCATGAGCAAGATGTCGAAGTCTAAAAACAACGGCATCGACCCTCAGGTGATGGTTGAGCGTTACGGCGCAGATACCGTGCGTCTGTTTATGATGTTTGCCTCTCCAGCTGACATGACCCTGGAATGGCAGGAATCGGGCGTTGAAGGGGCTAACCGCTTCCTGAAGCGTGTCTGGAAACTGGTTTACGAGCACACCTCTCAGGGTGATGCTCCGGCAGTGAACGTCGCGGCACTGACTGAAGATCAGCAGGCGCTGCGTCGTGATGTTCATAAAACGATTGCAAAAGTGACCGATGATATTGGTCGTCGTCAGACCTTCAATACCGCAATTGCGGCTATTATGGAACTGATGAACAAGCTGGCAAAAGCCCCGCAGGACGGCGAGCAGGATCGTGCCTTAATGCGTGAAGCGCTGCTGGCCGTCGTTCGCATGTTGAACCCGTTCACCCCGCACGTCAGCTTCACCCTCTGGCAGGAGCTGAAAGGCGAAGGCGATATCGACAACGCACCGTGGCCAGTGGCTGACGAATCCGCGATGGTGGAAAACACCACGCTGGTTGTGGTCCAGGTTAACGGCAAAGTTCGCGGTAAAATTACCGTGGCGGTCGATGCTACCGAAGAACAGGTTCGCGAACGCGCAGGCCAGGAACATCTGGTTGCGAAATATCTTGAGGGCGTTACCGTACGTAAAGTGATCTACGTACCGGGTAAATTGCTGAATCTGGTCGTTGGCTAAGCGCGGGAGGAAACGTGCGACAACTGGCAACAATACTCTTATCTCTGGCGGTGCTTGTCACCGCTGGTTGTGGCTGGCATCTGCGCAATACCACGGCAGTGCCTGCTGAAATGAAAACGATGATTTTCGACTCATCGGATCCGAATGGTCCACTCAGCCGGGCAATTCGAAACCAGCTGCGTCTTAACGATGTTGAGTTGATTGAGAAAGGGACGTTACGTCAGGATGTTCCATCCCTGCGCGTTCTGGGCTCAACCTTAGCCAAAGACACGGCGTCCATTTTCCAGGACGGCCGTACCGCAGAGTATCAGATGGTCCTGTCGGTTAATGCTGCCGTTCTGATCCCGGGTAAAGACATCTACCCAATCAGCACGAAAGTGTACCGTTCGTTCTTCGATAACCCGCAGACGGCTCTGGCAAAAGACGCCGAGCAGCAGATTATCATTAACGAAATGTACGATAAGGCCGCAGAGCAGCTGATCCGTAAGCTGCCGGGCGTTGCCGCATCAACGAAACAGGGTTCTGACATCATCGAAAAACCGGATGCCACCACGCCTCCTGTTTCTGCCTCCATGGGTAACTGATGATCAGGCTGTATCCTGAACAACTCCGCGCGCAGCTCAATGAAGGGCTGCGCGCGGCGTATCTGCTTCTCGGAAACGATCCGTTATTACTTCAGGAAAGCCTGGATGCCGTCCGACAGGCGGCGGCCGGTCAGGGCTTTGATGAACACCACACCGTCCAACTGGATAACAACACCGACTGGAATGCCCTCTTCTCGCTTTGCCAGGCGATGAGCCTCTTCGCATCGCGCCAGACCATCCAGATCCTGCTACCGGAGAATGGCCCTAACGCGGCCATCAATGAACAGCTGGCAACGCTGGTCAGTCTGCTGCACAGCGATCTGCTGTTTATTGTGCGCGGCAACAAGCTCACCAAAGCGCAGGAAAACGCGGCCTGGTTTACCCAGCTCGCGGCCAATGCGGTTATGGTGACCTGTCAGACGCCTGAACAATCCCATCTGCCAAAATGGGTCGCGACAAGAGCGAAGCAAAACAATCTTCAGCTGGACGACGCCGCAAACCAGCTTCTCTGCTACTGCTATGAAGGTAACCTGCTGGCACTGGCGCAGGCGCTGGACAGGCTCTCCCTGCTCTGGCCAGACGGTAAGCTGACACTGCCACGCGTGGAGCAGGCCGTTAACGATGCCGCGCACTTTACGCCCTTCCACTGGGTGGATGCGCTGCTGGCAGCGAAAAGCAAACGCGCCCTGCATATACTGCAACAGCTGCGCCTGGAAGGTAGCGAACCGGTTATTTTGCTGCGCACCCTTCAGCGTGAATTATTACTGCTGATTACGCTCAAGCGTCAGTCTGCACATACGCCATTACGTTCGCTGTTTGATAAACATCGGGTGTGGCAAAACCGTCGGGCGATGACCACCGAGGCCATCAACCGCCTGAGTCATGAACAGCTGCGTCAGGCCGTGCAGCTTCTGATGCGCGCTGAGCTTACGTTGAAACAAGATTATGGTCAGTCGGTCTGGGCGGAGCTGGAAAGTCTCTCTCTGCTGCTCTGCCATAAGGCGCTGGCAGACGTATTTATCGATGGATAGTATGCATTCTTTACAGGCCCTGTACGGTGGCACCTTCGACCCGGTCCATTACGGACATCTGAAGCCGGTTGAAATTCTGGCGAATCTGATCGGCCTTCAGCGCGTAATCATCATGCCCAATAATGTGCCGCCACACCGTCCACAACCTGAGGCGAGCAGCGAGCAGAGAAAAGAGATGCTCACTCTGGCTATCGCGGATAAACCGCTTTTTAGCCTTGATGAGCGAGAACTGCGCCGCAACACACCGTCCTGGACGTCGCAAACGCTGCAGGAGTGGCGAGCCGAGCAAGGGCCGGACACGCCGCTGGCCTTTATTATTGGTCAGGACTCCCTGCTCAATTTTCCCACCTGGCACCAGTATGAAACGATTCTGGAAAACAGCCACCTGCTTGTCTGTCGCCGTCCGGGCTATCCGCTGACCATGCGAGAAGAGCAGTACCAGCAGTGGCTTGAGGCGCATCTCACAGACAATATTGAAGACTTGCACAACCAGCCTGCCGGGAAGATTTATCTGGCAGAGACGCCGTGGTTCGATATTTCTGCGACCCTCATTCGCGAGCGTCTGCAGCAGGGATTAGCCTGTGACGATCTGCTGCCATCATCTGTGCTGGACTACATTCACGCGCATGGGTTGTATCAGAAAAGCGCAGACGCATAGCGGGGGCGCATGAAAAAGCGGCGTAATGATTATCCTGCCTTGACAGGTTAAGCCATACTGTTATCCTCCGCTGCCAGACTTTCCCGCCGATCATTGCTTTACAGAAATTGTTTTACAAAAATGGCGATGCAATCTCAGGCGGAGGGTGGGATGATACCCGCCTTCAAAAGCCCGGCCGGAGACATTTGTCCCGACACTGGCGTCAGTTCAGGTATACTGTCTGGCCACGAATTCATAGTTATACAATCTCATTCACCCCAGGGGGAAAACTTGCAGGGTAAAGCACTCCAGGATTTTGTTATCGACAAAATTGATGACCTGAAAGGTCAGGACATCATCGCTATCGACGTTAAGGGTAAATCCAGCATCACCGACTGCATGATTATCTGCACCGGTACTTCAACGCGTCATGTTGTTTCGATTGCCGACCACGTTGTTCAGGAATCGCGTGCAGCAGGCCTGTTACCGCTTGGCGTTGAAGGTGAAGCGACCGCTGACTGGGTGGTTGTCGATCTCGGCGATGTGATTGTCCATGTCATGCAGGAAGAGAGTCGTCGCCTGTATGAGCTGGAAAAACTCTGGGGTTAATGCGTGAAGTTGCAACTGGTCGCCGTCGGCACCAAAATGCCGGACTGGGTACAAACCGGTTTTACTGAATATCTGCGTCGTTTTCCAAAAGACATGCCGTTCGAACTGGTGGAAATTCCCGCCGGGAAACGCGGCAAGAACGCCGATATCAAACGTATTCTCGATAAAGAGGGAGAGCTGATGCTGGCTGCCGCAGGCAAAAACCGCATCGTCACCCTCGATATTCCAGGTAAACCCTGGGATACGCCGCAGCTGGCGCACGAACTGGAGCGCTGGAAGCAGGATGGTCGTGACGTCAGTCTGTTGATTGGCGGGCCTGAAGGGTTATCTCCTGCCTGCAAAGCGGCGGCAGAACAAAGTTGGTCTCTCTCCGCGCTGACGCTTCCCCACCCGCTCGTTCGGGTACTGGTGGCAGAAAGCCTGTATCGCGCGTGGAGCATTACTACCAACCACCCATATCACCGCGAGTAGTGACTGACCAGGGTAGATTAAGCAGCGGATGAAACTACAGAATTCTTTTCGCGACTATACGGCTGAGTCCGCGCTGTTTGTGCGCCGGGCGCTGGTCGCCTTTACGGGGATTTTGCTGCTTACCGGCGTGCTGATCGCCAACCTCTATAATCTGCAAATTGTCCGCTTTACCGATTATCAGACGCGTTCAAACGAAAACCGTATCAAGCTGGTGCCCATCGCGCCCAGCCGCGGCATTATCTACGACCGTAACGGCACTCCGCTGGCGTTAAACCGCACCATTTATCAAATCGAAATGATGCCGGAAAAAGTCGATAATGTGCAGGATACGCTTGAAGCGCTAAAAGGCGTTGTCGATCTGACCGACGATGATATCGCCGCGTTCAAAAAAGAGCGTGCCCGCTCCCACCGTTTCACCTCAATCCCGGTTAAAACGAACCTGACGGAAGTCCAGGTGGCCCGCTTTGCCGTGAACCAGTATCGTTTTCCCGGCGTGGAAGTGAAAGGTTACAAGCGTCGCTACTACCCTTACGGTTCCGCGCTGACGCATGTCATTGGTTACGTTTCCAAGATCAACGATAAAGACGTTGAACGCCTCGATAAAGACGGCAAACTGGCGAACTACGCGGCGACGCATGATATCGGTAAGCTGGGGATCGAACGCTACTACGAAGATGTCCTGCACGGGCAGACCGGCTATGAAGAGGTTGAAGTTAACAACCGTGGCCGCGTCATTCGCCAGCTCAAAGAAGTGCCACCGCAGGCGGGGCATGACGTCTACCTGACGCTCGACCTCAAGCTGCAGCAGTATATTGAAACCTTACTGGCGGGCAGCCGTGCTGCCGTTGTCGTCACCGATCCGCGTTCCGGCGGCATTCTGGCGATGGTGTCCATGCCAAGCTACGACCCGAACCTCTTTGTCGATGGTATCTCCAGCAAAGACTATTCCGGTCTGCTCAATGACCCGAATACACCGCTGGTGAACCGCGCCACACAAGGGGTTTACCCGCCAGCGTCAACGGTAAAACCGTACGTGGCGGTCTCTGCGCTGAGCGCGGGCGTCATCAACCGCAATACCAGTCTGTTTGATCCGGGCTGGTGGCAATTACCAGGCTCTGAAAAACGCTATCGCGACTGGAAAAAATGGGGTCATGGTCACCTCAACGTCACCAAATCGCTGGAAGAGTCTGCGGATACCTTCTTCTACCAGGTTGCGTATGACATGGGCATTGACCGCCTGTCAGAGTGGATGAGCAAATTCGGTTACGGACATTACACCGGCGTTGACCTTTCAGAAGAACGTTCCGGTAACATGCCAACCCGTGAGTGGAAGCTGAAGCGCTTTAAGAAGCCGTGGTATCAGGGTGATACCATTCCGGTGGGTATCGGTCAGGGCTACTGGACGGCGACCCCGATTCAGATGAACAAAGCGATGATGATCCTCATCAACGATGGCGTAGTGAAAGTTCCGCACCTGCTGCAAAGTACGGTTGAAGACGGCAAAAAAGTGCCGTGGATCCAGCCGCATGAAGCCCCGGTGGGTGACATTCATTCCGGTTACTGGGAAATTGCCAAAGACGGTATGTACGGCGTGGCGAACCGCCCGAACGGGACCGCACATAAGTATTTCGCCGGCACACCGTATAAAGTGGCCGCCAAATCCGGTACTGCCCAGGTCTTCGGTCTGAAAGCCAATGAAACCTATAACGCGCACCGCATTGCTGAACGTCTGCGTGACCATAAGCTGATGACGGCCTTTGCCCCTTATGATAACCCGCAGGTTGCGGTGGCGATGATTCTGGAAAACGGCGGCGCAGGTCCGGCCGTAGGGACCATCATGCGCCAGATCCTCGACCACATTATGCTGGGTGATAACAACACCGAACTGCCGGCTGAAAACCCGGCCGCCGCTGCGGCGGAGGACCAATAATCATGACGGATAATCCAAATAAAAAATCGCTGTGGGATAAAATCCACATCGACCCAGCCATGCTGCTGATCCTGCTGGCTCTGCTGGTTTACAGCGCCCTGGTTATCTGGAGCGCCAGCGGCCAGGACATCGGCATGATGGAGCGCAAAATCGGCCAGATCGCGATGGGTCTGGTCATTATGGTGGTCATGGCGCAGATCCCGCCGCGGGTCTATGAAGGCTGGGCGCCGTATCTGTACATATTCTGTATTGTGCTGCTGGTTGCGGTAGATGCCTTTGGGGCCATCTCTAAAGGCGCGCAGCGCTGGCTGGATCTGGGCGTTGTCCGCTTCCAGCCCTCTGAAATAGCCAAAATAGCGGTTCCCTTGATGGTGGCGCGTTTTATTAACCGTGACGTCTGCCCGCCTTCGCTGAAAAATACCGCCATTGCGCTGGTGCTGATTTTCCTGCCGACGCTACTGGTTGCGGCGCAGCCTGACCTCGGCACTTCGATTCTTATCGCCCTCTCCGGCCTGTTTGTCCTGTTCCTGTCGGGTTTAAGCTGGCGTCTGATTGGCATTGCAGTCGTGCTGGTGGCAGCGTTCATCCCGATTCTCTGGTTCTTCCTGATGCATGATTACCAGCGACAACGCGTCATGATGCTGCTCGATCCGGAAACCGATCCGCTGGGTGCGGGCTATCATATTATTCAGTCCAAGATAGCGATCGGTTCCGGCGGCCTGCGCGGTAAAGGCTGGCTGCACGGCACCCAGTCCCAGCTGGAGTTCTTACCGGAACGCCACACCGACTTTATCTTTGCGGTTCTGGCGGAAGAGCTGGGCCTGGTTGGCATCCTGATTCTGCTGGCGCTGTATGTGCTGTTGATCATGCGAGGGCTGTGGATCGCCGCACGTGCGCAAACCACCTTTGGCCGCGTGATGGCAGGCGGGTTGATGCTGATTTTATTCGTTTATGTCTTCGTAAATATTGGTATGGTGAGTGGTATTCTGCCGGTTGTTGGCGTCCCGCTCCCGCTGGTGAGCTACGGAGGCTCGGCACTGATCGTGTTGATGGCCGGGTTTGGTATCGTGATGTCGATCCATACCCACAGAAAAATGTTGTCAAAAAGCGTATAAAAATAAGGGGATCGGAATGCGTAAGCAGTGGCTGGGGATCTGCATTGCGGCAAGTTTACTTGCGGCCTGCACAAGTGATGATGGTCAGCAACAGGCAACCGTCGCGCCGCCGCAGCCTGCGGTTTGTAATGGCCCGATCGTTGAAATCAGCGGTGCCGATCCCGTTTATGAACCGCTCAATGCCAGCGCGAATCAGGATTACGAGCGCGACGGCAAAAGCTACAAAATTGTTCAGGATCCCTCCCGCTTTAGCCAGGCTGGCTTTGCCGCCATTTATGATGCCGAGCCAGGCAGCAACCTGACGGCGACCGGCGAAGCGTTCGATCCGATGCAACTGACGGCGGCTCACCCGACCCTGCCTGTCCCGAGCTACGCCCGTATCACCAACCTGGCGAATGGTCGTATGATCGTGGTACGCATTAACGATCGTGGTCCCTACGGTAACGACCGGGTGATCTCCCTGTCACGCGCGGCTGCAGACCGCCTGAACACCTCGAACAATACCAAAGTCCGTATTGACCCGATTATCGTGGCGCAGGATGGCTCCCTCTCCGGGCCAGGTACCGCGTGTACGACGGTGGCGAAACAGACTTACGCCCTTCCTGACCGCCCGAACCTGGACGGCGGCATGGGAAGCGTCTCTTCTCCGGCAGAGTCTTCTCAGCCAGCAGGAGAAGTGCGCCCAATCAGCAATGATACGCTGCAGAGCGAAGACACGACGGGTGCGCCGGTAAAGAGTAGCGGCTTCCTTGGCGCGCCGACTACGTTAGCCACCGGCGTGCTGGAAGGCAGCGAACCAACGCCAGCACCGGCTCCTGTTGCCGCTCCTGCCACACAACCTGCGCCCGTAACGGCTCCGGCGACGGCGCAAAGCACACCGGTTGCGGCTCCAGCGGCGGCCAGTGGCGGCTTTGTGGTTCAGGTTGGGGCGGTAAGCGATCAGGCCCGTGCGCAGCAGTATCAACAGCGTCTGAGCCAGCAGTTTGGTGTTCCGGGACGCGTTGCGCAAAACGGCGCAGTATGGCGTATTCAGATGGGGCCGTTTGCCAGCAAATCGCAGGCAGCGTCTCTGCAGCAGCGCCTGCAAAATGAAGCCCAACTACAATCATTTATCGCTGTAGCGAAATAATGAACTGGCGGCATCCAAAGTGTCAATTTGTGTAAAACACATTCACAAACTCATGCTTAAAGTCGGATGCCTGCCTGAATAGCATTTGCTATAGTAAGGCACTTTTTTTAATTCCATCACGGATGTCGTTGTTCTGACCATGAAGACCACTTTTTCTGCTCGTTTTGTGCAGCGCATGGCGCTGACCACGGCCCTTTGCGCAACTGCTCTCTCTGCAGCTCACGCCGATGACCTGAATATCAAGACCATGATCCCTGGCGTTCCGCAAATCGACGCGGAATCGTATATCCTGATCGACTACAACTCTGGCAAAGTGCTGGCTGAACAGAATGCCGACGCCCGCCGCGATCCGGCCAGCCTGACCAAAATGATGACCAGCTACGTTATCGGCCAGGCCATGAAAGCAGGGAAGTTCAAAGAAACGGATCTGGTCACCATCGGTAACGATGCGTGGGCAACCGGCAACCCGGTATTTAAAGGTTCATCATTGATGTTCCTGAAACCGGGCATGCAGGTTCCTGTTTCTCAGCTGATCCGTGGTATTAACCTGCAATCCGGTAACGATGCGTGCGTGGCAATGGCCGATTTCGCCGCGGGAAGCCAGGATGCCTTCGTCGGTCTGATGAACAGCTACGTCACCGCGCTGGGTCTGAAGAACAGCCATTTCCAGACCGTACATGGTCTGGACGCAGATGGTCAGTACAGCTCCGCACGTGATATGGCGTTGATTGGTCAGGCGCTGATCCGTGACGTGCCGAACGAATACTCCATCTATAAAGAGAAAGAGTTCACCTTCAACGGTATCCGTCAGACCAACCGTAACGGCCTGCTGTGGGATAACAGCCTGAACGTTGACGGCATCAAAACTGGCCATACCGATAAAGCTGGCTACAACCTGGTTGCTTCTGCCACCGAAGGCCAGATGCGTCTGATCTCTGCCGTGATGGGCGGTCGTACCTTCAAAGGTCGTGAGACGGAAAGCAAGAAACTGCTGACCTGGGGCTTCCGTTTCTTCGAAACCGTGAACCCGCTGAAAGCCGGTAAAGAGTTTGCTTCTGAGCCAGTCTGGTTCGGTGATAACGACCGTGCTTCCCTTGGCGTGGATAAAGATCTGTACCTGACCATTCCTCGTGGTCGCATGAAAGATCTGAAAGCCAGCTACGTACTGAACACCACTGAGCTGCACGCGCCACTGCAGAAAAACCAGGTGGTGGGCACCATCAACTTCCAGCTGGATGGTAAAACCATCGATCAGCGTCCGCTGGTTGTTCTGCAAGAAATCCCGGAAGGCAATTTCTTCGGCAAAATCATTGATTACATTAAATTGATGTTCCATCACTGGTTTGGCTAAAAATTGAACACTTGAAAGTGTGATTTTGATCCCCATATACTAGATATCCTGATAACTCCCACCTGTCGTGGGAGTTATTCTTTTTGACGTTACGCCGGAGCTGACATGAAAACCAAACTTAACGAACTGCTTGAATTCCCTACCCCGTTTACCTACAAAGTAATGGGTCTGGCGAAACCTGAGCTGGTTGATCAGGTGGTTGAAGTGGTACAGCGCCATGCGCCGGGTGACTACTCTCCGTCAGTAAAACCAAGCAGCAAGGGCAACTACCACTCGGTATCCATTACCATTACCGCAACCCACATTGAGCAGGTTGAGACGCTGTACGAAGAGCTCGGCAATATCGAAATTGTTCGTATGGTGCTGTAGTCCCTCTGCGGTTACCCGGTTTGCCGGGTAACCCGCCTCCCCGCTTGTGATATACTCTCCCTCACCTTTTGTCCCTCGTCTTCGGAGACGTCCTTTTGTATCAGGATAAAATTCTTGTCCGTCATCTCGGGCTGCAACCTTACGAGCCTGTCTCCCAGGCCATGCATGATTTCACCGATTCACGCGATGACACCACCCCTGATGAGATCTGGCTGGTCGAACACCTGCCGGTATTTACACAGGGACAGGCGGGAAAAGCGGAACATTTATTGATGACGGGAGATATCCCGGTAATCCAAAGCGATCGCGGTGGGCAGGTCACATACCATGGGCCCGGGCAGCAGGTGATGTACGTTCTGCTGAACCTGAAGCGCAGAAAGCTCGGCGTTCGCGAACTGGTTACCCTGCTGGAACAAACCGTGGTTAACACGCTGGCGGAATACGGTATTGAAGCCCATCCGCGTGCCGATGCGCCGGGCGTCTATGTAGGAGAAAGTAAGATTTGCTCACTGGGGCTGCGTATCCGCAAGGGCTGCTCCTTCCACGGGCTGGCACTGAATATTAATATGGATCTTACCCCCTTCCAGCGCATAAACCCCTGCGGCTACGCCGGAATGGAGATGACGCAAATGCGCCAGTGGGTTGAAAGCGCAACGCCCGAGAATATTCGTCCTGTGCTTTTGAAGAACGTTTTAGCCCTACTTAACAATCCATCTTACGAATATATCACTGCTTAATATATCATGCATCATGGCTCGATTATTTGACGGGCCACTGTTTATTTACCGCTTTTACGCTTTACAATAATCCGCTTATTCTATATTTTCGAAGCGCCCGAATATTACCGCTACATATTATTTAGCCTCCAGCCAGAACTGCATACAGGGCGTAAGTAACTTGCGTGATAATCACACAACTGTTTGTTTTTGATAAACAAGTGAAACAAAACCAACACTTTACGAATCTCTACAAGCATAATAAATAAATTCAACTATCATTCATAATGTGAATGTATACGGAGTGAAAGCGTGGAGTATAATAATTTACCAGCCAAACGACTGAATGACCCAGGTGGTGAGGACAAGCCACAAATTTTTCGGACTTTACGTAATATTGATCTCAATTTGTTGACTATTTTTGAGGCAGTATATGTCCATAAGGGTATCGTTAATGCTGCGAAAATTCTTAATCTCACGCCTTCAGCAATAAGCCAGTCAATTCAAAAACTGCGCGCTATATTTCCCGACCCGTTATTTATTCGTAAGGGCCAGGGGGTTACGCCGACGGCCTACGCCACCCATCTGCATGAGTACATCAGCCAGGGGCTGGAGTCGATTCTGGGTGCGCTGGATTTAACCGGCAGCTATGACAAACAGAGAACCATCACTATCGGCTGCACCCCGTCTGTCGGCGTGCTGGTGATGCCCGCTATTTTTCAGGCGATAAAAGAGCATGTTCCCCAGCTCCTGCTGCGAAATGTGCCGCTCAACGAGCCTGATATTCAGCTTGCTCAGTTTCAGACCGACCTGATTATAGAAAGCGGCAGCTTTAGCGCCCGAGCGCTCGGACAACATGTCCTGTATGCGGATAACCTGGTGCTGGTGTGCCGCCAGCAGCATCCCGCCCTGAGCGGGCCGTTGACCATTGAAAATCTGCGCAACTACGATCATTCGTCTTTCATGACCGAAGGACAGTCCAACCATGCGCTGCGTCAGCGAATCGATGAGATATTCCCGGAACGCCAGATCAGCTTCAGTAGTTACAATATGTTCACCACTGCCTCCCTGATTGGCAGCAGCGACATGCTCTGCATCATGCCTTCGCGTCTGTATACCTTGTTGCGTAAATGTTGGCCGCTGGAGAGCATTCCTCTCAACCAGCTCAATGCGGAATCTATCGAGATTTCACTGCATTACAACAAACTCAGCTTGCGCGATCCGGTGCTGGAAAACGTTATCCGCGTCATCCGCCAGGCCTTCTGACTGGTTGATACAGCACAAGCCCCTGTCCCCTGCCGGGCAAAACGCACAAAACAACAACTATTTTACAAATTGGCGACCTGGCAGGCTGCTTTACCGACCGTTTCAATGATATACTGCCTGTCGTTCGTTCAAAAATAGTTGATAAATACAACATTCCCTTGAATAGAAACGCTTTCCTTCGATATTCGCAACTGGAACACGCACGCTATGAGTAAACCCATTGTGATGGAACGCGGTGTTAAATACCGCGATGCCGATAAAATGGCCCTTATCCCGGTTAAAAACGTGGCTACAGAGCGCGAAGCGCTGTTAAGAAAACCGGAATGGATGAAAATCAAACTTCCGGCTGACTCTTCGCGTATCCAGGGGATCAAAGCGGCGATGCGCAAGAACGGCCTTCACTCCGTCTGTGAAGAAGCCTCTTGCCCGAACCTTGCTGAATGTTTCAATCACGGTACCGCGACGTTTATGATTCTGGGTGCCATCTGTACCCGCCGCTGCCCGTTCTGCGATGTGGCTCATGGCCGCCCGGTAGCGCCCGACGCCAACGAACCTCAGAAACTGGCACAGACCATCGCCGATATGGCGCTGCGTTATGTCGTTATTACCTCCGTTGACCGTGACGATCTGCGTGATGGCGGTGCTCAGCACTTCGCTGACTGCATTACCGCTATTCGCGAGAAAAGCCCGAACATCAAAATTGAGACGCTGGTTCCAGACTTCCGCGGCCGTATGGATCGCGCGCTGGACATCCTGACCGCAACGCCACCAGACGTGTTTAACCACAACCTGGAGAACGTGCCACGTCTCTACCGTCAGGTACGTCCTGGTGCGGACTATAACTGGTCTCTGAAGCTGCTGGAGCGTTTTAAAGAAGCGCATCCCCATATTCCCACCAAGTCAGGCCTGATGGTTGGTCTCGGTGAAACGAATGCTGAGATCATCGAAGTGATGCGCGATCTGCGCCGCCACGGTGTGACCATGCTGACGCTGGGACAGTATCTGCAGCCAAGCCGCCACCACCTGCCCGTGCAGCGCTACGTGAGCCCGGATGAGTTTGATGAGATGAAAGCCGAAGCGATGGCGATGGGCTTTACCCACGCAGCCTGCGGCCCATTTGTTCGCTCCTCTTACCATGCCGATATGCAGGCAAAAGGCGAAGAAGTGAAATAAGACTGTAATATTCACTTACAGTAATACAAAAAAACCGGCCTCTTGAGCCGGTTTTTTTTCGCAAGCCCTCAGGCATTGCCGTTACTCTTTGTGAGAAAGCTTCTCTGCCGGGATGTCACCCTCGGCGCTTTTCTTCGCAGCCGCATCATCGTCGTTCATTGCTTTCTTAAAGCCTTTGATGGCGGCACCCAGGTCACCACCCAGCGTGCGTAACTTCTTGGTACCAAACAGCAGGACGACCAGTGCGGCAACCACCAGCAGTTTGGTAATACTAATCTCACCCATAGATACCTTCTTTACATAAACCAGGCTGCATTCAGCGCCAAAAACCTGATTGTATTAACGGTCATTTGACGCGTGCACACAATAGCAATCTGTAACAAGGTGAATCAAGCATTGTTGAAAAAAACATCACAATAATTGCGGTGGCGCAAACCGACGGTTGCGAAGAACCGGTAATTGCTGCCGTGCAAGCGTAATCCTCTCCCGCTGTAACTCTGTCATCAGCAAAACCGGGGCCTCCGCCGCAGCGGCTATCGTAACACCCAGCGGATCCACCACCCTGCTCTGCCCAATGTTCTTATTGCCGCACTCCCCCGAGGCCACAACATAACAGGTAGTATCCAGCGCACGCGCTGTAAGGAGCGTTGCCCAGTGATGCTCTTTAAGCGGCCCCTTGACCCACGCGGCAGGCACAACCAGCACGTCAGCCCCCTTTAACGCGAGCGTAAGTGCCAGCTCAGGAAAACGCAGGTCGTAGCAGGTCATCAACCCAATCTTAAAGCCATCGACATCAAGCAGCGGTGGGATGCTGTCTCCCGGATCCACCCGCCGCGATTCCTGAATGCTGAAGGCATCATAAAGATGGAGTTTGGCATAGCGCGCAACGATCGCGCCGTCACGGATGGCCACGAGCGTATTTACCGCTCGTCCTGCCGTCGAGGGGACATGCACCGTAAAGAGGGTGGTCAAACCATTGCCCGCACTTTCCGCCAGCAGGTGCTGTAAAAATCCGCCGTCCAGGGGCTGGGCAGACTTCACCGACAGGTCCGGGTCGTTGTCATCTCTTGCCAGCAGCGCCTCCGGCAGCACCAGCAAGGAAGCTTCTTTCAGGCGGGCCTGCCTCATCAGAGAGACACATTTATCTGCATTCTCTTGCCAGTCAGGCGTAACCGCAAACTGTCCTACCGCAACATACATATTTGTCCCCTCAGCAAAAACCGCGTTAAACTCGCCACTCTTACACATCAAATAGCAGGTATTTACAGTGTTACAACTACTTTTAGCCGTTTTTATTGGTGGGGGTACGGGTAGCGTTGCGCGGTGGTTTTTGAGTATGCGTTTTAATCCCCTGCATCAGGCTATTCCAATGGGTACGCTGGCGGCTAACCTGATAGGTGCTTTCATTATTGGCGTGGGGCTGGCCTGGTTTAACCGTATGACGCATATCGATCCCGTGTGGAAGCTATTGATTACCACCGGCTTTTGCGGCGGTTTAACCACCTTCTCAACGTTCTCGGCGGAAGTGGTTTTCCTGTTTCAGGAAGGGCGTGTCGGCTGGGCGCTGATGAACATTGCGATTAATATGCTCGGCTCCTTTGCGATGACGGGGATCGCATTCTGGCTATTTTCCTCCGCC
This sequence comes from Enterobacter cloacae complex sp. 2024EL-00711, assembly GCF_047529885.1. Taxonomy (NCBI): domain Bacteria; kingdom Pseudomonadati; phylum Pseudomonadota; class Gammaproteobacteria; order Enterobacterales; family Enterobacteriaceae; genus Enterobacter; species Enterobacter cloacae complex sp. 2024EL-00711. The sequence goes on from NZ_JBLIZC010000004.1 coordinate 92,778, forward strand.
ACGACGCACTAACAGACGCTGCGTTAATGTTGGCTTAATTTTTCTCTGTCACTCTGAACGCAATACTGAACGAGGGTGACAGAATGAAACAGAACCTGATGAGCGCAGGTGTGGTGTTGTTGAGCGTGCTGATCGTTGCCAGCTTCCTCAAAATGTATCTGCTTAGCTGATTCAACGCGAAAAAAAACCCGCTCAGTGAGCGGGTTTTGAAATTCTTGCTGACGCGTCTGAATTACAGAGCGATTACGTTAGCAGCAGAAGGGCCTTTGGCACCGTTAGTGATTTCGAACTCTACACGCTGACCTTCAGCCAGAGTTTTGAAACCATTAGACTGGATTGCAGAGAAGTGTACGAACACGTCTTTGCTGCCATCTTCAGGAGTAATGAAACCGAATCCTTTGGACTCATTAAACCACTTAACGTTACCTTTAATCTTAGACATCAAAATTACCTTTACATTAAAAAACGACACAAATGCTGTGTCGGGTACCAGTACATCAATTGTGGGACCTTTTGTCCAGCGGTTCTTTGATAAAAAGTGACTAAAGTCGCGTTAATTTCTGCTGACGGTTTTTTATCTCAACGGAATCAACGACTGCACACTTTTTCACCAGTACGTGACGTTTTTTCAGTTAAAACTGAAAACGCATCCAGGCGAAGTAAACGTTACCGTTGTTGTATGTCCCCGGGATATAGGTCATCTGGAACGTTGCCGGACCATAGCCGATAGAGGCCAGAGGCAGCAGCACCGGAATCGGAATGTAGTTCCAGTTGTCGCGTGCGGTCACACCGGCGGTGTAGCCCAGCCCCACATGGAAGTTTTCATCGGCTAACGGACGCCAGGTTTTCTCCCAGCCATAACCCCCGATCGGTTCCCATTTGTTAAAGGAATCTTTAAAGGCCATCAGATAGATGCCATGCCAGTTCCCTTTTTCGTCCCAACGCGACTGACCAAAACCAGCCCCCCACGGGCGCTCGTTATATTTGTCAGTCTTTTCTTTGTCATAGGCAAAACGCGCATGCCACGTTATTGCCGGAACATACAGGTCATAATGCTCTGGCGCAGTCCAGGTCTGCGACACATTATCAGTGAAGGTGGAGAACCAGCCTTTATCGGTTGCATTGCTCTCGGCGTGTGCAACAGACGACAATGCTAACTGCCCAAAAATAAACAACAAAATGAGGAAAAATTTATTACGTACAATCACAATGCAATTACCATTCTTAGTATTCGAGGCAAAGTTTACCATAAAATAGTTTAATCAAAGCTTAACAGCATCAGCGTTATTCCTAATTAATCAGCTTCTTCCTGGGAATATTCTGAGAGGAACATACCTTCACGCCATAATAAGCACAACAAAAGTAAGCCTTTATTAGGCTTTAATACGCTGGATAACCCAACCAACGCCAGCAATGACGGTCTCCAGGGCCCGTCCCGGAGGGCTGCCGGCAGCCATTAAAAACCCAGTTCCCAAAGGGTTTTTGCCTTTTCTTTCTGCGGCGAATTTAAACCCACAAAATATTTAACAACCCATTATCATTTAATTGACATATAGTGATATCTATACCGGTCAATATGCGCATGAGATAAATGCCGGGGCTATGGCAAAAATACCGTTAATATCTTCTTTAGTAGTCTGTTTATTGATTTTAATCAGCAAGGACAGAACATTAATTCGGCACATTTCATCCTTCTTTTTTATTGATTATTTGTGCTCTCGGGCAGCAAGGATACAGGGGAAACCATGCTTACGTTTATCGAGCTCCTTATCGGAGTCGTCGTCATTGTCGGTGTAGCGCGCTACATCATTAAAGGTTACTCGGCCACAGGGGTGTTATTTGTCGGCGGGCTAACCCTGCTCATTATCAGCGCCATCATGGGCCATCAGGTGTTACCGGCCAGCGCAGACAGTACGGGCTACACCGCCACTGACATTGTTGAATACATTAAAATCCTGCTCATGAGCCGCGGTGGCGACCTGGGTATGATGATCATGATGCTGTGCGGTTTTGCGGCGTACATGACCCATATCGGCGCGAATGATATGGTGGTTAAACTGGCCTCCAAACCGCTGCAGTACATTAACTCCCCCTATCTGCTGATGGTCGCGGCCTATTTCCTTGCCTGCCTGATGTCTCTCGCCGTGTCGTCCGCCACCGGTCTGGGCGTACTGTTAATGGCTACCCTGTTCCCGATTATGGTTAACGTCGGTATCAGCCGCGGCGCGGCCGCCGCGATTTGCGCCTCGCCAGCCGCCATTATTCTTTCCCCCACCTCCGGTGATGTCGTGCTCGCAGCCAAAGCCGCTGAGATGTCGCTTATCGACTTTGCGTTCAAAACCACGCTGCCCATTTCTATCGTCGCCATTGTCGGCATGGGCATCGCACACTTCTTCTGGCAGCGTTATCTCGATAAGAAAGAGAACATCAGCCACGAGATGCTGGACGTGAGTGAAATCACCACCACCGCGCCAGCGTTTTATGCCATTCTGCCGTTCACACCTATTATTGGCGTGCTTATTTTTGACGGTAAATGGGGCCCGCAGCTGCACATCATCACCATTCTGGTGATCTGCATGCTGCTGGCCGCCCTGCTGGAGTTTGTGCGTGGGTTTAACACGCAGAAAGTCTTCTCGGGTCTGGAAGTGGCCTATCGCGGTATGGCGGATGCGTTTGCAGGGGTCGTTATGCTGCTGGTTGCAGCAGGCGTCTTCGCTCAGGGCCTGAGCACCATCGGCTTTATTCAGAGCCTGATTTCCATCGCCACCTCGTTCGGCTCGGCCAGTATTATCCTGATGCTGGTTCTGGTGGTGCTGACCATGCTGGCCGCCATGACCACCGGTTCAGGTAACGCGCCGTTCTACGCCTTTGTTGAGATGATCCCGAAACTGGCTCACTCCTCAGGCATTAACCCGGCCTATCTCTCCATCCCCATGCTGCAGGCGTCAAACCTCGGTCGCACCATTTCGCCGGTATCGGGTGTGGTTGTAGCCGTTGCCGGGATGGCAAAAATCTCGCCTTTTGAAGTGATCAAACGCACCTCCGTCCCCGTGATTGTGGGGCTGATTATCGTGATTATTGCTACGCAGGTGCTGGTACCCGGCGCAGCTTAAGCTAAATTCCTGATATCCAGAAAGCGCCTGCGGGCGCTTTTTGTGCTTTAATAATTTCCAGAAATTATTCATGCTCATTCGATCAGGAAATCACATGTTCAGGAAGGATATCGTTATTCCGTCTGGCGCAATCGCGCTGGCACTCTGTGTATTCTCCGCACAGGCCGACCCACTCAAGGCAACGCAGTATGGCGATTTCGATCGCTACGTTCTGGCTCTTTCCTGGCAAACCGGGTTCTGCCAGAGCATGGCCGACCGTAACCGTAACGAGCCCGAAGAGTGCCGTTTACAAAAAGAGAGTAATAACAAAACCGATTTTCTGACTGTGCACGGATTATGGCCGGGGCTGCCAAAGTCTGTTGCCGCACGGGGGGTGGATGAACGTCGCTGGATGCGTTTTGGCTGCGCAACCCGTCCAATCCCGAACATGCCGGAGGTGAAGGCCAGCCGCAAATGCGCTGCCGCCGAAACCGGACTGTCGCTTTCAGGTGCTGCTAAGCTGAACAGCGTTATGCCGGGTGCTGGCGGTAACTCCTGCCTGGAACGCTACGAATATGCCAAACACGGCGTGTGCTTTGGTTTTGATCCTGACGCGTATTTCGGCACGATGGTGCGCATGAATCAGGAGATAAAAAACAGCGCGGTCGGCAAGTTCCTCGCCGATAACTATGGAAAAACCGTAAGCCGCAGCGACTTTGACAGCGCCGTGGCCAAAGGCTGGGGCAAGGAGAATGTCAAAGCGTTCAAGCTTACCTGTAATGGCAACCCGTCCTACCTGACTGAAATGCAGATCTCACTGAAGGCAGACACCATTAATAACCCGCTTTCTGCAACCTCATTTGCTCCGCAGCCACACCCGGGTAACTGCGGAAAACAATTCGTCATTGATAAAGCCGGTCACTGATTGACGATCGGTCGGGTCATGTCAAACCGGTGCTCGTCACTGATGCCATAGTAAGCCGTCGGCCCACCCGCACGCAGGATGGGCTGCGCTTTCGCCGTCTGATAAATCCCCTCTTCCAGCAACGTTTCGGCGATGTGAATACCCACCACTTCGCCGAGCACCAGCCAGGTATCAACCGGTGTGCCGTCGGCCCCGGTAAGCTGAATACACTGCGACAGGCGACACTCAAAGTTAACCGGGCTTTCTGCCACCCGCGGGGCGTTCACCAGCTGGCTGGCCGCTGGCGTTAATCCCGCAAAGGTAAATTCATTTTCATCGTGGGGAAGCATAGCCGAGGTCGCATTCATCGCTTCAGCCAGATCGCGCGTCGCCAGGTTCCAGACAAACTCGCCGGTTTCGGTAATATTACGCACGCTGTCTTTCCAGCCGTTGCTGGAAAAACCGATGATGGGCGGACGATAGTTAAAGCAGTTAAAGAAGCTATACGGCGCGAGATTCAGCTGACCGGCGTTGTCGCACGAGGAGATCCAGCCAATCGGGCGTGGGCCAATAATCGCGTTCAGTGGGTCATGCGGCAGGCCGTGTCCCAGAGAAGGTTGATAGAAATACATAGTGCTCTCTTAATGGTGGGGCAGACACGAATTGCGTTTCGCTCAGTACCCTGGATCAGGACACTCAGCGTAACGCAATCCGCCAGGAATTAAGACTGAATAAATTTCAGCAAATCGTCATTGATCTGGTGCTTATGCGTGGTGCATATGCCGTGAGAACCCCCGGCATAGACCTTCAGTTCAGCGTTCGGCAGGATCTCTGCAGCCACCCGACCACAGGTCTCGATCGGGACTATCTGGTCGTCGTCGCCGTGGATCACCAGCGTCGGGATAGTCATCTTTTTCAGATCTTCACGCAGATCGGTTTCAGAGAACGCTTTGACGCAGTCATACAGCGCCTTGATCGACCCCTGAAGCCCCTGCTCAACAAAGCTCTCCCGCACCGCTTTGGACTCTTTCGCCCCCGGGCGGTTATAGCCATAAAACGCCTCGGTCAGCGCATAGAAGAAAGCCGCACGATCGTTAATCACGCCTTCCCGAATACCATCAAACACCTCTTTCGGCACACCGTTCGGGTTGAAATCGGTTTTGATCATAATCGGTGTCACGGCACCAATAAGTACCGCTTTCGCCACGCGATCCGTACCGTGGCGACCAATATAGCGCGCCACTTCGCCACCGCCGGTTGAATGCCCCACGTGAACAGCGTCTTTCAGATTCAGACGCGCCGTCAGCTCAGCCAGATCGTCGGCGTACTGATCCATATTGTGCCCATCCCACGGCTGCGCTGAGCGGCCATGTCCGCGGCGGTCATGTGCAATTACGCGAAATCCTTTTGACCCCAGGTATAACATTTGGTCTTCAAAGGCATCCGCCGTCAGCGGCCAGCCGTGGCTAAACACCACGGGTTGCCCGCTTCCCCAGTCTTTAAAATATAAATAACTGCCGTCTTTCAACGTAATTTTGTCGTAATCGCTCATGAGATCTCCTGAGAAGAAACACTGAATGCGGATAGTCGCCCACAGGGGCGCTTAAAAAGAATAATGCAAATTGGCAAGGGAGCACGTTTTTCACCGAAAATTCATATGACCCATGAATGTGACCTGTATCACTTCAAAGTTGTGCGCTCAGCCAGTATCATCAGAAGAGTTAAACCCTCGCTGCCAGACGGCGAGGGTTTTCTTTTGGATTGGTTTCTGCGTTACACGCAGCATTAACGACATGGAGTAAAAAATGTCCAGACCCACCATCATCATCAATGAGCTTGACGCAGAACGTATTGACAGACTGCTGGAAAAAGCAGAATTCGCTTCGCTTCCGGTGGCTGACGCCCTGAATGAAGAGCTTGACCGGGCGCAGATGTGCACGCCTGAATCCATGCCGCACGACGTGGTCACCATGAACAGCCGGGTTAAATTCCGTAACCTGGCCACCGGTGAAGAGCTGACCCGAACGCTGGTCTACCCGGCGCAGATGACCGACAGCAGCGCACAGCTTTCGGTCCTTGCCCCTGTGGGTGCCGCGCTTCTTGGTCTGCGTACAGGAGACACCATCAACTGGGCGTTGCCAGGCGGTGCCGCGGCGCATCTGGAAGTGCTGGAGCTGCTCTACCAGCCAGAAGCCGCGGGCGACTACCTGCGTTAACCCCATCTGAACAAACGCTCCCGCGTTGCACAGAGGATGCACCCGCATCCTCTTTCCGCAAATTCACCCGATTATCCTATATCGCCCGAAAACCCCTTAACCCACGCTTAATCTGTTTGGGTGCCGCGGGGACGGTCATGAGTGAGATAGTGGTTATCACACTTATTTTTCTCATTATTCTGGCGATCATCGTCATGGCGGTGCTTTATCTTGAGCGTCATCGGTAAGCGATAATCTCACGCCACCCCACCCGGGAAAGCATTGACCAGGCCTTTCACCTGCTGTGCCGCCGCGTCAGGCGTTTCCGCTCCCGGCACCAGAATGACCTTGCGGCACTCCTCCTCCCGTTTTTCGAAAATCTTGTAGGCGCGTTCCGCATCCGCCAGCGGCAGATAGTGGGTCACAATCTCCTCCGGCGTAAGCAGCCCTTTTTCGATAAGCGGCAGCAACTCGCCCAGCCAGGCGTGGACGTGTGTCTGCCCCATCCTGAAACTCAGCCCTTTATCGAAGGCATCGCCAAACAGGAAGCCGTGAATAAACCCGGCGTAAACGCCAGGAACGCTGACAACGCCGCCGCGCCGGACAGCCGCGATACACTGCCGCAGCGCTTTGCCGCTGCTGCCTTCAATTTTAAGGTTGCTGAGGATTGTTTCCGTGGTGCTGCCTTTGGCTTCGAACCCGACGGCATCAATCACCGCATCGACACCACGCTGGCCGGCAGTTTGCTCAATGATTTTTTCGGCGGCATCGCTATCATCATCAAAGTTGACAGGGATTGCGCCGTAGCGCGCCTGAGCGAATCGCAGGCGATACGGGTGATGGTCGATAACGAAGATCTGTTCCGCCCCGAGCAGTCGCGCGCAGGCAATGGTCAGCAACCCCACCGGCCCGGCGCCGAACACGGCCACGCTCGATCCTTTGTCGATCTGCGCATTTTTTGCCGCCTGCCAGGCGGTGGGTAAAATATCTGACAGGAACAGCGCTTTGTCATCGGACAACAGCGGCGGCACCTTGAACGGCCCAACGTTACCCTTCGGTACGCGAACATATTCCGCCTGGCCTCCCGGCACGCCGCCGTAGAGATGGCTATAGCCAAACAGCGCGGCCGGCGCGGGAATCTGCTTTTTGTTCAGCGCGGCGCCCTGCCCAACGTTGGTCGTCTCGCAGGCCGCGTATTGCTGCAGACGGCAGAAGAAACAGTCACCGCAGGCAATCACAAACGGGATAACCACGCGATCGCCCTTCTGTAAACTCTTCACCTCCCTGCCGCACTCAACGATTTCCCCCATAAATTCATGACCAAAAATATCGCCGTGTTGCACCTTCGGGATTTTGCCGCGATAGAGATGCAGATCGGACCCGCAAATCGCCGTAGCCGTGACCCGCAGAATAATATCGTCTGGCTGTTCAATGATGGGATCGGGGACATTCTCGACGCGAACATGATGTGGGCCGTGATACGTGAGTGCTTTCATGCAACCTCCGAAAGGATCCAGGACAGTGTATAAAGGGTAGCTACCCCAGAAGACTTGCCCGTGATGACGGATCTTTTGAGATTTTTCCTGGCGAGATCAAAAAGTGGCGCCGCGCTTACAGAAACCATTCATATTTTGTGGTTGAATGAATTCAGCGTTTATAAACAAGGAGAAACGGGTATGTATCAGACAATCATTATGCCGGTTGATGTTTTCGAGATGGAGCTGAGCGACAAGGCCGTACGCCACGCGGAGTTCCTGGCGCAGCAGGACGGGATCATCCATCTTTTACACGTGTTACCGGGTTCCGCCAGCCTGAGTCTGCACCGCTTTGCCGCCGATGTACGTCGCTTCGAAGAGCATCTTCAGCACGAAGCTGAAAATCGTCTACAAACCATGGTCGGGCATTTCAGCATCGACCCTTCACGTATCAAAACTCACGTCAGGTTCGGTAGCGTGCGGGATGCCGTTAATGAACTGGCCAATGAACTGAAAGCAGACGTCGTGGTGATCGGTTCCCGTAATCCTTCCATTACCACCCACCTGCTGGGTTCTAACGCGTCGAGCGTGATCCGTCACACCCACATTCCGGTGATGGTCGTCAGGTAAAAAAAAAGAGGCCACCTTTCGGTGGCCTCTTGCTGTTGCAGGTGTAGTCTTGCTTTCTTTTTATGCCGTTTTGGTGCGAATCAGATAATCGAACGAGCTCAGAGACGCTTTCGCCCCTTCACCGGTGGCAATGATGATCTGTTTGTACGGAACCGTGGTGCAGTCCCCTGCCGCGAACACCCCTTTCACGCTGGTTTCGCATTTCGCATCGATAATAATTTCGCCCATCCGGTTGCGCTCAATCGCGCCGTCCAGCCAGGTGGTGTTTGGCAACAGACCAATCTGTACGAAGATCCCCGCCAGCGCCACGCTATGCACGTCACCGCTCACGCGGTCGCGGTATTCCAGACCGGTCACTTTGCTGCCGTCACCTTTCACTTCCGTGGTCTGCGCATTCAGCACGATATCGACGTTTTTCAGGCTACGCACTTTGTCCTGCAGCACCTGGTCCGCTTTCATCTCTGGGGCGAACTCCAGCAGGGTGACGTGTTCAACGATACCCGCCAGGTCAATCGCCGCTTCCACACCGGAGTTACCGCCGCCGATCACCGCCACGCGTTTACCTTTAAACAGCGGGCCGTCGCAGTGCGGGCAGTAGGTGACGCCTTTGGTGCGATACTGATCTTCACCCGGGACGTTCATGTTGCGCCATTTGGCGCCGGTGGCAATGATAATGCTGCGCGCTTTCAGCACCGCGCCGGAGGCGGTTTCAATCTGGTGTAACCCCCCTTCAACCGCGGCCGGAACCAGCTTGCTGGCGCTCTGGCTGTCGATCACATCCACTTCATAATCGCTGACGTGCGCCTTCAGTGCGCCAGCCAGTTTCTGGCCTTCGGTCTTCGGCACAGAGATGTAGTTTTCGATATCCACGGTGTCGAGCACCTGGCCACCGAAGCGTTCGCCCATCAGGCCGGTACGAATGCCTTTACGGGCGGAGTAAACCGCCGCCGCCGCGCCCGCCGGGCCTGAGCCGACAATCAGAACATCATACGCGTCACGTTTGTTCAGCGCTTCTGCCGCACGTTTTTCGGCACCCGTGTCCACTTTGGCAACGATTTCGGTCAGCGTCATACGGCCCTGGCCAAACTCCTGACCGTTCATAAAGACCGCCGGAACGCCCATGACGTTACGATCGGTGATTTCGTTCTGGAACGTACCGCCGTCAATCGCCGTGTGCTTAATGCGCGGGTTCAGCACCGACATCAGGTTCAGCGCCTGCACCACGTCCGGGCAGTTATGGCAGGAGAGTGAGTAATAGGTTTCAAACTCAAAATCGCCGTCAATATCGCGGATCTGCTCGAGCAGCGCCTGCGCCTCTTTTGACGGATGACCACCGGTCCACAGCAGTGCCAGCACCAGCGAGGTAAATTCGTGGCCCAGTGGAGAACCGGCAAAACGCGGCCCCTGGTCAGAACCCGGATTGGTGATCAGGAAGGAGGGCTTGCGCACCGCCAGACCGTTATCTTCTTTGAAGGTCACGTTCGGTGACAGTTCGGCGATCTCTGCCAGCAGTTCCTTGATCTCTGCCGATTTAGCGCTGTCGTCCAGCGTGGCAATCAGCTCAACAGGTTTGGTCAGTTTCTCAAGGTAGGCCTTGAGCTGGGTTTTCATATTGGTGTCGAGCATTATTCTTCCCTCTCTAAAAACGTCATCATGCAAGCTGCCTTATTCGGGCGGCCTGAATGCAACTTGCATCATGGTGCTGGAATAAAATGGGCGCGGGCGCGCCCATTACGACTGTCATTTCCGGAGCCTGTCGCGTCAGAGCAGGCGATGCTCTGCGCGAAAGACGGCGGGAAACTTAGATTTTGCCAACCAGGTCTAAAGACGGTGCCAGAGTCGCTTCGCCTTCTTTCCATTTCGCCGGGCAAACTTCACCTGGGTGAGAAGCAACGTACTGCGCCGCTTTCACTTTACGCAGCAGGTCAGAAGCATCACGGCCGATACCTTCAGCGGTAACTTCGATTGCCTGGATAATGCCCTGCGGGTCAACAACGAAGGTAGCACGGTCAGCCAGGCCTTCATCTTCACGCATGTTGTCGAAGTTACGGGTCAGGGCGCCAGTCGGGTCGCCGATCATCGCATATTTGATTTTCGCGATGGTTTCAGAGCTGCTGTGCCATGCTTTGTGGGTGAAGTGGGTGTCGGTAGAAACAGAGTAAACGTCTACGCCCAGCTTCTGCAGTTCGTCGTAATGGTCTGCAACGTCACCCAGTTCGGTAGGGCAAACGAAGGTGAAGTCAGCCGGATAGAAGAAGAAGACGCTCCAGCGGCCTTCGGTATCTTTCTCGGTCACTTCGATGAATTCACCGTTTTTGAACGCCTGGTTTTTGAAAGGTTTAATTTTGGTATTAATCAAAGACATCTGTACTTCCTCCGTGTTTTCGTTGAGATGTAAGGTAACCAACTTTCGCCGGGTGGGCTAATGCGTTTGCTTTATCAAATCAATCAGCCATACCTAACAACCCGAACAAGACAACGTGATGAACTGAATTAACGAAAAGCCAAAAGTAAAAAGGCCGCCCTGGTGGGCGGCCCTGATACCTGAACTTTCCACAGGAACTTTCAGTGCCAGCAATTGCTGGCGTTGCGTTGCGCTCTACAAACCTCATATCAAGGCCGTAACAGCGCCTTGATTACAACACCCGCACAGCGCGAGGGCAATGTACATGAGCGCTAATCGTATCTATGGCTGTGATAGGTTTCATCGAACACGGTTTATCGCGCAGGACTGAATACGCGCCGGCGAGGATTAATAAAAATGAATGATAATTATTTGTCTATATATAATTGAGACTATTTTACTGCAAACACCCTCGCAGTTTTAGAGATAAAAATATCTTAATATTCATTGAAGCTCTATTTTATAAATCTGCCATCGTGATATATTAAGTCAACATACAACTCTAATTAAGTAAGTTAATTGCATGGATGGCAAATGATTAACTTCCTTCTATAGTTATCAGTGATGTGTTAACGCAACGCAGTCCACTCAGGATGAAACATGGCTAATCTCTACGATCTGAAAAAATTTGATCTTAATCTGCTGGTAATTTTCGAGTGTATTTATCAGCACTTAAGCATCAGCAAGGCAGCAGAAACGCTCTATATTACGCCCTCGGCGGTCAGCCAGTCGCTGCAAAGGTTGCGTAATCAGCTCAACGATCCCCTGTTCATTCGTTCCGGGAAAGGGATTACGCCCACCACGGTAGGCGTGAATCTGCACCATCATCTTGAGCAAAACCTCAACCAGCTTGAGCAGACGATTAACATCATGCATGGCTCAACGCTAAAAAAGAATTTTGTGGTGTACAGCCCGCAAATCCTGACCACAGAAAACCTGCTGGGCCCGCTTAAATTATTGATGCGAGAGCACAATTACGAGATTGAACTGCATGACATGCTGCTCTCTGCTGACTCCGCAGAGGATCTGCTGGCATACCGTAAAGCAGACTTAATTTTCTCAATGGCCCCGGTTAGTAACCGTTCAATGATTTGTGTGCCATATGCATCCTATTCCGTCCTGCTGGTCTGCAGCCAGGATCATCCGCGGATGAAAGAGGTGGCCACCATGGAAGAGCTTCAGGAAGAGAAGTTTACGATATTCCTCAGTGATGAGCCGGGCGTTAAAACCTATCAATCGATGGCAGAAAAAGTGCATGCGGAAAAGACAATCGGTTTTCGCTGTGACTCTGTATTTACTATTATTTCGATGATAAGTGCCTCTCATTTAATTGGTTACGTACCCGAAATTTTATTTGATAAATACAGTGAAGTGCTAAGACTCAAAAAAATCACTGCACCGTTCACCCTTCCCTCGCTTGACATTTTTATGATTTATAACCGCTCGGCATTAAACAGTACGGCATTCGCGAAATTCATTAACGAAGTAACAGAAAAATAACAGCGACGGGCTGTGTCGCTCACAGCCCGTTCTCTTTGTTAATACATAATCCTGACTTATATTTTATAACGCGCTTTCGCGTTATTTTGACTGATATTACTCTCACTTATTATGCGCAGACCGCCGTTATTCTAACGTGAGAGGGATGACACGCTCAGAGTGTATTCAGCCGCTCCGCCGCCGCGAGAAGCGTCGATTCCTGTTTCGCAAAACAGAGCCGGATCAGCTTATGCGGGAACGGGTCGTCGCAAAATACGGACAGCGGAATGGCAGCAACGCCCACCTCTTTTGTCAGCCACTGGCAAAAACTCACGTCATCCCGATCCGAAATCGCGCTGTAGTCCGCCAGCAGGAAGTAGGTCCCTTCGCAGGGTAAAATCTCCAGACGGCTCTGGCTTAGCGCATTCACAAACAGATCCCGACGCTGACGGTAGAATGCCGGCAGGTCGCGGTAGTGCTCCGGTTCGGCGCGCAGCATATCAGCCAGGGCCAGCTGGGCCGGCGTGTTTACGGCAAACGTCAGGTACTGATGTACTTTACGCAGCTCAGCGCTGATGGCCGCGGGAGCCACGCAGTACCCCACCTTCCAGCCGGTCATGTGATAGGTTTTACCAAATGACGATACCGCCACGGCACGCTCGCGAAGCTGCGGATGGGCCAGCACGCTGGCATGCCCTTCCTGCGCAAAACAGATGTGCTCATACACTTCATCGCTCAGCACGTAAATTTCACGCCCGGCAATCGCCTGCCAAAGCTTTGCGAAATCAGCTTTCTGCCATGCGGTCGCCGACGGGTTGTGCGGGGTATTGATAATAACCAGACGGGTTTTGTCGCTCAGCAAGGCAGCAAACGCCTGCCAGTCCGGACGGAAATGCGGTGGCTGTAGCGCGATACGTTTCACCACCCCGCCGGAGAGTTCAACCGCCGGCGCGTAGCTGTCATAACTCGGGTCAAAGCAGATCACCTCATCACCCGTGCGCACCAGCGCGGTAATTGCGGCATACAACGCTTCGGTCGCCCCTGCTGTCACCGTGATGTCGCTGGTAGCGTCTGGCTTATAGCCATACAACTCAGCCGTTTTGTCTGCTATGGCGTCCCGCAGTGCCTGCACGCCCGTCATCGGTGCATACTGGTTCGCCCCCTGCGCAACGTGGTACGCCAGACGTTCCTGCAAATAACGCGGGCCATCAAAATCCGGGAACCCTTGCGAGAGATTAATGGCGTTGTGCTGCTGGGCCAGTGCGCTCATTTGCGTAAAGATGGTGGTGCCAAGACTGGGAAGTTTACTCTGAGGAATCAATGCGTTATTGCTCATTGTGTTGTGCCTGCATGTAATACTTATGTTGCTGACACTATAACACGATGTTAGTCTTTGGCAATCAAGACGCTTAGACGTCTAAACAATATGAATATTCCTGACCGAGAGGGAAAAAGGAAGATGACCGACAACCTGCAACTCACACACCTGGTCGACGCCTGCCGCTGGATCGGCGCAAAAGGCTGGGCTCCCGCGACCGGCGGCAACATGTCCGTGCGTCAGGATGCGCATCTGTGCTGGCTCAGTGAATCCGGTAAAGATAAAGGCAGCCTGACCACCGACGATTTTCTGCAGGTGGAGATTGCGACCAACCGTGCACCGTCTGGCCGCACGCCGTCGGCTGAAACCGGGCTTCACACGCTCATCTATCGTCTGTTTCCCGAAGCCAACGCGGTTCTGCACGTCCATACCGTCAATGCCACGGTCTTGTCGCGGCTGGTCAAAGAGCCTGAGCTGAAGATCACCGGCTTTGAGATGCAAAAATCCCTCTCCGGGCAGAGCACGCATCTGGATACGGTCGCCATCCCGGTGTTTGATAACGACCAGGATATCGACGCACTCGCCGTGCGCATTGCCGAATACGCTCAGACGCACCCGTTTAATTATGGTTTTCTTCTGCGCGGTCATGGCTTAACCTGCTGGGGACGCGATGTGGCCGAGGCCCGCCGTCATCTGGAAGGACTGGAATTCTTATTTGAATGCGAAATGCGTTTACGACACTGGGAGAGAGTATGATTCGCGCGATTGTGACGGATATTGAAGGGACCACCAGCGATATCCGTTTTGTCCATGATGTTTTGTTCCCCTACGCGCGTGAGCGTCTGTCGGCCTTTGTGTCCGCGCAGCAGTACGCCGAGCCGGTCAAATCGATTCTGGACAACCTGCGTGATGAAATTAACCACCCGCACGCCAGCGTAAGCGACCTTATCGACACACTCTTTACGTTTATGGATGAAGACCGCAAGTCAACCGCGTTAAAGGCGCTGCAGGGGATCATCTGGCACGACGGCTACGTTAACGGCGATTTTACCGGCCACCTCTATCCGGACGTACTGCCTGCGCTGGAAAAATGGAAAGCGCAGGGTATTGATCTCTATGTTTATTCCTCAGGCTCCGTCGCGGCGCAGAAACTGTTATTTGGCTACAGCGACGAAGGTGATATTACTCATCTGTTCAGCGGCTATTTTGATACCCACATCGGTGCCAAGCGCGACGTCCAGTCTTACCAGAACATTGCGGCACAAACGGGTATCCCCCCATCGCAGATCCTGTTCCTGTCGGATATACATCAGGAGCTGGACGCCGCTGAGCAGGCAGGTTTTCGCACCCTGCAGCTGATTCGCGGCGATGATGACGGTGCAAGCCATCACCATCAGGTACACCAGTTCGACGAGATTAACCCGGAGCAGATCCCTTCATGAGCGCATTGACCATTTATTCCGATAAAGACCCCAGTCAACCTCGCTGGCACAGCACCGACGCTGCCGAGATCGCCCAACAGCTCAACGCCAGAGGGGTGCGTTTTGAACGCTGGGCCGCAGACCGCGACTTAGGCCGCGATCCTGCCCCCGATGCGGTTATCGCGGCTTATCAGCACGCGATCGACACGTTAGTGGCAGAGAAAGGTTATCAGAGCTGGGATGTCATCAGCCTGCGTGCCGATAACCCTCAAAAAGAGGCGCTGCGCGCAAAGTTCCTGAACGAGCATACTCACGGGGAAGATGAAGTGCGTTTCTTTGTTGAGGGTGCGGGGCTGTTTTGCCTGCACATTGGCGACGAGGTGTGTCAGGTATTGTGTGAGAAAAACGACCTGATTTCCGTCCCTGCCGGAACGCCGCACTGGTTTGATATGGGCTCAGAGCCGAACTTTACCGCCATTCGTATTTTTGATAACCCCGAGGGGTGGGTTGCGCAGTTCACCGGCGATGCGATTGCAGATGCGTATCCGCGTCTGGCATGATTTTTCCCCTCTCCCTTCAGGGAGAGGGGGCGAAAAAACGTCAGTGTTTCAACCCCTTCGTATACGCCACCAGCTGGTCCAGCACAATCCCCCACCCTTCGTGGAAGCCCATCTGTTCATGCTGCTCGCGGATTTCCGCCGTTGGGTGGCGAGCAATGGCGGTATAACGCGTTTTGCCCTCCCCCACATCATCCAGCAGTAGAATGGCCGTCATAAACGGCTTTTCGGCGGGCTTCCAGCCTTCCGTGTAACCGTCGGTAAAGACCAGCTTCCTGCCGGGATCGATTTCGAGAAACACCCCCCGGTTATCCATCCGTTGCCCGTCTACCTCAAACACCGTGTTAAACCGCCCGCCAACGCGCAGGTCAAGATCACACTCGGTCACTTTGTGCGGAACCGGAATGAAGAAATTTTTGATGTGCTCGGGTGTCGTCCAGCAGAGCCACAGCAGATCGCGCGGGGCATCCACCACGCGTTCCAGTTTTAAGTCTGTATCAGGATCAAGCGTCACGTGACTGTCCTCCTAAAGGGAACCCCTTAAAGGATAGTCGTCCTCAGGCGAATTTCCCTTTTGCCACCTCTTCCGGCGTGACGATGCCCGTATCCAGCACCCAACCGCTTATCAATGCCGCTGGCGTGACGTCAAAGGCCGGGTTGTAGACCTGCGCGTTTTCAGGAGCCCACTGCACCGCGCCAAAGCTCCCGGCCACGCCCGTCACTTCGCTGGCCGCACGTTGTTCAATGGGGATTGCCTCACCGTTTGGGCACGCCGGGTCAAGCGTGGTATGCGGGGCAGCGACATAGAACGGAATACCGTGGAACGTTGCCAGAACCGCCAGAGAATAGGTGCCAATTTTATTCGCCACGTCGCCGTTAGCCGCAATACGGTCTGCGCCCACCCACACCGCGTCAACCAGCCCTTTTGCCATCAGGCTGGCGGCCATGGAATCGGCGATCAGCTGGTACGGCACGCCCAGCTCGCCGAGCTCCCATGCGGTCAGTCTTCCACCCTGCAACAGGGGGCGGGTTTCATCCACCCAGACAGAGCTGACGCGTCCTTCCTGATGCGCGCGGGCAATCACGCCGAGCGCGGTGCCAACCCCTGCCGTCGCCAGCCCGCCGGTATTGCAGTGGGTCAACAGACGGCTGCCGGGTTTCACCAGCGTACTGCCGGCATTCGCGATGGCCTCGCACAGCTGCTTGTCTTCATCAATCAGACGCAGCGCTTCCGCCACCAGCGCAGGCACAAAATCCTCCTGCCAGAGAGCCAGCTTCATGCGGTCGAGGTTGTTCATCAGGTTCACCGCCGTCGGGCGGGATGCCCGCAGGGTCTCCAGCGCCACAGCCAGTTCATCACGGCTTTTGCCGTTTTCCGCCAGAAGGGCCAGCAGCAGGCTTGCAGAGAGACCAATCAGCGGTGCCCCGCGTACGCGCAGGGCGTGAATATGGCCGACCAGCGCCTCTACCGTCGAGGCGTCAAGCCAGCGTTTCTCCTGAGGAAGCGCCTGCTGATCGAGAATAAATAACTGATTCTCCGCCACTCGCAGGCTGGTCGTCTGTAATGTCTGCATGTCGTTAATTCCCTGTTGCGTTGTTGTAGCACATTGTGTCAGGATGAAATCCAGATGTATAGACGTCTAAATGTCTTTATTAGCAAAACCAGTGAGGAACAGGCAATGTCGCAATACCGTACCTTTACCGCCCAGGATGCCGTGGAGTATGCAAAGCAGTTCGGCGGCCTTGATGATCCCTCATCGCTGGTGGAGGCGCAGGAAGTGGGCGACGGTAACCTCAATCTGGTGTTCAAAATTTTCGATACCGAGGGTGTAAGCCGCATCGTTGTTAAGCAGGCGCTGCCGTATGTGCGCTGCGTCGGCGAATCCTGGCCACTGACCCTGGATCGCGCCCGCCTGGAGGCGCAAACGCTGGTCGAACACTACCAGCACAGCCCGCAGCACACGGTGAAAATCCACCACTTCGACCCCGAACTGGCGGTGATGGTGATGGAAGATCTCTCCAGCCATGCCATCTGGCGCGGGGAGCTGATCAAAAATACCTACTACCCGCAGGCGGCGCGTCAGCTGGGTGAATACCTCGCGCACACGCTGTTCCATACCAGCGACTTTTACCTGCACCCGCATGAAAAGAAAGCGCAGGTCGCGAAATTCCTTAATCCGGAGATGTGCGAGATCACCGAAGATCTGTTCTTCAACGATCCGTACCAGGTCCACGAACGTAACAACTACCCTGCTGAACTGGAAAAAGACGTTGCCGCCCTGCACGATGACGCTCAGTTAAAAATTGCCGTGGCCTCGCTGAAGCACCGCTTCTTCTCACACGCTGAAGCCCTGCTGCATGGCGATATTCATAGTGGCTCGATTTTCGTGGCAGACGGCAGTCTGAAAGCCATCGACGCAGAGTTCGGCTACTTCGGCCCCATCGGTTTTGACGTCGGCACCGCCATCGGCAACCTGCTGCTCAATTTCTGCGGCCTGCCGGGGCATCTGGGTATTCGCGATGCCGCCGCGGCCCGTGAACAGCGTCTGGCCGACATTCAGACGCTGTGGAACACCTTCGCGGAGCGCTTCCAGATCCTGGCCAGTGAGAAAACGCGCGATGCGGCACTTGCTGCACCGGGCTACGCCTCTGAATTCCTGAAAAAGGTATGGAAAGACGCGATCGGATTCTGCGGCACGGAGCTGATTCGCCGCAGTGTCGGTCTGTCGCACGTGGCGGATATCGAGACCATTCAGGATGAAGCAATGCGCCACGAATGCCTGCGCCACGCGATTACGCTTGGCAAGGCGCTGATTGTGATTGCCGACCGTATCGACACCGCCGAAGATCTGGTGGCGCGGGTGCGTCAGTACAGTTAAACGCCTCGGCCCTCTCCCGATGAAGAGGGCCGTCAGAAAGACACCAGCGCGCCGTTACCCCAGATACTCAATCACCGACAATCCACCGTTATAATCCGTGCTGTAGATAATGCCCTGCGCATCGACAAACACATCGCATGACTGGATCACCTGCGGTCGATTCGGCCGCGTATCCATCATCCTCTCAGGCGCCGCCGGCACCAGCGCACCGGTTTCAACCGGACGGTAAGGATTGGAAATATCAAACGCGCGCACGCCCGCATTCTGCCAGGTCGCAAAAATCAGCGTTGAGCTGACAAAGCTTCCCGGCCGGTTCTCGTGCAGGTTGTGTGGACCAAAATGCGCCCCTTTCGCCACATAATCCCGCTCCTGCGGCTGCGGGAATGTGGAAATACTTACCGGGTTCGACGGCTCGCGAATATCAAACAGCCAGATGAACTTCTCACCGTCCTCCTGGTTATCCAGTACCGCTTCATCCAGCACCACCAGCAGGTCACGATCCGGCAATGGCAGCGCGGTGTGCGTGCCACCTCCAAACGGCGGGCTCCAGTTGCGATGGCTAATCAGCTTCGGCTGCGTGCGATCCTTCACGTCCAGCAGCGTCAGTCCCCCGTCGCGCCAGCTCCCGTAAGCGGTATCCCCGGCAATAATCGCGTGGTGCAGCGCGTAGCGTTTACCTTCCGGCCAATTGGGTTGCTCACCGTCGGCCTGGTTCATCCCCGGCAGCCACCAGCGCCCGGCCACCTCAGGCTTTTGCGGGTCGGCCAGATCGATCGTCAGGAAAATATAGTCGGTAAAGCCGTCGATCAGCGCCGAAACATACGCCCAGCGCCCGCCGACGTACCAGATACGGTGAATGCCGATGCCGCTCAGGGATAAAAAGCCGATCTCACGCGGTTGGTCAGGGGTGGAGATATCAAACACCCGCAACCCGGCGCTCCAGCCTTTGTCCTGCACGTCGCGTACGGTTTCTCCTACCTGACGGGTGTAGTAGACCTTTTCGTCAGCGAAACGGGCATCTGCGAACAAGTCTCGCGCATTAATGACCAGCAGGAGATCGTCGTGCGCCTGAAGATGAACGTTCCAGGTGCCGGGCGGCGCGGGCATATAGCCTGCCGGTTTGGGATGTTTCGGGTCACGCACGTCCACAATGGAAAAGCCCTGTGAGACCATATGCCCGATGTACGCGAAACCGCGATGCACCATCAGCTGCACGCCGTCCGGGCGACCGCCCTGGTCGCTATGGCCAATCAGCCGCATATTGCGGCTGTATTCAGGCGTGGGAAGCACACTCATTGATGTTTCGCTTCAAGCGTCGCAAACCACGGGGCGATAAAATCTTCGGTCTGACCCCAGCCTGGAATGATTTTCCCCAGCGACGCCACGTTCACCGCGCCTGGCTGGGCGGTCAGCAGCGCCTGCGGGATCGCCGCCGCTTTGAAATCATACGTGGCGGGTGTGGTTTCACCGGCAATCTTGTTGGCAATCAGACGTACGTTGGTTGCACCAATCAGCTTCGGATCCACCGCCACGCTCACTTTCCATGGGCTACCTGGCTCGCGCATCAGCTGAAGATCCTGGTTTGAGATATCGATGCTGTAGAGTTTGATTTCGGTGCGGCCGTTCTCTTTCAGGGCTTTGTAGGCCCCCTGGCTGAAGGCATCCCAGGTTCCCCAGATGGCGTCAATTTTGCCTTTCGGGTATTTCGCCAGAATAGCGCCCACTTTATTCGCGGTATCTCCCTGCACGTCAGACGAAACGGCACCGATAGACTCCAGCTCTTTGATGTCCGGATACTGCTTCTGCAGCGCTTTATAGGCTGCCTGACGACGTTCCATCGGCGGGAAACCGGCAACCCACAGCTTCACGATGTTGGCTTTACCGTTGAAATCTTTCGCCAGCTGGCCGAAGGAGAGATGGGTCAGGGAAGCATCATCCTGCTGGGTCACGGTCACCCCGGGGATGTCGCCCTGAACGGCGGTATCAAACACCGACACTTTAATGCCGGCATCGACGGCTTTTTTCACGAGCGCGGTCGCATAGGGGTCGCGCCCCTGAGAGAGGATAATCCCGTCATATTTCTGGCTGATCGCCTGATTGACGAAGTCCTGGAATTTGGCGTCGTCGCCATTGCTCAAAAAGGTGCTGACCTTAAAGCCGAGCTTTTTGCCTTCCTGAATGGCACCGGCGACAAACTGCGTGGTGTTGTCGTCAGAGCCGAGGTTACGGATCACCGCAATGCGTATGGGGCCGTCATGATTTGCAATGGCGGGCGGAAGCGGTGCGGGGGTTGCCGCAAGGCCTGGCAGCGACGTCAGTAACCCTAATGCCACCAGAGAGAGGGTGATTTTTTTCATTCTGTTTTCCCGTTGTGTTGTGATCAATCGTTAGCGTTTTTGTATGTAGGTAATCGCCAGCGCCACGGCGAGCACCAGCCCTTTTATAATGTCCATCGCGTAATAGGGTACGGAAAGCATCACCAGACCGTTCGACAGCACGCCAAGAATGACTGCCCCGACGAGCGTACCCAGTGCGTTCGGTTTTCCGGACCCGGCAAGCGAGAAGCCAATCCACGCCGCCGCAACCGCATCCATCAGATAGCCGCCGCCCGCATTCACCTGTGACGATCCAATCCGCGAGGCCAGTAAAATGCCGCCTAATCCGGCGAGCAGAGAGGCAATCACGTAGGCCGCCACCTTGTAGCGCGTGGTGCGAATACCGGAGAGACGTGCCGCCTCCGGATTACCGCCGATGGCATACATGCGTCGTCCGTGGGTGGTCAGTGACAGCCCCAGCTGTGCGAGGATCGTTACCACCAGCATGATGATCACGATAGTCGGCACCTGTCCCAGCAGGCTGAATGCCGCCGGAATGGTCCCTTCAGCCATGTCGCCGCTCGGCAGCACCATGTTTTCGGTAATTGACCCGCCGTAGCTGTAGGTCATCGCCACGCCCTGGATAACAAACAGGCTGGCAAGCGTGGCAAGCATGTCCGGGATCCGCAGGATGACAATCAGAAACGCGTTAAACAGGCCAACCAGAGTACAAAGCGCTAGGGTAATCAGTATCGATTCGGTGGTGCCGAAGCCGTACCAGACGAACAGTGACACCACCAGCGCGTTAGCCAGCGATGCCGTTGAACCAACCGACAGGTCAAACCCGCCGATGGTCAGCGAAATTGATACCCCGATAGCAATCACCGTCACGATGGCAATGGAGCGCAGGATATTGATAATGTTGTTCGGATCGAGGAAGTTGTCCGACGCCAGGCCAAAGATGGCCACCAGCGCCACCACGGTCAGCAACATGCCCCACTTGTAGAGAAAATCAAAAATTTGCTGACGACCAGACGCTGCCGCCGTCACTGAAAGGGCCTTGCTCACGACGCCGTTCCTCCGGTTGAATAATAAAGTAGTGTCTCTTCGTGGGCCTCGGCCCCGGCGATTTCCGCCACGATACGTCCGTCCCACAGCACGCAAATGCGATCGCACAGCCCCACCAGTTCAGCGAATTCACCGGAAGCGTAAATCACCCCTTTGCCCTCGCGCGCCAGGCCGTCAATTAACTGGAACAGATCGGTTTTCGCTTTGACATCGACGCCTTTGGTCGGCTCATCGAAAATCAACACGCTGGCGTCGTTGCGCAGCCACTTGCCGATGGCAATCTTCTGCTGGTTGCCCCCCGACAGACGACGCAGCACCTGCCCCGGCCCACGCGCACGCACGCCGACGCGGGCAATCACCTCTTCCGCCCAGCGCCACGCCTGACGGTGGCCGAACAGGCTCCAGCGCGAGAAGCTGTTATCCGCGGTGACCGCCAGGTTCATGCTCACCGGTTCATCAATAAAAATGCCCTCTTTACGCCGTTCCTCCGGTACCAGCGCCAGACCGCGCAATACCGAATCCGCCGGATCGCGCGGCTGCCAGGGCTGATGATTTAGCTCACCACGCGCTACACGGCTTTTGCTGGCCCCAAACAGCGCCTTGCAGAGTTCCGTTTTGCCCGCTCCCGCCAGCCCGGCAATGCCCAGAATTTCGCCTTTTCGCAGGTGCAGGGAGATATCTTTCAACAGCGCGTCATCGTGCAGCCCTTCCACGCGCAGTAATGTCTCGTCACTGTGCGCAGGACGGGCCGGCGGATAGATATCGTTAAGCTCATGGCCAAGCATCTTCTCAACGATTGCGTCACCGCTGAGGTTCGCCATCGGGCCGGATTCAATCAGCTTGCCGTCGCGCAGCACGGTTAAGGTGTCGCAAATAGCGTTCAGTTCGTGAATACGGTGAGAGATAAACACCACGCCAATCCCCTGCTTTTGCAGACGTCTCACTACGGCGAAAAGCCGTTCGCTTTCATGGCTATCCAGCGGCGCGGTCGGTTCATCCAGAATCAGAAAACGGCAGTGGTGTGAGAGCGCCCGCGCCAGCAAAATCTGCTGCTTTTCTGCCAGCGTGCAGGTGTCGACGATGCGTCGCACATCCAGAGCGATACCCAGCTGCGCCAACGCCTGTTTCGCCTGCTGGCGGATTGCGCGCCAGCGATAGCGATGCCCCGGCTGTGCGAGCTGATCGAGCATGATGTTTTCGGCAATGCTCAGCCCTGGTATCAGCGCGACGTCCACTTCCTGCTGCACCAGGTGGATACCCAGCCGTTTGGCATCAAGCGGCTCGCGGATCGTCACCGGCTGGTTATTAATGCAGATCTCACCTTCGTAGCGATCGTAAGTGCCGCACAGCACCGCCATCAGCGTCGATTTCCCCGCGCCGTTTGCGCCGGTCAGCGCATGCA
Source organism: Enterobacter cloacae complex sp. 2024EL-00711 (assembly GCF_047529885.1). Taxonomy (NCBI): domain Bacteria; kingdom Pseudomonadati; phylum Pseudomonadota; class Gammaproteobacteria; order Enterobacterales; family Enterobacteriaceae; genus Enterobacter; species Enterobacter cloacae complex sp. 2024EL-00711. The sequence goes on from NZ_JBLIZC010000004.1 coordinate 115,917, forward strand.
CGGAGCCGCCCATTAACGTCAAATCCACGCGCGACAACGCCTGAAAGCCGGAAAAGGCCAGGCTGATACCGCGCATCTCAAGGCGACTGGAAACCATCCGCGTTAAATCCTTCTTTCATATTGTGATTTATCGAATTTTTCACAGCTCCGGTTGACTGACAACGACGGAAAAGGCATAAGATAAAGCGAAATATTATTAGCCATCCGGATGTCCAGACATAACATCGGGTTAGCGCTTGCTAAAAAAAGGACAACACATGAGCAACACCGATATCCGCGTCGTGCCAGGCCCGGCGAACTATTTCTCGCATCCGGGAAGTCTTGCGCACCTGAATGATTTCTTTACGCCGGAACAGCTCTCCCGCGCGGTGTGGATTTATGGCGAACGCGCCATTGAAGGCGCGCGCCCTTTCCTGCCGGAAAGCTTTCACACACCGGGGGCGAAACATCTGCTCTTTAAAGGGCACTGCAGCGAACGTGACGTCACCGATCTGGTGACGGCGTCTGGCAATAACGCCAGCGTGGTGATTGGTGTCGGCGGTGGCGCACTGCTTGATACCGCCAAAGCGGTGGCGCGCCGTCTCGGCGTGCCGGTGGTGGCTATTCCCACCATCGCCGCCACCTGCGCCGCCTGGACGCCGCTCTCCGTCTGGTATAACGATGCCGGTCAGGCGCTGCAGTTTGAGGTGTTCGACGATGCTAACTTCCTGGTGCTGGTGGAACCGCACATTATCCTCAATGCCCCAGCGGAGTACCTGCTGGCAGGCATCGGCGATACGCTGGCGAAGTGGTATGAAGCGGTGGTCCTGGCCCCTCAACCCGAACACCTGCCCCTGACCGTACGTCTGGGGATCAACGGCGCGCTGGCGATCCGCGACGTGCTGCTTTCCCGTAGCGAAGAGGCGCTGGCCGACCAGCAGCGTGGCGAAGCGACGCAGGCGTTCAGGGACGTTGTGGATGCCATTATTGCCGGGGGCGGAATGGTGGGCGGTCTGGGCGAGCGCTATACCCGCGTGGCGGCCGCGCATGCGGTGCACAACGGTTTAACCGTTTTGCCGCAAACGGAAAAATACCTGCACGGTACCAAAGTGGCCTACGGCATCCTGGTGCAAAGTGCGCTGCTCGGCCAGGATGACGTGCTGGCCGAGCTGGTGGCGGCCTATCAGCGCTTTACCCTGCCCACCACGCTTCACGAACTGGAGGTGGATATCAACAACCGCGACGAGCTGGACAAGGTCATTGCCCATACGCTGCGCCCGGTGGAATCTATCCACTATTTGCCGGTCGCGCTCACCCCAGCGGTTCTGCGCGCCGCGTTTGAGAAAGTGGAATCCTTCAGCCGTTAATCGTTCCGACCGACTATACCTAATGATGATTCTCATCACTCTCGCAACGAGGTCATCATGCAGATCGATTTAACAGGTAAGAAGGCGCTGGTTACCGGCGCCAGCCGTGGGTTGGGTCGTGCCATCGCACTTTCACTGGCACGCGCCGGTGCCGATGTGGTTATTACGTATGAAAAATCCGCCGACAAAGCCCAGGCGGTCACCGAAGAGATAAAGGCGCTTGGGCGCCACAGCGAGGCGATTCAGGCCGACAGCGCCAGCGCACAGGCCATTCAGGATGCGGTTACCCATGCGGCGCGCTCCCTGGGCGGGCTGGATATTCTGGTCAACAACGCCGGGATCGCACGCGGCGGTCCGCTGGAGTCCATGACGCTGGCGGATATTGACGCCCTGATTAACGTCAATATCCGGGGCGTGGTGATTGCCATTCAGGAAGCGCTGGTGCATATGTCTGACGGCGGGCGCATTATCAACATCGGCAGTTGTCTGGCAAACCGTGTGGCGATGCCCGGTATTGCCGTCTATTCGATGACCAAATCTGCACTCAACTCCCTTACCCGGGGTCTGGCTCGCGATCTCGGCCCGCGCGGCATTACCGTGAACCTTGTGCATCCTGGCCCGACAAACAGCGATATGAACCCGGAGGATGGAGAACAGGCTGAATCTCAGCGCCAGATGATTGCGGTGGGACATTACGGCCAGCCGGAAGACATCGCCGCCGCGGTCACCTTCCTGGCCAGTCCTGCCGCCGGACAAATATCCGGCACGGGACTGGATGTCGATGGCGGGTTAAACGCCTGATCGCATGTTGAATGTAAACAAAAGCAGATCAGCTTTTGTTTACCGAAAGAGGGTTAACAGCACTTCGCGCCGCCCTTGCCGCCGTAGCGGGCGTCCTGGCGGTCGCGGAAGAAAGCTTCATAGGTCATTGGCGTCTGGTCAGGGTGGTTGACGCGCATATGCTCGACGTAGTTGTCGTAATCCGGTACGCCGATCATCATTTTGGCGGCCTGGCCCAGGTATTTTCCTGCTTTGGAGAGGGTGTCGAACATAGTGGATATCTCGTCTTTTATCCCCTCTCCCCGGCGGGGAGAGGGTGAGGGTGAGGGTGAGGGTGAGCGATTAATGCGCCCCTTTCGCCTGGGTCACAATCTCTTCCAGGTTCTCAGGCATTGGCTCATACGGTGTCTCTTTTGCCGTCGGCTTGTCTTCTTTCAGCGCCGCCAGTGCAGTCTTCAGAGAATACAACGCCAGCACCACAACCACCACCATAAAGAAGATGGTCAGTCCGGCGTCCAGACGGTTGTTAAACACCAGCTGCGACAGCTGTGATTCCGTATATTGCGCCGGGATCTTACCGCTGTCGATCATCGCCTGGAACTTGTTGGCGATAGCCAGGAAACCCACCTTGTTGTCCGGGCTGAAGGCTTTCTGCCAGCCTGCCGTCAGGGTACAAATCAGCAGCCATGCGGTCGGCAGTAACGCCACCCACGCATAACGCTGACGCTTCATTTTGAACAGCACTACCGCACAGAGCATCAGCGCCATGCCCGCCAGCATCTGGTTGGCAATACCAAACAGCGGCCACAGGGTGTTAATCCCTCCCAGCGGATCGACGACGCCCTGATGGAGGAAATATCCCCACGCCAGTACGCACAGCGCCGTTGCCAGCAGGTTCGCCGGTAATGAATCGGTACGTTTCAGGTTCGGTGAGATCACCCCCAGCAGATCCTGTAGCATGAAGCGTGCCGCACGCGTTCCTGCATCCACCGCCGTCAGAATAAACAGCGCTTCAAACAGAATGGCGAAGTGATACCAGAACGACACGTCCATCAGCCCGCCCAGCGCGCCGTGCAGAATATACGCCATACCCACCGCCAGCGTTGGCGCGCCCCCCGCACGGGAAATAATTGACTGCTCGCCCACTTCACTGGCGATATGGGTCAACGTGTCTGGGGTAATGGCAAAGCCCCAGCCGCTCACCACCTGCGCGGCAGAGGCCACCACGTCAACGGTGCCGGCCGGTGCCAACAGCGCCATTGGGCTGTTCATCGCGAAGTAAACGCCCGGGTCGATAATACAGGCCGAGACCAGCGCCATTATCGCCACGAACGATTCCATCAGCATGCCGCCGTAGCCAATCAGGCAGGCCTGATTCTCATTGGCGAGCATTTTCGGCGTGGTACCGGAGGCAATCAGCGCGTGGAAGCCAGACACCGCGCCACAGGCGATGGTGATAAACAGGAACGGGAACAGGTTGCCGGTCCAGACCGGGCCGGTGCCATCAATAAATTTGGTCAGCGCAGGCATGGTCAGCGTCGGGCGCATAATCAAAATGCCGATTGCCAGCCCCACAATCGTGCCAATTTTCAGGAAGGTGGAGAGGTAATCGCGCGGGGCCAGCAGCAGCCACACCGGCAGCACCGCCGCCACAAATCCGTACCCTACCAGCATCCACGTCAGCTGTACGCCGGTGAAATCGAAGAACGGTGCCCACGTCGGGCTCTCAGCCACCCAGCCGCCGGAGATAATGGCAAACACCAGAAAGACCAGGCCGATGACCGACACTTCACCAATGCGTCCCGGACGCAGGTAGCGAATGTAGATCCCCATAAACAGCGCCAGCGGAATGGTAAAGGCCACGGTATAGGTTCCCCACGGACTGTGGGTCAGCGCTTTCACCACGATCATCGCCAGCACCGCGAGGATGATCACCATGATCATAAAGGTCGCGATCAGGGCGATCACCCCGGCCGTGGCTCCCATCTCCTCTTTCACCAGCTCACCAAGCGAACGTCCGTCGCGGCGGGTGGAGACGAACAGCACCATAAAGTCCTGCACCGCACCGGCCAGCACGACGCCCGCGAGGATCCAGATCATCCCCGGCAGATAACCCATCTGCGCCGCCAGGACTGGCCCCACCAGCGGGCCCGCGCCGGCAATCGCCGCAAAATGGTGACCGAACAGCACTTTCTTGTCGGTAGGCACATAGTCCAGACCGTCGTTATGACGAACCGCAGGCGTCATGCGCGTGCCGTCGACCCCTAACACCGTCTTCGCGATATAGCGGCCATAAAAACGGTACGCGATCAGATAAATACAGACCGAGGCGACAACGATCCACAGCGCGTTGATCTGTTCCCCCCGGTTGAGGGCGATATAGCCCAGGGCAAATGCTCCCACAACGGAGAGCCCTGCCCACGTAAGGTATTTCCCTGAGTTGTTCATAGTTGTTGTCCGTTGTTGTGAAACAGTGAGATGTTACATTTTGTTTCTAGAACAACGCTCAAAATTTAACAACTTTGAAACGCAATAATGCGTGGTCAAACCAGACATTTACACCACATTGTTAAGCCGATCACCTTCCGCTGAAACACCCCTGCCGCCACGGGTCACACTTTTGCCTTTTTCGTCCCGACACCGCCTTACGAAATGATTTGTATCATTTTTTTTGCTCAAAACCTCGCCAGAATGACCCTGCGCAATCGCGTGCATACAAGGAAAAGGATATGAACAGTTCAGTACCTCAGGATCTCAAGGTCGGGCCCGGCGCGTACGTTGCGCTGGCATTCGCAGCCGTTTTCTTCTCTGGCCTGCTGGGCGGAAAAGAGTGGTACGGCGTGTTTGATTTCACCACCCTCAACGGTGCGTTTGGCAAGGTGGTCAGCAAGGCCAGTCTTGAAGACGGCACCCTGACTACCGCCACCAGCGCCTTTCGCGGTACCGGCGGCAGTGGCGCAATGGACGGGTTTCTCTTTGCGCTCGGTTTAATTCCGGCCGTGATGTTTGCGCTCGGGATGATCAACGTGCTGGAGCACTATGGTGCGCTGCGTGCAGCCCGTAAGCTGTTAACGCCGCTGCTGCGCCCGCTGCTGGGTATTCCGGGCACCACCGGGCTGGCGTTGATTGGCAGCCTGCAGAGCACCGATGTGGGTGCATCCCTCACCCGCAACCTGTCCGATGAAGGGCAGATTAGCGAAAAAGAGAAAGACGTTTTCGCCATGTTCCAGTTCTCCGCCGGGGCGATGATCACCAACTTTTTCTCCTCTGGTGCCATCCTCTTTACCCTGGTCGCCGTTGACGGGACGGCCGCGGTGCCGACCTCCATTGGTGCCTGCATCGCCGTGATGTTCATCATGAAGATTGTCGGCGCGAATCTGCTGCGCCTGATCCTGACCGTCATCGGCAAAGATGCCCCTGAGCAACAACCGACACAAGGAGAGACCGTATGAGTGCCCCACAATCTCATCCCGTGATTACCGATGTGTTTGTCGAAGGCGCACGCAAGGGCTGGAGTATTGCCACCGGCAGCACCCTGCCCAACGTGGTCATGGCTTTTATCATCATCAAGGCGCTGGAAATTACCGGGGCACTGAAAGGGCTGGGGATGATCTTCTCCCCGCTGATGGGCCTGTTTGGCCTGCCGGGTGAAGCGGCTGCCGTGCTGATTGGCGGCTGGATGTCGATGGGCGGTGGGATCGGCGTGGCGATCGGCCTGTTTGATAAAGGCATTATTACCGGCGAGCACCTGGCGATTCTGGCACCTGCTATCTATCTGATGGGCTCACAGGTGCAGTATCTCGGCCGCATTCTGGGTGTGATCGGCACCCGCGCCAAACGTATTCCGCTGATGATTGCCATTTCGGTCATCAACGCCTTCTTAGCCATGCTGCTGATGCGCATTATTCTCTGAACAGGACGTTATTATGAACCTTGACCATTATATTGAAGAGCTGAAAACCCTGGTGAACGTGGACTGCGGCACCCGTACTGTCGCAGGCGTCGAAACCGTGGCTGGCATTATTGAAACGCTCTGGCAACGCGAAGGCTGGCACACCGAACGGGTCAATCTGGGCGACAAGGTCGGCCCGGGCGTATTCGTCAGTAATAAGCCACAGGCGGCACAGTTCGACGTTCTGCTGGTCGGCCATCTTGATACGGTATTTGCCCCCGGCACCGTCGCCGAGCGTCCGCTGAGCGAGGACGCCACCCGTCTTTATGGCCCTGGCGTATCGGATATGAAGAGCGGCCTGCTGAATATCTTGTGGGCGATGCGTGAGCTGGACGCAGCCGACCACGATCGTCTGGCCATTGCGATCGCCATGAATCCCGACGAGGAGACCGGCTCCGTCTATTCACACGAATGGATTGGCGAACTGGCAAAACGCGCCCGCTGCGTGCTGGTATGCGAAGCCGCGCGCGCCGACGGTTCGCTGGTGAAGGCTCGCAAAGGGATGGCGGGCTATCACCTGACGTTCAGCGGCGTGGCGGCACACGCGGGTAACGAACCGGAGAAAGGCCGCTCGGCGATAACCGCCCTGGCAAACAGCATTATTGCCATTAATGCCCTGACCGACCAGGAACGTGGCACCACGCTCAACGTCGGGGTGATCCACGGCGGCAGCGCGGCAAACGTGGTGGCCGATAAAGCCGTTGCCGAGCTGGACGTGCGTTTCTGGGAAAACGATGAGTACAGCCGGGTGAACCAGGCGCTGGAGGCATTGTGTGAAAAAGGCTTTTTAGAGGGCGTCACGACCTCGCTGGCGCGCGTGAACCACAAACCGGCGATGGCAGCGAGTAAAGCCACGCAGGCGCTGATGCAGCAGGTTGAAGCGGCAGGTCAGGCGGAAGGAATAGCCATTACCTGGCAGGCGGTCGGTGGTGGCAGTGATGCCAACCACACCGCCGCGCTGGGCATTCCGACCCTGGACGGGCTGGGGCCGATCGGTGCCGGGTTCCACAGCCCGGCGGAGTGGCTGGATAAAGCGTCGATTGCGCCGAGAATACGCTTGTTGAAGCGGGTGATTTCGATGCTGTAAGCCTTATCCCTCTCCCCAACGGGGAGAGGGATATTGACCGTGCAACGCTAGCCCAAAATTTGGGTACTCAACCGGCAGGTACAGCACCGCCGTCCCTGCTCGTCGAACACCACAATCTCCCAGCTCTGGCTGGTTCGCCCAAGATGCAACGGCTGACACACTCCGCGCACCTTCCCATGCGATACCGCGCGATGGTGCGTTGCGTTCAGCTCCGTTCCCACCACGCTTTGTCCGTCGCGGGTCATCAGAAACCCGGCCATCGACCCCAGCGTTTCCGCCAGCGCCGCCGACGCCCCGCCGTGCAGCAGACCGAACGGTTGATGGGTACGCGCATCCACGGGCATTTCGGCCTCAAGCGTATCGTCACCGATGCGGGTATAGACGATGCCCAGATGCGCCACCATGGAGTTCAGACTGGTGGCGTTCATTTCTTCACGCGATAAGTGACGTTTCCAGATCATCTACGCCCCCAGCGTGGAGCCGCCGTCCACCACGATATCCTGCAACGTGATATGGCTGGCAGCATCGGACGCGAGGAACAGCACCGTGCTGGCAATCTCCTGCGGACAGGCGATTTTGCCCAGCGGAATACCGAGCTTGAACTGCTCGCCAAAGCCGCGAATACGCTGCTGCTCAGCATCGTCGCTTTTCCACAGGGTGCGCTGCATATCGGTATCCGTTGACCCGGGCGACACCAGATTACAGCGCACGCCACTGCACGCCAGCTCAAGCCCGACGGTCAGCGCCAGGCTTTTTAGCGCCGCTTTCGACGCACCGTAGGCGCTCATGCCGATACGCGGCGTGTGGGCCGCGTCGGACGCCACGGTGACAATCGCCCCGCTTTGCTGGCGACGGAACTGGCCCATCGTCTGCTGGAACAGGTTAAATGCCCCGCCGACATTAACCGCGAAGGTCTGCTGCCAGTCCTCCTGCGCAATCTGGTCGGTCGCGCCCATACGCAGTATTCCCGCCGCGTTCACCAGCACGTCCAGACGCTCAAGCCTTGCCAGCGCGCGACCGCACACCTCGCGAACCTGTGCGGCATCCGCGATATCCAGCGTTTCGGTGGCAAAGGGATACGCTTCCTGCGGGAAGGCCAGGTCGAATCCGGTGACCTGCGCGCCCGCTTCAACAAACGCCCGCGCCGTCGCGCAACCGATGCCCTTACCCGCGCCCGTTACCCAGACGGTTTTGCCGGTAAAATCGAACCCCGCCATCACTTCACCTCGCGGGAGAGCAGCGCCCACCAGGCGTCGAGGGTGGGATTTTTCGCCAGCATCACAAAGTCGATATCGCCGTGCACTTTGCGCCAGCGGGCGGCCAGCGCCATCATGCGCACCGAGTCCAGACCGTAGTCGATCAGGTTTTCGTCATCCATCGGCTCATCTGATTCATCCAGCAGCGGCAGGATGATGTCACGCAGCGCCGCTTTCGTGGCTGGAATGGACGGCAGCAGGTCGTCCGTCATAACCACCCGGCCGGCGCGCCCTGCGACGTAGTTCAGGGACATCAGGTGCTCATCGCGGGTAAAATCGGCCAGCGCATCGGCGATAAAGAACGGTTTGATATCCCGCATAAAGGCGTCTGTAGCGGTCGTCATGCAGCCAATATGGGCGTAAACCCCGGTGATCAGCAGCTGGTTGCGCCCCGTCTCTTTCAGCATCAACTCCAGCGGCGAGCGGTGGAACGCGCTGTAGCGCCACTTCACCAGTACCGTATCGGCTTCATCCGGCGTCAGCTGAGACACAATGCGCTGCTGCTCTGGTGAGCGGGTCAGCCCCGGTCCCCACATATCGTTCAGCAGGGCGCGGTCTTCATCGCTTTGCGCTTTCGGCTGCGCGGTGTAGTAAACCGGAATATTGTGTTGCTTGCAGTAATCGCGAAGTCTGGCGATATTCGCGACCACCTGGGCCATCATCGGGCTGTTTTCGCCCCAGAAGTTCAGGAAATACTCCTGCATATCATGGATCAACAGCGCGGCACGTTCTGGCTCAAACGCCCAGTTCACTTTGTTGTCTGGCAGGTCTGCGGCCGTCGGCAGCGCATAAGCGGTTAATTGTGGAATGGCCATACTCTGTTCCTTAGCCCCGGGCGCGTTCAGCTAGCCACAGGCGCAACTGTTTCTTATCGACTTTGCCGACGGGCGTTAACGGAAGCGCATCAACGCTCTCCACGCGGTCCGGCAGTTTAAATTCTGCAACGCCCTGCTCACGCAGGAAGCGGCGCACCTCCACCGCACGCAGTGGCTCTTTCACCACCAGATACGCGCAGCTCTTTTCACCCAGCAGGCTGTCCTCCATGCTCACCAGGGCCGCGTGGATCACCGCGTCGTGGCGCAGCAGCAGGTTTTCAATCTCTTCTGCGGCAATCTTTTCGCCGCCGCGGTTGATCTGATCTTTCTCCCGTCCCTGAACGGTGATGTAGCCCTGTTCGTCAATGGCGATCAGATCCCCGGAGCAGTAAAAGCCGTCCGCATCAAAGGCGCTGGCGTTGTGCTCCGGACTGTTGAAATAGCCGCGGAAGGTATACGGCCCGCGGGTCATCAGACGCCCGACTTCACCGCGCGGGAGCGGATTACCGTGCTCGTCCGCCACCCACACTTCGTCATCCGGGCACATCGGGCGCCCCTGCGTATTGATAATGCGTTCCGGCGTATCATCGAGCGCGGTGTAGTTCACCAGCCCTTCCGCCATACCAAACACCTGCTGCAGCTGGCAGCCAATTTCTGCCGGAATACGCGCCGCGAGCGACGCGGACAGGCGCGCCCCACCGACCTGCAGCAGCGTCAGCGATGAGAGCGGAGCATTCCCTGCACCGTCGGCAATCGCCTGCAGCCACAGGCTGACCGCCGGGGGCACCAGCGAGGTAACCGTGATCTGATGTTTTTCTATCAGCGGGAAGCAGATTGTGGCGCTCGGATCGTTTGCCAGCACCACGCAGCCCCCCGCCGTAAAGACGCCTAACGAGCCGGGCGAGCTCATGGCGTAGTTATGGGCCGCTGGCAGCGCATTCAGATAACGCGTGTCCGCGGTAATCCCGCAGATCGCATTGCTGCGACGGATGCTGTAGTCATAGTCGTTATGCGTACGCGGGATCAGCTTCGGCGTGCCGGTGCTCCCGCCCGAGAGCTGGAAGAACGCCACTTCGTCGGCAGGAGTCGGGTTCGGAATGAAATTTTCTGCCGGATGCGCAATCGCCGCGTCCAGCGCATGTTCACCTTTGTCGCCGCGCAGCAGCACGACGCGTACCGAACGGTGCTCATCGACAAAAGTATTGAGGAAGTCATCCCCTGCAAACAGGGCGTGCTCGCGATCGGCTATCAGCAGCGCAGGTTTGATCTGCGCGGCGTAGGCGTTCAGCTCCGAGCGCTGATGGCTAAAGAGCGCATTGACCGGCGCCACGCCCACCTGCAGCAGGGCGAAAAAGGTCATGTAAAACTCGCACACGTTGCCAAGCTGCACCAGCGCCGTTTCACCGCGATGAAGCCCCAACGCCTGCAGCCGCGATGCCAGGTTATTCACGGCCTGGTTAAACTCGCGGTACGTTATGCGACGGTCACCGTCGACGATCGCCACCGCATCGTTGTTCGCCTGATCCGTCAGGATGTGGGTCAGCGGCAGATCCTGCCAGTAGCCTTTTTCACGGTAGCGCCGGGCAAAATCCTCGGGCCAACGGGTAAAGGGAAGGGTCATGAGTGTTCCTTAGTGCAAACCAAAAACATTGAGCATGGTGGAGAGTTTTACGCCGGTTTCACGCCACTCGCCCACGGGTGAAGAGGCCGGGACAATGCCCGCGCCGGCAAACAGGCGAACGGTATTCTGCTGCAGACGAGCGCAGCGGATGGTGACCACCCATTCGCCATTGCCTTCACTGTCACACCAGCCGACGATGCCGCCGAACAGCTCGCGATCGAACGGCTCCAGCCCGGCGATCAACGCCTTAGCAGCCTGATGCGGGAAACCGCTCAGGGCTGGCGTCGGGTGCAGCAGGCAGGCCAGCGTCAGCGCGTTTTCGTTTTCACGCGCCTCACCTTCCACCGGCGTGGCCAAATGCCAGAGCGTGGGGGTGGTGATCAACTGTGGGGAGGAAGGCATGCTGAGGTGATGGCTGCGCGGTTTGAGAATGGCTTTCATCGCCTGGGTCACCAGGTCATGCTCGTGACGATCTTTTTCGGACGCCAGCAGCTTGTTGCCCGCCTCACGATCCAGCACGTCATCCGGCTGACGACGCGCGGAGCCTGCCAGCGGCAGAGAGCTAAAATGCGCCCCTTCTTTACGCAGCAGCAGTTCCGGACTTGCGCCGAGCAGCACGCCACCGTCTTCCAGCGGTACGTGGAAGTTGTAGCTGGCCGGGTTCTGGGCGATCAGCCGCTCCATGAGCGCACCGCTATCAATCGGTTTGTCGGTAACGATATCAATCAGGCGCGACAGCACCACTTTGTTCACCTGCGGCGTGGCGGTGAGGGCAGCCGCGCGGGCGACCATCTCTTCAAATACCGGCTGCGGCGGGATCTCGGTGCGTTTTTCCACCTTCAGCGCCTGTGAGCCAGCAACATAGCGGGCGGACTGCTGACGCGCCGGGCGAGAAAAGGTCTGCCAGCGTTGCGGTATAAACAGAGACGACGGCTTGCGGGTATCAAACGGAATGGCACCCACCATCACAGGATGGGCAATGCCGCTGGCTTTTGCGTTGCGGAAAGCCTGGGCTAATTTCTGCTGAAACTGTCCTGCCGGATCGTCACCCCCGACGGCGGATTCAGAGAAGCGGGAAAAACAGCCGGACGTGGTAAAACTGCGGTAAGGCGACATAAAGAAAAAGCTGTCCGATTGCAGCGTGCTGGCGGTGTGCTGAACTTCCTCAGCCAGGGACGTATCCATTTCATCCTCCTAAAATGATAAAGGCAGTAATAATGATTATCATTTATATTTACGCTCGCTAACCTAATCTCACATCGCGTCGGTGTCAACCGCAGAGCAAACATCTTCTTCGGGTAACGCTTGCATCCCGTCGTCGCAGACATGAAAATGAGAAGCATTAACTTCAACAGAAACAGGATGCCACGTTGTGAAATGTCTTGCCGTCTGCCGTAATCCCCTGCTTTTCATCGGACTTTTTGTTTTAGGACTTACCTCAGCGCTTGCCGCCGACTGGCCGCGTCAGGTGACAGACAGCCGCGGCGTGCATACGCTTGAGCACAAACCGACGCGCATCGTCTCCACCAGCGTGACCCTGACCGGCTCCCTGCTGGCGATTGACGCGCCGGTTATTGCCAGCGGCGCCACCACGCCCAACAACCGCGTGGCGGATGCGCAGGGATTCCTGCGCCAGTGGGGCGATATTGCGAAACAGCGTCAGCTTGCGCGTCTGTACATTGGCGAGCCGAGCGCCGAAGCGGTGGCCGCCCAGATGCCGGACCTGATTTTGATCAGCGCCACCGGCGGGGATTCGGCGCTGGCGTTGTATGACCAGCTTTCAGCTATCGCGCCGACGCTTGTTATTAACTACGACGACAAAAGCTGGCAGGCGCTGCTAAAACAGCTCGGCACAATCACGGGTCAGGAAAAACAGGCCGCCGAGCGCATCGCCGCGTTTGATAAGCAGCTTGCCCAGGTGAAACAGCAGATGACATTACCGCCGCAGCCGGTGAACGCCATCGTCTACACCGCCGCCGCACACTCGGCAAACCTGTGGACGGCGGAATCCGCTCAGGGCCAGTTATTGCAGCAGCTGGGCTTTACGCTGGCTGAACTGCCTGCCGGATTGCACACCTCCAAAAGCCAGGGTCAGCGTCACGATATTATTCAGTTAGGCGGGGAAAATCTGGCGACCGGGCTAAACGGCGAAGGGCTGTTCCTGTTTGCCGGAGATCAGAAAGATGTGGATGCGATTTACGCCAATCCGCTGCTGGCGCACCTTCCTGCCGTGCAGAACAAGCGCGTCTGGGCACTGGGAACAGAGACGTTCCGCCTGGATTATTACAGTGCAATGCGGGTACTGCAGCGTTTAGACGCACTGTTCAGGTAAGAGGCTAGCCCGGCCCTCTCGGTGAGAGGGCCGGTGTGAACGCGTCAGGCCGCACTGTCGTTCAACACAACCTCCTGCCTGAACCGACGCAGCTCAACCAGGACCACCAGCAATATCACTCCCAGCATAGCCAGGACAAAGCCGCTGCTGCTCGCTGAAGCCATCGGGGTCATTATCGCCCCCAGCCCGCCGAGGATAGCCGCGCCAATGGCATCGCCCGTCACGTTCTGCGCGGTCCACAGACCGTTGATACGCCCCAGCATCCCTTCCGGCGTCTGGGTCTGAATCAGGGTGTACTGCAACAATGAACTGATGGCGCTTAGCCAGCCAAAAATCACCAGGCACATTACGCCCAGCGCCCATACCGGCATCAGGCTGAAGAAACCAATCGCAATAAACGACGCCAGGGTAGCCAGCAGCATGATCAGCCCGGGACGCGCACTCTGCGCCAGGTTACCGCTGGTCAGCGCGCCGCATGCCGCGCCGAGCGGAATAGCCGCGTACAGCACGCCGATTTCCGACGCGCTCATCTGCCACACGCCCGCCAGCGCCGGGTAAAGCACGCGTACGGCGCTGGCCATCGTCAGCAGACCGCCGAGCAGCGCAATGCCACCTATCAACGGATTGCTGAACAGAAAACGGATCGCGGCCATCAGTGATGTCAGCGGATGTTCGCGCGGCTGTGGCGGAGGCGGCAGGCGCGGCAAACGCAGGAGCGTGAGCGTAGTGATAAAGGTGCCCGCCGCCGCCAGCCCATAGTTCCACGCCACGTTGCCGGTCGCCAGCAGCAGGCCACCGACCATCGGTGAAATTACCGACCCGAGGCGCACGGTCAGCATGGTGATTGCCCCCGCCTGCATCAGGTTTTCGCGCCCGACCAGCGCGGGCGTGGCTGCCAGCAGCGCCGTGACGCCGAGTGACGCAAAAAAACCGTCCCACAGACCGAGGGCGTAAATGGCAATCAGTGACGGCTCCGGCAGCATGGCGTTCAGACACAGCCCGATAAAGCCTACGCCGCACGTGCCGCGTGCCAGCAGGATCAGTTTTTTACGCTCATACCGGTCCGCCAGCACGCCGCCCACCATCAGGCCGATAAACATCGCCCCACCGGTTAAGGTGACCGAAAGCCCCACCAGCCAGCTGGAGTGGGTCATGGACTGGATCTGCACCGGCACGGCAACGCCAAGCAGGCCGAGGGAGAGGATGGAGATAAAACGGGCGATAAAGACAGCGCGGTATGCGGGGTGCGTCTTCAGCAGGCTGAGGTTGAGCAGCCAGGATTTTTGATTCATGACAAGGCCTTGAGTGTATTTCTACCAATTCCATTGGCGCACATGCTAACATAGCCAAATAAGATAGATAACGATAATCACTATCATTATCAAATCATGGATGTTGCTATGTCGTTTTCCTCTTCCGCGGTGCGCGCCGTTGCCGTGCCCGTGTTATTGCTACTGTTAATCCTTGCGATTGCACTCAGTTTGCTGATCGGCGCGAAGCCGCTGCCCGCGTCCGTTATTGTCGATGCGCTCACTGGCAGTTGTCAGAGCGCCGACTGCACCATCGTGCTCGATGCCCGCCTTCCCCGTACCCTTGCCGGACTGCTGGCCGGGGGTGCGCTGGGTCTTGCCGGTGCCTTAATGCAAACGCTCACCCGTAACCCGCTGGCCGACCCCGGTATTCTTGGGGTAAACAGCGGTGCCAGCTTTGCGATTGTGCTTGGCGCGGCGCTCTTCGGTTTTACCTCTCCGTCTGAACAACTGGTGATGGCCTTCTGCGGCGCGCTGGCGGCATCGCTGGTGGTGGCGTTTACCGGTAGCCAGGGTGGCGGACAGCTGAGTCCGGTACGCCTGACGCTGGCGGGCGTGGCGCTCGCCGCCGTGCTGGAAGGGTTATCCAACGGCATCGCCCTGCTTAACCCGGATGTTTACGACCAGCTGCGCTTCTGGCAGGCCGGTTCGCTGGATATCCGCACCCTGGCAACCTTAAAAGTGGTGGTGATCCCGGTCGTCATTGCCGCCGCCGTCGCGCTGTGTTTAAGCCGTGCGCTCAACAGCCTGAGCCTCGGGAGCGACACCGCAACCGCGCTCGGCAACCGCGTGGCGCGTACGCAGCTAACGGGTCTTGTCGCGATCACCGTACTGTGCGGCAGCGCAACTGCGGTAGTCGGCCCCATTGCTTTTATCGGCCTGATGATGCCCCACATGGCACGCTGGCTGGTGGGTGCCGATCACCGCTGGTCGCTGCCGGTCACGCTGCTTGCTACCCCTGCCCTGCTGCTGTTCGCGGATGTTGTGGGTCGCCTGCTGGTGCCTGGTGAACTGCGCGTCTCGGTGGTAAGCGCGTTTATCGGTGCACCGGTGCTGATCTTCCTCGTGCGACGTAAACGCGGAGGTGGCGCATGATGGCCCCGTCCCGACGTTTAGTCACCAGCGTGTCGTTGCTGGCCGTCGTCATTCTGATGCTGGCGGTCTGGAGCCTGCGCAGCGGCGCAGTCACGCTCGATTTCGCGCAGGTTTTTAACGCGCTGCTTGGCAGTGCGCCGCGCAATGTCACCCTGGTGGTCACCGAGTGGCGACTGCCGCGCGTGGCGATGGCGATTCTGGTGGGCGCGGCGCTCGGCGTCAGCGGTGCCATTTTTCAGTCGTTGATGCGCAACCCGCTTGGCAGCCCGGACGTAATGGGGCTGAACACCGGGGCCTGGAGCGGCGTGCTGGTGGCGATGGTGCTGTTTGGTCAGCACCTGACGGCCATCACGTTCACCGCGATGACCGGCGGGATAGTCACCGCGCTCATTATCTGGGCGCTGGCCTGGCGCAACGGTATCGACACCTTCCGTCTGATCATTATCGGTATCGGCATTCGCGCCATGTTGATGGCTTTCAACACCTGGCTATTGCTGCAGGCTTCGCTCGACACCGCGCTCTCTGCCGGTCTGTGGTATGCCGGTTCACTCAATGGCCTGACGTGGGGCAAAACCTGGCCCGCTGCCCCGCTGATCCTGGTGATGTTTATTGGCGCGGTGTTGCTGGTACGCCGGATGCGCCTGCTGGAGATGGGTGATGACAGCGCCTGCGCGCTGGGCGTGGGCGTTGAGCGCTCGCGCCTGATGCTGATGCTGGTGGCGGTGTTACTGACCGCTGCCGCCACCGCCATCGCCGGGCCGATCTCGTTTATCGCGCTGGTTGCACCGCATATTGCCCGGCGCATCAGCGGCACGGCGCGCTGGGGATTAACCCAGGCGGCGCTGTGTGGCGCAGCGTTACTGCTGGCCGCCGACCTCTGCGCCCAGCGGTTATTTATGCCTTATCAACTTCCGGTAGGCGTCGTGACCGTCAGCCTCGGCGGGATTTACCTCATCGTCTTGTTAGTTCAGGAGTCACGCAAGAAATGACAAACAGCACAACCCGCTTGCGCGGCGAACACTTAACCCTCGGCTATGGCAAAAAAATCATTGCCCGTGACCTGACGGTGGCTATCCCGGACGGCCATTTTACGGCGATTATCGGCCCGAACGGCTGCGGTAAATCGACCCTGCTGCGCACCCTCAGCCGCCTGATGACGCCGGTTGAGGGCTGCGTGTATCTCGACGGCGAGCAGATCCAGCGCTTTGCCAGCAAAGAGGTGGCGCGCCGTATCGGCCTGCTGGCGCAAAACGCCACCACGCCCGGGGATATCACGGTGCAGGAACTGGTCTCGCGCGGGCGCTATCCGCATCAGCCGCTGTTTACCCGCTGGCGTAAAGAGGATGATGAGGCGGTGAAGCGGGCAATGCAGGCGACGGGCATTACCGATCTTGCCCGGCAAAGCGTGGATACGCTCTCCGGCGGGCAGCGCCAGCGGGCGTGGATTGCGATGGTGCTGGCACAGGAAACCGCCATCATGCTGCTGGACGAGCCTACCACGTGGCTGGATATCAGCCATCAGATCGATCTGCTGGAGTTGTTGAGCGAGCTGAACCGCACGCAGGGCTATACGCTGGCGGCCGTACTGCACGATTTAAATCAGGCATGCCGCTATGCCACGCATTTGATTGCGCTGCGCGACGGCGAAATTGTGGCGCAGGGTGCGCCAAAAGAGATTGTGACGCCGGATCTGATCGCGCAGATCTACGGCATGCGCTGCATGATTATCGACGATCCCGTGGCCGGTACGCCGCTGGTGGTGCCGTTGGGCAAGCGTGCAGTCTGATGCCCTCACCCTCTCCTGGAAGAGAGGGTGAGAGTGAGGGGAAACCGCTACCCCAATATCGCCTTCAGCACCGGTCCTATTGTCTCAAACGCCTGCGGTGAAATGATATCCACGTGGGCGCAATCCTGGCTGTAAACCTCCAGTTCCCCCACCCACGGCGCCCAGGCCTGCTGCGGATCCAGCGTTTGCGTGCGCCCGGCAACAAACAACGTCGCTTTACCGTCGAACCGTGAACTGTGCGCCGTTGTCAGGAGGCGGACGGCATCGGCGTAATTCCCTTCGATGGCGTTAAAGAGCTCGCCAGAGCCTTGCCCCTGCTGCGCGGCGATAAACGCCTGACGCTCGCGTTCAATTTCTGCCAGTACGTCCGGATCGAGACCATTGGCCTCTTTCTCTGCCCAGTTCTGGGTTTCCGGCGGCCAGGTATCCAGCAAGCCGAGAAACGCCACCGCGTCACCCTGCTCGCGCAGACGGGCCGCAATGCCCTGCGCCAGCGTGCCGCCAAGCGAGTAGCCGAATAGATAATACGGCCCCTGCGGCTGTTGCGCGCGCAGCGTCTGCAGATGACGTTCGATCACCTCGTCCAGCGTAGCGCACTGCTGCATCGGCCCTTCCGGACGCGGCGACTGAATGCCGGTGATTGACCAGCGCGGGCTGAGATAGCGCGCCAGCACGCTAAACTGCCAGGCAAAGCCGGATGCCGGATGGAAGCAGAATAGCGTCGGACCGTTGCTTTCACGCAGCGGCAGAAGGGTCTCGTAGCCCAGACGCTGTGCCTGTTCGTCATTCATCGATGAATCCAGCAGCGCGCTGAGCATGCTGACCGTCGAGGCCACCATAATCTGCCCCGGCGTGACCCTGCGGGCAAACGTACGGCTGAGCTGCGCGGCCAGGCGCATCGCCAGTAGGGAATGACCGCCGAGGGCGAAGAAATCGGCATCGATGTCGTTCACCTCACAGCCGAGCAGGGCAGAAAATGCCTGCGCGACGGCCACTTCAGCGTCTGTTTCTGGCGCCCGCCCGGACGTCTTGCGGGTCAATTCCGGCAACGGAAGCGCCTTGCGGTCAAGCTTTCCGTTGGCAGAGAGCGGCAGCGCGCTGATTTGCAGCAGCACCACCGGCACCATATGGGGCGGCAATTGAGCTTTAAGCGAGTGCAGCAGCGCATCGCGGTCCAGCGGCAAGCCGGACCCGGAGACGACATACCCTACCAGCTGTCGGGCATCGCCCCCGGTTGCCGCCGCCTGATTAAAGACGCACGCGTGCGCTACGGCCTGCGCCACGTCAGGCAGCGAAAGCATCGCACGATCGATTTCGCCGAGCTCGATACGCTGACCACGAATTTTCAGCTGATCGTCACTGCGGCCCAGATATTCCACCGCGCCGTTATCCAGCCAGCGCGCCACGTCACCGGTGCGGTACATCCGCTCGCCAGGTGCAAAGGGATCGGCAATGAAGCGGCTGGCGGTCAGGTCCGGCCGACCGAGATACCCCTGCGCAAGCTGGATCCCGGTAAGATAGAGATCACCGGCCACGCCGAACGGCACCGGACGCATCATCGCATCCAGAATGCGCAGCCCCGTATTCCACACCGGGAAGCCAATCGGCACGCTGTTGCCCGCCACCGCAGCCAGTTCCGGACCCGATGCCGGATACCAGCTCACGTCCACCGCCGCTTCTGTTGGACCATAAAGGTTATGCAACGGGACATGAGTAAGGTGCTCCCACTCCCGACACAGTTCTGTCGGCAGCGCTTCCCCGCTGCAGAACACCTGCTTCAGGGTCTGACAGCAGTCGGCATTTCCCGGCGTCAGCGAGGCAACGAATGCCGCCAGCATCGACGGCACAAAGTGTGTCGTGGTCACGCCATAATGCGCGAAGAAGTTCTGCATCGCCTGCGGATCGCGGTGCGCGTCCGGCTCGGCCATCACCAGCTTCGCGCCGGCGATAAAGGGCCACCAGAACTCCCAGACCGAGACGTCAAAACTGCACGGCGTCTTCTGCGCCACCACGTCATGCGCGTCCAGCGGATAGTGATCCTGCATCCACATCAGGCGATTAACGATGGCGGTATGCCCTACCATCACGCCTTTTGGCCGCCCCGTTGAGCCTGAGGTAAAGATGATGTACGCCGTGTGCGCCGGCTTTGCCAGCCGCAGCGGTTCACTGCCCGCTGGGGGTAATAGTGTGTTGTAACTAAATACAGGGACCGGCAGATCGCTAAAGCGCGAAAGCTGATCGTCAGAGGCGATCAGCAGGGACGGTTTCGCGTCCTCCAGCATCATGCGCAGACGATCGTCCGGGTAACCGGTATCCAGCGGCAACCACGCGGCGCCCGCCTCCACGATGCCGTGCAGCGCCAGGGTAAGAAACACCGAGCGCGGCAGGGCTACCGCCACGCTGTCGCCAGGCTTAACGCCGCGTTCCCGCAGTAATGTCGCAAGAGCCACCACCTGCTCGCGCATCTGGCGGTAATTCAGTTCGATGTGCGCATCAGCAAGCGCGGGGGCATCCGGCGTTTTGCCCGCCTGGTCTGCCACCAGCTGAGCCAGCGTGGTTGACGGTAGCGCCAGCCCGGTATCATTGATACGCGCCAGCTGCTGGTATTCCTGCTCTGAAACGGTTTCTGCTTCGCCGCAGCGCAAATCCGGGTTGGCAGCAAACTGCATCAGCATGGCGTTCAGGCGTGCAACGTGGCGCGTTAGCGTCGCTTCATCGTAGCGCTGCTTATTGGCAAGGATTTCAATACTCAGGCCGCCCTGCTCGTCCGGGAACAGCGCCAGTTCAAGGTCATTGACCGGGCCAGTGGCCAGCGTATGGGTGATGGCATCCACGCCTTCCATATCCAGCTGATAATCAAACACCTTGACGTTCAGTACCGGGCCAAACAGCGCGTCATCGCCCGCGGCACGTCCGCTGTCGCGCACGATCTGCTCGGCGTCATAACGCTGATGGCGACGCATTTTTTTCAGCTGATTTGCCAGACGATGCGCCAGCGCAGGCAGGCTTTCGTGCGGGGCGATGTTCACCGCCAGCGGCAGCACGTTCAGTACTGGACCGGTTGCCGTTAAGGCCGCCGACCCCATTCGGCGCATAAAGATAAACCCGGCGGCGTAGTCCAGCCGTCCGGTCAGACGCCCGATCCACAGCGCCACCAGCGCAAGCGCCAGATCGGTACGCTGAACCGGCCCCGCCGCCTGAGCAAGCCGGGTAAAGGCGCGGCGGTCAGCCGTCACCTTCAGACGCAGAATATCGGTGGTCGCCGCACGGCCCGGCAGCGGTGCCGACGACAGCGAGACCGGGGAAGGAAGCTGCTTACGCTGCTCCGCCCAGAACGCCCCGTCGCGCTGATACGCTTCGCTGTCGCGATAGCGCTGGTACTCCTCCACCACCTCGGCGAAAGGGGTAAACGGCGACGCGGGCGTGGGCTCGCCGTTTTGCCATGCGTGATAAATGGCGGCGATCTGGCGGGTAATCGCCGGGAAACTGAAGCCATCCACCACCAGATGATGATATCGCTGATACCAGTACCAGTGCCCTTCGCCTACCTGAATCAGCTGATGGAACGCCAGCGGCTGACCGCTGTCCACACGCAGGTTCTGGTTTAAATCCGCTGCCATCCAGGCCATCGCCGCGTCATGGGATTCGGCGCAAACCACGGACGGTTCAGGCAGTGACATAGCGTCATCCACCCACTGCCACACCTCGCCATTCTCTTGCACAAAACGCATGCGCAGGGTGTCGGCCTGCCGCATCCCTTCAACAATGGCTTTTGCCAGCAGCGGTGCGTCAATATTGCCCTTCAGCTCGGTGTAGTGCGCCACGCTCCAGGCGTTTGGCAGGGAGGAAAGCTGCTCCGCCATCCAGATACCCGGCTGGGCGGCGACAAGGGGAAGACGGTTCATGCTTTCTCTCCCGCAAAATAAGACGGTTGCAGGGTTTGCCAGTGGTCGGCGAGCCACTGCTGACAGGCTTCCTGAGACTGCGCTTCACAGACCACGCGCCAGCCCGCCGGCAGCTGGCACTGCTGCGGCCACAGACTGTACTGTCCCTGGTCGTTACGCAAAATCGCAAACTGACCCTGCGGATTATCGAAAGGGTTGCTGAATTCCATACAGACTCCGTTAGTGAATAAGCGGCTGCCAGAGGGTCATCAGCCCCTGCGTCAGCCCACCGCGCCAGCAAAGCGCGTCGTGTCCGCCGTCAACCTGACGCCAGATAACCGGTTGCTGCGGGTGCAGTTCGGCGTAGATCGCCTGATTCGCGCGGAAGATGAGCGGCTCATTGCGTCCGGCCTCAAGAACGATACGCAGCCCGCGCGCGGTGAGGTCGCCCGCTTTAAGTTGTTCGATGAGCAACCCGTCCTGCTGACCGCCACGGTGCGGCCACCAGTAGGAGCCGGACTGGCTTAATACGCAGCCAAAGCGCTCGGGCCAGTTAAGCCCGGCATAAAGTGAAGAGAGGCCGCCAAAGCTTTGACCCGCGACTACCGTTCGGTCGGCGCGGTCGCTGAACGGAGTGCGGCTGTTCACCCGCGGGAGAAGTTCCTCCTGCACCGCCTGCCAGAAATCCGGATTGCAGGGCAACTCGTGATTGCGGTGCGCCATGTCGATCACATCGATTAAGACGTAGACGGCAGGCGGCAGTTTGCCCGCGTTTGTCAGCGCGGTCAGCGGAGACCACACGGGCATGCTTTCGGCCCAGAACTGGCCGTCGAGCAGTACGGCAAGCGGCCGCTCCGGGCTGTCTTCACCGGTGGTGAAAACCCACACCCGGCGGCGGTTATTCAGACGCACGCTTTCCCATTCAAAGCAGACGGGCGCGTTGCCGGGCGTTGCGGGCGTGTTCCAGCCGGGCTGAACCGGGGCCTCGGGCATTTCGAGCGCCGAGACGGGATGCCCGCGTCCGCCGCGCCAGCTTTGCGGATTTAACGGATCGGCCATCGCCGCGGGGAGCAACTTTCGCCAGCCTTCACGCAGCGCCAAACGATCGGGTTGCTCGCCGTGGAAGACCGCGTCAGCAAAATCATCGTCGTTCACTGAGGGGATAAAACAGTAGCTGCCGCGCCATTGCGGGGTGAACTCGCCCTGCCACTGCCAGACGTCAGTATTAGGAATGCGCTCAAGGGATTGCGGACGGGCATTTTGATGGTGATCGGTCACGCCGGTGATGTAGAGCCAGACGCGTTTTAGCGGCGAGGTCTTTTGCGTTCCTGCCGGATCACGCCACCAGAAAGTGACGCGATAGTGCCCCTTCTCGCGGGTCCATTCGGGTCCGTTTTTCGACTGCCACCAGGCTTCACTTCCCGTTTTTAACCCCGTCACCCGTATAACCTCATGTTTATCAGTCTTTTTTGTTTCAGGACAAATTTTATTGATAATATTATTGATAACTATTTGCATTTGCAATAGCGTAGTGGCCGCGCTGTGGGAAGCGCGCTCATAAAACAACCATGCCACGCGTTGTGTGCGCTCGAGGACGGGGCTGCTTACGCAAACTGCGGGTGACACCATGCCGCCTCCTCTCCCTTTCGGGAATGGAGCCCGGGGATGCGGCGCGAAAAGCAGGACGTACAATGAATAAGAAGATTCACTCCCTGGCCTTGCTGGTCAACTTAGGGATTTACGGCGTTGCGATGCCAGCGCTGGCAGACGACAACACCGCCAACGCGCAGCACGAAGACACCATGGTGATCACCGCCGCAGAGCAGAACCTGCAGGCACCAGGGGTATCGACCATCACCGCCGATGAAATCCGTAAAAACCCGCCCGCACGTGACGTGGCCGAAATCATCCGCACCATGCCTGGCGTTAACCTGACCGGGAACTCCACCAGCGGACAGCGCGGCAATAACCGTCAGATTGATATTCGTGGTATGGGTCCGGAAAACACCCTGATCCTGATCGACGGCAAGCCGGTCACCAGCCGCAACTCCATCCGTCTGGGCTGGCGCGGCGAGCGAGATACCCGCGGTGACACCGGCTGGGTACCGCCAGAGATGATTGAACGCATTGAGGTCATTCGTGGCCCGGCCGCAGCTCGCTACGGTAACGGTGCGGCAGGCGGCGTGGTGAACATCATCACCAAAAAATTCGACAACCAGTGGCATGGCTCCTGGAACACCTATCTGAATGCTCCAGAACATAAGGATGAGGGTTCCACTAAGCGCACCAACTTCAGCCTGAGCGGCCCGCTGGGCGGCGACTTCAGCTTTCGCATGTTTGGTAACCTCGACAAAACTCAGGCCGATGCGTGGGACATCAACCAGGGTCACCAGTCCGATCGTACTGGTACCTATGCCGACACCCTGCCTGCAGGCCGTGAAGGGGTCGAGAACAAAGACATTAACGGCGTGGTCCGCTGGGACTTCGCGCCCATGCAGTCCCTGGAGTTTGAAGCGGGCTATAGCCGCCAGAACAACCTCTACGCGGGTGATACCCAGAACACCAACAACGACAACAGCTCCAGCGGTCTGGTGAAGAAAAACTACGGTAAAGAGACTAACCGTATCTATCGCCAGAACTTTGCGGTGACCTGGAACGGCGGCTGGGATAATGGCATCACCACCAGCAACTGGGCGCAGTACGAGCACACCCGCAATTCGCGTCTCGGCGAAGGCCTGGCAGGCGGTACGGAAGGATTGTTCAACAGCAATAAATTCACCGACACCGACCTGGCTGATGTGATGCTGCACAGCGAAATCAACCTGCCGATTGATTTCCTCGTCAACCAGAACCTGACGCTGGGCACCGAGTGGAACCAGCAGCGCATGAAGGACTCGACCTCCTTCTCGCAAACCCAGCAGGGCGGGACCATTCCGGGGCTCAGCAACGATCGTAGCCCGTATACCTCGGCGGAGATCTTCTCTCTGTTCGCTGAAAATAACATGGAGCTGACGGACAGCACCATGCTGACCCCGGCGCTGCGCTTCGATCACCATACGATCGTCGGTAATAACTGGAGCCCGTCCCTGAACCTGTCGCAAGGCCTGGGTGACGACTTTACGCTGAAGATGGGTATCGCCCGCGCCTATAAAGCGCCGAGCCTGTACCAGACCAACCCGAACTATCTGTTGTACAGCAAAGGCCAGGGCTGCTACGCCAGCTCCGACGGCGTGGGTTGCTACATGATGGGTAACGACGACCTGAAAGCCGAAACCAGCATTAACAAAGAGATTGGTCTGGAGTGGAAACACGACGGCTGGCTGGCGGGCGTGACCTGGTTCCGTAACGACTACCGCAACAAGATTGAAGCGGGGTATGCGCCAGTCGGCCAGACCTCCACCAGTAAAGTGACCACCGATATTTACCAGTGGGAAAACGTGCCTAAAGCGGTGGTTGAGGGTCTGGAAGGCTCCCTGAACGTGCCGGTCAGCGACACGATCAACTGGACCAACAACATCACCTATATGCTGCAAAGTAAGAACAAGGAGACCGGCGACCGTCTGTCGATCATCCCGGAGTACACGCTGAACTCAACCCTGAGCTGGCAGGTACATCAGGATGTGTCGCTGCAGTCGACCTTCACCTGGTACGGCAAGCAGCAGCCGAAGAAGTACAACTACAAAGGCCAGCCGGTGACCGGATCTGAGAAAGACGAAGTCAGCCCGTACAGCATCGTTGGCCTGAGTGCGACCTGGGACGTGACCAAAAACGTCAGCCTGACCGGCGGCGTGGATAACGTCTTTGATAAACGCCAGTGGCGCGCGGGTAATGCCCAGACCACCGGCAACGCCACAACCGGTGCCTATATGTACGGCGCGGGTGCATACACCTATAATGAGCCGGGCCGAACCTGGTTTATGAGCGTGAACACGCACTTCTAAAGCAGGCTGTGTCTCCCCTCTCCTGCCGGGAGAGGGGCTGAATGTCTCCCTCTCCCGGCAGGAGAGGATCGGGGTGAAGGCATCAGGCCGCACTATTCCTCAACGTCAGGACGAGAAAACATGCGCACCACCCACTCCACATTTCGTCTTGCCGGAACCACGGTCCACCAAATTACCTTCGATCCCACCACCTTTACCGACGCCGACCTCCTCTGGCTTCCTCACCATAACGCGCTTGCTCACGCTGCCTCCAAACGTAAAGCTGAACACCTGGCCGGACGCCTCGCCGCCGCCCACGCTCTGCAGGAATATGGCTTTACGGCCATACCGGCTATCGGCAGCAGCGGCGAGCCGCTGTGGCCTGACGGCATGACGGGCAGCATCAGCCATACGGCCAGTCGTGCGCTGGCCGTTGTAACGCCGCACGGGCTAACGGGTATCGACGGGGAAATTATCCTCGCTGATGACGAAGCGGTGGAGATCAAAGACGGGATTATTGGCCCCGCAGAGGACACGCTGCTGCGCCACACCGGCCTGCCATTTGCGCAGGCGCTGACGCTGACGTTTAGCGCCAAAGAGAGCCTGTTTAAGGCGCTGTTTTCACAGGTTAACGCGATGATGGGCTTTGATTGTGCCCGCGTCACGGCGCTCGACGAGAATACCCTGACGCTGGCGCTGACCCGCCCGCTGGCGGGGTTTTCGCAAGATGATGCCTTCACGCTGTTTTGGCTGCGTGACGGCAACACGCAGATCACACTGCTTCCGCCTTTTCCCGCCGCTTCGCGCAAGTCATCATCACGGCGTTGAACAATACGCCAGACTGCAGTCTTTTCAATCCTTGCCCCAGGTGCAGCGCAGATAAGGCTGGGTGTTACTTCTTACTGAACAAAAACCTCATGCAAATGACTGTTATCCCAGTGGCACCAATGGCCGAGACGGACAGAACAAGAATCGAAGCAAAATCATGCACACCCTCTATGCCGTAAATACTAAACACGTTTGCCAGACGTTGAACGTTGTCCAGAGGAAAAAAGGCTGCCCATACCAGGCCGCAAACAAAAAACCAAAATACTATTTGTACGCAAAAAAGGAAAAAACCGGTGAAAGTCCTCATCGGGTCACCGTTATTGCTCCGCAGGAGAACCGTTAATATCAACACCGCCATCGCCTTTAAGCCACACGTAAGCTGGGATCGTCATTTTTATCTCCTTATAAAAACCAGCAGTATTATCGTAAATCGCTTTTTGAATTAATGCATTTGTGCTTAAGGAAAGACTGATAAAAACAGATAAGGCAGATAAATATAAAAAAAGAATGGGCAAATAGCAGTGCTGCTGAGT
This sequence comes from Enterobacter cloacae complex sp. 2024EL-00711, assembly GCF_047529885.1. Classification (NCBI taxonomy): domain Bacteria; kingdom Pseudomonadati; phylum Pseudomonadota; class Gammaproteobacteria; order Enterobacterales; family Enterobacteriaceae; genus Enterobacter; species Enterobacter cloacae complex sp. 2024EL-00711. The sequence goes on from NZ_JBLIZC010000004.1 coordinate 142,462, forward strand.
CGTAAAGGATAAGCAGTCGTAGAACGGGGCCAGAACTGGCCCCGCGGTTTTACTTCAATTCAGTGCTCAAACATCCGGGAACATCACACTATTCCCCGGCGCCTCGCGATGGAGGTGAATAAAGTTCAGGTGCCGCTCATACTGATCCAGTATATCCGTAATCACCTGTTCCTTACTGTAATCCATCAGGTCATTCCCCTGGCTCCCTTCCAGCAGGAACGTCTCAAGGCGGTAATACGTTGATTTCCCACTGCGTGCGCGATAGGTAAACCCGGGCACCGAATACTGCTGTGGCCAAATCTGGTAGACAAAGTTTTGTTCGTCGCCCATATGCACCAGCAGGTCCAGGTGTCCCAGAGTCTCACCGTCGTCCGGCGGCAGGTTTTTCAGTTCAACATACGCACCACGCAGCTTCAGCTCCTGCGCCACCTCTTCCATCGCCGGGAAGCAGACCGTTTCCATCATCTGTTTGGTGTAGCGCGTGCCCGGATAGTTCATCAGACGTGACAACCGCTTTTTCCAGCTCAGTCTGTCCTGCGCACCCATCGGGCGTGGCGCGGTGTCGCGGCTGGCGCTGACGCGGCGGTAATCTTCCACCTTGAGAGATTTATACAGCCCGGCCATCACGAAGAAGATCACGAAACTGAACGGCAGACCCATTATCACCGTGGTGTTCTGCAGGGCAGAAATACCGTTGGTCATCAGCATGCCCAGGGTCAGCAGGCCAATGGCGACAGACCAGAAGATGCGCAGCCAGTTAGGAGCATCGCTGTTAATGTCCTTGAGCTTCGAGGTGAAGTTCCCCAGCACCAGCGCGCCGGAATCCGCCGAGGTGACGTAAAACAGCAGGCCGGTAATGGTCGCAACAGAGGCGCTAAAGGTAAACGCCGGATATTGCGCCAGCAGGCTGTAGAACCCCCGCTCCGGATGCACCATCGCTTCCTGCGCAAACGTCGCATTGCCGTGAATGATCTCGTGCAGCGCGCTGTTGCCGAACACCGACAGCCACAGCAGCGTAAAGGTGAACGGGATAATCAGCGTGCCCATCACAAACTGACGAATGGTGCGTCCACGCGAAATACGCGCCAGGAACAGGCCAACAAACGGCGACCACGCGACCCACCACGCCCAGAAGAACAGCGTCCAGTTGTTCATCCACTCGACCGGGCGGTCAAAGGCGAAGCTGTTCAACGTCATACCCATAAAGCGGTTCACGTAATCACCCACGTTCAGCACTAACGCATTGAGCAGGAATGACGTATCGCCCATAAACAGCACGAACAGGATCAGCCCCAGCGCCAGCGCGACGTTCAGCTCAGAAAGCACGCGAATGCCCTTGTCCACGCCGGAGGTAACCGAAATGGTGGCGATAATCACCGACAGCGCGATCAGCGCCGCTTTGGCCGCCATGGAATCCGGGATATCAAACAGCACGCTCAGACCGTAGTTGAGCTGCACCACGCCGATACCGAGCGTGGTGGCGATCCCAAAGATGGTGCCAATCACCGCCGCAATATCCACGGTGTGTCCAATCGGTCCGTTAATTTTTTTACCGAAAATCGGATAGAGCGCGGAGCGGATCGTGAGGGGTAAATTATAACGATAGCTAAAGTATCCGAGCGCCATCCCCATCAGGGCATACATCGACCAGCCGGTTAAGCCGTAGTGGAACAATGTCCAGACCATCGCCTGTCGCGCGGCCTCCATCGTCTGCCCCGCCCCTTCCGGTGGCTGCATATATTGCGTGACCGGTTCCGCCACGGAGAAGAACATCAGGTCAATACCAATGCCCGCGGCAAACAGCATCGCGGCCCAGCTCAGCAGGCTGAACTCAGGTTTTGACTGTTCCGGCCCGAGCTTTACCGAGCCAAAGCGGGAGCAGGCGATGCAGACGACGAAGACGATATAGAGCGTCGCCGCCAGCAAGTAGTACCAGCCGAAGGTCTTCGACACCCAGTTAAGGGTGCGCCCAATCCACTCGGCAGAAAAATCGCTAAAGAAGATCGTCATCAGGGAAAACAACAAAATCAGTCCTGCGGATGTATAAAAAACAACCGGATTGATTTTGTCCTTTTCTCTGTCTTGCGAAAGATCTGTCATCCAGTATCCCCACTGTTTTTGTAACTATTGAAATCCAAAACCGCAACAATTAAGACACATTTTATATTGAACGTCCAATCAAAAACCGCTTTAATGGTTAACCAACGCTGATGAATGGAGTGGCAAAAATGCCCAAAGTGGGGATGCAGCCAATCCGGCGCAGGCAACTTATCGACGCCACGCTGGAAGCAATAAATGAAGTGGGAATGCATGACGCGACCATCGCGCAGATCGCCCGTCGGGCGGGCGTTTCCACGGGGATCATCAGTCACTATTTCAAGGACAAAAATGGCCTGCTGGAAGCGACCATGCGCGACATCACCGGCCAGCTGCGCGACGCGGTATTGAACCGTTTGCATGCCTTACCGCACGGCAGCGCTGAGCAGCGTCTGCAGGCGATTGTCGGCGGCAATTTTGATGAAACCCAGATCAGCGGCGCGGCAATGAAAGCCTGGCTGGCCTTCTGGGCGAGCAGCATGCATCAGCCAATGCTCTACCGTCTGCAACAGGTGAGCAGCCGCCGTCTGCTGTCGAACCTGGTGTATGAGTTCCGCCGCGAGCTGCCGCGCGAACAGGCGCAGGAGGCGGGTTACGGGCTCGCGGCGCTGATTGACGGGCTGTGGCTGCGCGCCGCGCTGAGTGGCAAACCGCTGGATAAAACCCTGGCCCAGTCGCTCACCAGCCACTTTATTAGCCAGCATTTACCGACCGATTAACCGAGGAGAATTTATGTCCCGAATGGCAGAACAGCAGCTTTATATCAATGGTGGTTATACATCGGCCACCAGCGGTCGCACCTTCGAGACCATCAACCCGGCCAACGGTGAAGTCCTGGCGACCGTTCAGGCCGCCGGGCGCGAGGATGTCGATCGCGCCGTAGAAAGCGCGCAGCGCGGGCAGAAAATCTGGGCGGCGATGACCGCCATGGAGCGCTCGCGCATTCTGCGCCGTGCGGTAGACATTCTTCGTGAGCGTAACAACGAGCTGGCGAAGCTGGAAACCCTCGACACCGGCAAAGCGTACTCAGAAACCAGCACCGTTGATATCGTCACCGGCGCGGACGTGCTGGAGTACTACGCAGGGCTGATCCCGGCGCTGGAAGGCAGCCAGATCCCCCTGCGCGATACCTCATTTGTCTATACCCGTCGTGAACCGCTGGGCGTGGTCGCGGGCATTGGCGCGTGGAACTACCCGATCCAGATCGCCCTGTGGAAATCCGCGCCAGCGCTGGCCGCGGGTAACGCGATGATCTTCAAACCGAGCGAAGTGACGCCCCTCACCGCCCTGAAGCTTGCCGAAATCTACACCGAAGCGGGTCTGCCGGACGGCGTGTTTAACGTTCTGCCGGGCGTGGGCGCAGAAACCGGTCAGTTCCTGACCGAGCACCCGGGCATCGCCAAAGTCTCCTTCACCGGCGGCGTTGCCAGCGGCAAAAAAGTGATGGCCAATTCGGCGGCCTCGTCCCTGAAAGAGGTGACGATGGAGCTGGGCGGGAAATCCCCGCTGGTTATTTTCGACGATGCCGACCTGGATCTCGCGGCGGACATCGCCATGATGGCCAACTTCTTCAGTTCCGGACAGGTATGCACCAACGGCACCCGCGTGTTCGTGCCGGCGAAATTCAAAGCCGCGTTTGAGCAGAAAATTGTTGCGCGCGTGGCACGTATTCGCGCGGGCGATCTGTTCGATGAACGCACCAACTTTGGCCCACTGGTGAGCTTCCCGCACCGCGAAAACGTGCTGCGCTATATCGCCAAAGGCAAAGAGGAAGGCGCACGTGTGCTGTGCGGTGGCGACGTGCTAAAAGGCGAAGGCTTTGACAACGGCGCGTGGGTGGCTCCCACCGTGTTCACCGACTGCACCGATGAGATGACCATCGTGCGCGAAGAGATCTTCGGGCCGGTGATGTCCATCCTCACGTACGAAACCGACGAAGAGGTGATTCGTCGCGCCAACGACACCGATTACGGTCTGGCGGCGGGCATCGTGACTGCCGACCTGAACCGCGCGCACAGCGTGATCCACCAGCTTGAAGCGGGTATCTGCTGGATCAACACCTGGGGTGAATCCGCGGCAGAGATGCCGGTTGGTGGCTACAAACACTCCGGCATTGGCCGCGAGAACGGCGTAATGACGCTCCAGAGTTATACCCAGGTGAAGTCCATCCAGGTTGAGATGGGTAAATTCCAGTCCATATTTTAACCGGGAGGTTTTTTTGCAATTTGACTACATCATTATTGGTGCCGGCTCTGCCGGCAACGTACTGGCAACACGACTGACGGAAGATCCCAATACCACCGTTCTGCTGCTAGAAGCGGGCGGCCCGGATTACCGTTTTGACTTCCGCACCCAGATGCCTGCCGCGCTGGCGTTTCCCTTGCAGGGCAAGCGTTACAACTGGGCGTATGAAACCGAGCCCGAGCCGCACATGAACAACCGCCGTATGGAGTGCGGTCGCGGCAAAGGGCTGGGCGGCTCATCCCTGATCAACGGCATGTGCTACATTCGCGGTAACGCGATGGATCTGGACAACTGGGCAACTGAGCCGGGTCTGGAACACTGGAGCTATCTCAACTGTCTGCCCTACTACCGTAAGGCAGAGACCCGTGACGTGGGGCCAAACGACTACCACGGCGGCGACGGCCCGGTGAGCGTGACCACCTCTAAACCCGGCGTAAACCCGCTGTTTGAAGCGATGGTAGAAGCCGGTGTGCAGGCGGGCTACCCGCGTACTGACGACCTTAACGGCTATCAGCAGGAAGGCTTCGGTCCGATGGACAGAACCGTGACGCCGCAGGGCCGTCGTGCCAGTACCGCACGCGGCTATCTGGATCAGGCGAAATCACGCCCGAACCTGACCATTCGCACCCATGCCATGACCGATCACATTATTTTTGACGGCAAACGTGCGGCAGGCGTCGAGTGGCTGGAAGGCGAGAGCACGATTCCGTCAAAAGCGACGGCCAGCAAAGAGGTGCTGCTGTGCGCCGGGGCGATTGCCTCTCCGCAGATCCTGCAACGCTCCGGCGTGGGTAACGCGGAGTTGCTGAAGCAGTTTGACATCCCGCTGGTACATGACCTCCCGGGTGTGGGTGAAAACCTGCAGGATCACTTAGAGATGTACCTGCAGTACGAGTGCAAAGAGCCGGTTTCCCTCTACCCTGCCCTGCAGTGGCGGAACCAGCCGAAGATTGGCGCGGAATGGCTGTTTGGCGGCACCGGCGTGGGAGCGAGCAACCACTTTGAAGCGGGCGGGTTTATCCGCAGCCGCGAAGAGTTTGAATGGCCGAATATTCAATACCACTTCCTGCCGGTCGCCATTAACTACAACGGGTCGAACGCGGTCAAAGAGCACGGTTTCCAGTGTCACGTTGGCTCCATGCGCTCACCAAGCCGCGGGCATGTACGGATTAAATCACGCGATCCGCATCAGCATCCGGCAATCCTGTTCAACTATATGTCCCATGAACAGGACTGGCAGGAGTTTCGCGATGCTATCCGCATCACCCGTGAGATCATGCACCAGCCGGCGCTGGATAAATACCGTGGACGGGAAATCAGCCCGGGCATTGAGTGCCAGACCGACGAACAGCTGGACGAGTTTGTGCGTAACCACGCTGAAACCGCCTTCCACCCGTGCGGCACCTGTAAGATGGGGTATGACGAAATGGCCGTGGTCGACGGCGAGGGTCGCGTTCATGGGCTGGAAGGATTACGCGTGGTGGATGCGTCCATTATGCCGCAGATCATCACCGGCAACCTGAACGCCACCACCATCATGATTGGCGAGAAAATTGCCGATGCCATTCGCGGACGCGAGCCGCTGCCGAAGAGTACCGCGGCATATTATGTCGCCAACGGTGCACCGGTTCGCCTGTAACGCAGTTTGCTAAGCAGCCCCTCTCCCAACGGGTGAGGGGCATATTTTACAGACGAAACGCCTCCAGCTTTTTACGCTGCCGCCCTTCCCCGTCAAAATTCGCTTCAGCCAGCCAGGCGCGGAGTTCGGCATCCCGCTGTGGCCATTCGCCATCAATGATTGACAGCATGTCGCTGTCGCGGTTGCGCCCTTTGCGCACCAGTTTCTGACGCAGTCGGCCTTCCCAGACAAACCCCAGCCTTTCCGCCGCATTACGCGAGGCAGTGTTCATTGAATCGCACTTCCACTCCAGCCGACGATAGCCATGCTCGAATGCATTCCTGAGCAGCAGCCATACGGTTTCCGTGCCGAGGCGGGAGCCTTTCATCTTGCGTGACCAGGTGACGTGGCCGATCTCCACCGACCCTTGCATGCGCTCTATTGCCATATAGCTCACCAGCCCCACAGCTTGCCCGGTACGTAAATCGATGACGGCGTACGGCACCAGTTCATCATCCAGTACTTTGCCAAGGACCCATTCTGCGGTGTCTTCAACGCTCACGGGCTGGGTGCTGACAAGCCACGTCCAGTCGCTGTCGTCCCCCAGCGCATAGGCCTCATACAAATCCGCGGCGTGGCGTTCGGCATCCAGCGGCTCCAGACGACAATACTGACCGACGAGCGGAGTGCGGGTTAACGCACGGGCGCATTTCCAGTCGGGGACGATATCGTTAACAGTTTGACCATGTTGATTAAGCTCGGGCACGGCGTTGACTCCCGGAAGGATAAGGGTTTTGTTATAGCAGGTTAAAAAGCGGACGAAAAGAGACGCGGCGTATCGCCTGCTCGGGAAAACGGGGGAAGTGGCGTTTGCACGCCAGGATGACAGCGGTACGCCGGGTAAGCCGTCGCCCTACCCGGCAAAACATTATTTCAGCAGCTTCACCGTAGCATCGATGTCGATCTCATCTTCCGTGAAGATCATCGTCGTATTCTGGAAGGTGGTGATAGCCAGCTTCTTCACCGTGCGCATTTCACCCGGTTTTTTGTCAGACTTGGGTTTGATGTTGTTCATCAGCAGCCCCACGGACAGTACCGCGTTCTCTTTATCGATGCCGGTATCTGCTGGCTCTTCTTCGCTGAACACCACAAACGATTTGATCGAGGTGAGCTTCACGCGCTCGCCTGCGATATAGAGGTGTTTGCTTTCCGGGATCACCTTCACCGCATAGGCGGAAAGGCCTTTGTTGTTGGTTGTGGGCTCGAAGGTCACCGCTGCGTCTTTCTTAATCAGATCAGGGTTGGCGACCTTAATCACATGAAAATAGCGGTTGTCACCGTTTTCATCTTTGATAAATCCAAAGCCTTTATCTTTAAACCACGTTGTGATTGTACCGTTCATCGCTGTTACCGCCTGTCAGATCTCTAAGACTAAAGTTTTGCAGCGCGCAGTGTAATCCACAATGGCTGAGGAGACAAAAAAAAGCCCCTGCACGGGGGCAGGGGAAAACTCATGTCAGAGCTTATTAGTATTTAGTTGAACACCATACCACCGTCAATCAACAGGGACTGACCGGTCATGTAGTCGGAATCTGGCCCGGCGAGATAAGAGACGCAGGCGGCCACATCTTCGGGTTCGGACAATCTGCCAAGCGTAATGCGTTTGGCAAACGTTTCAGTACCGTAGCCGAGCGGTTTACCCGCCGCTTCGGAGACCTGGCGGTCAATTTCCGCCCACATCGGCGTTTTGACGATGCCCGGGCAGTAAGCGTTAACGGTGATCCCTAATGGCGCAAGGTCACGTGCCGCCGTCTGGGTTAACCCGCGTACCGCAAACTTACTGGAACTGTAGACCGCCAGTTCAGGGTTCCCGGTATGGCCTGCCTGGGAACAGGCGTTGATGATCTTGCCACCGTGCCCTTCTTTACGGAAGGCGTCAATGGCGGCCTGGATACCCCAGATAACCCCTTTCACGTTGATGTTGTAAACTTTGTCGACAATTTCCGGGGTGATCGACTCAATTGGCGTGGAAGGCGCGACCCCGGCATTGTTGACGATCACGTTGAAACCGCCCAGCGCAGTGCGGGCTTTTTCCACCGCTGCAAACACCTGCTCGCGGCTGGAGACATCCACCTTCACGGCGACGGCCTTCCCCCCATTGCGAGTGATCTCATCGGCAACGGCTTTTGCCGTCTCTTCGTTGTAATCCGCGATGGCGACGGCAAAGCCGTCTTTCACCAGGCGAAGCGCAATCGCTTTACCAATCCCCTGGCCTGAGCCTGTTACGAGAGCAACTTTTTGCATTTCTCTGTCCTTATATTGATTCACAAAATCTGGCTGAGATGGAGCTGGCCCATCAGCAGCGGGTTATCGCTATAGTCGACGGGAATGGCGACCACGGCCGGGCCATCGACATCCATTGCAGCACGCAGCGTAGGCTCCAGCGCATCCGCGCTCTCGACGGCAAAGCCTTTCGCCCCAAAGGCATCGGCATAGACTTTGAAATCGACCGGGCCGAACTCTACGCCGGAAAGGCGCTGGTATTTTTTCTCTTCCTGGATCGCCACCATGTTGTAGGCGTTGTCCACCCAGATGATGTGCAGCACATTGGCATTGAGACGCACGGCGGTTTCCAGCTCCATGCTCGACTGCAGGAAGCCGCCGTCACCGGACACCGAGACCACCTTGCGGCCAGGATTGACCAGCCACGCACCAATCGCCCACGGCAGTGCAACACCCATGGTCTGCTGACCGTTAGAGATCATGACCTGACGTGCGCGGAAGCTATAGAGATAGCGGGCGATCCAGATGTGGAAGCTCCCCATATCAACGGTGAGCGTAACGTCGTTATTGACGATGTCCTGCATGGCCCGCACGATGCGCAGCGGATGCAGGGCAAACTGATTAAGCGAGGCGCCACGGCGATCGAGCAGATCCCGTTGATGCTGACGATCGACCAGGATTTCTGACGCGCGCGCGCTGAGCTCCAGCTTGTGGGCGATCCGGCTCGCGAGCAGGTTCAGCGTTTCGGCGATGTCCCCCACCAGCTCGAGGTCAGGCACATAATTGCGTTCTTCATAGGCGGGCAGCACATCGATATGCACCAGCGTGGCGTCGCCGCTGTTCCACATGGACGGTTCGTATTCCACCGGGCTGTAACCGATGCAGATAATCAGATCCGCCAGATGCAGCAATCTGTCGCCTGCCTGGTTGTTAAAGAGGCCGACACGTCCGGCAAAGCGGGTGAAATGTTCCTGATTCACCGCCCCGGCCGCCTGATAGGTACTGGTGACCGGGATGCGGCTTTTCTCCAGCAGCTTACGCAGCGCGGCGCTGTTGGCAGGCTGGCTGGCCATCAGGCCCAGTAAAATGACCGGATTTTTGGCTTTTTCGATAAGCTTCGCCACGTCGTTAATGGCGGACTCCGGTGCCGGCCCCATTTTGGCAGTACTGCTGCCCGGCAAAATCGCGCCCGTGGCGGGCTGGTCGACAATATCCTGCGGCAGGCTGACGAACGCGCCCCCAGGCCTGCCGTGCTCGGCGGCGCGAAACGCGTTCGAGACCACTTCGGCAATCGCATCCGGTGAACTCACCTCTACGGCGTACTTCGTCACCGGGCTGAACATGGCGACTGTGTCCATGCTCTGATGCACCAGCTTCGCTTTATCTGCCCGCTTCACGGCACCGCCCAGCGCGACCACCGGGTCGCCCTCACTGTTGGCGGTGGCAATCCCGGTGATCAGGTTTGAGCAGCCCGGTCCGGAGGTGACCAGCGCGACCCCGGCCTTGCCGGTCAGGCGCCCTACCGCTGCGGCCATAAACGCCGCGTTCGCTTCGTGGCGTACGGGAATGATTTCGATGGAGGAATCGAGCAAGGAATCAAACACTTTGTCGATTTTTGCACCCGGAATACCGAAAACCTGCTTCACGCCCTGCGCTTCCAGCTGGCCTACGACCATATCGGCGCCATGCGCCCACTGACGTGCCTGTTTATCACTGTTCACGGTGGTTCTCCTGTTAGTTTTCGACGGAACGGATTGCAGCATCAAGGTTGCTGGGGTGAAGGTTGGCCTGTAAAAATGCGCTGTCAGCAGGCAGGTCGATCATCAGTTTGTGAATTTCACCGAAGGTCAGCACGCCGCTCTCCAGCTGGTAGTCGAGCAGATGCCCGCCGCCCTGACGATCGTCGGTGATAAAATGTTCGTGATATCCCGCGACGTTAATGCCCTGCATATGCTGCGGCGTGCGGAACCCGACCAGTACCCCTTCTCGCTGGTTAAAGCGGAACACCGGCTGGTCGTCCAGCACGTCGGTCATGGCGCGGTATGGCGGCTTTTGACGCGGAACGGTACGGGTGTGGGCGTGGCGGAAATTACCGTCGATGCGTAACGCACAGAACAGGTTATCGGAGGGGATTTGCTGGTCGATCACGTCGTGGATCTGCTGACGACTGACCGGCGCATCGAAGGTTTTGCGATACTGCGGCTGGAACCAGGTCATCACCGCAAACGGTGTTTTTTGCTCTGGCTTCGCGGCACGGGCACTCCCGTCGGCGCGCAGCTGATACACCTGGCTGCTGAAGGCAATCATTTCGCCATCCAGCTCGTTGAACGTACCCAGACCAAAATCGCCGTGCGCAAGCAGATCGGCGATAGTGGTATCCCCCTCGTACACGCCGCTTAACAGGGCGCTCATTAGCGATGTCTGATAGATCACGCTGTCAGGATGCTGGGCAGAAAACCCACGCAGGGTCTCGCACAAACTGGCCTCACAGTCGCATGCAGATGAATGCACCATCATGCTCGTCCTCTTCAACTTTATTTAGAAAGGTTAAATAAATGTTGACCCGATTCAGCATAGAGTTCCAATATAGAATCCATGCTGGTTTGAGACGTTTTTGATATGGAACTTCGTTATCTGCGGTATTTTGTCGCCGTTGCACGTGAGCGACACTTCACCAAAGCGGCCAAAGCGCTGGGTATTTCACAGCCTCCTCTGAGTCAGCAGATTAAACGGCTCGAGGAAGAAGTGGGCACGCCGTTATTCAGACGCCTGACGCGAGGCGTGGAGCTAACTGAAGCGGGAGAAGCCTTCTATGAGGACGCCTGTAAGATCCTGGCGCTGAGCGACGCCGCGCTGGAGAAAGCCCGGGGCATTGCCCGCGGGCTGAACGGCAGTCTGTCGATTGGGATCACCAGTTCAGACGCCTTTCACCCCAAAATCTTCACCCTTATTCGCCAGTATCAGCTGCAGAACATGGCGGTGAGAGTGCACCAGGTGGAAGCCAATATGTCTTCGCTGACGGCGATGCTGGCGGAGGGTGAGCTGGATATCGCGTTTGTGCGTCTGCCGTGTGAGAGCAGCAAAGCGTTTGAGCTAAAAATTCTCGACCGTGAGCCGATGGTTGTGGCGCTGCATCGCGACCATCCACTGGCGAAGTGTGGATCGCTGGCGCTGGAGCAACTTCGGGATACGCCGGTCGTTTTGTTCCCGCAGGAGGTCGCGCCAGGGCTGTACGATCGCGTTTACGGCTGCTGCGAGCGGGCCGGAATTGACGTGCAGCACACGCTGCAGTCTTCGCAACTTTCCTCTTCCCTGAGCATGGTGTCCGCTGGCGGCGGGTTCGCCCTGGTGCCGAAGTCGATGGCCGCCATTTCGCCCCCCAATGTGACCTACCATGCGCTGACATCACCGGAGCTTTATACCGATATCGCGCTGTGCTGGCGGCGTTTTGAACGTTCGCGGACGGTGAAACGGTTTCTGGCGATGCTGAGTGAAGGGTAATGGCGCGGCGTTGCTTGCGCCCGCTAAGGCCTTTCTGGAAGCCGCCTCGCAAACCTGCAAGTAACCTTGTGTAATTCAGGGTTACTGCTTTTCTTACTCTCCTCCCGGCCGTAAAGTGCCTGCGTTGCGGCACATCCGCAACCGGGCGTAGGAACCCGCATATCACGATACGACAATTATTTTGTCGCGGCAGCGCTCATCCCGTTACACTACGGTCGCGCTGGCGGAGCAACCGAAAGGTTGGCCGTTTTTGTCGTGTGCGGTATTCCTACCTCCGTCAGCGCTACCACCCATGAGCGTAGGAACTTATTGGATGGTCTGGAGTTTTTTTAAAATGGAAAATCACATGACAACTGTCCCTTCCCTGTCTTACGCGCTCTCTGAAGAAAGCGCTATACACCATCTGATTCATCTACAACTGCCTGAATCTGCAGATCTCTTCGAACTGGCCGATGCCTGCACCGCGTATGTAAGCGTGCTGGTAGAAACCGACGATGCGGTCACCCATGCAACACTGTGCACGCGTTTGCTGGCAGTCCTTAAACGCCTTCGCGCGCGTTGTGATTCTGCCCTCCCGTCTTATCTGGTCGAACAGCTGATTGCAGGAGAGAAGATTGTCTCCTGCGTTCCGGACTGCTGGCAGGATACGTCGCTCCAGGTGGACTATGCGCTGGCGTTAACGCAGGCGGTAATGGGCGGAACATTGCCTGCAAACGTGGCAAAAGAGCTGACCGGTCTGCTACATGATATGGTCTGGCTGCTGGCGGAGTTCGTCAAGGAGCCGTATATCACGGCGCACTAAGGCCAGAGCTTAAGGGCCGAAATCCAGCTGGTCTGCGAGCCAGAATTTCGGCCTTAATAATATAAATACCCATGCAGACGAAGGGTTAAAGTACTGAGATAGCCTCGTCCAGCCAGCCGGGAAGCGTTTCTCTGTACCAGTTCAGGTACAGCTCAAAATCTGTTTTGTTCCGGTCATAGAGCAGGGACACCACCTCTGACACAATCCATGCTTTAGCAAGGGTTATCTCCATCGCTAAGTGTCGGGCAGGCATATGCGGATAATGCACGCTGTAACGCTCCGCAAGCTGTAAAATGCTTTGCCTGGAGCCCATCCCCTTTATCAGCGGGGCGAGGTCGATAGCCGGACTGCCCGTGCCAAACCTTTCCCAGTCAAAGAGAACCCACTCTCCGTTTTCTCTTCTCCCCCAGTTACCGGCATTGGTATCCCCTGAGATTAAACATTTCTGCCGAAACAAAACGCTGCCCGCTTGCTGAAAACAGCGCATCTGGTGGGCCGCGCGGTCCGGTAATTTCAAAAGCGCCAATGATTTTTCAAGCGCTTTCTCGGGCCAGGAATGAGGGTAATACACCCAGGTTGGGTCCGGTGGAGTGCGATGAAGATGAGAAAGGCATTTCAATATGTCATCCCCCGACACCTCATCCTGAGACACTTTTCCAGGGATATATTCCAGCCTTAACCGGCGTGGATGTGGATCGGCAGACAACAGCGTCGGCGTTTTGATTCCCCTGCTGTTGAGCTCTTCCGCCGCATACTCGTAGAAAGCGTATTCCACAGGGCTAACAGGGCATTTTTCTATGACTTGCTGACCATATTGATCCACCAAACGCTGCACTTTTGCCGCACCCATTTGGGATAAATTCTCCGCAGACATACATGACTCCCTGTGTCAGGTTTGGCTTTAAGGGATAAGTGTAGTGTGATGCGGAGGGATCAGGGGCATTGCGTTTTACGGGCAGTGTTGCGGGTTGTGGGAAGGTCCGTTTTGAGCGAAGAGCGGAAGCTGGCTCTTGTACAGACAGCCAGTACAATGGTAGACAAATTCAGCCCTCACGACGGAGAGTGTTCAAAGGCCTCTACTGACGCCCCAATATGGCTTTACCGCCGTCTCCGACTGATAAACATGTCAATGTCATCGAAGATATCGGCGCGAGCCAGATCCCGGAGTTTGTAGGCCCGTTTTCTGATTCATTGCTTTTTGAGCGAACTGAAGTAAGGCCGTAGAAGTAAAACAGTACCGCTGGCAGATAGGGCATTTTCTCGCGTTAGCGGAGGTCATCACTCTGCTTAGATTCAGCTTATGACGTCAGCCGATAGTGTGACTGTACCAGACCCGAAGGGAAGCTACGGCTGGATAATAGCGTCAAATCGATATCATGGGGCAGCACTCCGAACAACGGTTTTCCCGAACCGAGCAGGACAGGAACAGTAGTGATAACGATATCGGCGACCAGACCTTCGCGAAGGAACGACTGTATTAACTGCCCGCCATCGATATAGGCCCGGCGCACATTCTTCTCCATCAGGTCAGTAAGAGCCTCCCTTGGCGTGCAGCATGAAAACTGCACTTTACCCTTCAGCGCCTCGGGCACGGGGGTACCGGTTAGCTGCCGGGAAAGCACCAGCACGGGTCGATCATAAGGCCATTCGTCAAAAGTCAGCACCTTCTCATAGCTGCCTCGCCCCATAATGATCCATTCTTTGTCCGCGATAAATGCGGCATAGCCATGATCTTCTGTCGGGTCATCGCGCTTCAACAGCCAGTCGATATCACCATCCTGTCGAGCGATATAACCATCAAGACTGACCGCGATGAAAACATGTGTGGTGACCATCACGTGCTCCGTATTCAGGTTGCATATATCTCGTTGAGTTTAGCAATGTTAGCGATATTGATATGCTCCGATAAAGTCACATCACAATGTTAGCAACATCTGCTCCAGGCACGCAGCGAGCAAGTTACCTTAGCTGAAGGTCCGCTGTGAACGAAAAGCGGACATTCCAGTTGCATCACGTCCGGGCTTTACGTTGCGACCAGGACGGAGCGGGAATATCGGGCAAGTTCACAGCTGCGATATCGCATCCTGGGTGCCACCGTGCGCGGCGATAAACATGGCGACGGCCGACCGACAATATGATTCGATTTCGTTGTCGTCCTCTGCTCTGGCCGCATCGAAGCGCGCGATAATCAGAAGGTCAGAGCCTTTGAAAAGCGCGGCAAACAAGCGAGCGGATTGAAGAGGATCGGGAACGTTCAGAAGCGCTTTCTGGTGCAATTGCCGTAAAAGAGCTTCGATTTGGGCGATGACATGAGCGGGGCCAGCTTCATAATGGAGTTTGCTTAACGACTTTTGATTCGTCTTGTCAGCCATGACCATGGCTTCGACACTACTCACGTCGGGCCTCAACAACGTGCGCAGCAGTAATGATCCCACCGCCATCAGTTGATCTTCAACCGAACCGTCAACGCCTTCAAGAAGGGACTGTGGTGCAAACAACTGATGACAACCGGCCACAATCGCCGCACTGAAGAGTGCCTCCTTGTTCTCGAAGTGCCGATAGATGCTGAGTTTGGATATCTTCGCTCGCTGGGCGACTTTGTCCAGGGTCGTCGCCTGAAATCCCAATTCTACGAATAGCTCGGAGGCGGCCTCGACGATTGTCTGGCCAAGCGCCTCGTTGACAGGCCTGCCCCGCCGGGTCGGGTTGTTTTTATTGGTCACTATAAATACAGTCCTTGACAGTATCGTAATTATTTAATTACGATACCACGCAGTTTCATAAATGTGCAAGGTGCGCCAGAGCTAGCACATCTCCTTACATCCTCAACACGGAACTCATCACCATGAATGACGTCATCATCATCGGAGGCAGCTTTGCCGGTCTTGCCGCGGCCCTGCAGCTTGGCCGTGCCCGTCGCAAGGTTACGGTCCTCGACACTGGCCGACAACGTAATCGCTTTGCTGCCCGTTCACATGGTGTGCTCGGCCACGATCACAAGCCGCCACAGGACATCCTGGCCGAGGCGCGGCAGCAACTGGCACGCTACCCAACGATCAAGCTCGTCAACGCTCGCGCCGAAAGCGTATCTGGCACCATCGACGATTTCTGCGTCGTCACGGACGATAACGAAAGCCTGCGGGCGCGCCGCTTAATTCTGAGCTATGGCGTCGCTGACCAGATGCCTGATATTCCCGGCTTTGCCGAAAGCTGGGGTACATCCATCATACCATGCCCCTATTGCGACGGCTTTGAAGTCGCCGACCAGCACTGGGGCCTCATCTGGTCTGGCGTACAGTCGCACAATCAGGTCAGGCTCTTCCACGACTGGACAAACAGATTGACTGTCTTTGGCAACGGTCACGACATCAGTCTCGACATACGGGCCGATCTGGCCACTCGCCAGGTACCTCTCATTGATGGCAGGATCACTGAAATCGAACCTCACGGAAGCCATAGTGCCACCATCAGGATCGAATCCGGCCCCGATGTTTCAGTCGATATTCTGTTCGCGCATCCGCGGACCAGGCCGTCCGCAAGCCTTCATGATGCACTGGGCCTCGCCACGGTCAATACGCCAACCGGCATCGCCCTCAAGACCGACGAGCGCCGCGAAACCAGCATGCCTGGCATCTACGCCGCCGGTGACCTTGCCAACCCCGGTATCCCCTCGGTCACTACGGCAGCATGGCAAGGCACGATGGCGGGTATCTTCGCTCAGCAGTCGATGCTCAGTTGAGTGCAAGCAGCATCGTTCATCCAGTTCAATTTACTGTAGACAGGAGTGCCGCCATGGCCGCGATAAAACCATTTAAACCTCTGGACGAGAAATTTCCGTTTGACCGCCAACTAGGCGTCGCGGTCGCACCTCTCGTGCTAATCAATCTCTTCGCGGTCTTGGATCCCGCCGACGAAGCAGGCTTCCTGGACGCTTTCAAGGCAGCTGCCGAGGTCATAACGAAGCAACCGGGCTTCATTTCCATGCAATTACATCGGGCGATCGGCGATAGTCCGACTTACCTGAACTATGTAGTGTGGGAATCCACCGAGGCGGTTCGCGCGGCCTTCACTGATCCCGAGTTCCTCGCGAAACTTCCAGCATATCCTTCATCCGTCGTAGCCAGCCCTCATCTGTTCCAGAAGGTCGCCGTCCCCGGCTTCTGCACAGCCTGACTCCGGAAATAGAGCAAAGCGCCCCCCCTAACTGAGCCGTAAGGTCCGCTACGAGCGAAAAGCGGACCTACTGATGTTCATGGTATGACTAACCGCGCAAATCAAAGCGAGATTTTTGAAAATCGCGGTACACTTCCTGATTAGTAAAAGCTGGAAAGGTGGCTTTCTGGGCTGCTGATTTTACCGCTTCGCAATATGCTTTATTACCGTCGCTAGTTGATATGTTTAAAGCCTTACCATTCTGAGCAAACTCTATGTGTAATCGACACTTCTTCCCTTTCCAGTTTTGTGGGTCAGCCAGTTTTGCATTTATCGCTGCTCTGATCGCCCGCGCTTGCGCGCCCCATTCATCCTGATCGTCCCAGTAGCCAGAACCGCAATTAGCCCTTGCAGTGGTTTTATGGCATCCGGAAGGTTTTAATGGCGTGCATCCCGTTGCCAGACTGGCAACAAATGCCAGCATAAAAAATTTCCTTACCATTTCATTCGCTCTCACTCCCTGCACCCTCACTCCATTAAATTCGTTATGTACATTGATAGATTATTCCGCCATCACGAGTACATTTTCAACTGCCCATTCTGGCGATGACGAGATCGTTATTAAGCAGTTACTGGCTCCCTTTTGATAACCTCATGGAGTTTTTCAATGCCCGCCTCTTAAGCGCTCTCAAAATGCCGATTATTGCGAAATTCGACAGAGGGTAGTTCCGGTAAGAAGCACGAGCTGTCTCACGCCTGAACGACTTGATGAGGCTCTTAGAATGACGCCAAAACAGCGGCAACGCCATATAAGCCAATACCAAATACAATGTGTGTAAGCAGGCTTAACAGACGCGAAAGCCATGGATGAGGTGTACGTGAGGCCGCGATACCAAAGCCAAACGCGGGTTGCAACATCAAAAACGGGGCAGTTAACGTTATTAAGCCTGTCAACACGCCAATTAACAGTGAGGGTTCATGGAGCCAGAACTTTCCGTCAAGCGAAAACGGGATAAACGCAAAAAATATACCGGTGAGGTAATGGAATATCCAGCCAGTAAGCATCTCTCCATGTATCTGCGGCGATGAAAGAATGGTGTGATGCCTGAATTTCCCCTTAGGGAGGAGTAAAACCCAGCGCCCAACCAAAGCATAATTCAATGGTGGTATTTTCAGAATGTACTTCTGAAAAAGTGACCACAAATCCATAACCAGCGTTGCGCCAATTCCCGTGATAATCGTTTTGAAAATAATATCCAAAGTCCACTTCCTTTTCTCAGTGAAATGATAAGCTGATAATCAGTGTGCAACTTAAAGTGCGGTTTAAGTCAACAATGAAAGAACTGGATATCAGAGAAGTCGCCAACCTTACGGGAGTTACACCATCGGCGTTGCGATATTACGAAAAGAAAGGGCTTATTAAACCTATTGGTCGTAATGGCCTTAGGAGGCAGTACAACGAGATTGTGGTCAATAAATTGCAATTAATCGCTCTGGGACAGGCAGCAGGTTTTTGTCTTGATGAGATTGCCGACATGTTCAGTGAAGACAACAAACTCATACTCAACAATGTTCTGCTTCTTCAACGAGCAAAGGAGATCGACAGTACCATCCGCCGGCTCCAGTTGTTAAGCCAGGGACTGAAGCATGTTGCTTGCTGTTCGAAAAGCGTGCATTCCGAATGCGAGGAGTTCAAAAAGATTGTCTCAAAAGGACTTCGGCTCGTCATATAAATGACGATTAACGAATCGGGCACGCCTCATGATACCAGGCGGATTAACAAAAGAGTTGTGAAGTCTCCAGCAGCAAAAAGTGGACGACATTACCAGTGGGAAACATCGCTGTTAATATCTGGACAGTTCATGCTCACCCCCGTGTAACATTTTTCATAGACAATTAAGAAGGGCTATTCATGGCTGCTGTTGAGGAATTGAAAGTGAAGTATCCAGGTGCAAATGCCTGGCAAATGGGTGACAGCCCGGAACTGGCCAGTGAGCTTGCGGATCTGATTAAAAAAGGGATCAAAACAGCCTCTTGCGGATCATTTGCCTCTTATCAGCAGGAAGAGCCTGCGCCGAAAATTGGGAGCTATAACATTATCCTTGATGGCCAGAGCATCCCGGTCTGCGTAATCAGGCTGGTTTCAATGCGACTGGTTCGTTTTTGTGATGTTACTGAGGAGTTTGCCCGCAAAGAAGGTGAAGGCGATTTAAGCCTTGAATACTGGCAGAAGGAACATCAGCGGTTTTTCACCCGCGAAGGGTATTTCTCTGAAGAAATGGAGCTAATTACAGAAGAATTTGAAGTGGTTGAACTACTGTAAGATGAGCTAAACGATCTTGCGTTCAATCCCCTGCTCTTTATAACAACTCCCGCTTCTGGCACAAAGCGGACCGACATAAGAGCCGCAAGGTTTGCTACGAGCGATAAGCGACCCCATAAACTTAAAATGAGTGCGGAGCAATGCCGCTATTTCAGGCCAGCCCGTCGGCTGGCTTAACTCTCCCCACTTGAGATTCAGAAATCGTTTTCTGCGGTGCGCTCCTGGGACCTTATCCGCTCCCCGCATCAGGTGTCCCCTGATGGAATACCCGTTTCCATTGCCCGCTCCCGGCCCGCTCCCAACACGAAGAACGCAAAGTCTGGCGAGCGCCGTTCGCATTGAATGTCCTGTAGTGCAATATCGCGACATCCTCTCTTATTTGGATGAGCTGAAAGTCGCAGCTGAGAATGGTCGGGATAACTGCTTCGGCAGAAAGTGCCTCTATTGTCTGCGAACGATCGATCAACACACCTGATCGTGTTATTTCTCTGAACTGGTCGTGAAGTATCTGTTCAAGCCATTCACGATCGTTGCGTCTGCTGCCATGAAGCGTGCGTTCCAGCGTTTTCAACTGTTCCAGAAGCATGGCATTTACCCTCATTCAAATTCGACTGTCAGTTTCATGGCCATAAATGTTTTGCGGCAACTCGTCCGCCAGCATGTGAAGTGTCGTCTTCAGCCATTTGGTTGCCCCTCTCTGGCCACTGCGTTTATGCGAGTAAATCTTTACTTCAAACGGGCTTATGGTGAACGGCAATGAAAAAATCTGAATACTGGCAGCATGTTTCAGCTTCTCAGCAGCAAAACGGGGAATGGCCATTAGCAGGTCGCTTTCCGCAACGATAAACGGGGCACTCAGCATGGATGGCGTCTTAAGCGCTATCTGCCGCGTATACCCCAACTGCTCAAGCCGTAAATCCAGTACCCCCTGCTTTTCGTTCCAGGGGGTTATCACCAGATGCCGTGCAGCAAGATAATCTTCCAGCGTCAGCTGTGTTCGGCGGGTATTGCTGATGACAACATACTCATCCTCAAACCAGTTTATCTCGTCCAGTTCATTGTGACGGATATCGTCGGGTGTACTGAATCCCAGCGCCAGATCCACTTCTCCTGCCAACAGTTCGTTCAGCGCCGGGCTGTGTGGCAAATAGCGTAAATCAAAGCGCAAGCCAGGAGCTTCCTGCTGCAGCCTCTGCATCAACGTCGGGAAAATGCACAACGCGGTAAAGTCCGTAATCGCAATCTGGATCCGCTCCGTGCTTTCGCAAGCCACGAACGCCGGTTGTACAGTCAGCTCCTGATTGAGAAATTTCAGTGCTGATGCAATAGAGGGCGCGAGCTGGGTGGCATACACGCTTGGGCACATCCGGTGTCCTTCCCGGTAAAATAGCGGGTCATTGAGCGCAATACGCAGTCGGGACAGTGCGTGGCTCAACGCAGAGGTGCTCATCGCCAGTTCATCCGCAGCGAGGCGAACGGAACAGTGCCGATAAATGGCGTCAAAAATGAGCAGCAGGTTTAAATCAAGACGTCGCAGCGCTGGATGCATAATATTCATCATTGGGTGATTTCATTGCACTTAATTCTTCTGACAATACCCCCTATGCTTAATGCCATCAATAACGATGCCTTGCAAAAAAGACAGGAAAACATATGAGTATCAGCCTTCGCCAGGCCCGCCCGGAAGATGCCTCCGCTATTTACGATATGATTTATGAGCTGGCGGTTTACGAAAAAGCCCCGCAAGAAGTGGTCACCACACCGGATGAGATTCGCGAAACACTCTTTGGCGACGGCAGCCATACCGAAGCGTTAATCTGCGAGATTGAAGGGAAAATCGCCGGATACGCCGTGTTCTTCACCAGCTACTCCACATGGCTTGGACGTAACGGTATTTATATGGAAGATTTGTATATTTCCCCCGATTATCGCGGCAAGGGCGCGGGAAAAGCGATGCTGAAGAAAATTGCGCAATATGCCGTGGAACGGCGCTGCGGACGCCTTGAATGGAGCGTACTGGACTGGAACCAGCCCGCAATTGATTTTTACCTCAGCATTGGCGCATTACCTCAAAACGAATGGGTACGGTATCGCCTGGAGGGTAACGCGCTGTTGAACTTTGCCGAATAACGCGACCGTGTTGCAGCAAATTGCAGATGCAGGCTGCTTCTGTTGAGGGGCAGTCATGTTCGCGTTGAGGGGAGTATCAGGAACACATTGATCAGGCTTCGGGCCTGTTCAGCCGCGGCGTGTTCGTCGGTGGAGTATTTCTTCGACATAATGGTCAATGGCAATATTGTGCTCACGGCTCACGCGCGAAATGAATATGTGCAAAAGCGCCAGCGATGCGTGGAGTGTGACTGCGACCAGGTTGTCGAAGTCTTTCTGAGTGAAACGGTCATTCCCCTTCAGTGTCGAATGCTGGAGCAAAGTGTGGGCCGTGATCTCGAGGACGGCTCGCCTGTAATCGCTCGACAGCAGGACATCCAGATCGGTCTGGCGAAGATCAAACGTGAAGTTAAAACTGACAAATCCGGAATCGACCGGCAAAGAGTAGGTCAGTCTGTCACCCTGTTGCTCAACGTACGGTTCATACCCCTCCCCCATCAGCCGTTGCGCCTGCATATCGCCCTCTCTTCTCTTCCAGGCGCCAGGCACACGTGTTGACCAGTGAGCGTCACCGCAGGATTAAACAAGTGTTTCACCCGCTTTGATTGATTGACTGATAAAGGGCGCGGGCTTTCCAAAGAGATATCCTTGTGCCAAATCACACCCCAAACGTTGAAGGCATAACAGTTGATCATTGGTTTCAACGCCTTCAGCAATAATTACCATATCAAGGCATTTCGCCATGCCGACCATTAATTTTGCGATGGTCTGAGTTTCTTCATCCGTGGATATTGTTCGCACAAAAGATTTATCGATTTTTATTTTATCAAAGCCTAACTGAATCAATCTTGAAAGGGAGGAATAGCCCGTACCGAAATCATCAATAGAGATTTTTATGCCCAGCACTCTGAGCGCCATAAGGATTTCGATGGGGGTTTCACTGTCGGTAAACAGCGAAGATTCCGTCACTTCCAGCTCAAGCCGGGTAGCGGGCAACCCCGTTTCGGCCAGCACTGCGCGTACTGTATCGACAAAATTCATACTGCTTAACTGCACCGGAGACACGTTGACAGAGATCCTTGCTGGCACCTTCCATGTCGTCGCTTCCTTGCAGGCGATTTCAAGCGCGGCTTTGCCTATCTCATGGATGAATCCCGTTTTCTCTGCTACCGAAATAAAATCATCCGGCGCAATGATGCCCTTAACGGGATGATTCCAGCGCAGAAGGGCTTCATAGCCATATATTTCAGTGGTGTACGAATCAACAATCGGCTGATAGTAAACGACCAACTCTTTATTTGCGACTGCCACTGATAAATCACGCTCCAGGGTTCTGCTTTCCTCGAGCTTTTGCAGCATGATGCGGCGAAACACTTTGATCATGTTTAAGCCTGCACGTTTAGCTTCATACAGAGCAAGATCGGCAAACTTATAAAGGTAATCTGAACGTCGTTCTAATTCTGAAACAACAATACCGACGCAGGTACCAATGGTGACGTTAGAGTTACCTATTATGTAAGGCTTTTTAATGCACTCACAGATTTCCATTGCCAGATTAACGGCACTTTCTTCTGTCAGCTCATGCGACAATAATGCAAACTCGTCGCCCCCGAGGCGATAGAATGTATTTGTTTCGTTGCTCATGGAGGATAAACGGTGCGCAACCTCACGCAATAACAGATCGCCGGCATCGTGACCAAAGCTGTCATTGACTTCTTTAAAGCGATCGAGATCAAACAACATGACCGTGACAGGCCTGTGTATGCGGCTCGCTATCGAGATATTATTAATAAGATCATCCCAGAAATAAAGCCTGTTTTTAAGCCCCGTCAACGAGTCATGGTAAACGTCATACGCCAGTTTTTTATTCTGTTGCTGGAGTATTTCCTTCGATTTCTGAAGTTCATTTGCCAGGCTGGTAACCTGTCGGTGAGTTTTAAGTATCTTCCTGTTCTGGCAGACATTTAAAACACCCAATATCGCACTTAAAATAATCAGCAGAACCGAAAGGCCTGAGTAGATACGATACAGCTTTTGTATATTCTGGTTTGTCTCGTTGATGGAGTTAACATCATTGGAGAGTGCACTGGATGAAAACTGGCTAAGGGAGGAATCAAGCGCATACATTTTCTCAAGATAATCAGCAAGTTGAGCGCGACTCATCCCTTCCAGATGATGATCAAGATAATCAAGCGTTTCATGCAGATTTTTTGCCAGTGCATTATGGCTTTTATTCGACTTTACATATTTCCCTAAATCGCCTTCTTTCAGTAACTCACGCTGGCT
Source organism: Enterobacter cloacae complex sp. 2024EL-00711 (assembly GCF_047529885.1). Taxonomy (NCBI): domain Bacteria; kingdom Pseudomonadati; phylum Pseudomonadota; class Gammaproteobacteria; order Enterobacterales; family Enterobacteriaceae; genus Enterobacter; species Enterobacter cloacae complex sp. 2024EL-00711. The sequence continues at coordinate 165,877 of NZ_JBLIZC010000004.1, forward strand.
AAGCATGATCTCCAGCCGCATGCGGAGATCGTCCATGGTGATATCAGGATTATTGTCAGAATAACGGCTGATCCACGACTCCAGCCTGTAGTATTCTGAAACCATCTGAGAGACAGACCAGGAGTCTTTATAATGGTTGAGTTTTTGCAGATCCTCCTGCCGCTCATGCAAAAGAAATGAAATATACCCGGTTGTAATGAATAGGAAAAATATAATGCCTACCAGGATCCTGTTCATGCATTTCTCCAGATTATTACTCTACGACCATTTTGCTAATCTGCCATGCTGATCTCGAGTAATAGACCTGGTTATCCAACTCTTTGTTACTTTCATAAGGATAGACAATAAACAGAGGGCCCTTGTCGCGAACGCGCATATATTGGCCGTTCATTTTTATTGCAAGGATCACGTTATATTTTGTGAAGTCTTCAATGGGAATTTCAGTCGTATAATCATTGAGCGCGGTTACACTCAGAACAGTGCCTTTGGCGCCGACCAGTTCCATGAGTTTTTTCATGGGAATACCCTCAAAGCTTGTCTGGTCATTATACCATGGGTTACGGGTACGCATGGTAACGAGGCCGATTTTTTCCAGGCCAGCGATATCAAAGACTGCAGCGCCATTTTGATTACTGTTCTCGATTTTCCCGGAGATGGTTAACACGGGTTTCCCTTCAAGCTTAGGGAGTTCCTTCCCCCAGGAACAGGTCGAAATAATCAAGAAAAGTAGGGTGATTGCCATTCTCATGCGCGATGACTCCATTAAGGAAATAGGTATGTCTTGTCGTCTATTCTGACACAAATTGTTACCAGCCAACCAGATAAGACTCCAGGACGAAACGGTCCCGTTATACTCTCGTTTAACGGTCCATGACAGCCATCCCGACGTTGTTGCTTGCCGTATCGTCATTAACAAAGATTAGCCTTCAGACGTGTCCCTGTCTCCCTTTTACACCATGATAATATGAGACAGAGCAGGTTATTAAAATTGGACGAAGGCGGAATTTGAAAAAATTGTCGTTTCTAATCCCCCGTTGCGTCTTAAACGGTCAGAATTTGTGCGGAGTGGTCAATTATTGGTACGGAATACCCTCAGGAGAGATGCACATTGCGCCCTTATAAGCAGGTTAAAAGGGCAATGTCGTGCTATCGAGCGATCAATCCGACACAAGAATATTGTCGATGACCGGCTGGACGATTTGCTGAAATACTTTCGCGTCGTTAAACGCGCGTGCGGCTAACATGGCACCATGTACCGTTGCCATTAACTGCCCCGCCTCGCTGGCGTGGGTTGACCGGACAGTAAAGCATTTTTCCCTTTCTCCTCTCTGAAGCAACTCCGTCAGCCAGCCAGAGAGATCGGCGAAATGTCCCGTCACTTCCGAAGCGACTTCGGGCGGCAACGTCGGCAGTTCGGCGGCAAGCATCGCGCAGATACAAAATGGCGCAGAACCGTCCTGGATGCATTTGGCCCAATAATCGGCATAGGCCTGAAGTTCGGCAACCGGATTATTTAGTTGATGGCTTAATGCCTGCATTCCGGCGCGGGCCTCCTGGCGATACTCGCTCACGACGACCCTTACCAGCTCCGCCTTGCTTGAAAAATGGTGGTGAATACTCGCCTTGCGAATATTCACCTTTTCAGAAAGGTCGGCAAAACTGAAGCTTCGGTAGCCACCGGTGGTAAGCAATTGTCGGGTGAAAAATATAATGTCGTTTGCTTTCTGTGAACGTTCGGTGGACATAGCCGTAACCCATTGTCAGTATACAGATCAATAAGATATCAGAGAGCAGAGCGAAAACCTACCGACAGGCCGCCTTTACTGCCGCCGTCTGCCGGTCCCCGCCATACTGTCAAAGACGCCATCACGCAGCACTAACGCATGAAAAAGCGCGGCCGCCAAATGCAGCATCACGGTAGCAAATAGCATCAGCGCAACCAGAGAGTGCAAAGGCCGCAGAATAGCAAACCAGTCGTTATTCACCGGAACAATGGGTGGCAAAACAACCCCGCCCCCGAGGGTGATGGGGTACCCCGCCGCTGACTGCATCGCCCAGCCAATCAGGGGCTGAAGGAACATCATGATGTATAACGCCCAGTGTGAGAGATGCGCTATCAGGCGCTGCCAGGCCGGTATGGAAGCCGGTAGCGAAGGGACGGAGGTATAAAACCTCAGCCATAGCCTGACCACCACCAGAACCAGAATCATCAGCCCCAGCGGTTTGTGGATCGCCACCAGCAGGGCATGTTTCGACGAAATGGTTGAAACCATCGCGATGCCGATAAACAACATTGCCACGATAGCCGCTGCCATGAACCAGTGCAGAATGCGCAACGCCGGATGGAAATAAGCAACCTGTTTCATAAGCCAGCTCCTGACTGTCGGGACTGTTCACGGGTACGCGCATTGTAGGATTTGGCATAGGCCGCCGAGCGCGCATTGAGTAAAGGATCGTCCGAAGGGGCAATGCCATCGGGCAAAATCAGCGGATCGTAGTTGATGTCATTGCACGGACCGTTTTGCTGCGGTGTTGCACGCGTCAGCACGAGCATGCCGGCATTGATGGTTTGCCGATCTTCAGGCCAGACCTGGCTTGCATCGTTGCCCGGATCGCCCGGTTTAGCGACGGTAATCATCAGATCCCATTTCAGCGGCCCTTGCTTCAGGCGCTCTTCAAGATCGTGTTGCAGAAAATCTTTATCATTTTTATCCGCCTCGCTCATCGGCTGAGAGCCAATATGCGGCACCATACTCCAGCGGACCAGATGCTCTTTACCCGTTTTATCAATAAAGCGAAATGCATTCAGGCTATTAAAGCGATCGCTTGCCCAACTGGATGAAGGTACATACTGCTTTGCCCAGGCGAGGTAGGGTTGCATCTGAGGATGCGCGATCACAAACGCCTTAAGCTTATCGGGGTTGGGTTTACCGGTTGCCGGATCGGGCAGAGTCAGGTTTTGCAGCGCATAGAAGTCTTCAACGGTAGAGACCGGAAAGCGTGGCATCGCGTTCATGCCTGTTCGCCACTGCTCGCCGTTGCTCTGCCTGAATTGCAGCGCCATGCTGCGCACGGGAACGGCATAATCCGGCGCTTTTGGGTTACCCCCTGCGATGGCGAAACGGCCCGTAACTGGCGTTTCGCCAGGGGCAAATAGCGCTGCTCGCGATAACGAACTGACCTGGCCGTTAGAGATAAAATCCCCCACCACGCACACGCCCTTCGCGTGATTGCGGCGAAAACCGGGATGTTCCCCACCCGATTTCTGCAATACCGAAACCAGTTTGTCAGACGTCAGACGATTCGGCGTCAGCCAGCCGCCTGACCAGAGAAACAGCGCTATCAAGACAAGGGGAATAATCGCGACCAGGCACAGGCGGACTATTTTTTGGCCGGTGGAAAGTGAAGTGTTCGTCATATTTTTGCTCACACAGTGAATACACAATCAAATACGCGAGAACGTATTCCTGAAAACATTAAGCACGTCTTTCGCTGCTGGCGTGATAACTCGCCCATTAAGACGCGCCACAGGATGAATGAAGCAGGATTTTTTTAACTGTAGCCCAGAGCCGCTCTTTATCTCTGTCACGTATTTTTTCATGCTGAATTTCTCGCATGAATGCCGCTTTATCAGCTCCGGAAAAGCCGCCCTCCGTTTTTAATTTCCGGGCGATACTGCGAAGCGTTGATTCATCGGCATGGGCAATTTTTGCTCTCACCGCAGAGAGCGGCATCGGTGTCCTCGGTGTATCTTCTTCCATCAGCCAGTCGGCACAATGGAAATGCTGGATAGCCTTCGCAATGTCCATCTGCAGTTGAATGAAAGACCTGACGCTCTCTCTTTCCAGCCCTGACGCGTGGGCGACAGCAAAGGCTCTTTCAAGCACGTCCCGTTCCTGTTCAGGGTCGGCAATTGCCTGACCCTGCTGCGCCTTATACGCTGCAACCTCTTTCATCAGGCAAAAACGCAGGTTGATACTCATGCCAGGGCCGGAAAAAACCTCGGTCGCTGTCGTTGTTTCCGCAATGCCATCTCCCTGAATGGATGGCCCTGCCGCTAACTCATGCTTTTTCTCCATTACCGATCTCACTTATCGCATAGGTAAAAAATAACGTTCTCAGGCCCGGATCCGGTTGGCTGGAAAGCGAATGAAAACCAACCTACCAGTTGGTAGGTAGAGTGTCAATTTCATCACTCATTTTTTACTCAATGCTGGATGCCATGTTTGTTCGGAATGGTTTTCAAAAGAATTCGGGGTAAGAGAGGCAGCCGAAACGGCGAGCGAGGGGGAACGAAGAGAAGTGAACAGTACCCAGAAAAAACATGCGGGCAGGAATACTGCATCCTGCCCGCATACCGGCCATACGGTCATTCCACTCCCCCAGCAAAAAAAATCGTATGGCGAGTTATCTTAGGCGTGAACCATATCTGCACAATACTGGATGCCAATACCGAACGCTCCGCCATGTTTCTGGCTGATCGAAGTGGTCAGTTCGTAGGTTTCATGACGTGCCCAGTCACGTTGCAGTTCAAGCAGGTAAGTCAGGGCAGTAATCGGCTTTGCGCCAGTCTGAATCATGCGTTGTACAGCGCGTTCATGAGCTTCTGCACTCATGTCACCGCTGGCGTCTGTGACGATATAGACGTCAAAACCTTGCTCAATGGCAGACTGAACCGGACCATTCAGACAGACCGAGGTCCACAGACCTGCAAACACCAGGCGGTCGCGCTCCAGTTTGTTGACGGCATCAACAAAATTACCATCTTCCCATGCGTTGGAGGTGGATCGGTTAACGTACGACGCGTCATCCGGGAATACCGCTGAAACTTCAGGAAATACCGGGCCCGCAAAATCATGGCGTGAAATCGTCGAAACAAGGGTCGGAATATTAAACCCCTTACCTGTTTCCGCGAGGACTGCGGTATTTTGTCTCAGCAGGCCGATATCAATATTTTTCACATTGAACGCCATCTGGCTCTGGTGATCCAGCAGGATCAGCGCATGGTTTTCCGGGCTTAACAGATTTCTGGCCGCTGCAGGTGTTGCTTTAATCGTCATAATAATTTCCGCGATGTTTGTTTAAATTTATCAGTGTATTAACGACCTGATTCGTGAACTCGGGAAAACTATACAAAACGAAATATTCTTTTGTCCGTTCATTTTTGCAAAGGGCTTATTGCAAAAATGAACGCTGTGAAATATTAATGAATTTTATATGAAAAAAGGAATTAACATGTCTGTCCGAATATTCTCTTTCTGTTTTCTGCTAAATAGTGGGAACAGTGATTCATAAATTCCCTTATTTTTGCTGATTTCCTCACATCAGGATGCGCGAGCAGCCAAATGTCTTCACCCAGTCCCTCCACGATGGGGCTAATCTGAGCCAGTTTATCTATCTGATTGCCATGCATGCAGGGTAACAAACCGATCCCAATCCCGCTTGAGATTGCCGACGCAACACTGAGAACGGAGTCGCCGCGAAAGGTGATATTTTTCTCGGGAATATTTTTTTCAATCCACAGAAAGGCGTTTAACTTAGACATTGCGTAATGGAAGGAGACCCAGCGATGCTCCGTGAGCGTCATAGCATTGACTTGCTTTTTTTCCCATTGTTCACGTAAACCATACACTGCCCAGAACGCCGATCCCACCTTGCGGCCGGAAAGATGCTCCGGAATGTCTCTGGTGGCTCGAAACGCGATATCCGCCCCGCCATCGAACAAATTGACGGATTCATTTCCTGTCGAGACCTGAAAGGTAATGTGGGGATTTATTCGGCTAAATGACGCGATCAGCGGGTTAAGGTAATCCTGCAAAAGGGCATCCGACGTGGTGACCCTTATCTCCCCCGAAAAACCGCATTCATCCTCTTCAATGTTCTGTAGAACATAGTGGATATCCTCTTCAATGCGGTGTCCCAGGGCGATCAGCGCGGTTCCGGCTTTTGTCGGAACGTAGTGGGTGCGGCGACGCAGAAAGAGGGCTAATGCCAGCGACGTCTCAATGGCCCCCAACCGACGAAACAAGGTGGAATGATTGATGCCCAGAGCATCTGCGGCGCGTGACAGATTACCGTGCTCACCTACAGCCATAACGGTTTTCAAATCATCCCAGGAAAAGTTCTGGGAGGTCATTTTCTTCATACTCTTTAAATCCAAATATCTTATCGGCAAGCCAGCTGTAAAAATTGCTGGCGGATGCGCTCGGCAATGGCATTGACCACCGCCGCACTCTCATCAGTCGGATCAATATCAACCCGGAAGGGACGTTTCCCGCAGGTGTATTGACGATATTGACTATTACCTGCGCGGCATGACCGTGCAGGCCTCATCGCTCATTTACCCCGGAAGCGTATGCATCCGCCTGTCGGGGGGATTAGGCGAAGCCACCGTTTACACGAATAACCTGCGAGTTGATCCAGCTCCCGTCCGGACCGGCGATCATCGCTACTGCGCTGGCGATCTCTTCTGGGGTACCGATGCGCTCGAGCGGGGCCAGTTTTGCAACGGCCGCAACCTGCTCTTCGCTCTTACCGTTAAAGAAGAGCTCAGTCCCGGTGGGGCCCGGAGCAACGGCATTAACGGTGATATTTCTGCCCCGCAGTTCGTTTGCCAGCACGTGTACAAGCCCTTCCACGCCTGCTTTTGAGGCGATATAGGGACCATAAGCCGGGAAGGATTTGGCGATCACGCTCGTCGAAAGGGCAATGATTCTGCCGCCTTCACTCACGGTTTCAGCAGCATTTGCCAGCACCAGAAATGCGCCACGCAGGTTGGTATGAATGACACGATCAAAATCGTGAAGACCGGCAGGGGTAATCTTCGCCATTGGCATGATCCCCGCGCTGTGCACCACCACATCCAGTCTGCCGGTAACCGCTTTCGCTTGCTGGAACAAGTGGCTGACGTCCGCTTCGCTGGCAACATCAGCCTGAATCGCCGTCGCACGGCCACCTTTAGCGACGATGCTCTGCACGGTTTGCTCTGCCGCCTCGGCATTACCTGCGTAATTCACGATAGTGGTAAAACCGTCCCGCGCGAGACGCTCAGCAATGGCGCGGCCGATACCACGGGAACCGCCCGTAACAAGGGCAGTTTTATTGACTTTGTCCATCGTTCTCTCCGGTTTCAGTGAAAGGGGGTCTGAATGAAGATATTAATGTTTTAGCGGGAGAGATAAATGGGTGATATTTGATAACATAATTCCATTATCGTTAATAATCGCCTTCAGGATCCGTGATGGATAAATTTGATACCATGCTGCTCTTCACCCGCATTGTAGAGCTTCAAAGCTTCAGTCAGGCCGCGGACCAGCTAGGGATCCCCAGAGCGACGGCCAGCAATGCAATAAAAAGCCTGGAGAAAAACCTGGAGTGTCGTCTGCTGGAGCGGACGACCAGACACGTGCGGGCCTCGCTGGATGGCGAGGCATTTTATGAACGCTGCGTGCATATTCTTTCTGAACTGGACGATGCGGAGTCTTCCCTGCGTCATTCCGGCGTAAGACCACAGGGGATTTTGCGCGTGAATCTTCACGGGGCCCATGCGACCCGCATTGTACTGCCCCGTATTGACGAGTTTCACGCCCGCTATCCCGCCATCAGGCTGGTTATCAGCAGTGGGGATCGTCTGGTCGATCTGATTCGGGAAGGCGTTGACTGCGCCGTACGCGCGGGCAAGCTCTTTGATTCATCATTAATTGCCCGGCCTTTAGCCCAGATGCCTCAGGTTATCTGCGCCAGTCCGGACTATCTTCGTAAGCACGGCCGACCGATGACCCCTGACGATCTGCTTTCTCACCAGAGCGTCAATTTCTTTTCCACCAGCCGGGGTAAGAATTACCCTCTGGAACTCATTGTTAACGGTAAAGAGAAAAGCTATCCGACCAAAGGCTGGATGACTGTGAATGACGCAGAAAATTACGTTATTTGCGCGTTGCGTGGATGTGGGCTGGTTCAGCTTCCACGTTATCATGTGGACGATGCCCTTCGGGATGGCCTGCTACAGGAAGTGTTAAGTGACTGGAAAAGCCCGGCCATGCAACTTTCGGCTATCTATCCACAGCACCGACAGCTGTCTCCCCGTGTCCGGATTTTTGTAGACTGGCTGGTTTCTCTCTACCGGGAACGCTTTGAGGTGAACGCTTAATGGCTGCGTAAACCGTCGCTCACGTTGACGGCGCCGCGGGATCGGCAAGCATCGCATCGGCGATATCCAGCATAACCCGCAGGCGATCCATATGTCGGAGGTCAGAGTGATACCCTACCCATATATCTTTGGACGGCGGTGGCTCCGGCATGCTGATAGCCGCTAAGCCGGTGATGGCATCACCAAGCGGGCGCGGTAACACGGCGATGCCCATTCCGCGCTGGCACATCTGTGCCTGTACGGCCCGGCTGGTACTGGTGAACACACGTCGTGACTGGGGGAACCTGTCGAGCAGCCAGGCGACGTCAGAGAAGTGGGATTGTGCCGTGTTCATCAGAATAAGCCCCACTGCGGCCGGATCGTGTCGGGCGATATCGGCGATTTCCGGCGTTCCATATAGCGCATAGGGGATGCGCATCAGGCGGCGCTGGACAATATCCGGTTCGGTAAAGGGAACGATGCGAAACGCAATGTCGGCATCACGCCGCGACAGGTTAAGTAGGCGGTAGCTTGCGATAAGCTCCGGCACAATCGCCGGATGGCGGCGCGTCAGTTCCTCCAGGACCGGTGCGAGAACATAGTTGGCAAACCACTCTGCTGAAGAGATGCGCAATATCCCTTCAAGACGTTCGTGATTACCGGCGAGACGCCGCTCCATCGCCAGCGCGGAGTTTTCCATCGCTTCTGCCAGCTTCAGCACCCTGTCGCCAGCGTCGGTCAGAACCAGACCCTCCTGTGTCCGGCGAAATAGCGCTTGCTGCGCCTCTTCCTCAAGCGCCTTTATCCGGCGACCAATCGTCGGATGGCTCACACCCAGGCTTCGTGCCGCCTCGCCGAAAGAGCCCTTACGCATAACTGCAAGAAATACCCGGACGTCGCCCCATTCCATGCCAGTGTCTCACCGTACAAAAATGAACATTGAATATACAAAAGTGGCAGTTCCAAAACAACTTTGTCGATATCACTATAGCGTCCTCACCCCCCCAGTCAGGAAATGAATGACATGTACAAATTAAAAGACAAAGTGGCGATTGTAACCGGTGGTTCCAAAGGCATCGGAGCCGGGATTGCCCGTCAACTGGCGGCTGACGGCGCGAAGGTCATTGTCAATTACGCGTCAGGCAAAAGTAGTGCTGATCACGTCGTTGCCGATATACAGGCTGCCGGTGGGCAGGCGGTAGCGGTCGCGGCGGATGTCACCCGTCAGGCTGAGGTTGAGGCGCTGGTTAACGCGGCCATCGACATTTTCGGGCGGCTGGACATTGTGGTGAACAACGCCGGCATCTATGAGTTCGCCCGCATTGAAGAGAGCACAGAGGCACTCTACCGCAGACAATTCGACATCAATGTTCTGGGCCCGCTGTTAATGTCCGGCGCTGCTGCGCCGCATCTGAATAAAGGCAGCAGCATCATTAACATCAGTTCGTTCGTCACCCGCGTCTTTATCGCCGAGAGTGCCATCTACAGCGGCACCAAAGGGGCGATCGATGCTATTACCGGGGTACTGTCACGAGAACTCGGCCCCCGGGGAATTCGCGTCAACGCGGTCAACCCTGGCCTTATCGAAACGGAAGGCAGTCATAGTGCAGGCGCGATGAACTCGGACTTCCAGACATGGAATGAAAAGCAGACCCCACTCGGCCGCATCGGTCAGGTGCAGGATGTTGCGCCGATCGTCTCATTTCTCGCATCAGACGATGCGGGATGGATCACCGGTGAGGTGATTCTTGCCTCTGGTGGCATGCGCTAACGCTTTGCCTCTCAATCTCTGCACATAACCGTACCTGTGGAGTGTTCCATGTCGACCCCTATCCTCCCGCAAGCCGAGCCGCGTCGCTGGGCAATGTTTGTCATCCTGCTGGTTGGCGCATTTTTGCCCCCGCTCGATTTTTTTATCGTCAATGTTGCGCTGCCTGCTATTCAGGACGAGCTGAGCGCCTCTTCCTCTGCTGAACAGCTGGTCATTTCGTCCTATGCAGCCGTGTATGCCGTGACCTTAATTACCGGCGGTCGTCTGGGTGATATTTATGGTCGTGGGAAGATGTTTTTTATAGGGCTTATCGGTTTTGCGGCGGCATCGCTGCTGTGCGGTTTAGCCTGGTCACCATGGGTACTGATTAGTGGACGCGTGTTACAGGGTGCTACGGCCGCGATTATGGCGCCTCAGGCACTGGCTTCCGTACAGGCCATTTTTCCGGAAGCGGAAAAACCGTTCGCGTTGAGTATCTATGGCGCTGTATTTGGCCTGGCCTCGGTTATCGGGCAGGTAGTGGGCGGTATCCTGATCTCAGCGGATCTGTTTCACCTGGGATGGCGCGCTATTTTTCTCGTTAACTTGCCGGTGGCGCTGCTGGTCATTCTCTTCGGGTTGCCACTGCTGAAAGAGACGCGTGCGCCATCCGCACAACGACTGGACCCGGTCGGCATGTTACTGGCGACCGCCACGTTGAGTGCGCTGATTGTGCCGTTAATTGAAGGCCGTGAAGCGGGATGGCCCTGGTGGACATGGCTGTCATTTCTGGCTGTCCCGCTGCTGGCGTCGCTGTTATGGCGTTATGAGCGTCGCCTTAGCCAGAACGGCGGTTCGCCTCTGCTTGATCCGGTCGTATTACGCGCGCCGGGGCTGGGCCAGGGGCTGGCGATCGTTTTGCTGTTTTATTCTATCGGGGCCTTCTTTCTTTTGTTCTCCGTTTATCTACAAGATGCGTTGCAGTTAAACGCCCTGACTGCGGGCCTGCTTTTTCTGCCTTTTGGCGTGGGTTTTCTGATCGGTCCGTTGCTAACACCTTATCTGAGATGTTTTGTCGGCAATTACCTGAGCGCAATCGGGATGGGATGCGAGACGTTGGGGTTAGCAGGCCTGGCAGGGTTGATTGCCCATACTATGACGGGTAGCGCACCGTCCATGCTGCCACTCGCCGTATTGCTTTTTATCACCGGCCTCGGCCAGGGACTGGCGATGCCGACGCTGGTCCGGATGGTAACAGGCCGCGTTGCACCGGCGTTTTCAGGCATGATTGCCGGGGTAACCAGCTCGACACTCCAAATCAGCACTGCGCTGAGCGTCGCCGTCATCGGTGGCATTTTTTACAGCATGCTGGACACCAGCAGAAGCGGTGCAAATATTACGCATGCCTTTATCGTCGCCCTTTTGGCGATGGCGATATGCCTGGCCACAGGTGCCGCGCTAAGCATCCGGCTTATCCGGCAGGCCTCCGGTTTATTTTCTGCTGCGAGCGGCGCGTCTATCAAGTAACGTAACAGACAATCAACTAACTGAGGCGTGGACATCCTTGCTCATGTTCCTCCCCAGCGTGCCGTTTACCCGCAGCAGGTACTCATGCGTCAACCTGAGAAAAAATCATGAAAAAATCGATAGTCCCTGAAGAATTCCAACACTATTTCGATGACTGGCACTTCTCCCCCGTCATCGCAGCAGATGGCACGGTGTATCTCTCTGGTGTTACCGCGGCACGGAAGGACAAACCGATAAGTCAGCATCCGGAAGAACAATTCCATGATGCGTTTTATAAGCTTGGTGTTTATTTGAAAGCCGCAGGCTTAGGGTATGAAAATATTCTTGAGATGACCACTTTTCATATTGATCTAAAAAAACATATAGACGTTTTTTCTAAGGTGAAAGATGAATATGTAAAGGCACCCTATCCGGCATGGACCGCCATAGGCGTATCAGCGTTCATTCCAGAAAATGCGCTGGTGGAAATGCGGATTGTGGCTAAAAAGTAGTGCCGCCGTGAGTCCCCAAATCACCCCAGGCACGAACCGGTTCGGCTTAAGCGCCGCAAGGTCTGCTACGAACAAACGGCAGACCTCGACGAGACGACAATGTCTTCATCAACTGCAATAGGCTATGTTTACAGATTCAGAAACCCTGGCAATGGCACTGCGGCCAGAAAATGGGACTTGCCGATGAATGCAGAGAACCTTCCTGTGGTACTTATCCCGGGATTTATGCTTGATGAAACACTGTGGGACGATTTTATCACCGCATTTCCCAAGAGCAGGCTCTTTATACCTGCGAGCCTGAGCCAGGGAACCACAATCCAGGATATTGCCGCTGACATAGTCCAGAAACTACCGGAGCATTTTGTGCTGGCCGGCTTTTCGCTAGGTGGTTATGTTGCCAGAGCTATTTATGAGGCTTTTCCGGAACGGACAGCAGCGATGATCCTCATTGCCACGTCTCTCAGAGAGGATTCGGCAGAACAGATAAATACCCGTGTTGCTGCAGCGAATATCAATTCCTCCAGAGAATTTAGTGGGCTGAGCACAACGGCCATTAGAAAATCACTTCATGCTGATCTCGCCAGTAATACGGCCATTATTGAGAAAATCCGTAATATGGGAAAAAGGCTGGGAGCCGATGTATTCAGAGTTCAGTCAGGGCTAAACCGCGAGCGAATAACATTAAAACCCATTTCATGCCCGACCTACGTTATTGCAGCGAAACATGATCGGCTGCGTTCAACAGAGGAGGCAGAAGAACTCGCCAGGCTAACCGGAACCTGTGTGGATTATGTTGACGGTTGTGGACATCTTATTCCTCTGGAAAAACCGGATGAACTGGCCCAGCGTGTGTCCAGATGGCTCGATAAAACAGGCCTTTAAAATAACGTTGATGCAAACAGAGTCCCCCTATTCTCTGCGAATCAAACGCCAGGTCATTTTTCTTAGATGTCTGCTTCTGGCCTCTGCTACGCATTTTCGGCTATCGGAGTTGGGAAATCGACAGTGACCAGCAGCCCGCCTTCTGCAGACGTACACAGGCCTACGCTGCTGTTGTGTTGCTGTGCAACCGCGTTGACGATTGCTAGCCCCAGTCCACTCCCGCTTTGCATCTGGTTGGGGTCGCGAAAAAATCGGTCGAACACACGCTCCCTCAATTCAGGCCGAATACCGGGCCCGGCATCTGAGACACGAAGCTGCGTGGATTTATCCCGCGATCGTAGCTCTACTTCAACCCGTCCGCCCTCAGGGCTGTACTTGACTGCGTTCTCAATCAAATTGTCAATCAGCGACATCAGGCGCTCCCTGATGCCTGTGATCCAGACTTCATCATCAGAGACGAATTCAAGCTCTATCCTGCGCTCCGTAGCCAGCGGTTCCAGTGCCGCCATTCGCTCCTGAATGAGCGTCGTCAGCGGCACTGGCTGCATAACGGTATCAATACGTGCTTCACTGTGCATCATCAGCAACAATTGATTGACGAGTCGGGCAGCCCGGCTGTTGCTGCGAATAATCCCCGCCAGTAATTCCTGTTGAGTTTCATTGCTTACATACGACTGCAGCGCCTCCACGTTGATTCGCATTGCAGCCAGAGGAGTACGCAGCTCGTGAGCGGCATCAGCAATGAAAATCCGTTCCCTTTCCGCGCTTTCGCGCACCCTGGCAAGAAACACGTTTATCGCGTCCACCATTTGACGAAGCTCCCTGTGTTTTGGCATGGCTTTTAATGGAGAGAGATCGTCTGGCGTTCGCAAGGATATTTCATTTACGACCTTGCTCCAGGGTCGCATTGCAATACGAATTGACAGCCACGCGGGAAATAAAAGAAAAGGAATGCATACCAGTAGCGGCAATATGTAATAGCCACGCGAGTTCAGGTAGATAAAGAAGTTCCAGCCTCCGGCAGGCGTCACAAGTGTCACCTCCACATCGGAGTTCCCGGATTTTAGCGTACGGCTGGTCCAGGTGCGCCCCTCACTCTCAATGCGCTGTAATTCCCCCAGTTGGGTGTTTACGACTCCTGTTGGTGCGCCATCAGATGAATAAATTATCTCGTTATGTTTGCGAATAATGAGGCTGATTGACAGTTCAGGATCTTCACCTCCGCCATATCCCTCCCGCAACGCCTTACTGAACGTGTTCAGCACATCGGTGCGTTCCTGCGGGCGATCGTCCATACTGTCCACCAGCGTAAAAAGGGTTTCGTAGGTCTTACTGCCCGTTAATATCGGGGGACTACGCAAGTCCTCCCACAAAACAAAAGTCAAAAAAAGACACCACAGCAAGGTAAGCAGCAGCATCTGGGCGATGATGATTCGCCGAACGAGCGTGGGGAGTCTCAGGGTGCGCCAGATATTTCGCATCAATCACCGCCTTTGTAGATCGGTACAGTATCAATGACATACCCCACCCCTCTCACCGTTCGCACATAACCGTCCCCGATTTTTCGACGTAAATTCCCCATATGCACGTCGAGAGCATTACTCAGATTTTCTTTGGTGCCGAAGATTCTTTCTTCCAGAAATCGTCGTGTAAGCACGCGGTCAGCGCGCAACATTAACGTTTCAAGCAGCGCGTATTCACTTGCCGTCAACTCCACGTGACGGGCACTCACCGTCACGCGACGCGTTGGCACATGAAGAGATAACCCCCTGATTTCTATCGCCTCATTCTGAAAACCGTAACTGCGTCGCGCAAGCGCTCTTACCCTGGCCAACAACTCGGCAAGAATAAAAGGTTTAACAAGGTAATCGTCTGCACCGGCATCCAGCCCGCACAGGCGATCCTGTAGCGTGCCTCGAGCAGTCAGGATGATGACAGGGATCCCCTTGAACTGTTGCCGCAAGCAGGTCATCAGGCCCATGCCATCGCCATCGGGCAGTCCCAGGTCGAGCAATATCAGTTCTGGCACGCAAGCATCAAGCTGATGCAGCGCATCCTCTTTGCGGCGAACCCATATGACATCAAATCCTTGATCTGCAAGGGCGATCCGCACGCCATTGCCCAGATCCAGGTCGTCTTCGATTAGTAGAATTTTCACATTGGTTACGGTATCAACAGTGAATGAAGAACGTCTTAAGAAAAAAACGGTTTCGATAAATCTATCAGGTTTACTGCAGCGGTACTTGCTTCAGCGTTTCTTCATTTTCGGCTCATAAGAACCTTAGGGTGCGTATTCAAACTGAGAAAACTGGCGTGAATAACCGCTTGTATCGTCATCATTTGAATCCACAAGGACTTCTTTAATGAGAAACATCGCACTGCGTCATCAGTTTCCTCCTTTGCTCCCGCCTCGCAGCCTGAAGAAAATAGTGCCGGGAGTCGTTCTGGCGTTTCTGACCACCCCGACACTGGCGGCAGAACAGAACCAGGGTAACGTGTTGACCCTGGGGGGAGGTGTGGATATTGCGCCACGCTATTCTGGTTCGGATAAAAGCCGCGCCACTACAGCATTAGTGCTTGATTACTCCATGGCAAATGGCGTCTTTATCAGCACCACGCGGGGTATCGGTTACGGTAACAGTGTCGGTAAACTGGAGTACAACGCTGCGCTGAGCTACCGCGCTGGTCGCAAGGATCGTGACGTGAACAGCGATTCAATAAGCTCCGGCAGTGACGACTTGCGGGGTATGGGTGACGTCAAAGGCTCGGCCATCATTGTGCCCGGACTGGGGTATAAGGTGACCGACTGGCTGAGTGTGCAATTGCAGGCTGAAGTGCCGGTTTCTGAAAGAAACAACGGTGAGGCCCTGCACTTCGGTATTATCAGCCCGCTTTATACATCACCGAAAAATTCCCTGACGCTGGCCCTGACCACCAGTTGGGGATCCAGCAAATACATGCAGACTTACTACGGGGTGAATGCCGCACAGTCAGCAGCATCGGGGTTTTCCCGACATGATGCTGGATCCGGTATTTATGCTTATTCGCTGAATGTGGACTGGACCCACAAGCTCACCCCGGACTGGAGCGTAGCTGTCGCAACAGGTGTTACGCAGTTGACGGGAGATGCAGGCAATAGCCCCATTGTTCAACGAAAAACATCGCCCACGGGAAGTTTGAAAGTGACGTACAGCTTCTGATCGTGATGGGATGAGTGCTTCCCGACGACTTCTCGCGCTGAACTCTCAATAAATATGTATTCGTCCCGCCCCTGTCAGATAACGGGGCGGCACTCAACACGCCCTGATGACCCCCTGACTCGGGGCATCAGAATCGATGATACACTCTGGCGATCAGGCAGCTTTAACGGCTCTGATTTTTTTACTGCCAGCCGCATCTGGCTCGGGGTTATCTGTGGCAGTGGCGGCATTGAAATCGGGAAGCTTGCTGGTACGCAGAATATGCTGCACGGCCTCTTTCTGCTCGGCGAGATACAGCCCAAGATTTTCAGCCTGCGTTTCATCCATCTGCATGCCGCTTTGCAACAGCCAGTCGGTGAACGCTTCTGCCATGTCGAGCAGTTTGTCGTGAGCGTCAGCCTCTTTTTTACTGGCAAATGTCATTTTCTCTTCACCTTTTCGTACGACAACATATTTTGTTTCAACAGCCATTATGCACCTCTCATACTGTATTTATATACAGTATAGCATTTCCAGAATTGTGTTGCAGTCAAATTGTACTTTCGTTTTAGCCCGAGCCTGCAGACCACTGTGTCAGTAGCGCATGCAGTTTGGCGGGCTCCAGCGGCTTACGCAACACCAGGTAGCCTTCCTGCTCCGCTTCCAGCAGAGCCGGCGAGTTAAACTCACCGCTGACCATCGCGCCGCTCATGTCGGGCAGACGTTCGAAAAGTGCTTTCAGGATGTCGAACCCGCTTTCGCCGGATCGCAGGCGCTGGTCGCACAGTACAGCAAATGGCGTGAAACCGTCGTCAATGATGGCAAAAGCGTCTTCGGCCGAGGCCGCGCAGCGCACGTTAATCCCCCAGAGGCTCATCAGGCTCTCCCAGGCGGACGTCACCAGCGGATCGTCGTCAACGATCAGGCAGGAGCCATGCAGTGGCGCATAGCGTACCGGTGTAGAGATGTTGTCACCGGCGGGCAGTGGATCCACCGCTTTCACGTCACCCGTGTATTGCGTAAAGCGCATCCAGAAGCGCGAACCTTTGCCTTCAATGGAGTGCATTCCATACTTCACGTTCATCAGCTTGGCACAGCGGGCAACCACCGCCAGGCCCAGCCCGTGCCCTGCGCTGTCGATCTTCCATGCCAGCTCGGGGCGGTAGTAAGGCGAGAAGATTTTGCTTTTTTCGTCGTCGGCAATCCCCACCCCGGTGTCCCATACTTCCACCAGACACTCGACACCGCGCGGACGGATGGCAACCAGCACACCGCCCTGTTGCGTATAGCGAAGGGCATTTTGTATCAGGTTAATCAAGGACTGACGCACCAGCAGCGGGTCCCCCATCACGAAGAGGCGACGTTTGGGCCGCCAGGTTCGCAGCCGCAGTGCGCGACTGTTGGCCTCTTCGCGAAACAGGGTGATCACCGAGTCGAGAAGCGTGCCGATGTCCACGCGTGTAGGGGCGGTCATTACATTGCCAGATTCAATTTTGCTGAGATCGAGCAGGGAATTGAACATCAGGTGCACCGAACGAACGCTCTGTTGCAGGTCAAGCAGCTGCGGCGTCAGGCTGTCGTCCTGGTTTCTGTGGATAATGGCTTCGATCAAAAAGCCCATGGCATGCACCGGCTGGCGCAGATCGTGGCTGGCGGTCGTCAGGAACTGATTTTTATCGAGCAACGCCTGTTCCGCTTCTTCTTTGGCCTGCCGGAACTGCTCCGCCAGGCGTGAGCTTTGCTCTTCCAGCAGCGCTTGCTGGATAAAAAACGCGTGGGACGTTAACGCATGGCGGTAGATTGCGAAGCCGTACAGCAGGTTCAGCATCAGCACGATGAACATCAGGTCATCCAGTCGCAGGATGATACCGAGAGTCAGAACTCCCCAGGAGGCAAAGAAAAACCGTGTGAAGGTGCTGATGACCGGCGTCAGATGCGTCGCATTGGCAGCGACAATAGCGGCAATGCTGATATTAAGGAGCAGGAAAAAGTCAAAATTCTGCGTCTGCGGGGTAATTAAATAGAGTGATGAAATCCCCAGCCCGTGAAAAAAGGCCACCTTATTAATGCGCGGAAGCCAGCGGCGCAGGACGGCCTCATCATCATTTTCTTTAACCTCTCGCTGATAGCGCCGATGCACTATTCGGATCGCCACAGCACAGAGCAAGTAAATTATTATCCAGGTAATGGTGGGACCCAGATCGCCCCCCAGCAAATGGATCCAGATAGCGAAAGGAATGCCGACAAAAGGCACAGCGCTAAAGCTGAATACCAGCCGCAGAAACGTATTATTCAGCAGGCGAATTTGCGCGGGGGGAGAGATGCCATCGTTCTGTGAACCCTGGAAAAACCTCATTCCGACGGCTCCCGTTTGCCATGCAGTAGCGTGATGGCTTCCACCCGACTGTTAACGCCTATCTTTTTCAGAATATTGCTGATGTGTTCTTTTACCGTGGGCTCAGAAATAGAAAGCTGGGCGGCAATTCTTTTATTTGGCAGGCCGCGCATAATCATATTCAAAACATCAATTTGCCGCGGCGTTAAGTTAAATTTACTTAACTTCTCATTATTCGTCTTAACGGCACATTCGTTTGCACAAGGAAACCATGTCAGATTATCCGCCAGGGCAAAAACGGCCCGTGAGAATAATTCAGGAGGTTCGCTTTTCAATACGAAACCGTGTCCTCCGGCCGTATGCACTTTCTGCCAGATATCGTTATTTTCATCCCCACTGACGACCAGGAGGCGCACCTGAGGGTAAAGCTGTTTCACTTCTTTGAGTAATTTCAACGCCGTACCGGAAGATAGCCAAAAATCGATTACCAGTAAACGTGGCGGGCCATTTTCCCTAATATGACGGTAGCAATCTTCTTCATTCGTCACGACATACGCCTGTTTGAACCGGCAATGTGTAATCAGAAAATTGGCGATGCCGCTTGCTACCAATGGATGGTCATCAACGACCAACGCATAATTCTGCCCCAAAGGAATCTCCTTTCACCTTCGCGTATCTGAGAGTACAGATGAATTATTATCGACCCACCCTACTTTAGGAGGGTTTTTTCAATTAGGAAAGAGAAATATATTACCCGCTGATTTGGGTAATAGAAAACATAAATACAATCAGTGATTTTAACTGGTTGGATATAAAGGATAATTTATGAAAAGACCACTAATCGCTTTAACCGTTACGTTGATGCTAGCCGGTTGTTCCACCCTGAAAACCGATCAGGCTATTCCACTGCTGCAGGCGGAAACCGCTAAAATGCTGGGGCTGGGCTCGTCGGACGAAATAACGGTGACCAATGTGAATGGTGCCCAACCGGATGCATTGGGCGGCCAAAAACTTTCTTATCGCGCCACGACAGAAAAAGGGCGAATTTTCGATTGCTCATCAATGATGATGCCTGGAATTTTAGGATCTGCGCCGACGCTAAGCGCGCCGACCTGTACGCCGGTTGTCACGCATAAATAATTTCCTCAATACCAAAAGGCGTACAAATAATAACGCCTTTTAAATTTCCCGACACATTTGAGTTTCATATAAAAACGATTTTCCAGACATCATGCTAATGAGTACGGAGATAGCCCGTGAATAACTCTACATCGCATTCTTTAGCGGTTAAGACACCGCTTTCCAGACTTTACCTCGCTCTATTTTCCGCACCGCTGTTGATGCTCTCGCCTGCCGATTTCGCTCGCGCAGCGGATGCCATTTTCGACGGCGATGCGCGTGTTACCGAATCTTTAGGTTACACCGGCGATGTTTACGTCGGCCGTAACCAACGCGGGAACCTGCTGATCGATAATGGCAAAATCACTGCCTATAACATCAATATCGGTCGACTGTTCAACGGCCAAATTTATGAAAGCGTGGTCACGGTCCGCGGACCAAACGCTGAGCTGAACGCGGTTAACGATCAGTACATTCTGCGTGGTGGCCTGAATCTTGGCCTGGGCACCCTGCGAGTCGAAGACGGTGCGCTGGCCAGCGCGAAGGAGATCGTGGTCGGTACCACCCGTGGCTACGACAGCCACCTTATCGCTACGGGCGCCGGTTCACGCGTAGTGAGTAATTTTCTCAGCGTTGGCACTGACCTGGGAGCCCGCTCCACGCTGGCGATTGAAAACGGTGCGACGCTCAACACCACCTACGATGCCCGTATCGGCAATGGTTCCGGGCCAGATGAAACCGACAAGCTGAGCCCGAAAGCCACCGTCACGGGATCCGGTTCACAATGGAATGTTGGCCGTACGCTCACGCTTTATGGCGATCTGGACGTGCTCAACGGCGGAGCGGTTAACGTGGGCAACATTCAGGTGGCGGGCGTCTCTGGCGCACGTAAAACCGCCGAGCTGGTTATCGCGGGCGAGGGCTCGCGTTTTACCAGTGCCAGCAGCGTTAGCGTTGGCGATTACGGCAATGGCGTACTGTCGGTCATTGACGGCGGTGCATTTTCCGCAGGCAGTAACGAGCTGGTAGTGGGGATGACGGGTTCCGGCTCGAACCGGGGCGCGCTGATAATCGGCAGCCGCGGCAATATGGACTCCGGTACCGGTTTAACGGAGCCGACGCTCGGCGCGGCGGGCGGCGCGGGCACTCTTGATGCGAAGACGGCAATCAGCCTTCGGGGTGGGTTATTCGGCAGCTATGTCTACTTCAACCATACCGACGGAAATTACGTTTTCAGCAACAAGATGAGCGGCGAAGGTGAAGTGATCAATACCTCCGGCCAGACCACGCTGAACGGCGATCTTTCAGGGCTCAAGGCGAACGTCACCGCGCGCGGTGGAAAAGTCCTTATTGCCAGCAATATCAACACCCAACCCGAAGACGATATTTTTGATGTGCAGACGCTTAGCGCCGAGAACGGCGGCACGCTGATCCTCAACGCGACGGCGGGATCGGAGGTCAGTAACGGACAAGGTTACAGCAGCGCCGCGTCGATCAAAGCCGGCGGCACGCTGGGCGGTGACGGCACGCTGGGCCAGACAGAGATCCTCTCCGGCGGCCATATCTCGCCCGGTGATGGCACTATCGGCACGCTGACGCTGAAACGCTACCTGAACTTTGTGGGTGAATCGTTCTATGACGTTGATATCGCCGGTGACGGCCGCAGCGATCAGTTACTGGTGTCTGGCAAAACGACCATCAGCGATCAGGCTAAAGTACAGGTTACCGCACTGGATCCGCAGACCAGCTACAAAACGGGCCAAAGCTATCGCATTCTAACCTCCGAGGGGGGAATTGACGGCCAGTTCGCCGGGGCCATCTCCAAATCCGCCTTCCTGGACGTGGCACTGAAACAGAGCACCGACGCTGTCGATCTCACCATCGCGCAGAAAGAGACCGGCGGAGAGAATCCTGGGGGTGAAAATCCGGGTGGTGAAAACCCGGGTGGTGAGAACCCTGGGGGTGAAAATCCGGGTGGTGAGAATCCAGGCGGCGAGAACCCAGGGGGTGAAAATCCGGGTGGAGAAAATCCAGGAAGTGGTAAACCGGGTATTTTCCAGACGGTGGCCAACACCAGCAACCAGTGGAATACCGCCGGCGCGCTTTCCACGCTGACACAAAACGGCCCTTCCCTGGCGCTGTATAACTCTCTGCTGGTACTCAGCGCACCGCAAGCGCGCGAGGCGTTCAACCAGCTGTCAGGTGAAGTTTACCCGTCGGTACAGTCTAACCTGATCGCCGGCAGCACTCAGCTGTTCAACGTACTGAACCAGCGCATGCAGCGCGCGTTCGATAATGACAGTCTGCCGATACCGCCGTTAGCGATGTCGCTGGTACAACAGCCGGAGCAACAAAATAACGGCATATGGGGCCAGACCTTCAGTTCCTGGAGCAGAACGCGCGACAACGGTAACGCAGGCAAGCTGGACGGCAACACCACCGGCTTCCTGCTGGGCGCGGATCGCACGTTGGCTGACCATAACGTACGTGTCGGGGGGTACTTCGGCTATAGCCGTGGTGATTACGACGTTGATAGCCGCCGTTCATCCACGGATACCGACAACTATCACCTTGGCCTGTATGCCGCAGGGCAACAGAATGCGTTCTCACTGCGCGGCGCGCTGGGTTACACCTGGCACAAGATTGAAGGCGAGCGCAACGTTGATTTCAGTGGTTTCTCGGACCGCCTGAAGTCAGATTACGACGCCAACTCGCTGCTGGCGTTTACCGAGGCGGGCTACCGTTTTGGCCAGCCGGCGATGAATGTTGAACCGTTTATCAACCTGTCCTGGATTCGACTGCATACCGACAGTTTCAGGGAAGATGGCGGTGCCGCCGCACTGAGCGTGCGTAATGAAACGATGAACACCTTCTACTCCACGCTCGGGATGCGCGGTGTCACCGAGCTGCCGAAAAACGTTAACCTGTATGGTTCGTTGGGCTGGCAGCACGCCTACGGGGATAAAAACACCTCATCGCGGATGGCATTTGCCGGCAGTGACGCGTTCATCACCCAGGGCCAGGCCGTTGATGAGGACGTGATGGTGGGCGATATCGGCGTCCGCGTACAGCTGTCGCGCGCTGCGACGCTGGATGTCGGTTATCAGGGGCAACTCGGTCAAGACACCCGCATCAATTCGGTCAACGCTAACCTGCGCTGGTCGTTCTGATTACCCTTTTCAGCATTTATACAGACCCGCATACTGCGGGTCTTTTTTTGTCCGTATTCTGTCCATCGCATACTGATGTCTGGTGAGGCTGACCTGTGCCCATTGGTTAACACACCAGGGTATTCGTCGTGTGCGTTTCGCCACGACAGCACACAATCGGATCTGTCGAATTACGTCAAAACACATATATGCTTTAATCAGAGAGCATCAATTAATGAAAGACATATTCCCGTCAACACATATCAGGAGGTCTGTTTGCGAATTGAAACAACTCGATTGTGCCTTCGCCCGGTAATGGCATCAGACGTAGCGGATCTCTACAGAATTTATGGTGATCCGGCGACGAACACGTTTAACCCCGCAGGCCCCTACCCGGATATTGATCATGCAAAAACGGTTCTCAATCGCTGGCTCGCCCACTGGCAAACTCACAGCTTTGGTAGCTTCGCCATATCGCTTCTTGGCTCTCCTGAAAAAATCATCGGATTTGGTGGTCTGAGCATCCGTAGCTATGGCGATTGTGTGATTAACAATCTTGGGTATCGGTTATCGACAGATGCCTGGGGAAAAGGCCTGGCGACAGAATTTGCTACACGCGCGGTAAGGTATGGTTTTGATGATATGCAACTCACCGAGATCTCAGCCGTTGTCAGAGCTAACCATCTGGCATCACAGAACGTTCTTGAAAAAACGGGACTGAGATATGTCAGAGATATACATGATATTAAAGACGCACCGCCGAGCCTTTTGTATTCACTCACCTTAACGGAGTGGATGAACAAAATCAGGTAAACATCACCTTCCGTCGTTAAGGTGAAAAATACGCATACAGGTAAATGCCAGTGGGTTATGTTTTCACGTGAGCGTATATTAAAACGACAAACTCGTTGAGTATAAATTCATTTTAAGGCATGGAAGTTGAGGTCCTGGTGAGAAGACGTTATGTGATTGCAGATGTGTTTACTGATAAACCGTTTTGCGGTAACCCGGTCGCTGTCGTTCTGGATGCCGAGGGATTGACCACTGAGCAAATGCAGCTGCTCGCCTTAGAATTTGGCTACAGTGAAACGACGTTTGTTTTACCTCCTGAAGAACCATCACATACGGCTTGGGTACGGATTTTTACCCCGACGCGTGAAATCCCTTTCGCTGGTCATCCCAATATTGGGACTGCTTTTGTCCTGGCGTATCAGGCTGAACTGAATGGCGAATCGCTACCTGAAACGCTGATATTCGAAGAAGCCGCCGGGCGGGTACCTGTCAGGATTATCAAAGAAAATGCAAAGGTCACGGGTGCAGAGCTTCTTGTTCCGCAAGCTTTATCCTGCCACTCAGAAGTCAGTCCGGAAAACGTGGCGGCCTGCCTCTCTCTTGAAGCCAGTGATATACGCACTGAAATGCATATGCCTGTCGTCGCCTCTGTTGGCCTGCCTTTTTTGATTGTCGAACTCGCGACCCGAAATGCGCTTCGCTGTTGCGTACCCAATTTGCAGGGGTTCCGGGCTATTTTGCCCCTCGACGGCGCGGTGTCCATTTACGCCTATACGCTGGAAACGGATCCTGAAGACCCGTGTGATTTGCAGGCCCGGATGTTTACGCCACGCATGACCGAAGATCCGGCAACAGGCAGCGCGACTGGCGCAGTGACAGCCCTGCTGGCCCAGCTTCGCAATAAAAAAGAGCTCTCTCTTCGCGTAAGCCAGGGCGTTGATATGGGGCGCGCCAGCATATTATTTTCAGGCTATGACGGCACTGCAGAAAGCCCGTCAGTTCGGGTAGGAGGAAAAAGCGTTATTGTCATGGAAGGCTCATTTACATTGCCCTGACGGCCGCGGTGAATGAGGTGCGGATGTCGCAATTTTTATCACACCCGATGAAGATTGACTCAGAGCATAGTGTATAAATCAATGGAGAGCTGGTCATGAATATTTAGAGTACGAGCCAGTACCTCTTCAGGTCTGGCTCCCATAGTCATGAATTTTCCGTCAATCGGCAGAATAATTTTTAACCACGAATCATCGTTTCTACTACTTTATATCCGTCCAATTAAATTTCTTACCCGTTGTATCCTTAATTACAATCGGTTTTTGATAGTCCTGTAGCCACTTTTGCAAGCTAACGATATCATTTTCAACCCGATGTATTCCGAGCCATAATTCGGAAAGGGTATTCGCATCATCGGTAGACCATGGCGTATTGTAGTCTCCGATCAACTTATTCTTTCTTTCAACTTTAGGGCTATACCAAATGAAAGTTGGGACAGATAACGCTTCCCGGGGTGGATTAGCCCCCGCATGGTAATATACCACTGAACGTGAAGGATCGCGTATTAAGGCATGGTCAGAAAAGTAAAATACAGAAGAGCGTGTATTTGAAAGTTGGTTAAAAACTTTCCCCATAACATAATCCGTGAAGCGCACAGAGTTATCATAGCAATCATCATCTTTATTTCCATCTTTAAAGACGGAAGCATCTTTTGGGAAGCGCGCGCAGGCAGGTTCGTGGCTACCATATAGATGTAGCACAATTAATTTCTTACCAGATGTTTTCAGCGTTGATTCAAGTTCTGGGAGCAAAGAGTCATCGAACCCCTGATCAATCCACTGATGGTGTTTGGTTTTCATAGCGATACCTGTAATCACATTATTATATGCGCCCCCTTTTCCCTGGTGGCTAAACCAGTACGTATCGTACCCGGCTTTGTTCGCTATACTAATAATATTGTCACTGTACTTAGCGGGATCTGCTTCCTGTACTGAATCAGCAGTGAGCGCAAGTGGCACAGCCATAATGGTCACTGGCGCTGGGCTAATGGCATGCTGGAACAACAGAAGATTTTTCCTTTCTGCTTCCAGTTCAGGAGTCGTGCTTCGCTCATATCCATATATGCTCATATTTGCACTGCGCTCAGACTCCCCAATAATAATTACATAATTATCAATTCCGGTATCTGATAGTGATATTGAATAGTTAGGTGTATTATTATTAATACTGGAGGCAATACTCATATCAGAGATGGCTTGCATAAAGACTGTAGCCGTGCTCAGCGGAGTTGAATTGACAACACGTTGAGCAAGGCTATCAACATTGCTTTTTCGTAATTGATGCAGTATACCCTGTACAGTATAGCCAGTTAACAAAAGCACGAATAATATTGCAGGGTATCGCCTATACTTTAACGGCAGGGTACTTGTGCTACAGTTAATAGTTAAAATAAATAAACACAGCAATCCCATAAAAATTGCACAACTTCTCCAATAAACGCCTAACATTGAAAATGCTTCGCTACCTGTAGTATTTATTACACTTAATGCAAAACCATAGTCAAATTTAGCATTGAAGTGACTCCAGGCATACATCTGAAGAGATAAATCAGCAGCGATTAATGTTAAGGCTATAAAGCCAATAAGGTTTTTTAATATTTTTCTATTGATGCAAAGAAGTGTTAATAACAGAAAAGCAAAAACCAAGGTGCGATTAATGACCAAATTATAACGCGCACCAATAAAATTAACAATAACAACAATGGATACTGAAATTATAAAAAACGCCCCACTTAAAACAAATCTAAAATTATCATAACAAATTTTTTTAAGAGTTAATAACATTTCATAGCACCTAAACCGGCTCGGTTTTTATCCGTTTTATTTAAATATAGAAAATAGTGTGGATCTTGTTTATTATATAATCAGCTGAGCTTGATTAATTAATGCAAATATGCTCCATAAGCTCAAAGCGTTCACAGAATCAGGACGCCTTGTTTAGCTTTCTTGAGGACTTTTAGAATATGATACGCTGCGGGTGCCAGAGTCTATAGTATGCCGGCAATCTTCGGTACTACGAGGATTAGTAGATTTCGATTTTCATACTTCGCTCTTTATCATGCTCCCTACTCCACTCAATGCGTTGTACGTCCGCATAACAGCCTATGAGCAGGGATGCGGCCATGAGGCCATATGCCAATATTCCTCCTTTTCATAATATTGCCCATTATGGGATTGGTTGTGTTCATAATTTAACCCAGACAATATATTCAATAATAGTACCTTGCATTGAATTTAGAATAAGTCGAGAAAAATAATGTCCGCTCCCGGCACAAAGCGGACCAAAATAAGAGCCGTAAGGTCTGCTATCAGCAAGGAATGAACATCAACAATTTTCGACCATAAACAAAAATGTACCCGAGCCCCTAAACCTCGCGTTTTTCCGCCCATTTCAGCATTGCATCGAGAGCCGGACACAGCGCCTGCCCCCACTCAGTGAGCCGATATTCGACTTTCGGTGGAACCTGGGGATATACCCTACGTGACACAATGCCGTCGGCCTCCAGCTGTCGCAGCTGTTGTGCCAGCATCTTCTGCGAAATTTCGGGGATCAGTTTTTCAAAATCAGAATAGCGTTGCACCTTTCCGTCAAAAAGATGAAACAGAATAATGAGTTTCCAGCGACCTTCCAGCATTCGCAGAACTTGTTCCACGCCGCTTGCGGCGGTTTCAGGGCTATATAACTTACTCATAATTCAGTTGCTCACTTTTTTGTGCGTACTTGTCAATTTTATAGTCTATGTTAAAAATTCCCGTACTGTAAATAACGGGAGTAAGGGCCATGTCATTATCTCTACCGCAAGCTATTTCAACCTATTTTGCGATCGGCAATGGTGCCGATATTGCCAGCGTTAAGCGCTGTTTTACCCTCGATGCCGTCGTGTTCGACGAAGGTAAAACCCATCGGGGGCACGCGGCAATCGAAGCGTGGCAACGCGCGGCGCGGGCTGCCTTCGACTATAGCGTTCACCCCATTGAAGTTCTCACTGAAGGCGAGCGGGTAATAGTCACCACGAACGTTGTCGGTAATTTTCCCGGCAGCCCCGTGATGCTTACACATACTTTCGGCCTCGCTGGCGACAAGATTGCGACTCTGGAGATAATCTGATGCTGATGGATCTTGATTTACAGGGCAGACGTGTTCTGGTTACCGCAGGTACCAAAGGGATCGGCAAAGCAGTTGTCCACCTTTTAATACAGCAAGGGGCAACGGTGCTAACCACCGCGCGTCACGAGCCCGCAGAATCTACCGCAGACGCTTTCGTGGCGGCGGATCTGACCACCATCCAGGGATGTAATTTAGTCGTGGACGCCGTTCAGAAACACCTGGGCGGCGTCGATATCATTATCCACGTAGCAGGCGGTTCTACCGCTCCCGGCGGTGGGTTTGCAGCCCTTGGGGAAGAAGAATGGCAACAGGAGCTCAATCTTAATCTGTTGCCTGCGGTACGCTTAGATCGCGCGTTGTTGCCAGGGATGTTGGCGCAACAGGATGGGGTGATCATCCACGTCACCTCTATTCAGCGTGAACTGCCGTTACCGGAATCGACCACCGGATATGCGGCGGCCAAAGCGGCACTGTCGGCGTACAGCAAAAGCCTGTCGAAAGAGGTGTCCCCTAAGGGAATTCGGGTGGTGCGTGTGGCGCCTGGCTGGGTAGAAACCGAAGCATCGGTAGCGATGGCGGAACGACTTGCTCAGCAGGCAGGAACGGACTACGAGGGCGGTAAGCAGATCATCATGAATGCACTCGGTGGAATTCCGCTGGGCCGTCCCTCAAAGCCCATCGAAGTGGCGAACCTCATCGTCTTCCTCGCGTCATCCTGTGCTGCCACTATTACCGGTACGGAATATGTGATCGATGGCGGTACTGTCCCGACGGTATAATTTTATATCTTAAACAGTGCATTATTTTGAGCCTTTACGTTTCCTCACGACAAACGAGTGGCCAGGCGTAACGTCCGCTTAGGGCATAAAGCGGCCTGATATAAGAGCCGCAAGGTCTGACTTGAGGCATAGATGAAGGCAAAAAGTCGCGTGGCGTTGAGTCCATAATGAAACGAAAGCAGCAGTGAATGCCGCCGGGAATGGGTTTCAGCGTCAGCTCATGCTACGGAGCAGAACGCTACGCGCAACTTCAGGCCCGCGTAGAACAAAGGGCAGACGACCTCTTTGCAGACACTCAACATGCTGTGTCCAGCAATAAGCGATTACCTACCCTACTGAGACGCTTCAGCCAGTAATGCAGCCTGTACAGCAGGTCGGGCATTTATTTTTTCCATGTACGCCGGTAGCGCTGGCCAGCGTTCCAGTTGGATTGAGAAGAATTTACACCAACCCAGCACCGTAAAAAGATAGGCATCCGCTACGCTGAAGGATGAGCCAGTCAGAAAAGTGTTTTCGTTGAGCCTCGCCTGGAGTAAATCGAACTGTCGGAAGAGCTTATTCTGAAAAATCGCTTTGATGTCCTCGGGCAGTGCGGGGTTGAACAGCGGTGCCGAGCCAGCGTGTATTTCACTAGTGATAAAGTTTAGCCATTCCTGCAGACGCACCCGAGCCCAACTGTCTGCGCGCGGTGCCAGGCCATATTCTGGTTTAAGATCGGCGAGGTACTGCACAATGGCTGGCCCCTCAGTGAGTATCTGCCCATTATCCAATTCAAGTGCAGCGACATAACCTTTAGGGTTAATGGTGCGGAAGTCGCGACCATCAGCAGTGAGCTTGCTTTTGTTGTTAACCTTCACCAGTTCAAATTCAATTTCCAGTTCGCGCAGCACAATGTGCGGTGATAACGAACAGGCATCCGGGGCGTAATAGAGTTTCATGTTGTCTCCGTTAAATGTGTAAAGCCATCGAGAAATTCGAAGCAATTCTGAACTCACTGTATTTGACGCGTATTTCGCTGTAAAATTAATGATATAGAATCTAACTATTAGCTGAGCTACTGATAATCATGATGAATCTTTTACACTGGCGCCTGCTGGTGGCCGTCGCCGATGCCGGCAACATCTCGCGCGCCGCAGAAGAGATAGGAATGACTCAGTCAGGTGCCAGCCAGGCCATCGCCCAGCTCGAAGCTTCGCTTGGATTTCCGGTATTTACGCGTGAGCGACGGTATATCGGTATTACCGCGCTGGGTGAGCAGGTTATTGAAAATGCACGAAACATGCTTTTGCAGCTGAATGCCATTCGCATACTGGCTGATAAGAGCCGAGACTTACACCGAGGGCGCATTCGCCTGGCCAGTTTTCCCTCAGTGACATCCACATTGTTGCCAGGGCTTCTGCGCGACGTTAAGCGCCTGCACCCGGGTATTGAAATCGTTGTCCTGGAAGGCTCGGACGAGGAAGTCGAGGAGTGGCTTGCCGCTGATACCGTAG
Organism: Enterobacter cloacae complex sp. 2024EL-00711; assembly: GCF_047529885.1. Taxonomy (NCBI): domain Bacteria; kingdom Pseudomonadati; phylum Pseudomonadota; class Gammaproteobacteria; order Enterobacterales; family Enterobacteriaceae; genus Enterobacter; species Enterobacter cloacae complex sp. 2024EL-00711. The sequence continues at coordinate 195,662 of NZ_JBLIZC010000004.1, forward strand.
AACTTGGGGTGGTCATGAATCCCGGCCCCGGGCGTGCAGAGGTTATATTAGGACAGGATGCATGGGTCGCGGTAATACCAGCTAAACATCAGCTGGCACATCATGCCAGGGCTTATGGCATAACGCTAAAGGCGCTGGCAGACCAGCCCTTTATTCTGGCGACAGGCGGATGTGTCGTTAATGGAAAAAGCCTGATGGAAATGGCTGGTTTGCAACTTTCTGATATACGCGTGACAGTACGCGACTGGATTAGCGCCTGTAAGCTGGTCGGGGAAGAGATGGGCGTCGCCCTTGTACCTGAATCAGCCCTGCCGGAGACGCTGCGCAACCTGTGCGTGGCGCCTTTGACGCCTGCTATACACCGGGAATTTGGGCTGGTTTGTTCGTCATCTGGAGCGTCTTCTGATGCAACGCAGACGCTACTTAATGCGCTACGTAAGCGAAGATGAGCCAGCTGGTGTTATTCAATTCAGCGCCTTGTTAAATGTCCGCTTGTGGCACGAAGCGGACGAACTGACTGAGCAAAAGGTCCGCTATGAGCAATCAGCAGACGTTCATAATTAAGTCGCCATAGATCTTGCTCACAATGTCGTGTATCAATCAACTGGGAACAGGTCAAACTATATCAAAACTGTTAGTGATACAGTGGTATGCGAATATTTCAGAGACTAATCAGTATGAAGATTGTTTTTATCCCTGCGTTGATCATAGTCCTGATTGATAAAGAACAGGGCATGGGACGTGAATTGACCCGCGATGAGGTTGAGTCCATCCGCGATGACGCTACAGCCATCCGCCTGCCGGCCGAAGCAGCCGAGGATATAATCAGAGAGCGTGGCTACCGCGATATTGATCCAGAGAATGTCTGGCGCGAGTGGCAGGCGTATAAAGCTGACAGAATGTCGATGGGAACACGCTGCTTTAGTGGCACATGAAAATTGTGCACTTACACGGATGCGTTTACTCCGCGCCTGACGTGGAGCTGAGGAGCAACTTTGAGCGAACAGTGGAAGTTCGGCATGCATATTGACATCGAGAGTCTTGAGCAATGGGGAGCAAGTCAAAGGTTCGAAAGATAGCCACCTGGAAATGCTCTCCTTTGTACGTCATTGAGCAAGATCGGTCAGGCAAACTGAATCGCCTTCGAGCATATTAAGCAGCACGGAGGAAGTCATGTGTGATAATAAAACTGATAGTTACGCCAGACGCTTTAAACAGGTCTTTGATTATATTGACCACCATCTCGATGACGCTTTATTACTGGAAAAACTGAGTGAAGTGGCTCACTTCTCGCCATTTCATTTCCATCGTCAGTTTTGTAGTTATTGTGGGATGCCACCTGGCCGTTACATCCAGATGATGCGCTTAAAACGCGCATCTTATCGACTGGCTTTTAATCCGTTAGAGAAAATCACTGATATCGCGTACGACGCCGGTTTCCAGCATTCTGAATCATTTAGCCGTGCTTTCAGACAAATGTTCGGTCTATCACCGACGCAATTCCGCCAGCAGCCCCCCTGGGTGGATTGGCATAAGCGCATATCCGAACCTTACAAAGCCAGGAGACAAACCATGCAAAGCCAGGTCAGGATCATTACTTTCCCCGCGACGTCAGTCGCAATGCTGACACATTATGGACAACCGGAGCGAATAAACGAAACGGCGGCTCGCTTTATTGAATGGCGAAAAACCACGGGTTTTTCACCGGTTGCCAGTAGCCAGACATACGGTATTGCACCACACGATCCAACCTTAACGCCGCCGGATGAATTTGAGTTCCATATTTGCGGAACCGTCACGTCACCCATTATTGAAGACAATCGCTTCGGGGTGATAAATAGTGACATTCCGGCTGGTCGCTGTGCGGTGTTACGTCATCAGGGATCGCATGATGCGTTAACCGAGTTGGCTAAGTCTCTGTATCGTGACTGGTTGCCAGAGAGCGGAGAGGAACTTCGCGACTTCCCGCTTTTCTTTCATTACCACAACTTTGTGCATGAGGTAGCAGAACATGAATTACTCACGGATATCTTTTTGCCGTTAAAATGAGCTGATTCAGGGTTATTGTTTATCGTTGACCTGCTCCCCATCGATTAAAACAGTGATATTTGCAACGTCCGCTTCTGGCACAAAGCGACCAAACTAATTGATCAGAAGGTCCACTACGAGCGAGGAGCGGACCTTAGTGCTGTCCGCCGATTGGTCATGTTTCGGCGAGCCGAGTGGTAATTCAGCTGGCTGCATAGTCATGCATCCGGATATATTTTACCGGGCGCGTTTCCAGTCGTTTTCCGGGTCAATACATAGCAGTTTTATCTTTTCTCATCGTAAGCGTCGCCAGTAACTCAAAGGCGCTACCGGTAACGACGTTAGGGTAAATCTCCTGCTTTTAACAAGCCGATTGCATGGTCAAGTTGCTTATAGAGTTTGTGTCTCAAATCATCTAACTCGTCATTTTCTCGAATTAGAGGTATTCCATTTTTATGGAGAACAATATCGTTAAATGACCCCATCCCGCCGTAGAGTTTTTTCAATGAGTAAATGGATGACTCACAATCAACATCGAGTTCGATGGCCAGTTTTTCAAATGTTTTTGCCCATGAACCCTCCTCATTTGAGGATAGTATTTTAATGATGTCAGTTACTGTTTTCTTTATTTCATTTTTCATTTCAAACCACTACTTCCAAGTATCTTAACGTCAGGTATTTTCCACGGTGCAGGTACTACAACTTGCTCAGAGCCACCGGAAAAAAGGTCTGTTTGATAGTGTAGTGGCTCATTAAATTTTGTCCTTCGAACAGAGGAGACCGCGTCCGCTCCTGGCACAAAGCGGCCAAACTAACGGAGCAGAAGGTCCGCTGTGAGCGATGAGAGGACGTTGAGTTTCTAGTAAAACTGACATGAAAACGTCCAAAGTCCCTCTGGGGATTTGTGAAAGTAGCCGATACCATTGTCCGCCCACATCCAGTTTACTTTTTCTTCTGACCCCACTTGAAAGACAAAATCTTGAATCCCCACACCATGTTGTATCTCCATTGGATATCCTCCAACCTTGGTTCCCCTGTACCGGTTAAAACCATCATAGAATCTATCACTTGCATCCTCATCATCGTTTACGTCAGACAAGTCAATAATATCCCAAGCATCCTCCCATCCTGGAGCATCATCATTGACACTCACCCACCGAACCGGAAATGCTCGATATGGAGTGTTAATTGCAGGCAATAACTCAAGCCCATCAAGGGTGGCGTATTCTCGTATTAGCCACCCCTCGCCATGAGGTTTATCAAATGGATGGCTTTCCATATTATGATAAAGCACTAAGAGCGCGATCCCCTTCAGTTGTTCAGGAATCACGGGAAGCTCATCTACGCGAATCTGGAGAAGCGGAAACATCGGCTGCCCCTTCCAAACTGGCAACCCTTCACCTGGAAGAGCGACTCCTTTTAAAAACCAGGATGTAATTGGGTCTGCTGTAGGGCGGAAACCACCGACTTGTGCCACAGATGCAGTACGTAATTTGGATCTGAGTTCTTCTAAAACTAACGCACTCTTGGATTTCATAATTGCATCCTTGCGTATGCCCATACTCTTGGATTCTGAAATGGAGGAGTTTTTATTATATATCGTAATTATTACCCAACAGACCTAAATATTTCTGTGCTTCCTCTTCAGAATAGTAACGGAGGTCCGCTTCTTGCACAAAGCGGACCGACATAAAAGCCGTACGATCAGCTACGAGCAAAAAACGGAAGTGACCTAACTTTATCGTGGTCATGAGATTCAGTCTGAAGCAAGGTGAAGAATGTCCGATAAATCGATGTGTGAGATAACGCTCTTCGTTAATCACACCATGAGGTGCTTTCTGATGATATGGTTATACCCTCACCATTCCTAAAGAGAGAACACTAATGATTGTAAGGACCTGGCATGGATGTGTTCCGCTTGAACATGCGGAAGGTTTTGCAAAACACCTTGAAAAAACAGGGGTAGAGCATTCCAGGAGCATATCGGGGAACAAAGGCGCGTTCGTTCGCAGAGAAACGCAGGGAAGTTGGGAGCATTTCTTTCTGGCAACTTACTGGCAGGATCTGCAGTCAGTGAAGGCATTTGCTGGAGAAAACTATCATGTGGCGGTCACTTACCCGGATGATGAAGAATTTAAGCTACTTTCTGACCCTTACGTTTTCCAGCATGTTGTTGAGGCAATTTCACCCCTTTAATGTCAACTTCCGGGTATCCTGTCGGTATCCCTGAATTGTCATAACCCCCATATTGACTCAACGCATCCACTTAGGGCACAGAGCAGCCTGTTTCATCAGGTATCAACGCTGCTCTGTGCGAAGACCGTTCTGTTTAACATCACCCAATTTAGACCCTATCACTCAGGTCTTCGCGGGTTGGACCTTGAAAGTAGAGGCAACTTATATGGCAACTACGCGGTTGAACCAACACAAAACGAATCGCTTCCCAGACCGATCGCCCGTTCAAGAGCCGCTCTCCCATTCTGCATTGGCTATCGACACTCGAATCTAACCCTGTAAGTTCGAAATCAGGAGGGTACAGTCCGGTAACCCGTATATTTTCTTCGGACAATTGCTGAGCGAGTTTTGTTGTAAATCCGCTGAGCCCATGTTTGCTGGCGAAAAAAGCGGGGTGCGCAATTGAATCCGTGAAGTTCGGGATCCCGCAGGAAGAGATAATTGAGACGATATCAGCACTGTCTGAACGTCTTAATCCAGGCAGCAGAGCCTGCGTCAGAAGAATCGACGCTGTCAGGCCGGAACTGACGGTATTAATAATGTCGGTATCTGGCTGGTCGTCTAACGTTCCTGACAACCATTGGGCAGCATTGAGAATTAAAATATCTATGGGCTTGTCTGAAGTTAATAGCTGTGAAGAAAACGCAGAAACGGATTCTGGCCGGGTTAAATCACAGATATACCCTTTTGCCATACCGCCTTCAGCAGTGATGATGCTGCAGGTTTTTTGAATATCATCAGCCCGCCGCGCGCAAAATTCTACCTCTACGCCTTCCCGCGCCAGCCATACGCACAGCGCCTGACCAAATCCCCTGCCCCCACCCGTAATAACCGCTCTTTTGCCTCTCAGCATCTCCATACGTCCTTTCATTAATGGGTATGTTTATGGAGATATAGCATGAGGAGAGGGAGTGAAATCTTTCCGTGAGTGCTATTTTAGATGCGGACATGGCGTCTGCGATGCGCGATAAACGCCCCTGCAATGAATCCCCCCCCTGAGTTCAGGCCATCATGACCACAATACTTAGCTTGCAAGCGCAGCAAGGATTGCGGCTTCCATTTTCTCGGGGGTGGTGATCGGCGCAAAACGCTTGAGCGGTTTACCGTCGCGTCCGATCAGGAACTTGGTGAAGTTCCACTTGATTCGTCCCCCCAGCACGCCGGGCAATTCGTTTTTCAGATAGCGAAACACCGGATGCGCTGCGGCTCCGTTGACCTCGATTTTCTCAAATATCGGGAAGCTCACACCGTAATGAACGTGACAGGTCCTGGCGATGTCGTCGGCATCGCCGGGCTCCTGTTTACCGAACTGGTTGCAGGGGAACCCAAGCACCACCAGCCCCTGAGCGGCGTATTTCTTATAAAGCGCCTCAAGGCCGCCGTATTGTGGCGTGAAGCCACATTGGCTGGCGGTATTCACGACCAACACCACCTTGCCAGCGAAGTCGAGCATAGCGACAGGCTGTCCATCCAGACGGGTGGCTGTCAGTTGATAAAACGTGGTCATAGCGGGATCCTCAACGCAGAACCTGTTCGACGCCAACATTACCACGTCGCGCACAGCGGCGGGGAAAGGGACCTAAGAAGTCGATTCTGTTTCTGGTTGCGCGGCAGGTCTGGAAACTTACCCTAAATAATAGCGAAGTATAAAGGCAAACATCACGCCGGAGATCACCGTCACCGGCATTGAAAAGCGCATTGCAACAACCAACGTTAACCCTAATGCGATCAGATCTGCGGGATTTCCTGAGGCAAAAAAAGGCGCAATGAAAGCCAGCATGACACAACCGGGAGAGGATTTAAGTACCGTCATCGCCCTGGGCGTTAGCACCCGGTTTCGTAATATTAGATAAGCGGTCACACGCGTTGCATACGTGGTGAGTGCCATTAATACGATGGCGATGAAGGTCTGATAATCAGGCATCCTCTCCCCCTAAAAATGCGGCAACGGCTAATCCTGCTAAAGGGCCAGCAATGACGTACCACAGGCCGGCAATAAAATGACATACCGCCACGGAGACGACCAGACTGATTATCCAGGGCACAGCTTTACGAATGCCATTCCACATGCCTCTGACCAGCACAAGAAAGACCGCCGGAAAGGCCATATCAAAACCATACTGGTGAACATCGCCCAGCACCGGGCCAATTAACGCGCCGAGTGCGGTACAGAAAACCCACATCGTATAGAAAGATAAAGAGACCGCCATATAATATGGCATGCTGAACAGCGGCGCCGTTTTGTTATTTCTGGAATGCGCGTCATTATAACTGAGTGCCCAACTCTCATCCGTCATAAAAAAAAGCGCAGGTAAGACCTTTCGTTTTGGAAAACGAGAAAGTAAGGGAACCAGCGTCGCCCCCATTAAAATATGACGACTGTTTACCAGTAATGTTACGGCCATAATAAGTAAAAAAGGTGGCGGCGACGTCCAGATTTGTATGGCGGCAAATTCAGACCCGCCGGCAAAATTTAATCCTGTCATCAAGGGAACGTCGAGAGGCGTGAGCCCCTTATGGCTTGCCTGCGCACCCAACACCAGCGCAAACGGGATCACGCCCAGTAATACGGGTAACCCATCTTTCAGGCCACGAAGGATTTCTTTTTTCTTCGTTTCACTCTTATCCAGTAATGGTCTGGCAGAACTGACATCCACACGTTGTTCACTCATGCGTTTCGCTCATTTCGTCTATTTCAAATACTGGCGCCAGAATAAAAGATGTGACACTATCAGTAAATATAAATAGTGTCACATTACACTTATGGTAATCTCATGCGCGAACGTTCTCCGTGGCAACCCCATCTTGCAGAAGGCAATTCATCCCCTACCGATCGGCTGGTCCAGGCGTTGTCAGACGATATTCTTTCAGGCCTGCTGAGGCTCGGCGCGCGCCTTCCGGCACATCGTGAACTGGCAGATACGCTCGGTATCGCGGTGGGTACTGTAACGAAAGCCTATGGGATCCTGGAGAGACGGGGTCTGGTGCGAAGCGTTAAGGGCAGCGGAATGTTTGTCGCGCTGGCCAATTCCAGAAGCCGAACCTTCATCGACCTGTCGCAAAACACCCCGCCGGCAGCACTGACCTCCCGGTCACTGAGTAAAACACTCACCACCCTCGCCCGGCGTCCTGACATGGATATGTTTAACACTTACGCCCCGGCAACGGGCCATGATGAACACCGGCGGCTTCTTGCGCAGTGGTTCAGTCGTCTGGGTGTCCCGGCAGATTACCAGCGTCTCATCTTAACGAACGGTGCTCAGCATGCGCTCTCTGTAGCGTTGTCTACGGTCTGTGAACCTTTTGGCCGACTGTACGTTGAGGCTCAAACCTATTCAGGGCTGATTCAGCTGTCGCATTTACTGAAGCTCACATTAGTGGGGATCCCGATGGATGACGAAGGCATGGATGTCTCTGTTCTGGAAAAGATCCTCGATGAAAATGCGGAAAAAGGCGGTGCTGTCTATGTCACGCCGCTCTTACAAAGTCCGTCCACACGCATTATGAGCCTGGCCCGCCGTCAGGAACTGGTTCGGGTTTGCCGGGAAAGGGGCATAAAGATTATTGAGGATGATGTTTATCGGCTGATGAGCACGACAGAATTGCCACAGATTGCCAAAATAGCCCCCGATATCACCTTATATGTGAATAGCTTATCTAAGATCCTTAATCCAGCATTGCGGATTGGCGGGCTACTGGTCCCGGAGGCGCTGTATTCACGAGCAGAATCCATGCTGAGGGCAACGGCGATGATGGTCTCTCCGCTAAGCAGTTCCATCATGGAGCAATGGCTGATTGATGGCACAGCAGAAACCGTCACCCTCGCAATTGAACACGAAACCCGGCGTCGTTACCAACTCGCTATCGACATTTTAGGAGAGCACGTTTATCGCTCGGGGCTGCCCAGCTTTCATCTCTGGTTACCGTTTTCACGCGATGACGCGCACTCTTTCTACAATGCAGCGCTGGCGACAGGCATCAAAGTGACAGCACCGGCCTCAACTGAAGTGGGTCAACAGTCGGATCAGTACGGCGTCAGGTTGTGTATTGGCGGAACGGAGTTCAGCCAGTTAAAGCAAGCACTCTTGAAACTCAATGAGATTGCCGGGCAACTCAAACAGAAACCAGACCCGTTCCCGCTTTTTAATGTATGAATGACAGGATAGGTCTGACTCCTGTTTCTTCTGGTGAGGATAATGTCATTCCCTTTATGTGCTCAAAAAAACAGCGGCGATTCGATCAGCATTTTTTCATAATATTTTTATCAGTCGCCATGATGAAATAGACGATGCTTATACAATCGGTAAAGCGTATGGATGGGTCTTATGCTGCCATCAGACGCGAAGCGTAAACGCTTTTTTACGGGCCAGGTCAGGCGTTGTCTGCTTCAAAAAAATTGCCGTATTTGTTATATTGTTACTTATTGATTATTCACCTCTGCGGTGCCAAAAAGAACAAGATTCACCGCAACCCAGGACAATGAAATGTTAGATTACCGCTTCCCGACAGCTTTGCAGATGGTTCTCAGCGTAGCGATGGCGGAGCAATCGGGTGAACGTTCGACGAGTGCGATTCTGGCCTACGGACTGGAAGCGAATCCGAGCTTTATCCGCAAGTTGATGGTTCCGCTTACGCGTGACGGCATTATCGTCTCAACCCTTGGCCGTAACGGTTCTATTCATCTTGGTCGTCCGGCGGATAAGATCACCCTGCGTGATATCTATGTTTCTGTCATAGAAGATAAAAAGCTGTGGGCGTCGCGTCCTGACGTACCGGCTCGCTGCGTCGTCAGCGCCAACGCGTGCTGGTACTTCAAATCTATCGCCGATGAAGCGGAGCAGGCTTCGTTAGAGGTTCTGGCTCAACATACCGTGGCCAGCGCGCTGGAAAAAGTCAAAAAAGCCGATACCAGCGGGTGCGATCCGGTGCCTGAAATTGAAGGCCTGCATAAAAAAGCGTAGCCATGCCCTTACTGATACGAAAAAAAACCGCCTTAACGAGAAGGCGGTTTTTTTGTGCCCTGTAAAAACCTAGGCAGGTAAAACGTCGTTGACCGGCTTGCCGCGCGTAACGAATTTACGCAGCGTCACATAAAACACCGGCGTCAGGAACAGACCAAACAGCGTCACGCCCAGCATCCCGGAGAACACCGTGATCCCGGTGACACCGCGCACTTCTGCGCCTGCGCCGTGACCGAGGATCAGCGGAATCGTCCCGGCAATAAAGGCGATGGAGGTCATTACAATCGGGCGTAAACGCAGGCGGCACGCTTCCAGCGCCGCTTCCATAATCCCTTTCCCCTGAAGCTCCAGCTCGCGCGCAAACTCAACGATAAGAATCGCGTTTTTACATGCCAGCCCCATGAGTACCACCAGCCCCACCTGCACGAAGACGTTGTTATCGCCCCCGGTCAGCCAGACGCCAAACAGCGCGGACAACATCGTCATCGGAACGATCAGGATCACCGCCAGCGGCAGGGTCCAGCTTTCATACAGTGCGGCCAGCACCAGGAAAGCCAGCAGCACCGCGACCGGGAAGACGATCAGCGCCGTGTTGCCCTGAGTGGCCTGCTGGAAGCTCAGGTCCGTCCATTCAATATTCATCCCGTTCGGCAGGATCTGCTTAGACATTCCGTCCAGTTGCGTCATCGCCTGTGCCGAAGAGAGAATGCGCGGATCGGCATCGCCAATCAGATCCGCCGCCGGATAACCGTTATAACGGATCACCGGATCCGGCCCGTAGGTGGTGCTGATATTCACCATACTGCCGATTGGCACCATTTCGCCCTGATTATTACGGGTGCGCAAATTCGCAATGTCTTCCACGCTGTCGCGGAACGGCCCGTCGGCCTGCGCCATCACGCGCCAGGTACGCCCGAACTGGTTAAAATCGTTCACATAAGACGATCCCAGATAGGTTTGCAGCGTACCGAACAGATCGGTCAGCGACACGCCCTGCGCTTTCGCCTTATCTCGATCAACCTGCACATCCAGCTGCGGAACGTTAGCCTGGTAAGTTGAGATCGGGAAATGCATCCCCGGCGTCTGCATAATCGCACCAGACATGGTGTTCACCGCGTTTTGCAGCGCACCATAGCCCAGACCGCCGCGATCCTGGATGTACAGCGAATAACCCGACCCCTGCCCCAGCCCTAAAATCGGCGGTGGCAAAATGGAGAAACCAAAGCCCTGCTGAATTTGAGCGATTTTGGCATTGATCTCAGCGTTAATTTCCGCCGCCGTGTGTTTACGCTGATCGAACGGTTTCAGACCAAAGAAGACCGTCCCGGTATTCGGCGTGTTGGTGAACTGCAGCGCGTTAAGCCCAGGAAAAGCGACCGCATAATCCACGCCTTCGGTATTCATCCCGATTTCGCTCATTTTGCGGATCACCGCATCGGTGCGGGCCAGTGAAGACCCTTCCGGCATTTTCACGCCGCCAATTAAATACAGCTTATCCTGGGTAGGTATAAACCCGCCGGGGACCGCTTTAAACATGACGCCAGCCGCGCACAACAGCAGCACATAAACAACAAACACCGCGCCACGGCGTCCGAGCGTTTTCCCCACCAGCCCCTGATAACCGTTTGAGCTACGGTGGAAAAAGCGGTTAAACGGACGGAACAGCCAGCCGAACAGACGATCGATAAGCCGGGTCGGGAAGTCTTTCGGGGCGCCGTGCGGTTTTAACAGCAGCGCTGCCAGTGCCGGCGAGAGCGTCAGCGAGTTGATGGCGGAAATCACCGTCGAAATCGCGATAGTCACCGCAAACTGTTTGTAGAACTGGCCGGTTACCCCGGAGAGGAACGCCATCGGTACAAACACCGCGCACAGCACCAGCGCAATCGCGATAATCGGCCCCGAAACTTCACGCATCGCCTGATGCGCCGCCTGAAGCGGAGAAAGCCCCTCTTCGATATTTCGCTCGACGTTTTCCACCACCACGATGGCGTCATCCACGACGATACCGATAGCCAGCACCAGCCCGAACAAACTCAGGGTATTCAGTGAGAAGCCAAGCAGGTAGAGAATGCTGAACGTCCCCACAACCGATACCGGCACCGCGATCAGCGGAATAATCGACGCGCGCCAGGTCTGCAGGAACAGGATCACCACCAGCACTACCAGCACCACCGCTTCCAGCAGGGTCTGCACAACCGCGCGAATGGAATCGCGAACGAAAACCGTCGGGTCGTACGGTGCTGCCCATTTCATATCTTCCGGGAAACGCGTGGCCAGTTCGTTCATTTTCGCGCGCACGGCGTTAGACAAATCGATGGCGTTCGCACCCGGGGACTGGAAGATACCAATCCCAACCGCGTCTTTGTTGTTGAGCTGGGAACGCAGCGCATAGCTGCCAGAGCCCATTTCAATACGCGCCACGTCGCGCAGGCGTACCAGCGAGCCGTCTTGCGCCGTTTTCAGAATAATATTGCCAAACTCTTCTTCCGTGTGCAGACGCCCCTGGGCGTTAATGGAGATCAGAAAATCGCTCTCTTTCGGCAGCGGCTCGGCGCCAAGCTGTCCGGCGGAAACCTGAACGTTTTGCTCCTGCATCGCCGTCACGACATCCGAGGCCGTCAACCCGCGGGCTGCCACCTTGTCAGGATCCAGCCAGATGCGCATCGCGTATTCGCCAGAGCCAAAAATCTGAATCTGACCCACGCCCGGCAGACGCGCCAGTTCGTCCTTCACTTTAAGCGTGGCGTAGTTACGCATATACAGTGAATCGTACTTGCCGCCCGGCGAAAACAGATGCACCACCAGCGTCAGCGTCGGTGATTGTTTCTGGGTGGTAATGCCCAGACGTCGTACATCTTCCGGCAGACGCGCCTCGGCCTGTGACACGCGGTTTTGCACCTGAACCTGCGCCTGATCCGGGTCGGTACCCGGGCGGAACGTCACGGTGGTTACCAGTACGCCGTCAGAGCCTGCAACGGATTTCATGTACATCATGTTTTCAACGCCGTTGATGGCTTCTTCCAGCGGCGTCGCCACGGTTTCTGCAATCACTTTCGGGTTGGCACCCGGATACTCCGCGCGCACCTGCACGCTTGGCGGTACGACGTCAGGATATTCGCTCACCGGCAACAGCGGGATAGCGATTAATCCTGTGATGAAAATCAGAATCGACAGTACTGCGGCGAAAATCGGCCTGTCGATAAAAAAGCGGGAAAAGTCCATATGTCGGATTCTCGGGTAAGGGATCAGTTAAGCGCGGCGCTGGCGGTCATCGGAACGGTTTTCGCGTTAACCGGCATACCCGGCATAAACACTTTTTGTAAACCGTCGACGATGACTTTATCGCCAGGGTTCAGCCCCTGCTGCACGATACGTAAACCGGCGGCCAGACGTCCCGGCGTGATATCGCGGCGCTGCGCTTTACCTTCTTTATCAACGATATAAACGTATTTGCGATCCTGATCGGTCAGCACCGCTTTATCGTCGACAAGCGTGGCTTTGAATTCAGCGCTGCCCGGCAGGCGTACGCGGGCAAACAGTCCTGGCGTGAACTGACGCTGCGCATTATCCAGCAGCGCGCGCATACGGATGGTGCCGGTGCTCGGCGTTAACTGATTATCAAGAAAATCCACCTTGCCCTGATGGGGATAACCCTCCTCCCCCACCAGGCCAATCTCAACCGGGAGTGCCAGGTGATTACTGGACGCGCCCTGCCCGCTGCGGGCAAGATTTTGATAGTGAAGGTAGGTTGCTTCATCCACGTCAAAGTAGACGTAAACCGTTTTCAGGGAGACCAGCGTGGTGAGGACGCTGGCACTGTCACCCGCGGTGACCAGATTACCGCTGGTGATCAGCGCGCGGCTGGCGCGGCCATCAATAGGCGCGGTCACTTTGGTGAAATCGAGGTTAAGTTGTGCCGCGTCAACTGCTGCCTGCGCGGCGCGAATATCGGCCTGCGCCTGGGCGGCGGCCGAACGGCGCTGCTCCCACTCTTCACGGGAGACGACGTTGGTATTGACGAGTTTATCGGTACGGTTAGCCTCACTGCGCGCCAGGCTGGCCTGCGTTTTGGCTCTCGTTAAGGTGGCCTGCGCCTGTTCCAGCGCAGCGCGATAGGTTCTGTCATCGATAGTGAACAGCACCTCGCCCTTTTTCACTTCCTGGCCGTCGGTGTAATTCACTTTATCAATGTAGCCGGAGACACGGGGGCGCAGCTGAACGCTTTCCACCGCTTCAATCCGGCCGTTAAAGCTATCCCACTGACTGATGGATTTCACTACCACGTCAGCGGCGCTCACAGCGGGCGCTTGTGGGACGGCATTTTGTGCCACGCCGTCATCGCATCCGACAAGCAGCATGGAGAGGAACATCGCTCCCAGCGCCGTCAGATGAACGTTAACCCAGGGTTTTTGCAGGCTCATTATTTTTATTCCGGTAATGGTAGCCGCCGGGCAAGACGCTGCGGGAGACGCGGCGCCACTTCCTTTGTCCGGACTGGCTTGAGACTATTTGTGTCGTTCATCGCCACAAAACTGTAACAGTTGCGAATACACTATCGCGGCGATTGTAGGAAGGCGTCAGATTTAGTGCAAGAATAATTAATACACTTTATGTGCTATTTGGCTCAGGGGCAAAAGGCGCGTTTTCGGCAAGGATTTAAATGCAACAATAAAACTTGCATTTAATGTCAGAGCGAGTCATCTTTAAATGCAACAGACAAAAATGCTTTTTAAAACGCGGCGTGGGGGAAACCATGAACACTGACGCATTTATTCATGATCTACTCGACTGGATCGACAACAACCTTGAAAGCCGCCTGGACATTAACACCGTTTCCAGGCGCGCAGGCTACTCGAAATGGCATCTCCAGCGGATATTCAAGGAACATACCGGGTATCCGCTGGCCGAGTATATTCGTGCACAAAAGCTGCAAAAGTCGGTCGAGCGCTTAACCCACAGCGATGAACCGATCCTGAACGTGGCGATCGCGCTGGGCTTTGACTCCCAGCAGTCCTTCAACCGCAGCTTTAAGCGTCAGTATGGCCAGGCCCCCGGGGCATGGCGTCGCAGTACCGTCTGCCCTGAACGCCAGCAATCAACATAGTGTCGCGGCTTTCACCGCGACCCGTACTGGCCGGTGGCAAACCGGCCTGTAATCATGTTCCCGTGTTCGCCGCTCAGCCGTCCGTTGAACGTGTTAACGCTTCCCAGCGATCGATTTCCTCACCTAAACGCGCGAGCTTTTCCCGCACTAAACTCAAAGCATCACTGCCAAGCAATAAATGCGTCGGCGGGTTCTGGCTCTCAATGATAGCCAGCATGGCGCGCGCCGCTTTTACGGGGTCGCCGAGTTGCTGACCACTTTTTTCCTGACGAGCCTGGCGGACAGGATCGAATAACGCGTCATAGTCCGGGATGCTGCGCGCGCTGCGTACCATCGAACGTCCTGCCCAGTCGGTGCGAAACGAGCCCGGTGCCACCGCAGTGACATGTATGTTGAACGGAGCAAGCTCTTTGCTCAGCGTATCTGATATGCCTTCGAGCGCAAATTTACTGCCACAGTAATAGCTGATGCCGGGCAGAGTGATGAAACCGCCCATCGAGGTGATATTAAGAATATGGCCGTGACGACGCTGGCGCATGCCCGGCAGCACGGCTTTGATCATCGCGACGGCGCCAAACACATTCACCTCAAACTGGCGGCACATGTCTGCGAGCGAGGACTCTTCCAGTATGCCTTCGTGACCGTAACCGGCATTGTTCACAAGGACATCAATCGGGCCGACGGTAGACACACTCTGCGTAACCACTTCATCAATGTGCGCATAGTCCGTGACATCCAGCAGGCAGCCGAATGCCCGCTGCGTATCGAGTGCCTCGAATGCCTGCTTTGCTTCGGGGGTGCGCACGGTCCCCACGACCCGATGGCCTGCGGCGAGGGCTTCCTCCGCCAGAGCACGACCAAAGCCGCTGCTAACGCCGGTGATTAAGATTGTTTTTGCAGATGCCATAAATTACTCCCATGAACAGTGAAGGTTGCATGGTATTCTCTGATTTGCCGTATTTTTAGGCCGTATTTTCTCTTTTTATTGCCTGATTTTATGAGGTGCAGTGATGTCCGGGATGATTACCTTAGTAAAAGCACTGGCGGTGCAGGAGGGGTACAACCTGACGGCGTTGCCTGATGTGCGAATTTTGCGTGCCGACCGCCCGCTTGCGCGAACGCCCGTGCTTTACGATCCGGGGATTGTGATTGTCTGCCAGGGCAGCAAACGCGGCTTTTTCGGTCAGCAGACCTATCTGTATGATGAACAGCACTATCTGGCCGTGTCGGTTCCGGTGCCGTTTGTGATGGAAACCGACGCGTCGGCAGAACACCCCTTACTGGCGATATATCTGCATCTGGATTTTCAGCTTGCCGCTGAACTGATGTTGCAGATTGAGCAGCATCACGCCCCACATCCTCCCGCTGCGCCACAAAGCATGATGTCGAGCCTGATGGACGACGCGGTAAAAACGGCCGTGCTGCGCCTGCTTGAAGTACTGAACAATCCGCTTGAGGCGGCGATCCTCGGCCCGGCGCGGGTGCGAGAGCTCTATTTTCGCGTATTGACGGGGCCCCAGGGCAAGGCCATGCGCGCCGCGCTGGCCTTACAGGGGCAGTTCGGCAAAATCGGCAAAGTGCTGCAGCACATCCATGCCGCCTACGCTGAGCCGTTAACGCTTAATCAACTGGCGATGGAGGCCGGAATGAGTGTGCCGACGTTTCACACCCATTTCAAAGCGATAACCCGTATGCCGCCGATGCAGTATGTGAAATCGGTGCGCCTGCACCAGGCAAGGATGTTGATGGTGCGTCAGCATATTACCGCCGCCGCCGCGAGCTACGCCGTCGGTTATGAAAGTCCGTCGCAGTTTAATCGTGAATTCAAACGGCTGTTTGGTTTGCCACCCGCAGAGGAAATAAAACGCATGCAGCGTAATTTCGCCGTTCCGCCTGTGCAGCAGGCGTCGATATTTGTCTCTTCCCATTAAGCCTGATACTACATACCAGGCCTGTATTCAGGCCTGGTATGTACACGGCGTCATGACGCTGCGGATTGCACTAACTCAGGAACTTACCTTTGAGCAGGTTAAGTCCCGCAGACATCAGGTCGCCCTGGGCCGGGGCTTCGCCCTGCGGTGAAAGGCCGTCGACGATTTTAGGCAGGTATTCAGCAATCAGCGTCGACGCAGTTTGAGAATCCACGCCCAGTTTCGCGCCAAGATCCTGCAGCGCTGGCGATCCAAACACCGATGTGATCTGTTCGCTGCTCACCGACTGATTACTCTGCTGGCTAAGCCACGACTCGACAACGCCGCCCAGGCCGCCATTGCGGAATTTTTCGAGGATCCCCTGAATGCCGCCCTGCTGCTCAATCCAGGTCATGATCGCCTGGAGTTGCTCCGTCTTACCGCCCTGCCCGCCGGCCAGGCTGCCGATTTGATCTAATAATCCCATCACAGACTCCCTACAAACATCGCTAACACGTCCTGATTGACGGCTTACTTAGCCGGGATAATCAGTACCTGACCCGGGTAGATTTTGTCGGGATGCGTCAGCATCGGTTTATTGGCTTCAAAAATACGCTGATACTCATTGGCAGAGCCATACATCGCTTTTGAGATGGCGCTCAGGGTATCGCCGGATTTCACCGTGTAATAGCGGCTTTCCACCCCGCTTTGGGTGACGGTCACGCTATCATTGACCTGACCAATCCCGGTGACGTTACCTACCGCCACCAGAATTTTTTCTTTATCTTCCTGGGAGCCCACGTCGCCGGTCACCGTCGCCGTACCGTCGTCCGCGACATTAATGTTGACCTTTTCGGCACCAGGCAGGTTAAGACTATCAATATGTTTTTTCAGCTTGTCGGCCTGATCTTCCTTGCTACCGCCGGATACGGCATCCCAGATTTTCTCGCCCGCTTCTTTCACAAAACTTAATAATCCCATCTCCCACACCTCCATAACTGTTTCATGGTGAACATTTTCATTGGTTCCCGTTGCAGGATGTACGATGCGGTGTCTCCGCTCTGGCTGAAAAATCCGGAAACAGCACAACCTGCCACATGAAGTATATCCAATAAGCGTCAGGGTGCAGGATATTTGCCCTGGTATCGCCGTTATGCCGCAATATAAACAGGGATCCCGTCGCCCTCAACGCACCACCTCCACGCTCGCCGACAACCCGGCTACCAGCTCAATCCCCTTCGGCAATGCATCAATATGTATGCGCACCGGGACGCGCTGCGCCAGCCGCACCCAGCTAAACGTCGGCTCGACGTCGGGAAGCCCAAGCCCGCCCGTCTCATCGTTGTTATCACCGATCCCATGGCCGATGCTCTCGACATGCCCGGCAATCACCGGTTCATAGCCCATCAACACGATATGCGCCGTGTCCCCAACGCGAATATGGCGAAGTTTGGTCTCCTCGAAATACCCCACCACCCAGAAACTGTGCGCATCGACGATGGCGACCTTAGTCTCCCCCGCGGTGGCATAGTCCCCCGGGCGAAGCCGCAGATGGGTGATATAACCCGAGACGGGAGCCCGTACGGTGGCATGGGACAAATTAAGCTCGGCCAGCTCCAGCGCGGCCAGCGCACCGTGATAATTCGCCACCGCGACGTTCGCGGCGCTGCCCGTTTGCTGCAAATCCTCGCTGGATATCGCGGCTTTAATCTGTGAGCGTCGTCTGGCGGCATCCTGTCGCATCACCATCTCATGCCGTCTGGATTCCACCTCCGCCTGCGCGCTGGCCACCGCCAGCGTGAGCCAGTGCGGGTCGATAGCGTAGAGCACATCGCCCCGGTTAACCCACTGGTTATCCCGGACGGCCACGCGGATTACCGGCCCGGATACGTCCGGCGCAATCTGTACCACATCCGCCCGTACTCGGCCGTCGCGGGTCCAGGGCGTTTGCGCATAATGTTTCCACATCATAAAAGCCAGAAGCGTGGCCGCCGCGACGGCACATAACGTCAGCGCATAGCGACCGACCAGAGAAAGTAATGATTTCATCTAAATAACCCCAGCGCGGTCAGGCCCTGCATCAGCAGGAAAAAGGTGACCAGATAAGTTGAAACGTCCAGCAGCGGGCGAAAAGGCAAACGACGGTAGAGCCTGCTGAGCGATAAAAGCGCGATGAGTGCCAGCGTGCAGGCCAGCGCCGCGAGCGCGGTGACAAGCAGTCCCGGGATAAAAACGCCCCCGATATTCAGATCATTGACCATCGTCTGCCCTCCGTAATGCGCAATGTAAATCCACCAGATGGCCGACAAACTGGCGCGTTTGTGCATCTGCGGCAGGCAAACAGAGGCGGATGTGGTCGGCGATGTGTTCACGCAAGGCGTCGGTGTCGTTCAGGTGATACAGGCGCGCGCTGATCTCCCTGCTCGCGGGCATATCGCAGCGGCGTAAATGCATCACCGAAAGGCCGATGCGCAGCGCGCGCAGCAGCGGGTTAAGCACCTGCTCTGAGGCACGTCCGCTGCGCTGCAGGCGCGGCAATAACAGGGCAGCGCGGTCAATCATCAGATTGGTCCAGTGCGTCTCATCCAGCAGAAGCTTGCCCTTCACGCTGCGACGAATATCGCGCTGGCACAGCGTGTGCAGACGCGCGATGGCCGCGTCGGCCTGCACGGTTTGCAGCAGGCTCATGCTGATAACAGCAAAGCCGGTTGCGGCAAACAGCGCAATGGCGGTATTGGCCGCCGTGGCAAAATCTCCGCTGTAGTGGGCACCCAGCTCGCACAATACTGGCAGCGTCAGAGTGATCCCCATCGCCATAAACGTAGTGGGAGGACGTGCCTGAAGCGACCCGGCCAGCAGATATACCGGCGCCAGCACGGCCACCAGCACGGGGAAATCGCTCACCTGCGGAAGCAGCGCAAAGCTGTACAGCAGGCTAATCAAGACGCCCCAGAACGAGCCAATAATGTATTTCACTATGTGCGGAGCCGGGGTGTCGAAACTGCCAAACAGCGTGCAGCAGACCCCAAGGATAGAGACCGCCGTGCTGCCATCGGGCCAGGCGGAGAAGATCCAGACCAGGCAGCCGCTCAGGATAATGGCGAACGCGCCCAGCGCGGTGCGGGCGGCAGTAAGAGGATCGCGATGAAAAACATACCCTTTAACTGCCCTGCCCGCCGTCAGTCCGTGGGCGGGCTTCGCATGGTGGATGGCATCAGAAAGACGTTCGCACTGCTGCAACAGCGTAATGGCCTGCGTCAGATAACGGACAAAACTGGCCAGCAGCGCGTCGTTCATCGTCCGGGCCTGTGCAGCGTAGCGCTCTGCGAGCTGTTCACTGCGTGCTATTAACGCATCTGCCGTGCTGTGGCGTGCAGCATCTTTATCCCCCAGCCAGGCCTGAACGTCGTCGAGCAATACCTGCAACCCGGCAGGCACCGTCACCGGTAAGCGATCGCGTAATTCACAGTTGACGATGACCAGCCGCGCCAGTCGGTCATGGATAGCCTTTCTGCCCTGCCGCACCGGAGCAGACAGGGCAAAATCATACGGAATATGGTGGCTTATACCCTGCAGAAACTGCAGCGCCAACGCCAGATGCAGCGGGTCTGAAACCGCGACGGGTTTGCCTGCGAGGGTGTCAGCCACCCGCTCACGCGCGGCGTGCAGGGTTTGCGATAACTTACTGTTGAACAGGCCGGAGATACGCGCGGGTAACACATAGCGATGTATCAGCGCCGCGCAGAAAATCCCAATGACAATCTCCTGCACACGGATAATAGCGATATTAAAAATCCCGCCGGGGTCGGATACCGCAGGAAAACCAATCAGGCTCGCGGTGTATCCGGCCAGCACAAAGGCATACGCCCGCGGGGTGCGCTCCAGCAGAGATAAATAGAGGCAGAACGTGATCCAGCCCGACAGCATCACGCTGCAGAGGATCGGCATATTGACGAAGACAGGTACGATCGCAACGGTGGCGCAGGCCCCCACAACGGTGCCGGCCAGACGATAGAGACTTCTGCTCAGCGAGGCCCCCACCGACGTCTGCGACACGATATAGACGGTAATAATGGCCCACGATGGACGTTCGAGGCCTATCGACAGCGCAATGTAGTAAGCGAGCATCGCCGCTGCAAAACTTCTCGCGGAATAGAGCAACGCACTGGCATCGTTACGCAGCACGGGAGATAAGCGCTCACGCATGGCGCACCACGAATGAAAATGAAAAGCGTTTAATGTGTTCATGCCAGAATTATTACTGGCTTGCGAACCCGCTTAAATACTCTATTCTGTCAAAAAATACCTAAATGTTGCCAGAAACGTGAAACCTCAACTTGCCAATACGCTCTTCGATCCTGACGCCACCGCATGCCCGGCCGTAGCCCGACATCTGGATTTCGTGGAGTACGCCGCGGAAGTGCCGGTGCACACCCACCGTAAGGGGCAGCTGATTATTGCTTTGTATGGCGCGGTGATTTGTCATGCGGAAAATGATATCTGGATCGTGCCGCCAGACTGTGCCGTCTGGATCCCTGGCGGGATCGCACACAGCGCCAAAGCGACCTGGAATGCTCATCTCAACTATCTGTTTATTGAGCCCGGTGCCGCCGCGCTGCCGGAGAAATGCTGCACGCTGGCCATTTCCCCGTTAATCAAAGCGCTGGTTGACCGTTTGACGCATGAACGCGTTGATTATCCGTCAGAGAGCCATGCCGCACGGCTGACCAGAGTGACGCTTGATGAGCTCGCCAGCATGCCGCAGCAGAAGCTGAGCCTGCCCGTTTCAGCCCATCCCAAAATACGCTCCATGGCCGACGCGCTGGTCAGCCATCCTGACGACAGAAGCACCCTGAAAGCGTGGGCGAAACGGCTGGCGCTGAGCGAGCGCTCCTTTGCGCGTTTGATGGCGCGCGAGACCGGGCTGAGCTTTGGCCGCTGGCGTCAGCAGCTGCAGTTGATTATTGCCCTGCAGGAGCTGGCAAGCGGTGTCCCGGTCCAGAACGTGGCGACAACGCTTGGGTATGAATCCGTGAATGCGTTTATCACCATGTTCAGGAAAGCCATGGGCACCACGCCCGCGCACTATTTTGCCGAACGAAAAGTCAGCGGCCGTTAACCCGGCCCTTCGCTGCCTGCAGCAAGCAGGGGAACCAGCACATCGCTAATCGGAACGGGAATACCGTGAGCACGACCATAGCGCTGGATCACGCCGTTGCGAATATCCCACTCCATGGGACGGTTGGCCTGACGATCGGCGAGGATAGACGTGCCCAAATCGGCAGGTGCGCGCTGGAAATTCGCCAGGATCTCCTGCGCAACGTCATCATGCAGCACCGCCCCTTCTGCTCGGGCCACGGCAAGCCCCTCGCGCAGATACGCCAGCGCCAGCTCGCTGATATCCTCACGGGAGAACATCCCCGCACGACGATTCGCAAGCACCATCAGGCCTGCAACCGCATTTTGCAGCAGCTTACGCCATGCGACGGTAAGAAAATCTGCCGACAAGTCTACCGCGCAGCGCGTGCCGTTCAGCGCATCAGCCACCCGTTTTGCCTGCGGCACATCCGGCAGCGTCAACCGCGGACTGGCCCGCAGCCAGACGGAGGCATCCGGCTCACGCTGTGCCGGGAACCAGACCACCGACGGCAGTACCGTCGCGCCATTGACCCACGGTGCCAGTTGGCCTTTTTGCTCGACGCCGTTTTGCAGCGCGCAGACCACCGTGTTTTCATCGCACAGCGCGTTCAGCCATCCCGCGCTGTCGGCGTTCTGGGTCGTTTTCACTGCGATAAAAACCAGATCGTACGGACGATCGATGACCGTCGGATCGGTTAATACCGGACCGGGTACCACGATTTCACCCTCATCGTGCCGCAAACGTAATTGCGCATGTGCGGTACGTCCACACAGTTGCGGCGTGCGGCCAGCCTCATGCAGCACCGCAGCGATAGTGGTTCCGATTGCACCGGGTCCAATCAGTGCAATGGTT
The DNA here is from genome assembly GCF_047529885.1 of Enterobacter cloacae complex sp. 2024EL-00711. NCBI lineage: Bacteria > Pseudomonadati > Pseudomonadota > Gammaproteobacteria > Enterobacterales > Enterobacteriaceae > Enterobacter > Enterobacter cloacae complex sp. 2024EL-00711. The sequence goes on from NZ_JBLIZC010000004.1 coordinate 217,892, forward strand.
GGATAGTCAGACATTGTTAACTCCCCTGGTCGCTAAAGCCCTAATCAGTGTGCCGTGGCGTTCAGCATAGCCGCCACACGTCCCTTTATACCACCGCCTGAAGTGGGAGCCATACCCGTTGTCTATACTCATTTCATCTACGACAACGGAGTGCACCATGCCATTACCCGATTTCCATTCCTCTGAACCTTATACCCTTGGTATTGAACTTGAACTGCAGGTGGTTAACCCGCCGGGGTACGATCTGAGCCAGGACTCCTCCGCCCTTATCGCTGCCGTCAAAGACGACATCAAAGGCGGGGAAGTGAAGCACGATATCACCGAGAGCATGCTCGAAATCGCCACCGGCGTGTGTCAGAACATTGATCAGGCCGCCGCACAAATCTCGGTGATGCAGCAAAGTATTCTGCGCGCCGCTGCGGAGCAGCATATTCAGATCTGCGGCGGTGGGACACACCCTTTCCAGAAGTGGCAGCGTCAGGAGGTATGCGATGACGAGCGCTATAACGTCACGCTCGAACGGTTTGGCTATCTGATTTTGCAGGCGACGGTATTCGGCCAGCACGTGCATGTCGGGTGTCGGACCGGCGACGACGCTATTTATCTGCTGCATGGTTTGTCGCGCTTTGTCCCCCACTTTATTGCTCTGGCGGCGTCCTCACCCTATATGCAGGGTACGGACACGAAGTTCGCCTCGTCGCGACTCAATATCTTCTCGGGATTTCCGGATAATGGACAGATGCCGTGGGTGAACAACTGGCAGGAGTTCGAAGGGCTGTTTCGTCGTCTGAGCGCCACCAGCATGATCGACAGCATTAAAGATTTGCACTGGGATATTCGCCCCAGCCCGCATTTTGGCACGGTCGAGGTGCGGGTGATGGATACACCGCTGACGCTCGGCCACGCGATCAACATCGCCGGGTTGATTCAGGCGACGTCTCACTGGCTGCTGACCACGCGGCCCTATAAGCATCAGGAAAAGGATTTTCTGCTGTACCGCTTTAACCGTTTTCAGGCATGTCGTTACGGGTTAGAGGGCATTCTGACGGACGTGCAGACTGGCGAGCACAAAACCGTGGCGGAAGATATTGGGTGGCTGCTGGAGCAGGTTGCGCCGTCGGCCGAGAAGCTCGGCGCGACGAGCGCGATTAAGGAAATAGCCCTGATGTTAAAACAGGGCAAGAGCGAGGCGCAGCGCATGCGCGATTTTATCGCAGACGGCGGTTCGCTTATTTCTCTGGTTCAGAAACATTGCGAGCTGTGGGCGACGAGTCCGTAAGGCGATGCCCCCACTCACGCAGGCGCTGGAACAGCACAAACAGCGCCGGGATAAACAGAATGCCGACCACGGTGGCCACCAGCATCCCGCTGAACACCGTGGTGCCAATGATGCGGCGGCTCTGCGCCCCTGCCCCGGACGCCAGCATCATCGGCAGCACACCGATAATAAATGACACCGCCGTCATCATCACCGCCCGGAAGCGGCGGGAGGCACCTTCACGGGCCGCATCGACAATCGCCATCCCCTCATGACGCCGTGCGCGGGCAAACTCGACGATCAGGATCGCGTTCTTGGCCGCCAGCGCGATTAACAGTACCAGGCCAATCTGCACATACACATCGTTGGCGTATCCCGCGATCCACAGCCACACCAGCGCGCCCCCGATGGCGAACAGGACTGAGAGCATCACGCTCGCGGGCAGCGTCCAGCTCTCATACTGCGCGACAAGGAACAGCCACGCCATAACCACTGCGGCCAGGACAATCCAGATGGCCTGATTTCCGGTCTGCTGCTCCTGATAAGACATCCCGCTCCAGGCATAGTCGTACCCGGCAGGCAGGTTTTCCGCCAGAAGCTCGCTCATCACGGCCATCGCCGTGCTGCTGCTCACGCCGTCTGCCGCCGACCCGCTCACTGACACCGACGGGAACTGGTTATACTGCTGCAGGAACGGTGCGCCAACGGTCGGGGTAATCGTGACAAGATTACTCAGACGCACCCGCTCACCGTTATTGCTGCGCACGAACAATTCGCTGATTTGCCCGGCACGCTCGCGCCACTGCATTTCGTTCTGTACCACCACGTGGTAGACGCGGTTGTTAACGCTAAAATCCCCGGCACGCGTGCCGCCAAAGGCGGTTTGCAGGCTGCTGAAGATGCGCGAGACCGGCACGTCGAGGCGGGCAGCGCGCTCGCGATCAACGGTCAGCGTCAGCTGTGGCACGTTGCTGCTCCAGGTGGTAAACACCCGGTTAAGCTGCGGATGCTGGTTAGCTTTTATCAGAACGTTGCGGGTAACGCGTTCCAGCTCCGCCGGGCTTTGCCCCGCCTGGGCCTGAATACGCAGGTCGAAGCCGGAGGCGTTGCCCAACCCCGGCAACGTCGGCGGGGCGAAGGTCATGATGGTCGCTTCCGGCAGCGCCAGCAGCTGACGCTGCAGCGTTCCCATCACCTCATCAAGCGGCGGACGCTCCCCCCATGTCTTCAGCATGATGGAGATAAACCCGCCGTTAGACGCGCTGGTACCGTTGAGAATGTTAAAACCGGAGACTTGAATCACATCCTCGACCGCAGGGTGTCTGGCGATAAGCTCCCGCGCGGTGGTCATCACCGCTTCAGTACGCTCCAGCGACGCCGCTTCCGGCAGTTGCACGCTGGCGAAGAAGTAGCCCTGATCTTCCTGCGGCAGGAAGCCCTTTGGCATCGACATAAAGCTGAACACCACCACGCCCGCCGCGCCGGCCGTTGCCAGCAGCACCAGCCACGGACGAAGGTTAATGCAGTTAACGATGCGGGTATAAACGGTGCGCGTGGTATCCAGTCCGCGGTTGAAAACGCGGTAAACCGCGGCTGGCTTCTTCGGGCGCGGGCGCAGCAACAGCGCACAGAGCGCTGGCGTCAGGGTCAGCGCCACCAGGCTTGAGAGCGTGACGGCGGTGGAGAGCGTGACCGCGAACTGGCGATACAACTCCCCCACGATCCCCGGCAGCAGCGCCACCGGCACAAACACCGCCAGCAGCACCAGGGTGGTGGCAATCACCGGCCCGGCAATCTGGCGCAGCGCCTGTGCGGTAGCCGCCGTGCGGCTTTGCCCTTCAGCCATCAGCGTTTCAACACTCTCCACCACCACAATGGCGTCATCCACCACCATGGTAAGCGCCAGAATAATGGCGAACATGCTGAGCGTGTTGGCCGAATAACCGAGGGTATAGAGCACCGCAAAGGTGCCGACCAGCGACACTGGAATAGCGAGCGCCACAATCAGCGTCGCACGCCAGCTCTGCAGAAATAAGGAAACCACCACCACGACGGCGAGCAGGGTCAGCGCCAGCGAGACGCCAATCTCCTTGATGGTCGCGGCGACAAAGGTGGTGGTATCGAATTTCACTTCATAGGTCAGATCGTCCGGGAAGCGTGCAGAGAGTCGCGCCAGCTCCGCGCGAACCGCATCGGCTACGCGCAGGGCGTTGGCGGACGGCGTAGGGTAGATGCCAAGATAGGCCGAGTCATGCCCGTTCAACTGGGCGCCGGAGCTGTAGCTGCGCGACCCCAGTTCAATCGTGGCGACATCTTTCAGGCGCACCAGCTGGCCCATCTCCCCTGCACGGATAATGATGTCTGCAAAGTCCTCAGCCTGATTTAAACGCCCCAGCCCGTTAATCGTCAGGGTTTGCTGCTGGCCGTTAAACACCGGCGGCGTTCCGACCTGGCCTGCCGCTCCCTGGACGTTCTGCTCGCGTAACGCCTGAGCCACGTCATCGGTGGTCACGTTCAGGGCGTTCATGCGATCCGGACGCAGCCAGATACGCATGCTGTAGTCGCGCGCGCCAAACATCTGCACCTGCCCGACGCCCGGCAAACGCGCCAGCGCTTCACGCACCTGCGTGCTGGCGTAGTTACTGACGAAAAGCGGCGTGTGGGTATTGTCCGGTGAGTAAAGGCTTACCCCCATCATCAGATTGGTGGCGCGTTTACGCACCTGCACGCCGTTTTGCTGCGCCTCGGTGGGCAATTGCGCCACAGCCTGCGTCACGCGGTTTTGCACGTCGATGGCGGCCAGATCCGGATCGGTCCCTGCCGCAAATGTGATGTTCAGGCTGTAGGCACCTTCATCCGAACTGGTGGATTCCATATAGAGCATGTGATCCACGCCGTTAAGCTGAGTCTCCAGCGGCGTGGCAATGGCTTCCGCCACGTCAGCCGAACTGGCACCGGGCCAACTGGCGGAGACATTCACCACCGGTGGGGTGATCTGCGGGTACTGCTCCACCGGGATAATCTTCAGCGCGATGGCACCCAGCAGGGTTATCACCAGCGCAATCACCATCGCGAAGCGCGGGCGTTTGATGAAAAACGTCAGCATGATGGCTCCTTAATTCAGTATCTGGACGGCTGCGCCAGGCTGTACGCGCTGGGCACCGTCGGTGATCGCTCGCTCACCGGGATGTAAGCCGGATGAAATCTCAAACTGCTGGCCAATCTGTCCGGCAATCTTCAGCGGGCGTTTTTCGGCTTTGCCTTCTGCGTTAACCACCCAGGCAAAGAATCCCTCGCCGTTTTGCTGTACCGCCGCAGCGGGCACTGTCAGCACCGGCTGCGCGCTTGCCGGACGCAGGTAGACATTCACATTGCCGCCCGGCAGCAGCTGATGGCGCGGGTTGGCAAATTCAGCGCGCAGCATCACGCTGGCGGTACGCGGGTCGATACGATTGTCCACGGAGGTCAGTTCACCGCTCAGGCGCTGACCATTGCTGTCAATCCGCGCCTGCCAGGCGCGCTTCAGGGCGCTGATATCCGCATGTTGTCCGGCTTTGGTGGCAAACGCCCCCTCTTCCAGCGCAAAGGCGATACGGATCGGATCAAGCTGCACGACATCCACCAGCACGCCGCTTGACGGGTTCACCAGGCTGCCGGCATGGAACTGGCTGTGCCCCACGCGGCCATCAATCGGCGATGTGATGCGCGTGTACGCCAGCGTCACGTTACGGGTTTCGAGGCGAGCTTTCGCCTGCTCCAGCGCAGCGCTGGCGACATCGCGCTGCATGCGCGCGTTATCCACGTCGTGACGGCTGATGGCATTGCTGTTGCCCAGGCTTTCAAAGCGTGAAAGCTGCTGCTGCGCCTGACGCAGCGTGGCTTCCGCGCTCTTTACCTCAGCCTGTGCCAGACGCACGGCGGCGCGTGGCTCGGCATCATCCAGCTCAAACAGCACGTCACCTTTTTTCACGTATTGTCCGTCGCGAAAATGAACCTGGGTAATCACGCCTTCCGTGCGCGCTTTTATCTCGACGGTATGAATGGCTTCAATGCGGCCAGGCACGTGCCGTTCAGCTGCGTGGGTCGTTTGCTCCACAACCGCCACGCGAACCGGAATGGCAGCAGCAAACGCGGGTTGAAAGAGGGCGAGGAGGACGAACAGGAGCGGGAATTTCATGGGGATGTACCTCTGATGTGTTTCCCTCACCCCGGCCCTCTGCCCAATGAAAGGGAGGTCAGCATCCCCTCTCCCGGCGGGAGAGCGTTAAGGTGAGGGCAAAAGGTTATGCAGCCTTACGGAACCTGCGGGTCAGTCGCTTCTCGATTTCTACAACGAAGAACATCACCGCAGCTACCGCCAGCGTGACGAACCAGTAGCGCAGAGGCAGCGCTTCCGTACCGAAAAGCATCTGCATAAACGGCAGGTAGATGATTGCCGCCTGGAGCAGGAACAACACGCCTGTGACCAGCCAAATCCCTTTGTTCGCCAGCAGGCCACGGTTCAGGGAGAACCCTTCAGTGTTGCGGCAGTTAATCATGTATACCCACTGGGCGCAGACCAGCATCTGCAGCAGCACGGTACGGATGAACTCCGCGCTGTGGCCGCGCGGTGCCAGCCAGGCTTCCAGCGCAAAGGCGGCGATGGCAATCATGGTCCCGACGAAGGCCACGCGCCATACGGCGTACGCATCCATCACGTGCTGTCCGGTCTGACGCGGCGGACGCTTCATGATGTTGCGCTCAGCGGCTTCAAAGGCCAGGCCAAAGGAGAGCGTGGCGGAGGTTGCCATGTTCATCCACAAAATCAGTACCGGCGTCAGCGGGATAATGTTTCCTGCCAGCAGCGCAATAACAATCAGTAACCCCTGCGCCAGGTTGGTCGGCATAATGAACAGAATGGTTTTCTTCAGGTTGTCGTAAACGCGACGCCCCTCTTTTACCGCGCTGGCGATGGTGGCGAAGTTATCGTCGGTCAGGACCATGTCCGCCGCCTCTTTGGTCACTTCGGTGCCTTTGATGCCCATTGCGATGCCCACGTCCGCCTGGCGCAACGCCGGAGCGTCATTCACACCGTCGCCGGTCATGCCCACGATCTCACCCTTGTCCTGCAGGGCTTTCACCAGGCGCAGCTTATGCTCCGGGCTGGTACGGGCGAAAATGTCATATTTCACCGCGGCGTCTGCAAGCTCAGCGTCGTCCATTTTCTCCAGTTGGTAGCCCGTCACCGCCTGCTCGCTGTTGGTGATCCCGAGCATCTGACCGATGCTCATTGCCGTCTGCGGGTGATCCCCGGTGATCATCTTCACGCGGATCCCGGCCTGCTGGCAGGCATGAATCGCATCAATCGCTTCAGGACGCGGTGGATCCATCATTGCGGCAATACCGAGGAAGATCAGCCCGTGATTCAGATCGTCATGCGTCAGCGCCTGCTCACCGTTCGCCGGTTTGAACGCCGCGGCAACCATACGCAGCCCCTGGCGTGCATAGCGCTCCATCTCGGTTTCCCAGTAAGCGCGGTCGAACGCTTCAGCGCCGTTACGGGCCTGCTGCTGTTTACACAGCGCGAAAATCACGTCCGGCGCGCCGGTAATCAGGATGTGCTCCTCGTGACCAATCTGATAGTGGGTGCTCATGTACTTGTACTGCGAATCGAACGGGATCTTGTTAATCAGGGTGGTCATCACCGGCTCAAGATGCGCCTTCGCCGCCAGCACCTTCAGCGCCCCTTCGGTTGGCCCACCGGTGATGCCCCACAGACCGCGTTCGTCCTGAATCAGTTGGCTGTCATTACAGAGATCGACAGTGCGCAGGTACTGCTCCAGCACGGTGCCCGGCTGGATCTGCATCGGCTCGTCGCTGCCTTCCAGGTAAATGTTCCCCACCGGCTCGTAGCTGTTACCGTCCACGCGGTAGCAACTGTCGGCAGTAATGATGGCTTTCACCGTCATCTCGTTCATGGTCAGGGTGCCGGTTTTATCCGAGCAGACCACGGTCATCGCCCCCAGGGTTTCAACCGTTGGCAACTTGCGGATAATCGCCCGCTTGCGTGCCATCGCCTGCACGCCAAGAGAAAGGATGATAGAAATAATGGCTGGCAGACCTTCCGGCACGGAGGCGACCGCCAGGCTAATCAGAGAGAGCAGCAGCTCGCCCATGGGGATTTCGCGGAATACCAGGCTGAAGACAAACAGTGCCGCCATCATCGCCAGAATAATGGCGAAGATCGCTTTCCCCAGCTTGTCCATCTGCACCAGCAGCGGCGTACGATGCTTTTCAATACCCGCCATCATCTGGTTAATGTGGCCAAGTTCAGTCTCTTGCCCGGTGGCAATGACCACGCCAATGCCGCCCCCTGCACTCACGGTCGTACCGGAAAAGACCAGGTTAGTGCGGTCGCCCAGCGGTAATTCACCGGTCAGCGGATTAATGTGTTTATCCACCACGGTAGATTCGCCGGTCAGAATAGCCTCTTCCACGCGTAAATTATGCGCTTCGATTAAACGCATATCCGCCGGAATACGATCACCTGCGCGTAATACAATAATATCGCCCGGGACTATTTCAGTTGTCGGTAGCGTTTCATGATTGCCATTGCGAATGACGCGCGCTTCGCTGGAGAGCATATTGCGAATACTCTTCAGGGATTTTTCCGCATTGCTTTCCTGAATATGGCCAATTAACGCGTTGATTACCGCCACACCGAGGATAACCAGCGTATCGACCCAGTGGCCCATAACCGCGGTTAATACCGCCGCGGCAAGCAGAACGTAAATCAGTACATCATTAAAATGGGCGAGAAAACGTAGCCAGGCGGGCTTGCCTTTTTTCTCCGGCAACGCGTTAGGGCCATACTGATGCAGACGTGCCTGCGCTTCAGCACGGTCGAGGCCGCTTGCCTGGCTCTGCTTGTTAGCAAGCACTTGCTCAACGGTCTGCTGATACGCCTGCCCACCAGCAGGTGGCATGTTCTGAGAGAGATTTTTTTTGGTCATCGTATTTTTCCTTCAATATACGGTGGACGGAAGCCTGAATTCCTTTCTGGCTTTAATAAATTCATTTTTAAGGCTTGCGGGTAAAATTGATCTACCGCAATATAAGTACTGCCGGGATATTCAAAACTAATAACTATTATTCGAATACGATGATTTTTACAAAATATTTCTAAACCAACGCTAAACGAGGAGGAACCATGTTTGGTATTTATCGCGCACGTCGCCTGGCGTTATACATTGTCGCTGCCATTGTTATTGCCACGTTAATTGGATATAGCACTTATATGTTTGTAAAATTATTTGCATGACAAGGACATTTATTTACATAACGCGATAATAATTTAATCGCTTCTGAGAGATTATTCTCTTTCTGTTATTTATTCGCAGAAAAGTGCATTTGATTTAACAAAAAACGTCTGCCGGGTTTATATTGCTTTACGTTCCGCGATGCCGGACAATGACATTTTTAACTGACGATTAACATTAAGATGAAACACCCGTTAGAATCGCTGCTCACAGCGGGGGGCATTTTGTTGATGGCCCTGCTCTCCTGCCTGCTGTTACCTGCGCCGTCGCTTGGGCTGGTGCTGGCGAAAAAGCTGATGACGATCTTCCACATGGTCGATCTTAACCAGCTGTACACCATTTTGTTCTGCGTGTGGTTTTTACTGCTTGGCGCCCTCGAATTCTTCATTCTGCGTTTCGTCTGGCGTCGCTGGTTTTCACTGGCATCGTAAGTAAAAAAAACCGGGTGCGGCTGCGCCTTACCCGGTCGGATTTCTGCATAACGACACGTTCAGTGTGTCCGGCTGTGGTTCTCTTTGCGGTACGCGCCAGGCGGCTGGTTGAAGGTACGGGTAAAGATACGCGTAAACGTCTGCTGCGAATCAAAGCCGTAGCGCAAACAGATATCGTAGACGCGCTCGTCCGATTCACGCAGGTCACGCGCTGCCAGCAGCAGCTTGCGTTCGCGAATGTAACGCCCGAGACTTTCGCCCTTGTACTGCATAAACAAACGCTGCAGATGCCATTTCGAGTAACCCGCGTGGCGGGCGATCTCTTCGATACGTAATGGCTGGTGCAGGTTGTCGTCGATCCACTCGACGATGGTGTCGATGACTTGAGCGGAAATGGTCATACTGCTCTCCCCCTCTGCTTCTCGCTTAAACATTATTCCCACCACTCACGAAAGGTTTGCGTGGTATCACTCACATGAACAGGTTCACCCAGCTCCGGCGTCAGTAGCCGATAATTTTTATCTTTGCTGGCCTGCGCCAGCTGGATCAGCGGATCGTTCCAGGTGTGTTTCGCCAGCACAAAGCGTCCGTTATGACCGGGCACGACAGCTTTCGCGTTAAGGTCAGCCGACGCCTGCGCCGTTTCCGCCGGCATCATGTGAATGTACTTCCAGTCCCGATCGTACTGGCCGTTTTCCATGATGGCTAAATCCACCTCGCCGAACTGCTCACCGATGGCCCTGAAGTGCGGGCCGTAACCAGAGTCTCCGCTGTAATAAACCTTCTGCGCCGGCGTGACGAACATAAAGCTCCCCCACAGGGTTTGATCGCGTTTAATCCCGCGTCCGGAGAAGTGACGTGCCGGCAGGACGTGCACCGTTAAGTCATCACTGATGCGCACCGACTGGTTCCAGTCGCGCTCGTCGATAATTTCCGGCTTCATGCCCCAGTAGCGCAGATGAGATCCAACGCCCAGCGGAGTAACCACACGTTTCACCTTCGGCAGTAACGCACTGATGGTGGCGTAATCCAGATGATCGTAGTGATCGTGGGAGATGATCAGCAGGTCGATCTCCGGCATGTTCTGCGCATGCCAGGGATACTCGCCCGCAAAAGCTTTATTGAGGAACGAGAACGGCGCGGCATAGTTGCTGAGTACCGGGTCAATCAGAATACGTTTACCCGCCAGCTGCATATACCACGACGAGTGACCGAGCCAGACCAGCGTGTCCTGCTCCAGCGGCAGACTGGCGAGATCGGTTTTCACCAGCGGCAGCGGCTGCGCGGGACGGGCATTTTCGGTTTTGCGGGTCAGAAATTGCCACCACGCTACCAGCATATTTTGCTCGCCGGTGAAGCCCGGTGTCGGCAACGTATTGTGGAATTTCCCGTCGCGATACTGCGGGGAGGCCTCCACTTCGGTAAGCTGCGCACCCTGCGGTGGCTGGCCAAATCCAGGATTCAGGACAAAAGGTAAACTCGCAGCTGAAGCAATAATCATGACGAACACCACGCAGATGAATAGAGGCTTTTTCATATCCTGACCCGAAAACGCGCCCCATCCGATGGTTTACGCGGGTTGAACTTGATTATGAGTGAGTAAGCACTCATTATAGATATGATGATAAAGTCGTCAAGACGTTTTCGATCTTTGACATTGCGCGTTGCAGCCTGTCAAAGCACGTGTTTCAATCAAGGTTTTTACAATTGACAGGAGGAACAATTTAGTGGCACGTCCGAAGAGTGAAGATAAAAAACAGGCCTTACTGGACGCAGCAACCGCTGCATTTGCACAGTCAGGTATTGCCGCCTCAACGGCCTTAATTGCCCGGAATGCGGGCGTCGCTGAAGGCACACTGTTCCGCTACTTTGCTACCAAAGACGATCTGCTGAATGCCCTCTATCTGCACCTGAAGCAGGATCTCTGCCAGACGATGCTGGCGGAGCTTGATCGCACGCTCACCCTTCCCAAAGAACATACCCGCAATATCTGGAACAGCTACGTGGACTGGGGCATCCGTAATCCTGTCGCTCACGCCGCCATTCGCCAGCTTGGCGTCAGCGAGAAGATCAGCGCCGAAACGGAGCAGGCCGTGCAGGAGATGTTCCCGGAACTGCATGAACTGTGCCGTCGCGCAGTGCGCCCGGTATTTATGTCCGATGAGTTTCGTACCTTTGGTGATGCCATGTTCTTATCGCTTGCCGAAACCACCATGGAATTTGCCACCCGCGATCCGTCCCGCGCCGTCGATTTTAAAGCGCTGGGCTTTGAAGCCATGTGGCGTGGACTCGCCTCCGAGGATATTGATGGACAGTAAATCGCTGCAGGAACACGCCAAACGCGTGGCGCTGGAACTGCCGTTCACCGAACACTGCTGGCCGTTCGGGCCGGAATTTGATGTGTTTAAAGTGGGTGGCAAGATTTTCATGATTGTTGCGGTTGCTCACGGGCGACCGCATGTCAGCCTGAAATCCGATCCGGAAAAATCCCTGTTAAACCAGCAGATCTACCGCGGCGTTGAGCCGGGGTATCATCTCAATAAAAAGCACTGGATTTCAATCTACGGCACCGACGATGTTACGCCGGAACTGGTGGCCGATCTCATCAACGACTCCTGGAATCTGGTCGTCGATAAGCTGCCGAAAAAAGACCAGAAATGGATCAGGCCGCGCTGATTGTTCGTCTGAGACGAACAGATTAAGCGCTCAAAATGCACTTATCTTTTCCCGCTTCGCACGGTAATCTGCACTCCTTTTCGCGCCCGCACGCGGGCGAATTTTATCACCAGGAGTTGTTATGGATATCATTTCCGTTGCCCTGAAACGCCACTCCACCAAGGCGTTTGACCCAAGCAAGAAACTGACCGCTGAAGAAGCGGAGAAGATCAAAACCCTGCTGCAGTACAGCCCGTCCAGCACGAACTCCCAGCCGTGGCATTTTATTATTGCCAGCACTGAGGAAGGTAAAGCGCGCGTGGCCAAATCTGCGGCAGGCACTTACGTGTTCAACGAACGCAAAATGATGGACGCCTCTCATGTGGTGGTGTTCTGTGCGAAAACCGCCATGGACGATGCGTGGCTTGAGCGCGTCGTCGATCAGGAAGAGGCCGACGGTCGCTTCAACACCCCAGAAGCAAAAGCGGCGAATCACAAAGGTCGCTGCTATTTCGCCGATATGCACCGCGTGGATCTGAAAGATGACGACCAGTGGATGGCGAAACAGGTTTACCTCAACGTCGGTAACTTCCTGTTAGGCGTGGCCGCGCTGGGCCTGGATGCCGTACCCATTGAAGGTTTTGACGCCGCCATCCTCGACGACGAGTTTGGCCTGAAAGAGAAAGGCTTCACCAGCCTGGTGGTGGTCCCGGTTGGACACCACAGCGTGGAAGATTTCAACGCAGCGCTGCCAAAATCTCGCCTGCCGCTGAGCACGATTGTGACCGAGTGCTAAGACAAACGGGCTGCAACTGCGGCCCGTTTTCAATCACGCGTCATCTGCCTGGTTTCGCCATTGAACCAACATCTCACACAGACGGCGTTTTCTGCGTCTTCCCAATAAAAACGCGTAAAACTTACTTCTCCGCACGCCCGGCATGCCAGATCCGCTCCGCATACCGCCCTATCACCGCCAGCGACGCCGCCAGAATCAGGAAGAACACCACCTTGTTCATCCCATCCCAGAAGTATTCGAAGTAGCGGGTATAGAGGTTAATGGCGAGGAACGTCAGGCCAAACCCGCGCAGCATGCCGTCGTCGGTTTTCAGACTGATGTAAATACAGAGAACCGCCGCCACCGCAAACAGCAGCGCCCACGGCAGCAACGAGGCCTGGGTCACGCTGTACCAGTTATCGATATCGTAATTACCAAATATCGACATGATCCACAGGGCGACAAAGAGATACGTCAGCCCCATCGCTTTACTGGTGGTGTAGAGATGACGGGACTGCAGCACAGCGCACAGGATCCAGCACAGGGCCAGCAGCGCGCCGCCGAAAAAGATAAAGCGCACCGGATAGTTCATCCCCAGCCAGTAAGCGCCCCAGCCGGACATATAGCCCGTCTCCGCGCCAAACCAGTTGCCAAGCGAGAGCAAGAAAAACAGCCAGACCAGCCCGGAGCGGCCGAAAAAGCCTACCAGGCCATAGACGGCACAGCCGGCCAGGAACAGGGGGGCGATGTGGCCGCTGCCGTTATCCAGCCGTTCACCCAGCTGCCAGAGCGCGATGGCGGTAAACAAGACTCCGAGGAACAAAATCGCTTCGGTACTGTAATGCCACTGCGTCTCCCGCCGCTGGCGGCTGAAGCCCCACAAATAAAACAGCACGGCCAGGATCGCCGGCAGCCCGATGCGGGCAAGGGAGGAAAAAGCGAAGAATTCGATAATGCGCGCCATCAGTTCGCTGTCCGAGAACAGGCTGCCGATGGCGATAATGACGCAGGCGAGTGCCGTCCAGAAGGCGTAGCGGCTCAGCCGCTGCCAGTCCATGGTCACGCGTTGAAGCGTACCGGCCAGCCGCTGGTGGTCGTCAGCGGTTAATGTGCCTTCCTGTTGCCACTCGTTGAGTGCGCGGCGTAGCAGCCGCTCCTGTTTGCCGGTAACCTTCATTTTGCCTGCTCCGTCAGCCATTCCATTGCTCTCTCCCCGGCTTCATCCACTGGCAGATACACCAGCAACCGGGAACCGTTTCGTGGAGCAGAGTACCAGTACATCTGCTGCAGGGTAAATTCCCCAAGCTCAGGATGGGTAAACAACTTGAGCTGGTTTTCCACACCGCGCACGTCATTGCGCTGATGCCACAGATTTTTAAACTCCTCAGATACCGCAAAGAAGCGCGCCAGTTTGGCTTCCCACAGCGGGTCACCCCGGTGCTCGGCCATCGCCGCCCGGAAATAGGAGACAAAGACGGGCAGCACATCGTCACGTCTGCCGAGACGGGCGCGCCATGCCGGGTGGGTGAGGAACAGATAAATACAGTTGCGGTCTTCCGGGGGGATCGCATTGAAATCGACCCCCATCAGATGACCAAAGCTGTCGTTCCACGCCACGATGTCGAAATTGGGTTTCTGAATGCTGGCCGGTTTCGGCATTAACGTATCAAGCAGGCGGCGCGTGCCTTCGCTGATCCCTTCACAGCAGGTGGCCTGCGGTGCTTCACCCGGCGGTAGCCCGGCCAGCACAAAAAGATGGCGCGCTTCGGTCGGGGTACATTGCAGCGCTTTTGCCACGGCGGCCATCACCGCGCTGGACGGATTGACGTCCCTGCCCTGCTCAAGCCAGGTGTACCAGGTCACCCCGACGTCCGCCAGCAGGGCCACCTCTTCACGGCGCAGCCCGGGCGTGCGGCGTCGACCGCTGCGCGGCAGGCCGAGCCGCTGCGGATCGAGGCTTTCGCGTCGGGCGCGTAAAAACGCACCAAGTTGTTTTCGGGTGTCATCCTTGAGCGAGACGACGGGTTCAGACATCAGCGCCATAAATCCCCCTGCATGGTAGTGCCAGTACCAGTATAAGCAAGAACTGGTACCCGTTTATCAGATCGTTGATGCTACGACCATCTGTTGAATGACGCAATGGAGTTACCATGAATACGTCAGTCGTTTCACCGGGCCGCGCAGGCCTGATATTGCTGTTAACCGGCCAGATGCTGCCGCTGATTGATACCTCAATCACCAACGTGGCGCTGGATGCTATCACCCACTCGCTGCACGCTACGGCCACCGAGCTGGAATTAATTGTTGCCCTTTACGGTGTGGCCTTTGCTGTCTGCCTTGCCCTCGGCAGCAAGCTGGGGGATAACCTTGGCCGCCGACGTCTTTTCATGTGGGGCGTGGCGAGCTTTGGCCTGGCCTCACTGCTGTGCGGAATGGCAGGCAACATTGAACAACTGCTGGGCGCCCGTATTCTTCAGGGGGCTGGCGCGGCGCTGATCATGCCGCAAATTCTCGCCACCCTGCACGTAACGCTGAAAGGCACGGCCCACGCGAAGGCCATCAGCCTCTTTGGCGGCATCGGCGGCATCGCGTTTATCGTCGGCCAGATGGGCGGAGGCTGGCTGGTATCGGCGGACATTGCCGGCCTCGGCTGGCGTAACGCCTTCTTTATCAACGTGCCAATTTGTCTGGTGGTGCTGGCCATGAGCCGCCGCTACGTGCCGGAAACCCGCCGCGACACGCCATCAAGCATTGACTGGACGGGCACCGTCCTGCTGGCGATCATCCTCTGCTGCCTGCTGTTCCCGATGGCGCTTGGCCCGCAGTGGCACTGGTTCTGGCCGCTTAAGGTCGCGCTTATCGCCATTATTCCGCTTGCCGGGTTAATGGCCCTCAACGCCCGCAAAAAAGAACGGGACGATGCGCATCCGCTGATCCCGCCGCGCCTGCTGCAGTTGCGCAGTATCCGCTTTGGCGTGCTGATTGCGTTGCTCTTTTTTAGCGTCTGGTCCGGCTTTATGTTCTGCATGGCGTTAACCATGCAAACCGGTCTGGGGATGGCGCCGTGGCAGTCTGGCAACAGTTTTATCGCCCTGGGTGTTACCTACTTTATTTCAGCGTGGTTTGCCCCGCGTCTGATTGCCCGCTACAGCACCAGTACCATTCTGCTCACCGGTCTGGCGATCCAGATAGCGGGCCTGCTGGCGCTGATTGTCACCTTCCGCCTCTGGGGAATGCACAATACCGCGCTGACGCTGGCACCCGCGACCGGGCTGGTCGGCTACGGTCAGGCGCTGATCGTGAACAGTTTTTATCGTATTGGCATGCGCGATATTCAGCCTGATGACGCCGGGGCGGCGAGCGCCATTTTGAGCACGCTGCAGCAGGCGGCGCTTGGACTCGGTCCGGCCATCTTTGGCGCGATTTTGCTGCACGGTCTGCAAAATCATCACGGAGATTACACCCAGGCGATCACCCTCTTCCTCGCGGTGGAAACTGGCCTGATGGTGATCCTCGCGCTGGCGACGCTGCGGGTTCGCCATCACCTGTGCCTGCCGGTGGTGACGACCTGCCACGCCGTCAAATAACCCTGACGAATTTGCATAATAGATCCGCAGCCGCCATTATGGGGCTGCATCAATACAGGAGACGTTATGCAGGAATTAATTGCTCAGGTTGAAGAGTTAGGCATTGAAATTAATCACACCACCTCTTTAGTGATTATCTTTGGTATTATTTTTCTTACCGCACTCATCGTTCATTTTATTCTGCACAAAGTGGTCCTGCGGGCCTTTGAGAAGCGCGCGCAGGCCAGCAGCCATTTATGGTTGCAAATCATTACCCAGAACAAGCTATTCCACCGCGTCGCTTTTACCCTGCAGGGGATAATTGTCAACGTTCAGGCGGTACTGTGGCTGCAAAAAGGCAGCGAAGCCGCGGAAATGCTCACCACCTGCGCAAAGTTGTGGGTGATGGTGTATGCCCTGCTCTCGTTCTTCTCGCTGCTGGACGTCATTTTCAATCTTTCGCAAAAGATGGCGACAGCCTCGCAGCTCCCGCTGAAGGGCATCTTCCAGGGGATAAAACTGGTGAGCGCTATTCTGGTGGGGATTTTAATTATCTCGCTGCTGATTGGTCAGTCGCCAGCCATTCTGATTAGCGGCCTGGGCGCCATGGCTGCGGTGTTAATGCTGGTGTTTAAAGACCCGATCCTCGGGCTTGTCGCCGGGATCCAGCTCTCCGCCAATGACATGCTTAAACTCGGTGACTGGCTGGAGATGCCAAAATACGGAGCCAACGGCACGGTCACGGACATTGGCCTGACCACCGTGAAGGTGCGCAACTTCGACAACACCATCACCACCATTCCGACCTGGGCGCTGGTCTCTGATGCCTTTATCAACTGGAGCGGCATGTCGGCCTCCGGCGGGCGACGCATCAAGCGTAGCCTGAATATAGACACCACCAGCATCCACTTCCTCGACGAGCAGGAGCAACAGCAGCTGATTCAGGCGAAGCTGCTTAAGCCGTACATGGCGGCGCGTCACGAAGAAATTTCGCTCTGGAATCAGGAAAACGGTGAAGGCGAATCGGTGCTGAACCTGCGCAAAATGACCAATATTGGAACCTTCCGCGCCTATTTAAATGAATATCTGCGTAATCACCCGCGGATCCGTAAAGATATGACGCTGATGGTTCGTCAGTTAGCACCAGAAGCTAACGGGCTGCCAGTTGAAATATACGCGTTCACTAACACAGTCGTCTGGGCGGAATATGAGGCGATTCAGGCCGATATTTTCGACCATATATTCGCCGTGGTGGATGAATTTGGTCTGCGTATTCATCAGTCTCCGACCGGAAACGATATTCGCTCGCTGGCTGGCGTAATAGCGAAATAATCAGGCGCTGGCGCGGGAGATAAAGCGCCAGTCCATCATCACTCTTTCCGTGGGCGCATCCGGGTTATCGATTTTATTCAACAACAAATCGACCGCCTTGCGCCCAATATCCCGCGACGGCTGTTCGATGGTGGTGAGCGAAATCATCTCCGCCAGTTCCGTACCGTCAAACCCGACTACCGCAATGTCTTCCGGCACGCGTAATCCCGCCTGCTGGATCGCATGCAATGCGCCTGCCGCCAGGGTATCGGAAACGGCAAAGACCGCGTCAGGCGGGTTTTCCTTCAGCAGGTTTTGCATCGCCGCCATTCCGGCGCCGAAGCTGAGATCGCTGGCGTATTCCACCGCCTGGTAAGCCAGATCTTTCAGGTGGATAACGCTCTTATAGCCACGCTCGCGCAGGCGGGCATATTTATAACTCAGGTCGTGGTTAATCATCGCGATCCGCCCGCGCCCACCGTCGGCAAGCTGGCTGACCGCATGCTGCGAGGCGTCCACATCGTTAATCCCGACGCAGGAGACCGCACCGGCATCGGCGTATTCGGCGCACTGCACCCACGGCGCAGCGCCAATCAGGGCGGCCAGTTCAGGAAGCTTTGAGAAGGCATCCATGGTGATAATGCCGTCGACAATTTTACCGGACAGCAAACTCAGCCCCGAACGCGAGCGTTCAATGTCAGAGCCGGAGTTGCACAGCAGAATGCGGTAGCCGTTCTTTTCGGCTTCCTCTTCAATGCCTTTCACCACTTCGGCGCAGAACGGGTTAGCGATGTTCGACACCATTACCAGAATCATATAGCTGCGGGCAGTCCGCAGCTGGCGCGCCAGCAGGTTGGGCTGGTAATTACTCTCTTTGATCGCCTGCAGGACGCGTTCGCGGTTTTTCGCTTTCACGGTATCGCTGTTGTTAAGCACGCGAGAGACCGTTGCCACGGACACCCCGGCAAGCTGAGCGATTTTCTGAATGGACATAGCGACGGCATTTCCTGCGGTTAACGTTTTATGCAGGCTACCATAAATTCGTTGCCCGGCGAACCGGGCAACGCGTCAATACGCAACGCGCACCCAGCGCTGTTGCTGATGGCTTTTCACTATCGCATCAATGATATACATGACGTTCGCGCCGTCATGGAACGTCGCAAACAGCGGCTGTGCCGGCATCTCCCCCTGCATCACGGCGCGGTAAAACTGCGCCATCATATTTTTAAAGGCATCAGGCCAGCCTTCGATATGTCCGCCGGGAAAATGGGCGCTTTCGGCCACGTCACGGTTCATCAGGTTTGGATCGTCGGAGAGGGTCTGGTTTGCCTGCGCGCGATGGCCGATCCAGAGTTGCTGCGGCACCTCCTGATCCCACGCCACGGACCGTTCGCTGCCGTTAATTTCAAACGTCAGCCGATTTTTGCGCCCGGCGCTGACCTGCGAGACGTTAAAACTGCCTTTGCTGCCATCGTCGAAGCGCACCAGCACCGAGCCAAAATCTTCGGTGGTGACCGGTCTGTCTTCATCGTTCGCGCTGCGATCATCCGTGAAGGTCCGGTTTCCCGCCGCACTGGCCTTGCGCGTTGGCCAGACGATGGCGAGGTCGGCCATCACGTCGGTGATCCGCCGCCCGGTCACAAACTGCACCGTGTCGCACCAGTGGGAGCCGATATCCGCCACCGCGCGCGACGCACCGCCCAGCGCGGCATCCACCCGCCAGTTATAGTCGGTTTCCAGCAGCATCCAGTCCTGCAGATAGCTGCCATGCGTGGCAAACAGCCGACCGAGACTGCCCTCGCGCCTCATGCTGGCCGCCTGGCGCACCATCGCAAACTGGCGATAGACAAAGCTGACGCCGTGTACCACGCCCGCCTGCTCAGCCAGTGCCACCAGCTCGCGGGCCTCCTCCGGGGTCATACACAGCGGCTTTTCGGAAAAAACATGCTTACCCGCCCGCAAAATCTGGCGGTTAATCTCTGCGTGCAGATGGTTTGGCGTGCAGTTATGCACCACGTGCAGATCCGGATGGGCGAGCAGCGCCTCAACGTTCCCGTAAGCATGGGGCACATTCAGCTGGCGCGCCTTTTCCTGCGCTTGTGAAAGCGAGCTGTCGCACAGGGCGACCACCTGCACACTGCCGAGACGCCGCAGCGCCTCAATGTGCGCCGGGCCGATAAAGCCGCTGCCGACGATCCCGACGTTAATCATGGCTGCCTCCCGCGGCGAAATCGTCAAACGCGCGCCCGGATACCGGAATGATATGACGACGGATAAATTCGCTGCCTTCGCGGGCACCGGTATCGCCATCTTTAAGACAGCACTCCCACTCCAGCACTGCCCAGCCCTCGTAGTCGTACTGGGTCAGTTTGCTGAAAATACCGGTGAAGTCGATCTGCCCGTCGCCCGGCGACCGGAAGCGACCCGGACGATGAAGCCACGGCTGGTAGCCACCGTATACGCCGCTGCGCCCGTTAGGACGAAACTCTGCATCTTTGACGTGAAACGCTTTAATGCGCGCATGGTAGAGATCGATAAACGTCAGGTAGTCCATCTGCTGAAGCAGCATATGGCTGGGATCGTAGAGAATATTGCAGCGCGGGTGGTTGTCCACCAGCGCCAGAAAACGCTCAAACGTCACACCGTCATGCAGGTCTTCCCCCGGATGCAGCTCATAACAGACATCGACGCCGTGCTCATCAAAGGTGTCCAGAATGGGCCGCCAGCGGGTTGCCAGCGTCTGGAAAGCGTCCTGAAAACGCTGCGCGTTGTGCGGCGGCCACGGGTAGAAAAATGGCCACGCCAGCGATCCAGAAAAAGTGGCGTGCGCTGTCAGGCCTAATTTTGCGGAGGCCGCCGCCGCCTGATTCAGTTTGCTGGTCGCCCACGACCGACGGGCCGCGTCGTTACCCCGCACGTCTGCCGGCGCGAAATGGTCAAACGCGTCGCCGTAGACCGGGTTCACCGCAATAAGCTGCCCTTCCAGATGGGTCGACAGCTCGCTGATCGCCAGCCCGTGCTCCGCCAGCGTGCCGGTAATGTCGTCACAGTAAGCCTGGCTCTCAGCCGCTTTCTCCACGTCAAAAATGTGCGGATGATTGCAGGGGATCTGCACGGCTTTGTAGCCCTTACCTGCTGCCCAGCCTGCCAGCCCATCCAGCGAGTTAAACGGCGCTTCTGCGCTGATAAACTGCGACAGGAAAATACCGGGTCCCTTAATCGTTCTCATACCACCTCCTGAACGTTACGCCTTGTCATCGTCATATTTGAACGTGAGAAGGAAAATCAGCGCAATCACCGCTGCCGCCACCGCCGGGATCCACCAGAAGGTGACCCACGCCTGCGGCACGGCCTGTCCCGCCACCAGACGGTTATACAGCGCGCCAGAAATCTGCGAACCAAGCAGCATGCCGATGCCGTAGGTGAACATCACGATCATGCTCTGCGCCTGGCCTTTCACCTTTTCGCCCGCCACGCGGTCGGTATAGATAAAGCCCACCACAAAGAAGAAGTCATAGCACACACCGTGCAACAGGATGCCGAGATAGAGCAGGAAACGTCCCTCCTCACTCACCCCCATGGCAAACATCGCGTAACGGACAAACCACGCCAGCATGCCGACCAGCAGCATGACTTTCACGCCCAGACGACGGAAAAGCAGCGGGATCACCAGCATGAAGACAATCTCTGACATCTGGCCGAACGACATCGCGGTGCTGACATCAGCAATCCCGGCATCCGCCAGATATGAGGCGGTGTAAGCGTAGTAGGTGCCAAGCGGCACGGAAATCAGCATTGCGCAGACGGAAAAGACCAGGAAGTGGCGGGTTTTCAGCAGGGCAAACGCATCAGCGCAGAACAGATCGCGAACCTGGACCGGCAGCCCTTTTGCCGGGGCGGGCGTGTGCGGCAGCGTCAGGCTGTAGAGCGCCAGCAGCACGGAGCTCGCCGCCGCAACCTGGAAGATCGTGACGCTGGAGGCCACGCCGGTAACGCCGATAAAGATCCCCGCGACAATCCAGCCGATAGTGCCGAACACGCGCACCACCGGGAAGGTTTTATCGACGTTTGCCAGGCTGTGAAACGCGATGTTGTTCGTTAACGCCAGCGTCGGCATATAGCAAAGCGTGTAGCCAAACAGCAGGCCGATCAGCAGCGCACCATTTTCAGCGATCAGCGCCCCCGGAACGAACCACAGGATAGCCGCGCCGGCCAGGTGCATTACCGCCATCACCTTCTGCGAGGCGAAGAAGCGATCCACCAGCATCCCGAGCACGAACGGCGACAAAATAGAGGCGATGGGCCCGGCGGAGAACGCATCACCAATCAGCAACGACATGTTGTGCTGGGTCATCACCAGACCCAGCGTGACCGACCAGCTACCCCAGATAAAAAACTGCAGAAACATCATCAGCGACAGACGCGGAACCAGCAGCCGGTGCTGCGCTATCACCTTTCCACTACTTTCAGTTGTTGACACCATAATGAGCCTCACCCTAGAAAAGTAATCGATTACAAATACCATCAAATGAAAAGTAATCGATTACAAAATAAAGATCCTGTGGATCAGGAGAGATTTGGGAGAGGGGTCACGATAAAGAGGTTTATCGCGTTAGGATGAGAAACCGGATGGCTCGCCCTCTCCCACCGGGAGAGGGCGGCATGCATTATTGCTTGCGGGAAAGTTTAAACGCCACAAACAGGAAGATTACCCACACCGGGAGCAGCATCGCGGAAAGCCGCATGTCGTCCATGGTGCACATCAGCACAAGGATCAACCCGAGGAAAGCAATGCAGAGATAGTTTCCTGCCGGATAAAGCAGCGCTTTAAACTGCGTCTCACGTCCCTTGCGACGCATCGCGGCACGAAAACGCAGGTGCGCCAGGCAGATCATGATCCAGTTCAGCAGCAGGGTGGCAACCACCAGCGCCATCAGCAGGCCAAACGCCTCTTTTGGCAGCAGGTAGTTGATCACCACCACCAAAGAGGTGATCGCACCGGACAACAGCAGAGAATTCACCGGCACGCCGCGACGGCTGACGCGGGTTAAGAACTTCGGCGCATTCCCCTGCACGGAGAGGCCAAACAGCATCCGGCTGTTAGAGTAGACGCCGCTGTTATAGACCGAAAGTGACGCCACCAGAATAACGAAGTTCAACGCTGAGGCCACCACATTGCTGTTGAGATCGTGGAAAATCATCACAAACGGACTGCTGTTAGATTTCACCTCAACCCAGGGATAGAGCGCGAGCAATACCACCAGCGAACCGATGTAGAACAGCAGAATACGGTACACCACCTGGTTGACCGCTTTCGGAATGCTTTTATGCGGGTCGCGCGCTTCAGCGGCGGTGATACCAATCAGCTCCAGCCCGCCGAAAGAGAACATGATCACCGCCAGCGAAAGGATAAGCCCCTTCCAGCCGGTCGCCAGGAACCCCCCGTGCTGCCACAGGTTGTCGATCGTGGCACGCTCACCGCCGTGACCCGAGAACAGCAACCACAGGCCAAAACCAATCATGCCGATAATCGCCAGCACCTTGATGAGCGCAAACCAGAACTCGGTTTCACCGTACAAACGGACGTTCACAAGGTTGATGGCATTGATGATAATGAAGAAGGCCGCCGCCCAAATCCAGGTGGGCACATCCGGGAGCCAGTACTGCATGTAGATGCCAGCGGCGGTCAGCTCTGCCATCCCCACCAGCACAAACATCACCCAGTAGTTCCAGCCGGAGAGGAACCCCGCAAACGGGCCCCAGTATTTATACGCAAAATGCGCGAAAGAGCCTGACACAGGCTCTTCGACGACCATCTCGCCAAGCTGGCGCATGATCAGGAAGGCGATAATCCCGGCGAGGGCATAGCCCAGCAATACCGCCGGCCCCGCCATCTGAATGGCCGGGCCGATGCCGAGAAACAGCCCGGTACCGATAGCCCCACCGAGGGCAATTAACTGTATATGTCGATTTTGCAAACCACGTTGCAGCGTCGGATTCTGTTCCGACGAAGCTTCAGCGCTACCGGTGCCTGAAGCGGATGACGCGTCTTTCACGCCCTACCCCTGTCTCTTTTTTAGAAGGGGCACGTTTTAACACTTCAGGCTGGTGGTAGCAAGGGAATGGGGCATCCCTGCCCCGGATAACGAGCGGCGTTCTCAGAATGCGTAGCCCACCGAGACTTTAAAGGTACGCGGTTCGCCCTGGGTGATGTAGGTACCTGAATCATCCACGCTGGACCAGTAGTTTTCATTGGTCACGTTGTCGATACCCGCACGCACCGTCATCTGATTTTGATTGTGGTTAACGGCGAAGCGATAACGCATACCCAGATCCAGCGTAGTGTAGCTGTCCAGCTTTTTGGTGTTCGCCAGGTCCGCGTATTGCGTGCCGGAGTGGTTCACGCGCGCGGTAGCGGTCAGGCCATCAATCGGTTTGATGTCATACTCTGCGCCCAGAACGGCATAGAAATTCGGAACGCCAATCGCATCATTGCCCTGGTTGAGGCCGTTGTTGGTTTTGGTCAGCTCCGCCTGCAGCCAGGTAGCGCTGGCGTTCAGACGGACGCCCAGCAGGGGCTCACCGAACACATTCAGCTCCACGCCGCGGTTACGCTGCTCGGCATCAAGACCATAATGACCGTTGCTGTTGAGGATCGCCGACGGCATTTTGATCTCAAACAGCGCCAGGGAGCCGCCCACGCGACCAAAATCCGCCTTCACGCCCACTTCGTTCTGCTTAGAGTGAACGATGCCGGTGCTCTGCCCGTAGTTGGTGGCGGTGTTGGGAGCTGTTTGACCCGGCTGCAGCGCTTCGGTGTGGTTGGCATACAGGGAGATCGCCTCCCACGGCTTGTAAACCACGCCGTAGGTAGGCATCCAGCGGCTGCCGTCGAAGCCGTCTGCTTTATTCTCCTGCCCGGTAATTTTGTTGTATCCGCGAATGACCACCTTCTGATGACGCGCCCCGGCGGTAAACAGCAGTTTGTCGTCCAGCACGCCCAGCGTATCACTCAACAGCCAGCCCTGCGTCCGGGTACGCCCGCTGGTGAGCGGATCGCTGTAATTTCCGCCTGAGCCGTTGAAACTGGAGCTGTCCGGCATATCCACACCGGTGTTGTGATAGATATTGGTGGTTGGGTTATCCGCCGCCGACGACATTTTCCAGCCGATTTTTTCATTTTTGGTCATCGCGGAGTAACCGACGTTGACTTTATGCGTTACGAAGCCGGTAGCAAAGTTACCGCGAATACCCGCCATCCCGCTGACGGAATCGCTGATGCGGTTGGTATCAAGACGGCTGACCGTCGCCTTACCGCTTTTATCCAGCAGCTTCGGCGCGCTGTAGATCCCTTCTTCGTGAGCGTGCTGTGCGCCGAGGCCGGTATAGGCCGTCCAGTTATCGGTAATGTCGTACTCGCTGCGCCACATCCCGAATTCATTTTCGATGTTGCTGTAGGCCCATTTCTGCGAGAAGTTGCGATCGTTTTTCGGCGGTTCAGGCACGAAATCCACGGCGGAGATATTGACGCTGGTCGGGCTGCCATGGAAGGTTTTCTTCTGATACCCCACATCCAGAGAGGTGCGGAAATTGTCGCCTTTGTAGTCGAGGCCGGTGGAGAGCAGCGTAGTGCGGCGGCGATCGTTGGGCACCCCGCTTTCCCCTTCGCGATGGACGAGGTTCACGCGCGCGCCAAACTGGTCGTTGTCGCCATAGCGACGGCCCGCATCCAGCGTGGTGCCAAACTGGGAATCAGAGGTGTAATCGACGCCCACTTTTGCCTGCGGCGTTTCATCCGCGTGTTTCGGCTCAAGGTTAATCATTCCCCCCACGCCTGAACTTGCCGCGCCGTTCATCAGGGCGTTTGCCCCTTTAAAAATCTCAATGCGGTCGACCATCTGCGCATCCACCACCTGACGCGGCAGAACGCCAGACAGGCCGCCGAAGGTCATGTCATCTCCGTCAAACTTCAGGCCACGGATACGGAAGGTTTCGGCGCTGTTGCCGTAACCCTGAACGTACTGCACCCCCGCGTCGTTAGCGACCACATCAGCAATGGTTTTCGCCTGCTGATCTTCTACCAGCTTCGAGGTGTAGCTGATGATATTAAACGGCACGTCCATGGCGTTCTGCTGCCCCAGCATCCCCATGCGTCCACCGTTCGCCACCTGCCCGTCAAGGAACGCCGGCACAAGCTGGTCGCCGCCGGGTTTAAAATCGCTGGCAGGCGCAGACTGGACAATCAGGGTGTCTTCTTTCTTTTCATCCGCCGCCAGGGCAGAGTGCGTGACCGCGCCGATGGCGAGAGCCAGCAGCGTTTTATGCCTTTTCGTGTTGTTCATAATTAACTCATTAAACGTGCGCGCAAAAAGGGCCCGTTGTCGGGCCTTAGAATGTAATCAAGTGCAATGCAAATGAGAAATATACGCATTACATGATTGTTGGCAAGCGTAAACGCACGTCACTGCGTGAGAAAATCGGTTAACAGGCGCGGGAAAGCAGGAGGACGTATGGACGGGATAGCGTGGCGCATAACCGCCCCGTTTCCGGGACGGTCTTTCAGGCGCGGCGGGAGAACGATAAAACGCGGGCGGTTCCCGCAACATCAATACGCACAGCCGTACCCGGATTCCAGCCAGGCTGGCTTACGGTCTTCAGAACAACAGGCTCCTGCTGCCCGGCAAACGCCAGGGTGAGCGTGGACAAATGACCGGTAAAATCGACATCAATTATCGACACCGGACTTTCATGCGGCGCGCACGCCGTCACGCGCAGTTGTTCAGGGCGCATCATGACTCTGCCCTGCCCGGTGGCATGCGTATTGTTGGTGGGTATCTCACCCAGCGCGCACACCGCATGGCCGGCGGTAAGCTGAGCGGGCAGGATCACCGCGTCGCCCAGAAACAGCGCGGTCTCTTCATCAACAGGCTGAGTGTAGACGTCATACGGGGTACCCACCTGGGTAAAGCGCCCGGAACGCATTACTGCCACCTGGGTGGCAAAAGATAACGCTTCGTTTTGATCGTGCGTCACCAGAATCGAGGCAACGCCCGCTTCCGCCAGCAGGTCAGCGGTCGCTTTGCGGGTCATGGCGCGAAGACCGGTATCGAGCGCCGAGAACGGCTCATCCAGCAGCATCAATGAAGGACGCTGAGCCAGCGCGCGGGCGAGCGCCACACGCTGCTGCTGTCCGCCAGAAATCTCATGCGGCCAGTGGGTCGCGAGCTGCCTGTCCAGCGACACCATCTCCATCAGCGCCTCTACGCGCTGGCGCTTTTCGTGGCGCGTGCCGTCCAGCCCCCAGGCAATGTTGTCTGCAACGCTGAGATGCGGGAATAACGCCCCCTCCTGGGGAACAAAGCCGATGCCGCGCAGATGGGCGGGAACGAAGCTGTTTTCGTCAAACAGCGTTCGGCCCTGCATCACTATCCGCCCGGCGTCCGGCGTTTCAAAGCCGGCAAGAATGCGCAGCAGCGTCGTTTTGCCTGACCCGGACGGCCCGACTATCGCCGTCCGGCTCCCCGGCGCAACGCTCAGGTTTAAGCTGTCGAGCACCTGCACACCGGAAAAGGATTTAGAAATGGACGTTAATTCAAGCATGTCATAGTCCTGCAATTTTTTTCGACTGCACGTAGAGGATGGCGGTCAGCGGGAGTGAAATCAGGATCATCAGCATCGCGTACGGCGCGGCGGCAACATAATCGATCTCACTGGTCAGCGCCCAGAAACCGGTGGAAAGCGTGCGTGTTCCCAGCGGAGAGAGCAGCAGCGTGGCGGTCAGTTCGTTGCTGACGCCGAGAAAAACAAGCGCAGCCCCCGCGGCGGCACCCGGCGCGGCCAGCCGCATGGTGACGCTCCACAGCGCCTTCGCAGGCGTGCTGCCAAGGCTACGCGCCACGTTTTCCAGCTCTACCGGCGCCTGGGCAATCCCGGCCCGCAGGTTGATGAGCGCGCGGGGCATAAACATCAGCAGATATGCGAGGAACAATGTAATTTCCGTCTGATAAATGGGGCGGGCGTAATGAATCGTCACCGTTACCAGCGCGAGAGCGGTCACAATCCCCGGCAGCGAGCTGGTGATGTAGATACACCCTTCCAGCATCCGGAAGACGCGGTGCGGATAACGGATACCGAGCCACGCAATGGGGATCACGCAGGCCGTGGTCAGCAGTGCCCCACCCACGCCGAGCATGAGCGTCTGGCGCAGGGAGTGCCAGAGGTCCGCGCTCATCCAGTTCTCAATACCGCCCAGCCAGACCCAGCGACAGAGCACAATTAACGGTACGCCCAGCGCCAGCACGATCAGCGTGAGGAAAAACAGCTGGCCCAGCGTGGCCGCGACCGGCTTCAGCGGCCAGCGTTTCTGTTCACGTGCGGCCCCGCCGCCGATGCGCGCATAGCGTGCTTTTCCGCGCGTCACCCCTTCCAGCATTAAGATGGCCAGACAGCATAAGGCCAGCACACCCGCCAGCATATTGGCTGCCGGGCCGCTGAAGGTAGACTGAAACTGGTCATAAATCGCGGTGGTGAACGTATCAAAGCGGATCATCACGTACAGGCCGTATTCCGCCAGCAGGTGCAGCGCGACCAGCAGCGCCCCGCCGCAGATAGCAAGCTTGAGCTGCGGCAACACTACGCGGAAAAAGACCCGCCACGGCGGCGTGCCGAGCGACGCGGCCACATCTTCAAGCGTCGGGTCGAGGCGGCGCAGTACCGCGGCAACCGGCATGTAGATAAACGGGTAGTAGGCTAAAACAGAGAGAAATACTCCCGCGGAAAGACCGTGCAGGGAGGGGACGACGCTCACCCAGGCATAGCTTTGTACAAACGCGGGGATTGCCAGCGGGGCGACCGCCAGCGCAGACCATATTCCCCGCCCGGCCAGCCGGGTACGCTCCGTGAGCCAGGCTATCGCCACGCCGGTCACAATACAAAGCGGAACCGCTAAGGCCGTCAGCCACAGCGTGTTGCTGAGCAGTTCAGCAACACGCGGGCGGAACACCAGCGTCTTAATGGTCTCCCAGCCCGTCTCAATGCCAATGGCAATGATAAAACCCAGAGGCAGAAGCGCCATTAATGAAAATAAGACAGCTAACGCAACCATCGGCAGCGCAGGTCGCCTGCGGGCAGGCTCCTGCATCCTGTTTTTTCCGATGTCGAGACTCAGACCAGACATAAGGCGTTCACTTAACTCTCAGGATCACAGCAGGCCGGCTTGCGTCATCAGCTCGATAACTTTTTTGCTGTTAAGCGTTGAAGGTTCCACTTTCGGCGCATCCAGATCTTTCAGCGGAACCAGTTTCGGGTTAGAGGCCGCGTTCACGCCAACCGCATATTCAAACGCGTTATTGGTGCGCAGGCTCTCCTGACCTTCTTTGCCGGTGATCCACTTGATGAATGCCTGAGCCTGTTCTTTGTGTTTGCTGGACGCCAGTACGCCACCGCCGGAAAGGCTGACAAAGGCACCCGGATCCTGATGTTTGAAGTAGTAGAGTTGGGTGTTTTTGCTGTTTTCACCCGTTTTGGACTGATCGACAAAACGGTAGTAGTGATAAATCACACCGCCATCAATCTGGCCGGCATTAACGGCTTTCATCACGGTGCTGTTACCTTTGTAGGCCACAAAATTGGTTTTCATCGCCTTCAGCCACTCAAGGGTGGCCTGCTCGCCTTTCAGGGCCAGCATCGCACTTACGATCGCCTGGAAATCCGCGCCTGACGGCGATGCCGCCCAGCGGCCTTTCCACTCAGGTTTCGCCAGATCCATCAGCGATGTTGGCAATTGCTGTTCGCTCAATTTTTCCGGGTTATAGACAAACACCGTGCTACGCGCAGCAATCCCGATCCAGCGGCCGTGCGCAGGACGAAATTCCGCAGGCACCTGCTTCAGGGTCTCTGCATCCAGTGGCGCGAACAGTTTGGCATTATCCACCAGAACCATTGATGGCGAGTTTTCCGTCAGAAACACGTCTGCAGGTGATGCCGTGCCTTCCTGAACCAGCTGGTTACCCAGCTCGCTGTCATCGCCATTACGCAGCGTCACCTTAATACCTGTTTCTTTGGTAAAACCGTCAACCCACGCCTTCACCAGATTTTCATGCTGCGCGTTATAAACAACGATACCTTCGTTGTTATCAGCGGCAAGTGCTTGTGTGGAAAGGAAAAGAGATGAAGACAACAAGGCAAGCGAGAAGCATGACAACAGGCGAGAATTCATGAACATATCCTTTATAGACCAGGGTGATTTACCACGCATAGCGTTGTGGGACAGGATTAAAGCATACAAAAACGCTAATGATAATTAGTATCAATCAAGTTTAGTCGTAAAAGTGTAAAATATTCTTATACAGCGGATAAATATGATAAAAATCCAGATTATAAAAATGGATGAAATAAAGATTAAGAAAGCCTTAGGCTGGAAAAATAACAAATATTCATTAGCGTTCTATTTATTTCCCGATTATTTAATCGACAGAATGAGATCGGCATAAACGTGTATTTAGCGTAAAACGGGAGAGTGGAAGCGAAAAAGGGTGAAGGCAGTAAATGGCACGCCCTGTAGGATTCGAACCTACGACCTACGGCTTAGAAGGCCGTTGCTCTATCCAACTGAGCTAAGGGCGCACTGAGAAGAGTGAACTTCGCGGTGGTGAAACGCCTGGAATTATACGGTCAATGACAGGTGAGTCAATGCCTTTTCGGCTTTCAGGGGCAATTACCGCTAGCCGATTGTAAATACGGCTGTTTTTTCAACATTCATCGCTTTTCCGTCGTAGAATTTCGCGCTGCGAAAAGGCTTAGTTGCATTTAAGTAACGCCTGCTGTTTTCCTGAGCGTCAGCTCGTCACACTAGTGTGAGGTATCCCGGCCGCCTGGAGGCTGACAGACAACAGGACCATGGAGTGACAGCGCAAAACCTGACCTATACGCCCCCCCGGTTACAGTACCTTTCTCAGGACATCGTCGGCATCAAACTTGAGCCCATCGTCGCCCTCTCCTCTTTACGCAGGGTCGGCGTGGAGGTCCTTAGCGTCCTGTCTGAAACGCAGCATAGCGAAGCCTTTTTCCGCCATCAGTCTGCAGACTGGTCGATAACGCTGCTTGAAGTACAGCTCACCGCGTTAAAAAATACCCCGCACTGTAATAATTTTTTCATTAATCTGCCGATAACCGTCCTGACAGAGCCCGACGCTTTTCAGCGGCTTAGCCGGATAAAATGTCCGCCGCTGAATATTGAACTTGTCGACCCCAGTGCTTTTTTAACGCTGTCAGCCGCGCAGAGGCAGACCGTTACCCGGAGCCTGTTGCAGCTCATAAGACAAGGTCACGGTATCTGGCTGGATGACATTGATGAAACACTCATCCCGCCCTTTTTATCCTGCCGGTTACCGTTAAGCGGCGTAAAAATCGATAAGGATGCATTCTGGCGTCTACGCGCCACGCCCGCGCTACGGCAACTGGTGTCCCGGTGCTTTCAGCTTGCCGGGAAAGTGCTTATTGAAGGTATTGAGACTGAGCAGGATTGTACCTGGGCACTGCAGGCAGGCGCAGAACTCGGCCAGGGCTATTACTGGCCGTCCTGGACATGGCCGGAGGATTAAAAAGCCATTTCCAGGGGGGAGGCCATGCGAATGACAGTGCGCCGTTACCGGCGGCGGCGTACAGGAAGTGATGCACTGGGATTTACGCACTCGCCTTTTGCTCCCCCCTTCTTCGACCGGCTCGAATTTTTGAGTCAGTCCATCAGCCAGCCCCGCAAAACAGACGCTCCGTTTATCATTCTGGTGACGGAGGATCATTTTCTACGCACCGGTTTTCTCAACGGCCAATTCCCCCTGAGCAGCTGTTGCGACTATCCCACGCTGGAGGATGCGTTTAGCGCCCTGGCCCAGTGGCCTTCCGCCCGCCTGGTGGTGGATATTGAAAGCCGCTCCACTGCGCTGATCGACAAGCTGGATCAGCTCAGAAGGCATAGCCTCTATCCCCCTTTTCTGACGCCCTATCTGTTAGTCAGGGCGGATAATTACGATACTCGCCTGTTCTGCAAAGCGGCGGGCCCTTTTCACGTGCTCGAACGTCAACTGACGCCGTCTGCTTTCCAGCACAGCCTGATGGATACCAGCCCTCCCCAGGGCTGCGATAAAGACTGGTTCTCCCGCACCGAATGGCCTATTTTGCAGGAGTTATCGCGGGGGAAGACCCTTCGCCAGATAGCGTTGATGCAGAATCGCCCCTATAGCCGCATTATCTATCGTCTCAGCTGCATTCTTTTGAAACTGGGTCTGACCCATCGCCAGGAACTGCTGCACCTTCTCAATAACCTCTCAGACTGCACCTTCTAACCCACCCACTAAGCCCTTATTTCCTAAAGACCTTTAGGAATTTACTTATCAATCATGTTACTTATTTGTTAAATTTTAACAATAATTTCAATTTTATAACTATTCCTAATTTACGGGCTTAAACCATGTGAAATGTCACAGAATGAATAATCTGCAGCACTTTCCTCCGTGCGTTAAGTGTTTGATAAAGGAGTTAATAAGACGATAATGATGTAAAAACAAGCGGCTCGGCGAGACTGCCTGGCAGTCAAAAGCGAAGTCTGTAGTATGTTCTGCTGTACGACGGGTGCCCTTTCCGGCGACGACCCGATCACTTTCAAACGAAGGTCTGGTGCCCTCTGTGAACACTTTTTCACCATCCGTTCCCGCTTTCAGCCCCTGAAAACGGCCGTCGATTTGTTAACATTTGATCAACATACAGTGTGATATGTCATTTTTTGTTATTACATAAAGATCAAAAGATGCGGTAAATGGGATAACAGGATATTTAATCTAATTTTAAAAAAATAGCTATTCGGATCCAGAAGATAATACAAAGTAATAAGCGAGGGGTAATTTACAGGGTTTTCGGAAAAAACTTACACGGTATAATAAGACGCGTATCAAATATGAATAAGAAAAACCTTTTTGCCAACACCAGCCAAATGAGATGACCGCGCTGAGGCATAGATTTCTTCACTACGTTAACAAGGATGCTTTCGCTCTTTCCAGGGAAATACTACGGTATAAGGATCTGCACATTTATCCTTCCGGCATTTCGAGAGTTTTAACCAAACTCGGCATAACGCTTTTAACAGTCTGAGGCATTAAAAATGAAACCGGCATCCGTTATCATTATGGACGAACACCCTATCGTCAGAATGTCGATAGAAGTCCTGCTACAGAAAAATAAAAACATCACAGTCAAACTCAAGTCTGGCGACAGCCATGAAGTCCTTGACTGTATCCGTAACCACCCTATCGATCTGGTGATCCTGGACATCGAACTTACGGGCACAGATGGCTTCGCTTTACTGAAGAGAATCAGAAACTTAAATAAAGACATCAAGGTCCTGTTCCTCTCTTCAAAATCCGAGTCTTTTTACGCGGGACGCGCCATTCGCGCCGGGGCAAATGGTTTTGTCAGTAAACGAAAAGATTTGGGCGAGATCTACAACGCCGTTGAAATGATCCTGATGGGCTATTCTTTTTTCCCGTCGGAAACGTTGAATTTTATAAACCATTTGGGTTCGGGGAAAGGGATGGTCGCGGATATGCCATTATCGAATCGTGAGGTGACGGTATTACGTTACCTGGCAAATGGTTTATCCAATAAGGAGATTGCAGAGCAGTTGCTATTAAGCAACAAAACCATCAGCGCACATAAATCCAATATTTATTCCAAGCTGGGTGTGCAAAGCATCGTTGAATTAATTGATTATGCCAAAGCACACGAACTGCTATAACCTGAATTCACTCCCTGCAGCTTATCCGAGCTGCAGGGAGTGCGGTCAGCGCTAATTATAATTAATCATGAAGGTGGCATCAGCATCAGCCCGTCCAGGCTGAGGGTTATCAGCAGTGGCAATATAATTGGCATAAAATGACAATGTCGCATTTCCCTGCGCATCAACCGCTACCGGCTGGCTGGCCTCCTGAAGTGCCAGACGCGTTTTATCCGCATCCCTGATCTCGACGGCAACGTTGCTTGCCGTACTGGCGTCATTGAGCGCCAGTAACCCGTTATTGCTTCCGTCGGCTTTACCCGAAAACGTGATGGACGCCGCACCAGGCGGACAGCCGGTCAGCTTCAGCGTAAACGGCATGGGCTGCGTGCGGCTTCCCGTGGTGCTGAGCTGTTTCGTGGGCCAGGTTCCCAGCGTGACGGTCTTGTCGCTATCGCTGCCCTCGGCCACACAGGTAAAATCAACAATGTTGCCGTACATCTGAATATTGATCTCCCCCAGCGCAGTGGCTGCCTGCGCGCTGGCGTGAAGCATCATCAGTGTCATTGCGGCGAAATGCCAGTTCCGGTTCCGCATCTCTTCCCCTTAATCGTAATCCACACGCAGATAACCCCGTGACGTGAAACGGCCTTCCGCAGGCTTATTCCCCGTCACGCTGACCGGCCAGACCCGGATCCCCACCTGCGCCTGCGCACTGTCGTCGAGCCGGAACGGAATTTTGCTGGTCAGGTTGTTGGGCGTTAGCGGGGTACCGCTTTCGTTGGCAATCACAAACCCCACATCAGGGTTATCCGACACCACCGCGTTGCTGGAGACCTTTTCTGCCTCAACGCGCATCGTCAGCATTGCGTTCGCTTCCACGTTGGTGCATTTGATGGCGATGGTTTTGCTTTGTGCGGTTACCCCTTCCGGTTTGTTACCCGCCCCGGCCTTGCTGAACAGGGAGGCCCCGATATCGCCGAAGTCAAACTCCACGATATTCCCCGCATTGATGGCGCAGCTTTGCGGCACCTGAATGGTCCCGCTGTAGCTGATGGTGTAGACCGGCGAGGTTAACGGATCAGAAGAGGTAGTGGTTACATAGACGCGGAACATGGTCGCCCGCGGGATCACCACCATATTTATAAACCGTCGGGTCACTTTGAGGCGAAAGACGAGGCTGGAATCCTGAACGCCAAACGGTTTGTTTTTAGAGACGTTCGGGTGACTCCCCATCTGGATGTAACTTTTGGGCGGATAAAATACGCCAGCAAAGCTGTCCGTAATTTTCATTGCCCCATCCAGATAGTCGTTTAGCTTCAGGTACTGATAGCCATCACTTGTTCCCGTGACCGGGTAATCGGTAACATAACTACGTTTGGTCGTGTTCCCGGTGGTACCCTTCGGGCAGACGGCATTCACCCCCACCCACTGCGATTTCTCGCTGAGCGTCACCACCTGCCCGATCTGGTTATTCGAACTGTTAAATTTATCCGTCAGGTCGTAATGCACCTCCGTAGGGACGCCCTTTTCATTCACACACACGGTGGCTAAGGCATTCCCCACGGGCAAAATAGAGAGAAGTGATAAAGCCAGGCAATGGATTTTACTCACAGCGAATCCCCTTAAGTGTGATTGCCTGTTGCAGGCTCTTTTCTGGCAAGCTGTAGTGCGCACGACACTGGGATTGCATCCCGTTGCCCCACTGGATCAGCAGTTCACCTTCCAGCGGCAGGCCGCTCAGGTAAATCTGTCCGTCATCGCCCACCATACTGGTGACGCCGCTCTGGGTTTCACGCACCACGGCACCGAATGGCACAGGCTGGTTGCCGCGCGTGACGGTCAGCAGGGCGCGCACGCCAATACGGGTATCAAAGCTGGCGCGTACCAGCGCCCCTTTTGTCGGCACCACGCTGCTCACGTTATTTTCGATATCGGTGTTATTGCTCATGGTGTTGGTATCCAGCGCCACGCGGTTATAGCGGTAGACGGTGGCATACGGCATCACCGCATAGCCACGCCAGTCGGTTTTCACACCGGTCTGGTTTTCCACGCTCACGCCCGATGCTCCCGGCGCTTTGATCAGAACGTTGGTATCACCCAGCGGCTGGCTGAAGGTTACGCCATCCGCATGGCCGACCACGCCGCCGGAGAGCTGCCAGTTGAGATCGTGCTGGTCGCGTGCGTAGTTGTAGCCAACCCCCAGCGTGCCGTAGGTTGCCTGCCAGTTCGCGCTGGCGCTTCCGCTTGAGCCGTTATTGCTGGTGTGGCCCTGGGTCACGCTGTAGTTCAGGTTGCGATCTTCCAGCAACGTCCCACTGACCCCGGTTTGCCAGCTTGTGTCGCCATCACTATTACGGCTGGCTGACGCCGTGGCATAGGCGCGGTCAATGGCGCTGTCCCGACGAAAACCCTGGCGGGTAAAGAGGCTGAACGGTACGGAGAGGTTAAACGACGCGATTCGGTCCGTGCCGTCTATCCCGACCGATTTGTTCCATGACCAGGACACGGAGTAGTTGACGCCCTTCACGCCACCCGCGTACCCCAGCTGATACCAGAGGTTGGACTCATCGGTGCCCCAGTACGTCTGTTCACTACCGGAGATATAGACCGAGCCGTAATCCCCCAGCGACTGGGAAATATTGAGCTGGAAGCGCCCTTTTTTATTCCACGTCAGGTTGTGATAACTCTCCACATCCGGCACACCGTCATCATCCTGGTTGTCGGCATACTGGTAGCCTTCCATTGAACGCCACGCGACATCGTCCAGGGTGTAGAACCCTTTTGTGGAGTAGCGGTAGCCCAGCAGCTGGAAGTTGGTTCCGAATCCGTTAAGCGATTTTGCATAGAGGAAACGCAGCGACTGCCCTTCATGGCGGCTGTCATCCGCGAGCTGGCTGCGGGCATGGGTGATATCGAGCGACACCGCCCCCCAGTCACCGAGGTTTTTCCCGGCCCCGATGGCCACCGCGGTATAACGTGACGCCAGCTGGGTACCGCCGTACAGCGTGTAGCCGTCGCCAAGCCCGGTAATTAACGTACCCTGCGTGAAGAATGGCGTATCCTGTTCGCTGTTGCCGCTGCGGTAATCCCCGGCCACCAGGTCATACTTCCAGCGCCCTTCGCGCTGCAGGAGGGGCACGGTGGAATACGGCACGGTATAGCGCTGCTGGCTGCCATCCTTCTCTTCAACCGTCACCTCAAGGTCACCGCTTGATGAGGTTGGGTTGAGATCGGTGATGGCAAAGGCGCCAGGCTGTACATAGCTTTGATAGATAACGTAGCCGTTTTGTCGAACGACCACTTTGGCGGGCGTTCGGGCGATGCCGCGAACGGTTGGTGCGTAGCCCTGCAGGCTGTCCGGGTACATGCTGTCAGACGAGAAGAGCCGCCCGCCGCGAAAACCCACGCTGTCGAAAACGTCATTACCGGTATTGCTGTCGCCCAGTACCAGCTCGCTTTTCAGCGGGATCACGGTGCGCTGCGCCCAGGTGCCAATATTCTGCCAGTTGCTGTGCCGCTGCCCGTTATTCTGCGTATAACGCCATGCGCCATTATTGCGTAAACGCCACGCGCCATAGTTCAGCCCGCTCTGCAGGTTCAGATAATAGCTGTCGTCCTCGCTCCCGCGGTTGCCGGTAAAGCTGTAGTTCACCAGCGCGGCAGGGATCCCTTCATCCCATTGATCGGGCGGAATATAACCGCGTGCGCTGTTCTGCATCGCCACCTGTGGCAGGCTGATATTCAG
This sequence comes from Enterobacter cloacae complex sp. 2024EL-00711, assembly GCF_047529885.1. Lineage (NCBI taxonomy): Bacteria > Pseudomonadati > Pseudomonadota > Gammaproteobacteria > Enterobacterales > Enterobacteriaceae > Enterobacter > Enterobacter cloacae complex sp. 2024EL-00711. Next base: position 254,700 of record NZ_JBLIZC010000004.1, read on the forward strand.
GCGCAGCGAGGCGAAGTTGAACGCGATCTCACTGCCGGGAATAGCCTTCGCCAGGGGAATACAGGTCTCCCCTTTCACGTTAACCAGCTCAGGAAAGGCCGCGATATTGACGCCAAAACGCTCCAGCATCACGCGCGTAATGCACGGCGACAGCCCACCGGCAACCGGCGGTGTATTGTCGGCCTGCTCGAAGCGCACATCCTGCGTCGCGATAAACTCATCGTTACGCCAGATATCCACGCGATAAACGCCAGGCGCCTGCTGGTGACCTTGTTCAAAACGCGATAAATCCGCCACGTTGGCGGTGTCATCGGACAAGAAGGCCGGGTTAAAGTAGCTTTCGCTCCAGCCAGCCTGTGGCCAGAGCGCTGCCATCAGCGCCAGTGCGACCGGGCAGTAACGTCCCTGGTGATTATTCATCGCGCTGACTCTGCTCACAGGTTGACGCTACGCGCCGGCGTAATGGCACCGTAGTCATTCACGCTCTGCCAGGAGAGCGTACCGCTTGCGGCGGCTGGCAGTACCTGCTGCGCCGAGTTTTTAGGCGCAACCATCAGGTTATCCAGCGTCTGTCCGCCCAGCTTCATATTGACCAGCGTGATGTAATACGGCGAAGCGTTACTGACTTTGAGGTGGTTGCCGACGCGCTCAAAACGCAGCTGCGAGAGCGCCTCTTCCGGCTGCACCGGCAAATTTGTCGGGCGGACAAACAGCTTGATCCGCGACAGGATAGCCAGCTGCAGCACGTTATTGTTTTCCGTTTTCGCTTTGTTCACGGACGGGATCGCTTTCACGTTCATGTAGAAGAGCGATTCACGATCGGCAGGCAGCGCGGGCCCGGCATAAATAATGCGCAGCGTGTTTTCGCTGTCCGGCTCGCTGACAAACAGCGGCGGGGTCACGGCAAAGGTTTTTTCTTTTTGCCCATTCGCATTTTCGATCCACGCGTTGATTAAATAGCGCTCTTGTTTATTGCTGTTGGTGATCGCCAGCGAAGTTTGCTTTGCATCTGCCGGATAAATAACGCGGGTGGCCCCCAGCGCAATACCGCCGGAAGCATTTGCGCATGCAGAAACCATCATTAAAATTAACGATAAAAACAGTCCTGGTTTAATTAGGGTATTCATCACAACCGTACCTTTAATAATGTGTTCGCAGGTGTTATGGATAAATCAACGTAAACCAGACATCCGACTGAATATTGCCTGGCACGAGGTGTTCGGAAATAGCCCGATAGCGGGCGCTAAAATGAAACGCAAGCTCACTGGTATTCACCGGCAACCAGCTGACGGCCGTTGCGTTCGGGATAATCTGACGTTGTTGTTCGTCAAAAAGAGCCAGCCCGACGCCGCTGCTTATCGGTGATTCACCTGGCCGCGATGTCGCCAGAAAAACCTGCGGATCTTCTGCTGGCGTAACGCCCTGAAACTGGATGCCTACGGTGCGCGAGACATCCACGCTGCAATCCAGCAGCCGCACGGTGAAGGGCACATTGACCGTGGAAAAACTGCCCACACCGGAAAATGAATTGGTTCGGTACTGCCCCATTTCGATGCGCATGTTCTGGCTGTCGGGTGCCACGGCGCAGCCGCCGTTCACCAGCTCACCTCTGAGATGAACTTTGCCGCCGTCGATCACCACGGTATGTGCTGAGGCCTGGCAGGCCATCGCAAGGGTTAACAGCAGTAGTGTTCCGGTCCTTGTCATCCTTCGTTCCTGGCCTTAGCGTATGACGGCCTCTTCCCTGAGGCCTGAACATCCCTGTGCGGAGGAATTACTCGTATTTCATTACGAAAGTGGCGTCAGCGTTTGCCTGGCCTGGCTCGGTGGTCGCAGCCGTTGATTTGTAACGCGCGGTGAAGTTCAGGGTGTTAGTCCCTTCGATCAGGTTCTGCGCGGCAGAGAAGGTTGAACCATCTGGAGTCAGGGTGGTGGATTTGCTGTCGAGGATCTCGATGCCCACGCCCTTCGCGGAGTTGTCGTTGTTACCAGAGGTTACCGCCAGCAGGGTTTTGTCGGTCGCGTCGATCTGACCGGTGAACGCAACTGCGGCTGTTTTCGCAACCAGCGGGTCACAATCATTCAGTTCAATGGTGAACGGAATATTAGAGGTGGTGTCACCCACTTTCGTGAACTTCGCGGTACGGTATTGGCCCAGGTTAACCGTCTGCTCGGAAGAATCAGTATTTACTGAACATGCAGCATTAACCAGTTCACCTTTAAAGTGTACGGTACCGCCATTTACGGTAACCGGAGTGGCTGTATCTTCTGCATTTGCGGCACCCGCAACCAGGGCCAGAGTAGCAATAACAGTAGAAGCAATGTTGCTGAGTTTCATGTCTATTCCTTTAAAATGTAAATAACCCTTCCCGCGAATAATCGGGAATAAGAAATACGTTCAATTGATTAATTGAAAGCTTATTTCGGAGGAGACAAAGTAGCTCATGAATGTATTTTAAAATATGTCAAAACGCTGTCATTTCGCCAGGTCACATCCTAATCCTGCCTAAGAAATTGACCATCCCCTCAGAAGGGTTTTTACGGCCTCCTGATGAAAACTCGCAAAGGGTGACTGACAGCAGCGCTCGCTTCTGACAAAATACAGGCAATCCCCCCTTTCAAACGTTACAGACGGAATCTTCTCTCTGATGGCAGCAAAGATTATTGACGGTAAAACGATTGCGCAGCAGGTGCGCTCTGAGGTCGCGGAAAAAGTGAAGGCGCGTAAAGCTGCCGGAAAACGCGCCCCCGGGCTGGCCGTTGTGCTGGTCGGCAGCAACCCGGCATCGCAGATTTATGTCGGCAGCAAACGCAAAGCGTGTGAAGAGGTGGGGTTCGTCTCCCGCTCTTACGATTTGCCGGAAACCACCAGCGAAGCAGAACTGCTGGAACTTATTGATACCCTGAATGCCGACAACGCGATCGACGGTATTCTGGTTCAGCTGCCGCTGCCAGCAGGCATCGACAACGTGAAGGTGCTGGAACGTATCGCCCCCGACAAAGACGTTGACGGTTTCCACCCGTACAACGTGGGCCGTCTGTGCCAGCGCGCCCCGCGTCTGCGTCCGTGCACGCCGCGCGGTATCGTTACGCTGCTGGAGCGTTATAACATCGATACCTACGGTCTGAACGCCGTGGTCATTGGCGCATCAAACATTGTCGGCCGTCCGATGAGCATGGAGCTGCTGCTCGCTGGCTGCACCACCACCGTGACCCACCGCTTCACCAAAAATCTGCGTCATCACGTAGAAAACGCCGATCTGCTGATCGTGGCGGTCGGGAAGCCGGGCTTTATTCCGGGTGAATGGATTAAAGAAGGCGCGATCGTTGTGGACGTCGGTATTAACCGTCTGGAAAACGGGAAAGTGGTTGGTGACGTGGTTTACGAAGATGCTGCGGCTCGCGCCTCTTACATTACCCCAGTTCCGGGCGGCGTAGGCCCGATGACCGTTGCCACACTGATTCAGAATACTTTGCAGGCATGCGAAGAGTACCACGACGTAGAGGACGCGTAAGATGGCCACATTTTCATTAGGTAAACACCCGCACGTTGAGCTGTGCGATCTGCTGAAGCTGGAAGGCTGGACCGAAAGCGGCGCACAGGCCAAAATCGCCATTGCCGACGGGCTTGTTAAGGTGGACGGCGCAGTGGAAACCCGCAAGCGCTGCAAAATTGTCGCGGGTCAGACCGTGAGCTTTGAAGGGCAAACCGTGACGGTGACCGCCTGATGCTCTCCCCCTCTCCCGTCGGGAGAGGGAACCCACATTCCCCCACACCCATCACGGTTAATTATCGATCGACTTCAAATAATCACTATTTCATCTGTTGAAAAGTGAAAATTCTGTTGCGCGTTTTTCACTCTTTCCCCACGATAAGTAGAACGTTCTACTAAAACGTTCTACTTACAATAACAGCGCCAAAAAAGCGCTACTCGGGGGAAATCAGCATGAGTCTGATATCAGGGTTTGTTAAATCGCTCTCTAAATTATCGATGATTGGTCGCGCGTTAATGCTGCCAATTTCACTGCTTCCCGCTGCGGGCCTGCTGCTGGCCTTTGGCGATAAGTTTCACCTGCCGCTGATGATGAACGCGGGCGGGGTTATCTTTGATAACCTGCCGATGCTGTTTGCCATTGGTTCCGCCGTGGGGCTGGCATCCGAGTCCGGCATTGCCGCGCTCTCGGCGGCGGTCTCGGTGTTTGTCACCAACATCACCATCAGCACCGTCTTGAGCATCACGCCGGAAATGGCGTCACAGGGCGGCAAATACGCGATGGTGGTCGGCATCCCGACGTTGCAGATGGGCGTCTTCGGCGGCCTGATCTGCGGGATTCTCGCCGCCTGGTGCTATAACCGTTTTCACACCCTGCAGCTGCCAGAGTTCCTCGGGTTCTTCTCCGGAAAACGCTTTGTCGCGATTGCGACAGCGTTTCTCTCTTTCCTGCTCGGCCTGCTGTTGCCGTATGTCTGGCAGCATATCCAGGCGGGCATCGATGCGCTCTCCGTGGTGGTTAATGGCGATAATCAGGCAGCCTCGACCTTTATCTTCGGTCTGGTGGAACGTGCGCTGATCCCACTCGGCCTGCACCATATCTGGTATCCCTCTTTCTGGTATTCGTTTGGGGATTACACCACCCAGGCCGGTCAAGTGATTCACGGCGACCAGACCATCTGGTTCAAGATGCTGGAAGAAGGGGTCAAATCCTTCAGCAGCGACAGCTACCAGAACGCCGGTAAGTTCATGCAGGGTGAATTCCCGCTGATGCTGTTCGCGCTGCCTGCGGCGTGTCTGGCGATGTACCACGAAGCACACACCAAAAATAAAAAAATCGCGGCCGGTATTTTATTCTCTGCGGCGCTCACCTGCTTCCTGACGGGGATCACCGAGCCGGTTGAATTTACCTTTATCTTCGTCGCCCCTATTCTGTACGTCTTTAACGCCATCATGGCCGGTCTGGCGTACATGACCATGTATCTACTGCATGCGCATATCGCCAAATCGTTCTCTGCGGGCTTTATCGACTACCTGTCGTTCGGGATCCTGCCGTCATTTAACGGCTACAAAACCAATTTCCTGAACGCCATTATTATCGGCATTCCGATGGGCCTGATTTACTACTTCACGTTCCGCTTTGTGATCCGTCGTTTCGACGTGAAAACGCCGGGCCGTACAGAAGTGACCGCCAGTGCGGACGATAAGTCAGATTCAGAACTCGCCACAGAGATCATCAACCTGCTGGGCGGCGCGCACAACATCGACTCCGTCGGCTCCTGCATCACCCGTCTGCGCCTGGAAGTGGCAAAAAGTGAAGCGGTTGATAAGGACGGTCTGAACGGCCTTGGCGCCCGCGGCGTAGTGTTCGTCGGTGATAACGGTATTCAGGTGATTTTCGGTGCCAGAGCACAGTTTATCGCCCAGACCATGTCCACCATGATTGGCAAATAATAAGATGCCTGAACGACACGTCTCCTGTACGCTGGGGGACGTTGTCTTATCTGGCTGATAATCGGTAAATTTCAGGGAGCGGTTTTGAAGAAAGTCAGCATCATTGATGTCGCAAAGCATGCGGGCGTTTCGGTCTCCACCGTGTCGCTGGTGCTGCGCCAGAAAGGGAAGATTTCAGACGCAACGATCGCGAAGGTCAATGCTGCCATCACTACGCTGGGCTATGTTCACAACGTCGCCGCTGCCAATCTCCGCGCTAACACCTCCAACCTGATCGGCCTGATCCTGCGCGACTTTAGCGACAGCTTTTCCATTAAGGTGATGGCGAGCATCGTCCAGGAGCTGGAGAGACAGGGGTATATGGTTTTCCTCGGCCAGCCGCTGAACGACCATGAACATCTTGAGCGCTGCCTGCTGTCGTTTAAACAGCAGGGGGTCGCCGGCGTTATCTATCTGGCCTCTGACACCCGGGCATCCTCGCTGCCGGAACACATCCGCCAGTGCCCGCTGCCGCTGGTGGTGGTCTCTCAGTCCCTGCTGGATGAAAAATGCAATCTGGTGATGCGCGACAACCGCCAGGCGGCGAACCTTGCCGCGCGTTATCTTATCGAGCGCGGGCACCGCAACATTGCCTACATTGGGGGTCGTGAAGGCTGCCTTATCCGCGAGCAGCGATTGCTCGGCTTTCGCAGCGCGATGACCCAGAACGGCCTGGTCTGGCGTGAGGAATACTCGCCTGCGTGTAGCGATGACACGCTGGCCGCAGGTTTCGCCACCCGCCAGTTGCTGGAAAAAAACAACACCATTACCGCCCTGCTCTGCCACTCGCCGGATGCGATGATCGGCTCCATCTCCGGCATTCATCAGGTGGGGCGCACCGTGGGGAAAGATGTGTTTCTCACCCAGCAGGTCGCGCTGGTCGGTTTTGAAGATATGCTGCACGTGAACCTGACGTCTCCCTCGTTTACCTACGTTTCCTCCGCCAGTGAGGAGACGGGGCGTCAGGCGGCGGGGTTGATCATCCGCAAGCTAAAAGAGCCGGATCTGCAAACACAGCGTATCACCCTTTCCGGGCAGCTTATTGCCCGGGAATCGGCATAAATAAGACGCTAACACCATCCTCATTGCGCCCATTCGCTGCTATATTTCCCTGCTTTGCCATGGATAATCGCAATGCCTACCGTTATCACCCACGCTGCAGTGCCTTTGTGTCTGGGCTTAGGCCTGGGAAGTAAAATCATCCCTCCCCGCCTGCTGTTTGCCGGCGTCGTCCTCGCCATGCTGCCGGACGCCGACGTGCTGGCGTTTAAGTTCGGCGTTGCCTACGGCAATGTGTTCGGCCACCGCGGCTTTACCCACTCCCTGCTGTTTGCCTTTGTGGTGCCGATACTTTGCGTACTGATGGGCCGACGATGGTTTCGGGCAAGTCTGACCCGCTGCTGGCTGTTCTTAACCGTGTCTCTGCTGTCGCACAGCTTGCTGGATTCCATCACCACCGGAGGGAAAGGCGTCGGCTGGCTGTGGCCGTGGTCAGATGAACGGTTTTTTGCACCGTGGCAGATCATTAAGGTCGCGCCGTTTGCGCTGTCACGCTATACCACGCCCTACGGGCATCAGGTGATTATGTCGGAACTGCTGTGGGTGTGGCTGCCAGGGGTTGTGCTGATGGGGCTGTTGTGGTGGAAACGGAGGTAAAAGCAAAACGGCAACCCAGTTGCCGTTTTTCGTGTTTGCACCCTCTCCCGGTGGGAGAGGGCATCAGCGCGCACCAGAATTATTTTCGACGCCAGGTGGTCCCCTGCGGGCCATCTTCCAGAATGATGCCCATTTCCGTGAGACGGTTACGCGCGGCATCTGCTGCCGCCCAGTCTTTCGCCTGACGCGCTTCCAGACGCGCGTTGATAAGTTGCTCAATCTCCGCCACTTCGCTATCGTCCGCCTGCGCACCGCTTTGCAGGAACAGATCCGGTTCCTGCTCCAGCAGACCCAGTACCGAAGAGAGCTTACGCAGATGGGAGGCCAATGCATTCGCCGCCGCCATATCTTCTGACTTCAGACGGTTAACTTCACGCGCCATATCAAACAGCACGGAGTAGGCTTCCGGCGTGTTGAAGTCATCGTTCATCACGTCAATAAAGCGCGCTTCAAACGCCTCACCGCCTGCCGCGGGTACAGATTTATCGGTACCGCGCAGGGCAGTGTACAGACGCTCCAGCGCCGCACGCGCCTGTTTCAGGTTCTCTTCGCTGTAGTTCAGCTGGCTGCGATAGTGACCAGACATCAGGAAGTAGCGCACGGTTTCCGCATCGTAATATTTCAGCACGTCGCGCACGGTGAAGAAGTTGCCCAGAGATTTAGACATCTTCTCACGGTCAACCATCACCATCCCGGAGTGCATCCAGTAGTTCACGTACTCGCCGCCATGCGCACAGGTTGACTGTGCAATTTCGTTTTCATGGTGCGGGAACATCAGATCCGAACCGCCACCGTGAATATCGAAATGTTTGCCCAGCTGTTTGCAGTTCATCGCCGAGCACTCAATGTGCCAGCCAGGACGCCCTTCGCCCCACGGGGAAGGCCAGCTTGGTTCGCCCTCTTTGGACATCTTCCACAGCACGAAGTCCATCGGGTTACGCTTCACGTCCACCACATCAACGCGTGCACCGGCCTGCAGCTGATCCAGATCCTGACGGGAAAGCTGACCGTAGGTAGGGTCAGTCGGCACGGAGAACATCACGTCACCGTTATCGGCCACATAGGCGTGACCACGTTCGATCAGCTTTTCGGTGATGTCGATAATTTCGTGGATATGGTGGGTGGCACGCGGCTCGCTGTCCGGACGCTGAATATTCAGGGCGTCGAAATCTTTGTGCATTTCCGCGATCATACGATCCACCAGCGCAACAAAGCTTTCGCCATTTTCGTTCGCACGCTTGATGATTTTGTCGTCGATGTCGGTGATGTTACGCACGTATTTCAGGTTGTAGCCCAGAAAACGCAGGTAGCGCGAGACAACGTCGAATGCAACAAAGGTACGGCCATGGCCGATATGACAGAGATCGTAAACCGTAATACCACACACGTACATGCCGACTTCCCCGGCATGGATAGGTTTAAATTCCTCTTTTTGGCGCGTCATTGTATTAAAGATTTTTAACATCGAAGATTCCATGTAAACACGTGTGTGGTTGAAAACCGGTTATTCTACCTGTAATTCAAACCTGAAGCAGCACACAATGCAAGGTGATCGCATCCTGTGGTTATGCTATAACAAGCCCCTATAGATGACCCAAACGCGGGTCGACGTACCACAATAACGGAACAGGATGCAAAAATGGTTACTTTCCACACTAATCATGGCGATATCGTAATCAAAACCTTTGATGACAAAGCGCCTGAAACAGTTAAAAACTTCCTGGACTACTGCCGCGAAGGTTTCTACAACAACACTATTTTCCACCGCGTGATCAACGGCTTTATGATCCAGGGCGGCGGTTTCGAACCTGGCATGAACCAGAAAGCGACGAAAGAAGCGATCAAAAACGAAGCGAACAACGGTCTGAAAAACACCCGTGGTACGCTGGCGATGGCGCGTACGCAGGCTCCTCACTCTGCAACAGCCCAGTTCTTCATCAACGTTGCTGACAACGACTTCCTGAACTTCTCCGGCGAAAGCCTGCAGGGTTGGGGCTACTGCGTCTTTGCAGAAGTGGTTGAAGGTATGGACGTAGTCGACAAAATCAAAGCCGTGGCGACCGGCCGCAGCGGCATGCATCAGGACGTTCCAAAAGAAGACGTCGTGATTAACAGCGTGACCGTCAGCGAGTAATTCGTGGCGACACTTTTTATTGCAGATTTGCACCTGCAAACAGAAGAACCGGCGATCACCGCCGGTTTTCTGCGTTTTTTACGCGGTGAAGCGAAAAGTGCCGATGCACTTTACATTCTGGGTGACCTGTTTGAAGCCTGGATTGGCGACGACGATCCCAACCCGCTGCACCGTGAGATGGCGGCTGCCATTAACGCGCTGGTCGATTCCGGCGTCCCCTGCTTCTTTATCCACGGCAACCGTGATTTCCTGCTCGGCAAGCGCTACGCCCGCGAAAGCGGCATGACGCTGCTGCCGGAAGAGCAGGTACTCGACCTTTATGGCCGAAAGGTGTTAATCATGCACGGTGACACACTTTGCACTGACGACACCGGCTATCAGGCGTTTCGCGCTAAGGTTCATACCCCGTGGATCCAAAAACTATTCCTGGCTCTGCCGCTGTTTATCCGCAAGCGGATCGCAGCCAGAATGCGTGCCGACAGTAAGGCCGCCAACAGCGGCAAATCCATGGCTATTATGGACGTTAATCCCCAGGCGGTAGTCAGGGTCATGGAAAAACACCGCGTTCAGTGGTTGATCCACGGCCATACTCATCGTCCCGATGTGCATACCCTTACCGCCAACGGCGAAGCGGCCCACCGCGTCGTCCTGGGGGCCTGGCACAGCGAAGGTTCTATGGTCAGCGTCACGCCTGACGGTGTGGAACTGATCGCTTTCCCGTTTTAACTCGCCAAAAAATCATTCTATTTTTTTGAACAATATCGGCAAATTGTTTCGATTTTAATCAGCCCGTGGTCGGCCTATTATTTATCACATCAGGGCAACACGCCCTATCCCAGATAAAACATTTAAGGAATACGACCATGAAATCCATCAAAACTTTCGTTGCAGTTGCCGCACTCTCTCTGATCTCTTTCGGTTCTTTCGCCCAGAGCGTCAGCGCCACGGCCTCTACCCTTGACCGCGCAGAAGCGAAAATTGCCGCTCAGGCTGCTGAACAGGGCGCGTCTTACAAAATCACCAGCGCTCAGTTTAACAACCGCGTTCACATGACGGCAGAACTGACCAAATAAGACGTCTGCTGACCGTGCCGTCCGTCAAAAGCACATCAAAGCACATCGATGCCTGATAAAACAGACCGCCAGAACGCGGTCTGTTTTGTTATCTCCTGAGAGCCACAACGGCTCAGTTTTTAACCGCGCAACCGTTTTCCTTGCCCCTATTACATGCTATTCTCTGTGCCCTCGAAAGCAGTGTGTTTCGCACCACAGGAGTTTTAAGACGCATGTCTTCCCGCAATAATCCGGCGCGTGTCGCCATCGTGATGGGGTCCAAAAGCGACTGGGCTACCATGCAGTTCACCGCCGAAATCTTTGAAATCCTGAATGTTCCGCACCACGTTGAAGTGGTCTCCGCACACCGTACACCAGACAAACTGTTCAGCTTCGCCGAAAGCGCCGAAGAGAAGGGTTATGAGGTGATCATTGCCGGTGCGGGCGGCGCAGCACATCTGCCAGGCATGATTGCCGCCAAAACGCTGGTACCGGTTCTGGGTGTTCCGGTGCAAAGCGCTGCGTTAAATGGTGTCGATAGCCTCTATTCCATCGTTCAGATGCCGCGTGGTATTCCGGTCGGCACGCTGGCCATTGGTAAAGCGGGCGCTGCCAACGCTGCCCTGCTCGCCGCGCAGATCCTGGCGACTCACGATAAAGCGTTACATCAGCGTCTGGCGGACTGGCGTAAAGCCCAGACCGACGAGGTGCTGGACAATCCGGACCCGCGGGGTGCGGCATGAAGCAGGTATGCGTCCTCGGTAATGGTCAGTTAGGCCGTATGCTGCGTCAGGCCGGTGAGCCGCTGGGTATTGCCGTGTGGCCCGTCGGGCTGGATGACGAACCGGAAGCCGTGCCGTTTCACCAGAGTGTGATCACCGCGGAGATTGAACGCTGGCCACAAACGGCCCTGACGCGCGAGCTGGCACGTCATAATGCCTTCGTTAACCGCGACGTCTTTCCCATTATTGCTGACCGTCTGACGCAAAAGCAGCTGTTCGATAAGCTCGGGCTGCCGACTGCGCCGTGGCAGCTGTTGTCCGATAAAAGCGAGTGGAAGGATGTATTCGCAATGCTGGGCGATCTGGCAATTGTGAAGCGTCGCGTCGGCGGGTACGACGGTCGTGGACAGTGGCGTCTGCGCGCCGATGACACTCACGAGCTGCCGGACGATTGCTACGGGGAGTGCATCGTTGAGCAGGGCATTAACTTCAGCGGTGAAGTCTCGCTGGTGGGCGCTCGCGGGCAGGACGGCCATACCGTTTTTTATCCGCTGACGCATAACCTGCATCAGGACGGGATCCTGCGTACCAGCGTTGCATTCCCGCAAGCCAGTGCTGAACAGCAGGCGCAGGCAGAAGAGATGCTCTCTGCCATCATGCACGAACTCGGTTACGTCGGCGTCATGGCGATGGAGTGTTTTGTCACGCCGTCCGGTCTGCTGATTAACGAACTGGCACCGCGCGTTCACAACAGTGGTCACTGGACCCAAAACGGGGCGTCCATCAGCCAGTTCGAGCTGCACCTGCGCGCCATCACTGACCTGCCGCTGCCGCAGCCGGTGGTCAACAGCCCGTCGGTGATGATCAACCTGATCGGTACCGATCTGAACTACGACTGGCTCAAGCTGCCGCTGGTGCATCTGCACTGGTATGACAAAGAGGTGCGTCCGGGTCGTAAGGTCGGTCACCTGAACCTGAACGATACCGACACCGATCGTCTGAGCGCCACGCTGGAAGCGATTATTCCTCTCCTGCCGCCGGAATACGCGAGCGGAATTATCTGGGCGCAATCAAAGCTTAAGTAATACTCCTCTGCCGGGGAGTTGACCTTCCCCCTCCCCGGCGTACAATCCCCGCCCATTGCAGCTTAGTTTTCTTCTGGAAAAACCATGAACGATGGAACGGACTATCGCGCGATCCTCGCATCCGATACCCCTTTAATCGACGTTCGCGCGCCGATCGAATTCGCCCAGGGCGCGATGCCTGCGGCAATCAACCTGCCTCTGATGAACGATGATGAACGCGCCGCCGTCGGTACCTGCTATAAACGCCAGGGGCCGGACGCTGCGCTTGCACTCGGCCATAGTCTGGTCGCAGGCAGCACCCGTGAGATGCGCATTAACGCCTGGCGCGAAGCCTGCCTCTCCCACCCCACCGGCTACCTCTGCTGCGCGCGTGGCGGTCAACGCTCGCATATCACTCAGGCCTGGTTGAAAGCGCGCGGCGTGGATTACCCGCTGATCGCAGGCGGCTATAAAGCGCTGCGTCAGACCGCAATTGAGGTAACCGCTGAGCAGGTGCAAAAACCGATGGTGCTGATCGGCGGCTGTACCGGGAGCGGCAAAACGTTGCTGGTGAAACAGCACGCGCAGGGTGTGGATCTGGAAGGGCTGGCACACCATCGCGGCTCGTCGTTTGGCCGCACGCTTACACCACAGCTTTCGCAGGCGAGTTTCGAAAACCAGCTCGCCGTCGTGCTGTTGAAAAAAGAGGCCGCACGCTGGGTGCTTGAGGATGAAGGGCGGATGATTGGCTCCAACCACCTGCCGGAATGCCTGCGAGACCGCATGGTTCAGGCGCCTGTTGTGGTAGTAGAAGACCCGTTTGATGTCCGTCTTGAACGCCTGCGTGAAGAGTATTTCGACCATATGTGGGCGGATTTTTCTGCTGCCTTTGGCGAAGAGGCGGGCTGGAACGCGTACAGCGAATACCTGCACCACGGCCTGTTTGCCATTCGCCGCCGTCTGGGGCTGCAGCGCTTTGCAGACTTTACGGCGCTGCTGGATTCCGCCCTGCAGGAGCAACAACGTTCTGGCAGCACCGACGCGCATTTACGCTGGCTTGCCCCGCTGCTGAACGACTATTACGACCCGATGTACACCTGGCAGCTGGCAAAAAAGGCGGAGAAGATTGTGTATCGCGGAACGTTTGAGGACGTTGCTGACTGGCTCAATCGCTGAATCACGCGCAAAAAGAAAACGGCAACCCAGGGTTGCCGTTTTCATATCGGGGTGACTCCCCTGCTGACTGAACTTAGAAGTCGTAACGCAGACGCACCAGGTTCATGTCGCCCAGGTTATCCGTGCTGGAGGTGAACACGTGTTCGTAATCAACACGGAAACCGTAGTCCAGCTGGACGCTAACACCCACGCCGTTATCGATACGCTGGTAGTTACGACCATTCACGTACTCAATACGGTCACCCATGAAGTAAGGCTGGATGGATTTCACCGCATACTGATCGATTGGGAATTTGTACCCTGCGAAGTATTCAATACCCCATGCATCACCGGCAAAGTAGTTGTCAGTAGACACTTTTTTGGTGGTCAGGAAGTTCTGGTACCAGCCGCCGCCAGCCGAGAAGGTCCAGTTATCCGGCGTCCAGCTCAGCGCGGTACCGAGGATATTCTGGTCGTAAGATTTGCTGTCGCCGTTGTCCGGGTTACGCATGTCCGCGCGGGTGTAGTTCCACGCTGCGCCCCAGGTCAGATCGGTGGTCAGGTGGTAATCCAGACCCAGTGAACCGCCGCCTTTACGTTTGTAACGCAGGCCATTGCCCGGCAGGTATTCGCTGTCTTCAAACAGGTAGGATGCATAGATATCCGCATCGCCTACGGTTTTCTTATATTTCAGCATTTTGCGTGAACGATAAGAGCCGTCGTAGTCACCGTTTATCCCGTTACCTGGAGCCTGACCAATCATGTCGTAGTCCCAGATATCGGTTTTCACGCCAACCACATCATAGTAAACGCTGTTCTGTTGACCGAAGGTCAGCGTACCCCAGGTGTCGCTCTTCAGACCGGTGTACAGCATACGGCGAGAGGTGTCGTTAGCACCTTCAGCGTAGTGATTATCCCAGTTGAACAGCGCCGGAATGTTCACACCCAGCTCGTAGTAGCTGATCCAGCTGATGTCATCAAACAGATAGTAATCTGCTGCGAAACGGAAACGGGTGCCGCCGTCGAAGCCATTACGTTTGTAGGATCCTTTATCGCCGTCGCCCGACATCATGTTGAACTGAGGACGAATACTGCCGCCAACGGTAAAGTTAAGACGGCTCAGCGGGTTACCTGCCTGAGGGTCTTGTTTAAGAACCGTGATTTCCGCCTGAGATGCGAAGGAGGTCAATGCCACTGCTGCGCCAATTGTTACTGCCAGCGCTGATTTTTTTATAGTCATTATTTTTCCTTTATAGACACGCTGCTAAATATTTAGCAGGTGAATATTAACTGGAAATAATCTTGCTGTGTGCGCGGGTTTTTAATGTTTTGTGCTACTAAACGCATGGGTATTACCGATTTGTGCTGCTAAATTATTACGCACCAGCAGATAAACCGGTGCGTAATTATCACGGATTTGAACTAACTGGCAAACTGACGGAACAGCGCTTTCCCTTTTAGCAATCGCGTGCCGAGCCAGCCGCCGCACAGCGACAGCAGCACCGCACCGCAGACCGGCAGCGTGAACCACAGTCGCCAGTCAGGCTCCCACGGGAAATCGAAGACGCGGGTCTGCAGCACGGCTAACGCCGTCTCAGCACCCATCGCCGCCACCAGACCCGAGACCAGCCCCAGCAGGGCGAACTCGCTCCACAGCGTGGTGCGCAGCAGTCGCTTACTCGCCCCGAGCGTGCGATAGACCACCAGCTCCTGATGACGCTGCCGCATCCCGACCTGCACCTGGGCCAGCAGCAACAGTACGCCGCAAATCGTCACCAGCACCACCATGACCTCCAGAGCCCGGCTGACCTGCTCCAGCACCTGCCCGACCTGTTTAAGGATCGCGCCAATATCCAGCAGGCTGACCGTCGGAAATTCGCGGTTCAGCCGGGTCAGCATACCGTTGCCGTTTTCCCAGCGGAAACTGGTGAGCCAGCTTTGCGGCTGCCCGTCCAGTGCGCCTGCGGGGAAAATAAAGAAGAAGTTCGGCCGCAGGCTTTCCCAGTCCACCTTACGCAGGCTGGTGACCTTAGCGCTAAAGTCCTGGGTATCGCCGGTAAAGGTCACGCTGTCGCCCAGCCTGACGTTCAGACGCGTCGCCAGCCCCTCTTCCATCGACACTTCACCCGCTTTCGGCGGCCAGCTGCCGGCGGTAATCGGGTTGTGATCTGGACGTTTCTCCTGCCAGGTCAGGTTCAGTTCGCGGTTAAGCGATTCATCCTTGTTTCCCTCCGTGGACTGGCCGTTGATCTGCGTCAGACGCGCGCGGACGATGGGGTAGAACGACTCCGGCACAATCTGGTGTTCCGCCAGGAACGTCTTCAGCGGTGTCACCTGCTCAGGGGCGATATTGATCAGGAAATAGTTCGGGCTTTCCGGCGGAAGCTGCTGTTGCCAGCGATCCAGCAGATCGCCGCGCAGCACCAGCAGCAGTGCCAGCAGCATAAACGACAGCGAAAAGGCAGACAGCTGACTCAGCGTAGACCAGGGCTGGTGCAGCAGACGGTTCACCGCCAGCCGCACGGGAAGCGACTTCACCGTCAGCTTTTTAAGCACATTAAGGAGCACCCAGCCGACCACACCACACAGCAGCGCCAGCACCACCGCCCCGGCCAGTACGGCCCACAGCAGCGTGCTGCCGCCCATCAGCCAGGCCAACAACCCAACCGAAACCGCAACAATGACAGGAAGATAGAACTTCAGCGGCCAGACGTTGGCCACCACGTCACGGCGCAGCACGCGCAGCGGCTGCGTCGCGAGCAACAGCCGGTACGGGCGAAGCCCCACCAGCACCGAGATCACCATCATCGCGCCAATCGCCCACAGCCACGGCCAGAGGCTGGCCGGTGGAAGTGCGGCAGGCAGTACCGGTTTCAGCATGACCATCAGCAGCTTTTCAAACAGCAGCCCCATCGCCCCACCGGTGAGTGCTGACAACACCAGCAGCATCAGCCACTGGCCGACAATCAGCTTACGCAGCTGGGCGCTGCCCGCGCCGAGGGTTTTGAGGATCGCCACCAGATCGTATCGGCTGCGGCAGTAGTGCCCCATGGCCACCGCCACCGCCGCCACGGCCAACAGTAGGGTTAACAGCGCTGAAAGCAGCAGGAACTGCTGAGAACGTTCGAGAGATTTACCAAGCGCCCCTTCGTCCTGCTCCAGTCCGTACCAGCGGTGCTCTGGTTTTAACTGCGGCAGCAGCCATTTTTCATACGCGTCAAGCTGGGCGGGCGTTCCCGCAAACTTATAGCGCCAGGTGACGCGGCTTCCCGGCTGTACGGCATGGGTATTCGCCACATCAGCGGTATTCATCAGCAAGCGCGGGGCAAGCTGGAACGGGTTAAAGCCGGAGTCAGGTTCCTGAACCACTTCCCCGGCGATACGGAGCGTGGCGTCACCCACGTCAATGCTGTCACCCGTTTTCAGGTTCAGCAGCGCCATTAAACGTGGCGCCAGCAGCACCGTCCCCGGTTTCGGCTTTAAGCCAGGCGGGCTGGTCTGCAATTCACCGTACAGCGGGTAAAGGTCGTCGACGGCTTTGACGCTCGCCAGCTGCGGCGTATCGCCGGCAAAGGTCATGGTCTGAAAGCTCAGCTGTTCCCCCACCTTCAGTCCACGCTTACGCGCCTCCTCAAGCCAGCCCGGCGGGACGGGACGCGAGCTTTGCAGCGCCCTGTCTCCGGCCATAAACTCGCGGCTTTGCTGGCTTAACCCTTTCTCCATGCGATCGCTGACGCTGCCCAGCGCCAGCACGCAGGCTACCGCCAGGCTTAACGCCATCCAGACAATCAACAGCGTGGGCGAGCGCCATTCGCGCCAGAACCAGCGGGCAATCATGCTTCCTCCTGCAGTTCACCGTTAACCAGCCGCAGGCGACGGTCGCAGCGGGCAGCCAGTTGCGGATCGTGGGTCACCAGAATCAGCGTGGTACCGTGTTCGCGGTTGAGCGAAAACAGCAGGTCGGCAATTTTATCCCCGGTCTTACGGTCGAGGTTTCCGGTAGGCTCATCCGCAAACAGCACGTCCGGGCGGCCGTTAAACGCCCGGGCCAGGGCCACACGCTGTTGCTCCCCGCCGGAAAGCTGCGCCGGAAGATGGTCGAGGCGTTTGCCAAGCCCAAGCTGCTCCAGCAATGCCTTCGCGTGGGCGCGACTTTCACGGCTGTTCTCGCCGCGCAGCAGCGCCGGCAGTTCAACGTTTTCCAGGGCATTGAGCGTCGGGATCAGCATGAAGGACTGAAAGACAAACCCGATATGACGTGCACGGAGCGCGGCACGCGCCTCTTCATCAAGCTGATGCAGCGGTTGCCCGACCAGGTTGACCTCTCCACTGCTGCCGTCGTCCAGACCGGCTAAAATGGCCAGCAGCGTGGACTTCCCGGAGCCGGACTCGCCAATCAGCGCAATGGTTTCGGCGCGTTTGACAACGAGTTCAACTCCGGTGAGGATGGAAAGCTCGTGTTCCCCCTGACCGACGGACTTCTTAAGACGATGAACTTCAACAATGTTTTCCGCTGGCATTTGCCCTTCCTGTTTTTAATCCTGATGACCTTCCGCGCGGCGGCAGCGGACACGTTACTGGTTCTCGGTGACAGCCTGAGTGCAGGCTATCGCATGGCGGCCAACGCGGCCTGGCCAGCTCTGCTCAATGACAAATGGCAGAGTAAGACAACGGTTATTAATGGCAGCATCAGCGGTGATACCTCGCAGCAAGGCTTGTCGCGCCTGCCAGCCTTACTCAAACAGCATCAACCGCGATGGGTGCTGGTTGAGCTGGGCGGTAATGATGGCTTGCGTGGTTTCCAGCCTCAGCAAACGGAACAGACCCTGCGCACGATCCTTAAGGATATTAAGGCCGCGAATGCGCAACCGCTGCTGATGCAAATTCGCCTGCCCGCCAACTATGGACGTCGGTATAATGAAGCCTTTAGCGCGATCTACCCAAAGCTTGCCAACGAGTTTGATATTCCGCTGCTGCCATTTTTTATGGAAGAGGTCTATCTCAAACCCCAGTGGATGCAAGACGATGGGATCCACCCCAATCGCGATGCGCAGCCGTTTATTGCCGACTGGATGGCAACACGGCTGGCCCCTTTAGTTAAACATGACTCCTAATTCAGCGGAGATCCTGACAGGTAAAGTTATGCAAAAATCGGTCTTAATTACAGGATGTTCCAGCGGAATCGGTCTTGAAAGTGCACTCGAATTGAAGCGTCAGGGATATTGGGTACTGGCGGCCTGCCGTAAACCCGACGACGTCGAACGCATGAACGGGCTGGGCTTTACCGGTGTGTTACTGGATTTAGACTCACCGGAAAGCGTGGAACGCGCAGCCGATGAGGTGCTGGCCCTGACCGACAACCGTCTGTACGGCCTTTTTAACAATGCCGGTTACGGCGTGTATGGTCCCCTGGACACGCTCACCCGCGAGCAGCTGGAAAAACAGTTTTCCACCAATTTCTTCGGCGTCCATCAGCTCACCATGCGCCTGCTCCCCGCCATGCTGCCGCACGGTGAAGGACGCATTGTGATGACCTCCTCCGTGATGGGGCTGATTTCAACCCCGGGCCGCGGGGCCTATGCCGCCAGTAAATATGCGCTGGAGGCCTGGTCCGATGCCCTGCGCATGGAGTTGCGTCACAGCGGCATTAAGGTCAGCCTGATCGAGCCGGGCCCTATCCGCACCCGCTTTACGGAAAACGTTAACCAGACCCAGGCGGATAAACCGGTCGAAAACCCCGGTATCGCCGCACGCTTTACGCTCGGGCCGGAAGCAGTCGTCGCTAAAGTGCGCCATGCTTTTGAGAGCGAAAACCCAAAAATGCGCTATCCGGTGACGCTGGTAACCCATGCGGTAGGCTGGTTAAAACGCCTGCTGCCGGGCCGGATGATGGACAAAATTTTACACGGTTGAGTTGAAGCGTCGTCGCTAACCCCCATGTAAATAACAAACCGATAAAAGAGAAGGCCGCATGTCCGTACAGAATATCGTCAATATTACTGAAGCAAATCTGCAACAGACCCTCGAACAGTCCATGACCAAACCGGTGCTGTTCTACTTCTGGTCTGAGCGTAGTCAACACTGTCTGCAGCTGACGCCGGTACTCGAAAGCCTTGCCGCGCAATACAATGGCCAGTTCATTCTCGCCAAACTGGATTGTGACGCTGAGCCTATGGTGGCGTCTCAGTTTGGCCTGCGCGCGATTCCTACCGTCTATCTGTTCCAGAATGGTCAACCTGTTGATGGCTTCCAGGGGCCACAGCCTGAAGAAGCGATCCGCGCCCTGCTGGATAAAGTCCTGCCGCGCGAGGAAGAGCTGAAGGCGCAGGAAGCCATGGGACTGATGCAGGAAGGCAAATACGACGAAGCGCTGCCGCTGCTCAAAGAGGCGTGGCAGCTGTCGAAACAGGACAGCCAGATTGGCCTGCTCCTTGCGGAAACGCAGATTGCCCTGCACCGTTCCGACGATGCGGAAGCTGTGCTGAAGACCATTCCACTGCAGGATCAGGATACCCGTTATCAGGGTCTGGTCGCGCAGATCGATCTGCTGAAACAGGCGGCGGATACGCCGGAGATCCAGCAGCTTCAACAGCAGGTTGCCGATAACCCGACCGATGCCGCGCTGGCAAGCCAGCTGGCGCTGCAGCTGCATCAGGTGGGACGTAACGAAGAAGCGCTGGCACTGCTGTTCAGCCATCTGCAAAACGATCTGGGTGCCGCCTACGGTCAGGCGCGGAAAATGTTCCAGGAGATCCTGGCCGCGCTGGGCACCGGCGATGCGCTGGCGTCGACGTACCGCCGTCAGCTGTACGCCCTGCTCTACTGATGAACAGGCCCGGTGCCGTTTGCGCTCACCGGGCCTGCAAAAGAGGCGGTCACCCCGCCTTTTTCAACTGCGTCACCACCAGCTGATGGCGCGCGTTGTAGAACTTCCGATAGGTTAAATAGCAGGCAATGATGGTCGACAGGCTGGCCGTAGAGAGCAGCATAAAGGTCACCATGATCTGATATTTAATGGCTTTGACCGGATCGATACCGGCAAAAATCAGCCCCGACATCATTCCCGGCAGGCTAACCAGCCCAACCGTTTTTGCGGAATCCACCGTTGGGATCAGCGACGAGCGGATGCTGTCGCGGATCAGTACCGCCGAGGCCATTTTCGGTGTCGCCCCCAGACTTAATTTCTCCTGCAGCTTCTGTTGTTCACTGCTAAATCGCTGGCCGAGGTTGTTGTAACACAGTCCTACAGCCACCATAGCGTTCCCCGCAATCATCCCGGAAATAGGGATAACCTGCATTGGCGTAAACTCGATTGAGCCGGACACCACCAGCACCGCCAGCGTCAGCGCCGTCCCGGTTGTAATGGCGATAAACGATGAGACAAACGCCTTATCGATATACTTACTGCGTTTCTGCGCGTTCCACGCCGCGTTAAAGCAGATAAATAGCACCATCAGGAGCGTCAGCACCGCGTGGTTGACGTTAAAAATATACTTCAGCACATAGCCGACAATAATGAGCTGGATAACCGCACGGCAGATACTCCAGATAATATCTTTCTCCAGACCCAGCTTTTCCCGGTAGCTCACCACAATAGCGATCAGTACCAGCACCATCGAAAACGCCAGCGACGTATTCGTAATATTATGTTCACCCACGGTTTGCCTCCTGCATTTTCCCGCCCTGCGGCTCAAGCGTAATGACGTCATCCGCATGGGTAATTTCGTTTGAATCGTGCGTAACCCACAGCACGGCAATATTCTGCTCGCTTGCGTAACGATGAATAATCTCGTTAACGTTGCGTTTGTTCACCTCATCCAGCGCGCTGGTGATCTCGTCCAGTAACAATATCTTCGGCAAAAACTGCAGATTGCGAATCAGCGAAACACGCTGCTTTTCGCCGCCCGATAATTCATTGATGGATTTTGTCAGCGTCTCTTTCGACAGGCCAAAGCGGGCCAGATCGGCGATAAATTTTTCTGGCTCCGGCGTTTTATGACGGATTTGCCACGGAAAGACCAGGTTGTCATAAACCGTGTCCCCAAACAGCGAAGGGGTTTGCACGCAGTAAGAGACCTGCTGGCGATAGCTTTCTGGCGACAGTGTCGCGATATCCTGCCCTTCAAACAGAATAGCGCCCTCAGTGGGGCTGAGCAGTGAAGCGACAATCTTTAATAACGTACTTTTGCCACAGCCTGACGGCCCTGTTATCAGTTTGAACTCACCCGGGGAAAGACAAAAATCGACATGTTGAAGGATCGTGGCGTTTGCCACACGAAAACCGACATCCCTGACCTGCAAGAGCGTATTTTTATTGTTCATCATGCATCCTGTAACCACCTTTATTGCAACCACGCGTAGAATAATCCTTTCACGAACGCAGCGCGAATAGGGTGTGTCGATGGCTGGAGTAAAGGTTTTACCGGTATTCGTCGCGCCCCCTTCTTTACAGGGGCGAATTTCAGCCCGATAGCCGATATACTGACTTATAACACACACGCAGTTCCCTTCGTCACAGCATGCAAAACAGGAGGTTTTTATGCTTATCGTTATACCTGTCCTTATTTTCGTTGCGCTGGTTATTGTCGGCGCTGGCGTCAAAATTGTCCCACAGGGGTATCAGTGGACCGTTGAACGCTTTGGCCGCTACACCAACACGCTCCAGCCGGGTTTAAGCCTGATTGTCCCTTTCATGGACAGGATTGGACGTAAAATCAATATGATGGAACAGGTGCTGGATATTCCTTCCCAGGAAGTGATCTCCAAGGATAACGCCAACGTCACCATTGATGCGGTCTGTTTTATTCAGGTTATTGATGCCCCAAAAGCGGCCTATGAAGTCAGCAATCTGGAGCTGGCTATCGTAAATCTGACGATGACCAACATTCGTACCGTGCTCGGTTCAATGGAGCTGGACGAGATGCTCTCTCAGCGCGACAGCATTAACACCCGCTTGCTGCACATTGTCGACGAGGCCACCAACCCGTGGGGGATCAAAGTCACCCGTATTGAGATCCGCGACGTGCGCCCGCCGGCAGAGCTGATCGCCTCCATGAACGCGCAGATGAAAGCTGAACGGACCAAACGCGCCTACATTCTGGAAGCTGAAGGGGTGCGTCAGGCAGAGATCCTGAAAGCCGAAGGGGAAAAACAGTCGCAGATCCTGAAAGCGGAAGGTGAACGCCAGTCTGCCTTCTTACAGGCGGAAGCCCGTGAACGTTCTGCAGAAGCGGAAGCCCGCGCCACCCAGATGGTCTCTGAAGCAATTGCGGCAGGTGATATCCAGGCGGTGAACTACTTCGTTGCGCAAAAATACACTGACGCGCTGAAAGAGATTGGCTCCGCGAACAACAGCAAAGTGGTGATGATGCCGCTGGATGCCAGCAGCCTGATGGGCTCCATCGCCGGGATCACGGAACTTATCAAAGACAGCGGAAACGAGCGCAAAAAATGATTGAGCTAATCGTCGCACATCCTCATGCATTCTGGCTAAGCCTCGGTGGCTTATTGCTGGCCGCGGAGATGCTTGGCGGCAACGGTTACCTGCTCTGGAGCGGTGTTGCCGCTGTCATTACCGGGTTAGTGGTCTGGCTACTGCCCCTGGACTGGGCGTGGCAGGGGGCATTATTTGCCGTGCTGACGCTGTTGGCCGCCTGGCTGTGGTGGCGCTGGCTTAACCGCCAGGTGACAGGGCAGAAACCGCTCGACGCCCACCTCAATCAGCGCGGGCAGCAGATTGTCGGCAAACGTTTTACGCTCGACACGGCGCTGGTTAACGGGCGCGGACATATGCGCGTAGGCGACAGTTCATGGCCCGTGGTGGCCGACGATGACCTCAGCGCCGGCACGCAGGTTGAGGTCATTGCGGTGGAAGGGATAACCCTGCGGGTTAAAGCCTGTCAGGCATGAGCCTTACGATGACAGCAGCCGGACAGATTATCGATAATCGGGCAGTCGGCGCTGTCATCCCCCGGACAGGATTCAGCCAGCGCCAGAAGCTGCTGACGCATCGCCTGTAACTCGGTAATGTGGCGTTCAATCTCAGCCACTTTCTCAAGCGTACGTTTTTTCACGTCTGCGCTATGGCGCGCCGGATCGTTGAATAAGGTGACCAGCTCGCCGCACTCTTCAAGGTTAAATCCCACCTGCCGCGCCTGGCGCAGCAGCGTCAGTTCATCAAGATGCAGTTGCGTATAACTGCGGTAGCCATTTTCACTGCGCAGCGGCGGTGTCACCAGCCCCTTCTCTTCATAAAAACGGATCGCTTTGCTGGTCAATCCGGTTTTTTTCGCAACATCACTGATATTCACATTTCCCCCTTGACCTTCCCCTTGATGGAAGGTTTAACCTTCATAACAGTTAGCGAAAAGCGTTATGCCGGTCAACATCTGACCAGATCATTATACGGGAGTTTTGTTATGTCTCACACTATTGACCTGACACTGGACGGCCTCTCCTGCGGCCACTGTGTCAAACGCGTTAAAGAAAGTCTGGAACAGCGTCCTGATGTAGACAGCGCTGAAGTGACCCTTGATCACGCCGCCGTCACCGGTAGCGCCAGTGCGGATGCGCTGATTGATACGATCAAACAGGCTGGTTATGGGGCGGAGCTGAGCCACCCAAAGGCTAAACCGCTGGCAGAGTCATCATCCCCGTCGGAAGCACTGACAGCGGCCACTCCTGAGCTTCCGGTAGCTGATGATATTGATGACAGCCAACAGCTGCTGATCAACGGCATGAGCTGCGCCAGCTGCGTCTCCCGGGTACAAAATGCCTTGCAGGCTGTACCGGGTGTCGCGCAGGCACGGGTCAATCTTGCGGAGCGTACTGCGCTGGTGATGGGCAGTGCCTCCGCCGCAGATTTAGTGCAGGCCGTTGAAAAAGCGGGCTACGGCGCAGAGGCCATCGAAGATGACCTCAAACGTCGTGAACGCCAGCAGGAAACGGCCGTCGCCACCATGAAACGCTTCCGCTGGCAGGCCATCGTCGCGCTGCTGGTCGGGGTGCCGGTCATGGTGTGGGGTATGATCGGTGACAATATGATGGTCACCGACGATAACCGCACGCTGTGGCTGGTCATTGGGTTGATTACGCTTGCCGTGATGGTCTTCGCAGGCGGTCACTTCTACTCCAGCGCCTGGAAAAGCCTGAAAAATCGCACCGCGACGATGGACACCCTTGTCGCACTCGGCACGGGTGCGGCGTGGCTGTACTCCATGAGCGTCAACGTCTGGCCCCAGTGGTTCCCGATGGAAGCGCGTCATCTCTATTATGAAGCGAGCGCGATGATTATCGGCCTGATTAACCTCGGCCATATGCTTGAAGCGCGCGCCCGTCAGCGCTCCTCCAAAGCGCTGGAACGCCTGCTGGATTTAACCCCACCGACCGCGCGCGTCGTGACGGATTCAGGTGAAAAAAATGTCCCATTGGCTGAAGTTCAACCCGGCATGACGCTGCGCCTGACCACCGGCGACCGCGTTCCCGTCGACGGTGAAATCACTCAGGGCGAAGCCTGGTTTGACGAAGCGATGCTGACCGGCGAACCCGTCCCGCAACAGAAAGCCCAGGGCGATGCCATTCATGCCGGTACGGTGGTGCAGGACGGTAGCGTGCTTTTCACCGCCAGTGCCGTCGGCAGCCATACCACGCTGTCACGCATTATTCGCATGGTGCGTCAGGCACAGAGCAGTAAGCCGGAAATTGGTCAGCTGGCCGATAAAATCTCCGCCATATTTGTGCCGGTCGTGGTCGGTATCGCGCTGCTGAGCGCGGCTATCTGGTATGTCTTCGGCCCGGCACCGCAAATTGTTTATACCCTGGTGATTGCCACCACGGTGCTGATCATTGCCTGTCCTTGCGCGCTCGGTCTTGCCACGCCAATGTCGATCATCTCAGGCGTAGGCCGTGCCGCTGAATTTGGTGTGCTGGTACGGGATGCCGATGCGCTGCAGCGGGCGAGCACGCTGGACACGCTGGTGTTTGATAAAACCGGCACGCTGACGGAAGGGAAACCGCAGGTAGTGGCCGTGATAACCGCAGGCATCACGCAGGATGACGCGCTGCGTCTCGCCGCGGCGCTTGAACAAGGCTCCAGCCACCCGCTGGCCCACGCCATTATTGAGAAAGCCGGGAATGCCAGCCTGCCGCAGGTGAGCAATTTCCGTACCCTGCGCGGTTTAGGCGTCAGCGGTACCGCCGAAGGGCACACGCTGCTGCTGGGGAATCAGGCACTGCTGAAGGAGCACGGCGTTGAGACTTCAGCCCTGGAACAAGACCTGAAAGCTCAGGCCTCTCAGGGCGCAACCCCGGTTCTGCTTGCCGTTGATGGCAAAGCCGCGGCGCTGCTGGCAATTCGCGATCCGCTACGCCAGGACAGCGTGCAGGCGTTGCAACGCCTGCATCGTGCGGGCTATCGCCTGGTGATGTTGACCGGGGATAATCCTGTGACGGCGAACGCCATCGCCCGGGAAGCTGGGATTGACGAGGTCATTGCCGGGGTGTTACCTGACGGCAAAGCAGATGCCATCAAGACGCTACAAAGCCAGGGTCGCCAGGTGGCGATGGTCGGTGACGGGATTAACGATGCGCCGGCGCTGGCACAGGCAGAAGTGGGTATTGCGATGGGGGGCGGTAGCGATGTCGCCATTGAGACGGCCGCCATCACCCTGATGCGTCACAGCCTGATGGGCGTTGCGGACGCGCTGGCGATTTCAAAAGCCACCTTGCGCAACATGAAGCAGAACCTGCTGGGCGCCTTCGTCTACAACTCGCTCGGTATCCCGATTGCCGCCGGTATTTTGTGGCCGCTGACCGGCACGCTGCTGAACCCGGTTGTCGCGGGTGCGGCGATGGCACTCTCGTCCATTACCGTGGTGAGCAACGCAAACCGGTTGTTGCGGTTTAAACCGAAAGATTGAACCTTCTTCTCCTACGCGCTAGCATGAACCTTTCCGTTTATGGAGCGCGTATGAGTCTGTTTAATCGTATAAAAACATCGTTTCGCGCCCTCTTCCCCCGCCGTTATGCCTGGCCCGGCATGGACATCTCGCTTCCCGGCGGGCAGCACCTTCACCTGGTGGGCAGCATCCATATGGGCACGCAGGATATGTCCCCGCTGCCAGCCGGTCTGATGAAACTGCTGAAGAGCGCCGATGCGCTGGTCGTTGAAGCGGATATTTCGGGCCAGACGTCGCCGTTTGCCGGCCTCGAAAGCGATCTCCCCCTGGCTGAACGTCTGAACGACACGCAGTTCGCTGAACTGACGCGCGTCGCAGATGAGACGGGCGTGTCGCTCTCCATGCTGGACACACTGCCGCTGTGGCAAATCGCGATGGTCCTGCAGGCAACTCAGGCGCAGCGTCTGGGGCTACGCGGGGATTACGGTATTGATTACCAGCTGTTGAATGCCGCGAGAGCACGCCATTTGTCAGTCATTGAGCTCGAAGGCACGGACAGCCAGATAGCCCTGCTGCGCCAGCTTCCTGATGATGGGCTGATGCTGCTGGATGATACCCTGACCCACTGGCACACCAACGCGCGTCTGTTGCAAACGATGATCGGCTGGTGGCTGAATGCGCCGCCCACGGACGGTAAACTGGCGCTGCCGTCGACGTTCAGTGAATCGTTGTATGATGTGCTGATGAACGAGCGCAACAAAGCCTGGCAGCAGACGCTGCTTGCGTTACCTGCGGGACGTTACGTGGTCGCTGTCGGGGCGTTACATTTGTACGGAGAAGGGAATTTGCCGTCACTGCTGAAATAAAAAAAATGGCCAATATTTCTATTGGCCCGTCAAAGAGGAATTTCATCGTTTTTATTATGCCGAAGGAGACCTTCGGTTGAGCCGATTGTCGCTCAAAGTGACCATCACTGCCAATACTATTGCGCAAGATGGTGCTATTTTTTAGACAAACGTCAGGCGTATGCTGTCAGCATGAATTGTCTGTCGTAAGAAGGATAGCTATGACTCCCGCCGTTAAATTACTCGAAAAAAACAACATTCCCTTTCGGATCCACACCTACGATCACGATCCCAGCGAAACGAATTTTGGTGATGAAGTGGTGCGCAAACTGGGGCTGAACGCCGATCGGGTTTATAAGACGCTGCTGGTGGCGGTGAACGGTGATATGAAACACCTCGCCGTCGCGGTAACGCCCGTTGCCGGGCAACTGGATCTCAAGAAAGTGGCCAAAGCGCTGGGGGCAAAGAAGGTGGATATGGCCGATCCGATGGTTGCGCAACGCACTACCGGTTACCTTGTTGGCGGTATCAGCCCGCTCGGGCAGAAAAAACGCCTGCCGACGCTGATTGATGCCCCTTCGCAGACGTTCGACACCATTTATATTTCCGGCGGCAAACGCGGGCTGGATATTGAACTGTCCGCAGGCGATCTGGCGAAAATACTGGACGCGACATTTGCGGATATTGCGCGACGGGATTGAGGAATTGGCCCGGAGGCACTGTGCTTACCGGGCCGACGATTCTCATACAGGCCGGGTCAGGCGTAGCCGCCCCCCGGCACAAAACCGCACTACTGCCAGCTCACCTCGCCTTTCGGCTCATAGGTATTCACGTCGATCGGTGAATTCTGCTCGATAAACTGCTTCAGCACTTCCGCATCGATAAACCCGGTATTCACATAGCCCGGTTTATTGTCGATATGCGGATAACCGTCACCACCGGTGGCGTTAAAGCTTAATGTTGCCATGCGGTAGGTTTTGGCAGGGTCGACCGGCTCGCCTTTGATTTTGAGGTCGTTGAGCTTGCCGTCCTTCGCCACAAAGCTGACGTTGGCAAACTGCGGATAAGCGCCGGAGTCCGGCTTCATCTGCGCCACGGCGGTGAGATAGTCAATCACCTCTTTACCGCTCATGTCGACATACACCACGATGTTACCGAACGGCTGAACCTTCAGCACATCTTTATAGGTGATGTTTCCGCCTTCGATGGAGTCGCGGATGCCGCCGCCGCTCATCACGCCAAAATCGGCATTTGTGCGCGCTATTTGTGCCGCCAGCACCAGATGCCCCATATTGGTCTGCACAAAGCGAACTTTGCTGCGGTCCCCTTCCAGACGACCATTCAGCGTACCAATCTTCACGTCCAGTTGCGCCTTGCCTTTATTCTGGAAGGGCGTCAGCAGGGAGAGCATCTGCGCGTTCTCGGCAATTTCCGGGGTGTAGAGTACGCGTTCACTCTTCCCGTCAGGGTAAGTCACTTTCTTCTTCAGGTTGACCGGAATGAGCTGATAGTGCACCAGCTTCATCTCGCCGTTACGGAACTCAAAGTCCGCACGCCCCACGTATTTACCCCATTCGTGCGCCTGCACAATCCAGATACCGTTTTGACGGTCCGGAGCACACGGCGTGCCTGGCACGTAGTCGACCTGCTTTTTATTCTCTGACGCCATGCAGACCGGGTCTTGTGAATGACCACCCACAATCATCGCCAGCGAGCCTGCAGGCAGGCTGCGAGCCATCTCCACGTCACCCGGCGCATTCGAGCCGTGCTCACCATTGTCGTAGTGGCCCATATGGGTGGTGGCAATAATGACATCCGGCTTTTCGTTCTGCTGCAATTCCTGAATGACCAGCTTCGCTTCGTCTGCCGGTTTACGGAATTCGATATCGGTAAAGAACTCAGGGTTGCCGATTTTCGCCGTATCGTCGGTGGTTAACCCGATGACCGCAATTTTCAGATCCTGACGCTTAAACAGCGCCCAGGGTTTGAACAGTCGCTCGCCGGTGCTTTTCTGGTAGATGTTGGCAGAGAGGAACGGGAATTTGGCCCATTTTTCCTGCTGACGCAGCACCGTCAGCGGGTTATCGAATTCATGGTTACCGACGGCCATCGCATCGTAGCCAATAAGATTCATGCCGCGGAAATCAGGCTCCGCATCCTGTAAATCAGATTCCGGCACACCGGTATTGATATCGCCCCCCGACAGCAGCAGTACGCTGCCTCCCTGGGCTGCCACCTCTTTACGAATGCCATCCACCAGCGTTTTTTGTGCCGACAGACCGTATTCGCCGTATTCACTGCGCCAGAAATGGCCGTGGTGATCGTTGGTATGCAGAATGGTGATTTTATAGGTTTTATCTTTTTCATAGGCCTGCACGGGCAGGCTAACCAGACCCCAGGCGGCGATCAGCACCAGCGCGACGCTCCGCTTCATTAACTTCATCTTCTCTCTCCCTGACCAATAGACAAAGGCAAAAATTACAGTGACTAATAAGAATAGACAAATAAGTTTTCAGAATTGCGACTTTATTCAAATGTCACTGCCGGGTATGTTAGTTGGATAATAATTACACCCTGCATTTCTAATCACAAAAGACGTGGTATTCATCTCTATGGCAATCAGTGAATCAACCCAGCCCGTGTCTGGCCCTCAGGCGTCGCGCACCTCGTTTAAAGTGTTAGGCGCAATCAGTCTTTCACATCTGCTCAACGACATGATCCAGTCGTTGATTCTCGCGATCTACCCGCTGCTGCAGTCCGAGTTTTCGTTAACGTTCGTGCAGATCGGGATGATCACCCTGACCTTCCAGCTGGCCTCCTCGCTTCTGCAACCGGTCGTGGGCTACTGGACGGATAAATATCCTATGCCGTGGTCGCTACCGATTGGCATGTGTTTTACCTTGAGCGGGCTGGTTCTGCTGGCAATGGCAGGCAGCTTTGAAGCTGTGCTGATTGCCGCCGCGCTGGTGGGCACGGGGTCGTCGGTTTTTCACCCGGAGTCCTCACGCGTGGCGCGCATGGCCTCCGGGGGCCGTCACGGGCTGGCGCAATCGCTCTTTCAGGTGGGCGGTAACTTTGGCAGCTCCCTCGGCCCACTGCTGGCAGCGGTGATCATCGCTCCGTACGGCAAGGGTAACGTGGCGTGGTTTGTGCTGGCAGCCTTGCTGGCGATTATCGTACTGATTCAGATCAGCCGCTGGTATGCCGCGCAGCATCGCGTGAACAAAGGTAAACCTAAAGCGAAGGTTATCAATCCCCTTCCTCGCGATAAGGTCATTCTGGCCGTCTCCGTGCTTCTGGTGCTGATTTTCTCGAAATACTTCTATATGGCGAGCA
Source organism: Enterobacter cloacae complex sp. 2024EL-00711 (assembly GCF_047529885.1). Classification (NCBI taxonomy): domain Bacteria; kingdom Pseudomonadati; phylum Pseudomonadota; class Gammaproteobacteria; order Enterobacterales; family Enterobacteriaceae; genus Enterobacter; species Enterobacter cloacae complex sp. 2024EL-00711. Next base: position 285,046 of record NZ_JBLIZC010000004.1, read on the forward strand.
TCAGCAGCTATTACACCTTTTACCTGATGCAAAAATTCGGATTATCGGTCCAAAACGCCCAGCTTCACCTGTTTGCCTTCCTGTTTGCGGTGGCTGCAGGGACGGTAATCGGCGGGCCTGTGGGCGATAAAATCGGGCGCAAATACGTCATTTGGGGCTCTATCCTCGGCGTGGCCCCGTTTACCCTTATTTTGCCGTATGCAAGCCTGGAGTGGACGGGGATTTTGACCGTGATTATTGGGTTTATCCTCGCCTCGGCGTTTTCCGCCATCCTTGTTTACGCGCAAGAGCTGCTGCCAGGCCGTATCGGTATGGTTTCTGGGCTCTTTTTCGGTTTTGCTTTCGGCATGGGCGGCCTTGGTGCAGCAGTGCTGGGCATGATTGCCGACCACACCAGTATCTTCCTGGTCTATAAAATCTGTGCTTTCCTGCCGCTTCTGGGGATGTTGACCATATTTCTGCCTGATAACCGCTATAAATCGTAATATAACGGTCGCTAAAGTTTTACTTTGGCGACCTGACCCCCTGATGCCATAAGGGTTTCTTCTGCATCCCCCCGCCTAATTTATCAAAATGCGCTTTTTTACACGCATATTGCTGTTTTATTCAAACTTCAACAATTATTCATAAACATAACGGCAAAAATTGTCATAAACTATTACTCGGTTTTTGGTTTTTTAACCAAATGGAACACCCACAACGAAAGGAGACGGAATGCATCACGCCACACCGCTTATCACCACCATTGTTGGTGGACTTGTGCTCGCTTTTATCCTCGGCATGATTGCCAATAAACTGCGTATTTCGCCTCTGGTGGGCTATTTGTTAGCGGGTGTGCTGGCGGGTCCCTTTACGCCAGGTTTCGTGGCGGATACCAAACTGGCGCCCGAACTGGCGGAATTAGGCGTGATTCTGCTGATGTTTGGCGTAGGTCTGCATTTCTCACTGAAGGATCTGATGGCGGTAAAGTCGATCGCCATACCGGGAGCGATCGCACAGATAGCCGTAGCGACGCTGCTGGGAATGGCGCTTTCGACAGTGCTTGGCTGGTCGCTGATGACCGGTATCGTCTTTGGGCTGTGTCTTTCAACCGCCAGTACCGTCGTACTGCTGCGCGCGCTTGAGGAGAGGCAGCTTATCGACAGCCAGCGCGGACAAATCGCGATAGGCTGGCTGATTGTGGAAGACCTGGTGATGGTGCTGACGCTGGTGTTGCTGCCTGCCGTCGCCGGTATGATGGAAAAAGAGAGCGTCGGCTTTGCGACGCTGGCGCTGGACATGAGCATCACCATCGGGAAAGTGGTGGCGTTTATCACCATTATGATGCTGGTGGGCCGCCGTCTGGTGCCGTGGATCCTGTCCCGCAGCGCGGCCACCGGCTCCCGTGAGTTGTTTACTCTGTCTGTCCTTGCCCTGGCGCTGGGGATTGCCTTTGGTGCCGTTGAACTGTTCGACGTCTCCTTTGCACTGGGCGCGTTCTTCGCCGGGATGGTGCTGAACGAATCCGAGCTGAGCCACCGTGCGGCGCACGATACGCTGCCGCTGCGCGACGCCTTCGCCGTCCTGTTCTTTGTCTCCGTCGGGATGCTGTTTGATCCGATGGTTCTGGTTCAGCAGCCGCTGGCCGTGTTGGGCACCCTGGCGATTATTATCTTTGGTAAGTCGGTTGCCGCCTTCTTCCTGGTACGGATGTTTGGCCACTCGCCGCGTACCGCTCTGACCATCGCCGCCAGCCTGGCGCAGATTGGTGAGTTCGCCTTTATTCTGGCAGGCCTGGGTATGGCGCTGAATCTGCTGCCGCAGGCCGGGCAAAACCTGGTCCTCGCCGGAGCGATCCTCTCCATCATGCTGAACCCGGTCCTGTTTGCGTTGCTGGAAAAATACCTCGATAAAACCGAAACGCTGGAAGAGCAGACGCTGGAAGAAGCTATCGAAGAAGAGAAGCAGATCCCGGTGGATATTTGCAATCATGCCCTGCTGGTCGGCTTTGGCCGCGTAGGAAGCCTGCTCGGTGAGAAGCTGATGGCGCAGGGGATCCCGCTGGTGGTGATTGAAACATCACGTACCCGTGTCGACGAGCTGCGCGAGCGCGGCGTTCGCGCGGTGTTGGGCAATGCGGCAAACGAAGAGATCATGAATCTCGCGCATCTGGACTGCGCGCGCTGGTTGCTGCTGACCATTCCAAACGGCTATGAAGCGGGTGAAATTGTGGCGTCCGCACGTGAAAAATGCCCGAATATTGAGATCATTGCCCGTGCCCATTATGACGATGAGGTGGAGTACATTACCGAACGGGGTGCGGATCAGGTGGTGATGGGTGAACGCGAAATTGCAAAAGCGATGCTGACGCTGTTAACGAAACCGCCGGTTGACGAGGTGGTGACAGGGTAAGCGTGCCTCCTGCAGCCCTTGACTGCCCCTCTCCTACCGGGAGAGGGTACAAACACGAATACGGCAACCGCAAGGTTGCCGTTTTGCCTTTATCGGTCCCAGTAAGCTTCTTCGAGGCTATCTTCCCTCTCCGGCAGACCGCGGGTTAAGCGCGGCGAGTGCTGGTTCAGCACCTGATAACTCACGCGGTTCGCGTACTTACACACCTGCGCCAGCGACGAATAGGTGAGCCAGTTGAATTTGTGCTTGCTGGAATTCGGGACGTTGGTTTTATGGTAGGCATTCGCAGTGATGTCATGCAGCAGCGCCGCCAGTGCGCCATCTCCCGCGCCATTGGTGTTCATGATCTTTTCTGGCCCGCCCATATACGGCGCGATGTGGGAGTAAATACGCAGCGGGTTTTCGCAATCTTTATGGCGAATCGCGCGGCTGAACTCGTACTGGTTAAACTCGGCAATGGCGCCTGGCAGCAGTGGATGCTGCGTTTTGCGTTTGCTCTCTTCTTCCGTGAAGCCTGCCATATACAGCCCTACCGGTCCGGCAGTGCAGAGCACCAGATCGACCCAGTCGAGCGCTTTATCGGAGGCCAGCAGCGGATCGCTCTCGCCGGTCAACGCTTCAGCCTCTTCTTCGTTCATCGCCAGAATCGAGACGTGTTCCTTCAGGAAGGCCTGCCACCACTCGGGGTTGTCGGCTATCACGAATTTGGTGCCCAGCGTCAGAACGACCGGCACATTGTATTTCTTCGCGTACTCAATCGCTTTCATGGTGGCTTCCGGCATCGGCTCACCGGGTTTACAGCGCACCAGATACGACGTCAGCACCAGTGCAGACGCGCCCGCAATCACCGCTTCCGGAATGCTCTCTGCACGCAGCTTATTCATGTGGCCGGGGCTGATGGCAAAGGTACGTTCGCCGGAATCGCTGATCAGCGTGAAGCAGCGGCCAATCGGCCCGTCAACGCCCTGAAGGTAGTTCAGATCGGTGCGGCTGGAGGTATTGCACAAATAACGGTAGGCGTAGCCACCAATTTCGATGTTGCTGCACATGACGCCCAATAACACAGAGCGGTCGTCGGCAAGCACCGAGTAGTTGTGCATGGTGTTGCCGATAGTGCCACCGGCAAACTGATGGGTGATCAGGTTTTCGCGCGTCAGCTCCTGATACAGGGCTTCGGCAACATCGTCCTCAATCACCAGCGAATGACCGGCGCTCAGACCGTAACGAGCGACAAACGCATCATCCACTTTAGCTTCAATGTCCACCAGCGTCTGATCGATACCGACGACCCATGCGGCGCTGGTTTCATTTTCCGGCTGGATTTGCTGCAGGAGCGGATCGCGGGCATCAACGGGAAAGTAGTGTTTAGATTTGCGTTTACCGGGAAATTTCATGGGTCTGAACTGTGCAAGGATTATGGGCCGGGAATGGTAGCACAAACCCGGCCCATAGTGCGATCAGCGGCTGTTTGTCACCAGTGACACCATCATCTCAATATGCTCAGGCGAGTCGTTAAGGGCCGGAATGTATTCGTATTTCGTTCCGCCCGCCTCGAGGAAGAACTCTCTGTTCTGCACGGCAATCTCTTCCAGCGTTTCCAGACAGTCAGCGGAGAAACCGGGAGACATCACCTGAATATGTTTCACGCCCTTCTCACCGAGCATTTTGAGGGTTTCGTCGGTATAAGGCGTTAACCACGGCTCGCGGCCAAAACGCGACTGGAAGGTCATCATCACTTTCTCTGGCGGCAGGCCGAGGGTTGAGACCAGCTCACGGGTAGTATCGCGGCAGCGCTGCGGGTAATCATCCCCTTCATTGGCGAAGCGCTGCGGGATCCCGTGATAGGAGAGCAACAGCAGATCCGGCTCGCCATGTTTTTCAAACGACGCGCGCGCGCTACTGGCAAGCGCTTTAATATAGCGTTCGTTATCGGCGTAATCGCGAATAAAGGTCACGCCAGGAATACGGCGGCGGGTCGCCAGAATACGAGCCAGCTCATCCCAGACGGCGGCAACTGTCGAGCAGGAATACTGCGGATAAAGGGCGAGCACCACAATGTGGTCGACGCCCTGCGCCAGCAGCGAGTCGACCGCGCTTTCCAGTGACGGTTTACCGTAGCTCATGCCCAGCGCGACGGGCATATCCGGCAGGCGGGCGGCCAGCGCTTTTTCCTGCCGACGGCTATACACCATCAGCGGTGAGCCCTCTTCCATCCAGACGGACTGATAAAGCTTTGCTACACGTGGGGCACGAATCGGCAGAATGACGCCACGCAGCAGCGGCCACCACAACAGTCTTGGGGTATCCACGACGCGCGTGTCGCTTAAAAATTGTCGCAGGTAGCGTTTTACCGCTTCTGATGTCGGTGCATCTGGTGTACCCAGATTGGCAAGCAGGATGCCGGTTTTCGCCTGACTCATTCACGCCTCTTAACCATTTGAATGGTTTTCAATTGTAGCGGAAAAGCGTTTAAACGAAACCCATTGCTGCAATAGGTAAGATGAGAATTTTTCTCACCCGGAGAGCCCGGGTGAGAGAGGTGCAATTAGCCGAGGATTTTTTCCAGCTCTGCACGAACGTCAGCAACGGCTTTGGTGCCGTCAACTTTCGCGTATTTGGTGTTACCCGCCTGCGCTTCTTTGGTGTAATAACCGATCAGCGGAGCGGTCATCTGATGGTATTCCACCAGACGTTTACGCACGGTCTCTTCCTGATCGTCTTTACGGGTGGTCAGCTCTTCACCGGTAACGTCATCTTTACCTTCAACCTTAGGCGGGTTGAATTTGATGTGGTAAACGCGGCCAGAGGCAGCGTGTACGCGACGACCAACAATACGGTCAACGATCAGCTCGTCCGGCACGTCGAACTCGAGCACGTAGTCCACGTTGATGCCCGCTTCTTTCATGGCATCAGCCTGAGGAATGGTGCGTGGGAAGCCGTCCAGCAGGAAACCGTTACGGCAGTCTTCCTGAGCAATGCGCTCTTTGACCAGAGCGATAACCAGCTCGTCGGTCACCAGCTTGCCTGCGTCCATGATGTCTTTCGCTTGTTTACCCAGCTCGGAGCCAGATTTAACAGCGGCGCGCAGCATATCACCGGTGGAGATTTGCGGAATACCGTATTTCTCCATGATGAACTGAGCCTGAGTTCCTTTACCCGCGCCCGGAGCGCCAAGCAGAATAATACGCATTGCGAAAATCCCCTCAAAAGTCGATTCAATTTTTCAAAAGCGCTAAACAATACCACCAGAACGGATATGGCTCAAGGAAGGCAGGCGGGCTGAAACGGTTAATGAAGGGAGATTAACGGGAAGGAGCGGTCTGGTGCCCTCCCCCGGTCCTCTCCCACAGGAGAGGGGGAAGACCAGGGGGAGGCGGGTCAATTACGCCAGCAGCAGCGCATTCACACGTTTAATGAACAGGTTAGGATCTTCCAGCGTGCCGCGCTCGGCCAGTAGAGACTGATCCAGCAGGAGCTCAACCCACTCGGCAAAGCGTGCTTCGTCCTGCGTATCCGCCGCGCGTTTCACCAGCGGATGATCCGGGTTCAGCTCGAAGATATATTTCACTTCTGGCATCGCCTGGCCCGCCGCGGCGAACAGTTTCGCCATCTGGGTGCTCATTTCATCCGCATCCGTGGTGACAATGGCCGGGGTATCGGTCAGACGGTGAGTGAAACGCACCTCTTTCACGCGTTCGCCCAGCAGCGTTTTCACGCGCTCAACGAAAGGCTCCAGCGCCTTCTCCGCTTCTTTCGCGCTTTCGTCCACTTCATCGGCCAGCTTATCGATCGACTCATCGGCTTTGGCGACGGACTGGAACGCCTTACCGTCGAACTCGGTCAGGTAGTTCATCATCCATTCGTCGATGCGGTCAGACAGCAGCAGTACTTCGATGCCTTTCTTACGCAGCAGCTCAAGATGTGGGCTGCTCTTCGCCGCGGCGTAGCTGTCGGCGGTGATGTAGTAGATCTTCTCCTGCCCTTCTTTCATGCGGGAGACATACTCTTCCAGCGACACGGTCTGCGCAGAGGAGTCGGTGTGAGTGGAAGCGAAACGCAGCAGTTTAGCAATGGCTTCAACGTTGGATGTATCTTCCGCAGGGCCCTCTTTCAGCACCAGACCGAACTGTTTCCAGAAGGTCTGGTATTTTTCTGCATCGTCTTTCGCCAGTTTTTCCAGCATCTGCAGCGCACGTTTGGTCAGTGCATTACGCAGGTTGCGGGTGACGGTGCTGTCCTGCAGAATTTCACGGGAGACGTTCAGCGGCAGATCGTTGGAGTCAATGAGACCACGCACAAAGCGCAGGTAGTTCGGCATGAACTGCTCGGCGTCATCCATGATAAACACGCGCTGGACGTACAGCTTCAGACCGTGCTTGTGATCGCGGTTCCACATATCCCACGGCGCCTGTGACGGGATATACAGCAGGCTGGTGTACTCCTGCTTACCTTCCACACGGTTGTGGCTCCAGGTGAGCGGATCGGTAAAGTCGTGGGCGATGTGTTTGTAGAATTCGTTGTATTCGTCGTCTTTAATTTCAGACTTATTGCGCGTCCACAGCGCCTGCGCCTTGTTGATTTTCTCCCAGGACACCACGGTTTCACCGTCTTTCTCTTCCTGTTTTTCAATCTCAACCGGCAGGGCAATATGGTCGGAGTATTTGCTGATGATGGAGCGCACGCGCCAGTCATTCAGGAAATCATCTTCGCCTTCACGCAGGTGAAGGGTGATTTCGGTACCGCGGTCCGCTTTGGTGATGTCATCAACGGTGTATTCGCCTTCGCCTTTAGATTCCCAGAAGACGCCGTGATCCGCACTGTCGCCTGCTGCACGGGTACGTACGGTAACTTTGTCCGCAACGATGAACGCCGAGTAGAAGCCCACACCGAACTGGCCGATCAGCTGGCTGTCTTTCGCCTGATCGGAGCCCATTGATTCGAGGAACGCTTTGGTACCGGATTTAGCAATGGTCCCGAGATGGTCGATGACCTCGTCGCGGTTCATACCAATGCCGTTATCGGCGATAGTCAGGGTACGGTTCTCTTTATCAAAAGAGACGCGCACGCGCAGCTCTCCGTCGCCTTCGTACAGATCCGGGTTAGACAGGGCGCGGAAGCGCAGCTTGTCCGCCGCATCGGAGGCGTTGGAAATCAGCTCACGCAGGAAGATTTCTTTGTTGGAATACAGGGAATGGATCATCAGGTGCAGAAGCTGTTTTACTTCTGACTGGAAACCACGGGTTTCTTGTCCTTTCATCTATGTCGACCTCAACAATGCCATTTAATGGGGTTTTAAAACGTTGAGGGAGAGATGGGGATACGAGGGGAGAATTTCAAGCGGAGGCCGCGATTGCAGCCTCCGTTTGGTCAGAAAATAATCTTGTGACGTCCAGCCAGAGAGTGGGACAGCGTGGTGCCGTCCACCATCTCCAGCTCACCGCCCACTGGCACGCCGTGAGCGATGCGGCTGGCGTCAACGCCATACTGTGCGCACAATTCGGCGATGTAGTTAGCCGTAGCTTCCCCTTCCACCGTTGGGTTGGTGGCGAGGATCACCTCTTTGATCGTTTCGGACTCAAGACGCTGTTCAAGGCGATCGAGACCGATATCGTCCGGGCCAATACCGTCCAGCGGGGAGAGATGCCCCATCAGCACAAAATAGCGGCCAGAAAACTGCCCGGTCTGTTCGATGGCGTAGATGTCCGCCGGACTCTCCACCACGCAAATCTGACCGTTTTCCTGACGACGCGGATTAGTGCAGATGTTACACACGTCCTGCTCGGTAAAGGTACGGCAATCCGCACAGTGACCAATTTCTGACATGGCACGGGTCAAAGCCTGCGCCAGGCGCATCCCGCCGCTGCGGTCGCGCTGCAATAGCGTAAACGCCATGCGCTGCGCCGACTTCGGGCCGACACCCGGCAGACAGCGCAGTGCTTCCATTAACTGCGTGAGCAGCGGACTGGTTTGCATCAGAATGGCATCTTGAAGCCAGGCGGCAGTTGCATACCGCTGGAAACAGAGGCCATTTTCTCTTTCTGAGTTTCATCGATACGGCGCGCAGCATCGTTAAACGCGGCTGCAACCAGATCTTCCAGCATGTCTTTGTCGTCTTCGAGCAGGCTTGGGTCGATTTCAACGCGACGGCAGTTATGCGCACCGTTGATGGTCACCTTGACCAGACCGGCACCGGATTCACCCGTGACTTCCAGCTGAGCGATCTCTTCCTGCATCTTCTGCATTTTTTCCTGCATCTGCTGAGCCTGCTTCATCAGGCCACCCAGACCGCCTTTTCCACCAAACATAGGCTTCTCTCTTCTTTCACGTTTAAGGATTACAACCGTAAGTCAGACTCACGATCAAATGGGGCGAATACTCTCTTCATCCAGATCGGCGTCGAAGAACCGGCGCAGAGTCTGGATATTGTTATCCGCGATAATCGACTCGCGCGCCTGCGCGAGCTTCTCTTCATAAATCGCCTGACGCCATTCCAGTGGCGTTCGCACCGCCGGATTATCATCTTCAATGATAGTCAATTCAACCGGTGCACCGTGTAATGCGGTGAGCGCCTCGGCCAGCGCTTTTTGCGCGCCAGGGGAATTCAGGTGCCGCTGACCCGGTCGCAGGTGTAAACGTACCTGATGACCGTCCTGCTCTTTCCAGGCATTCAGCGCGACCTGCTCAACCAGCTTCGGCAACTGCAGTTTACTGACCTCTGCGGCCCACGCGTCACGCTCAATAGACTCTTCGGCAAGTTTCGCGGAAAGCTCAGGTGTTTTTTCATGCTCCAGCGCCTTTTTTAGCGCTTTCGGTGTGGCAACTTCTTCTTTCACCTCTTCAACGAGGGTCGTTGCCTTCCAGCGGTAAGCCTCTTCTTTCACCGGGGCTTTTTGCTCGAGCGCGGACGGTGCAGGGCGCGACTGAACGCGCTCCGTAACCGAAGCCAGTCGTTCAAGCGCGGCGTTGTTCACCGGCCGCGCTCTTCCTGGCGCTGCCGGTTCACTCTTTTTTGGTTTGGTTGCTCCCTGAGCACGTTGCAACTGGCTTCGTGCGGCAAGCACCGAACTGGTGGCCTCCGGCAGCGGTACGTTCTGCTGCGGGGGAGCCGTTGGCTGCGGTGGCACCTGCTGAGGCGACATCACCGCAGTGGGGGCGACCGGAGCAAAAGACTGTCGGGGCACTTCCGGCTCCGGCAGAGGCATGCGCGGATGGAACGCCAGCGCACGCAGCAGGGTCATTTCAACGCCCATCCGGGGATCCGGCGCAAACGGCAGCTCTTTGCGGCCAATCAGCAGCGTCTGGTAATAAAGCTGCACGTCAGCCGGTGGGACGGTGCGCGCAAGTTCACGCATCCGGTGTTCAATAACCGCCATATCGGCACCGATGGCGGACGGAGAAAGCTGCAGCATCGCCACGCGGTGCAGCAGACTCAGCATCTCAACCAGCAGCGCTTCCCATTCAATGCCCCGGGCAGCCGCGGCGTTCACCAGCGACATGACGCGTTCACCGTTGGCGGCAATCATCGCTTCGATGAGAGAGAGCGCCTGATCGTCATCCAGCGTGCCGAGCATGGTGCTGACCGCGTCGGTCGAGAGTTTACCGTCACCGCTGGCAATCGCCTGGTCGGTGAGACTTAAGGCATCACGAAGGCTGCCGTCTGCCGCGCGGGCCAGCAACTGCAGGGCGCGCGGTTCGTGGACAATCTTCTCTTCATCAAGAATATGTTCAAGCTGAGCGCGGATCTGCTCGACGTCCAGCGCCTTCAGATGGAACTGCAGGCAGCGCGACAAAATAGTGACCGGCAGCTTTTGCGGATCGGTGGTCGCCAGCAGGAATTTCACATGCGCGGGCGGCTCTTCCAGCGTTTTCAGCAGGGCGTTGAAACTGTGGCGTGACAGCATGTGCACTTCATCGATCAGGTAGACCTTGAAGCGGCCACGCGCCGGCGCGTACTGCACGTTGTCGAGCAGATCGCGGGTATCTTCCACTTTCGTGCGCGAGGCGGCGTCGATCTCAATCAGATCGACAAAGCGCCCCTGCTCAATTTCACGGCAGTTGTCACACACGCCGCACGGCGTGGCGGTGATCCCGGTTTCGCAGTTCAGACCTTTTGCCAGCAAACGGGCAATAGAGGTCTTACCGACGCCGCGGGTGCCGGAGAAAAGATAAGCGTGATGGATGCGACCTAGCGACAAGCCGTTCGCCAGGGCCGTCAGCACATGCTCCTGACCGACAACGTCAGCAAAGGTTTGTGGTCGCCATTTACGGGCTAACACCTGATAACTCATGGGCAGGCTCTGCAACGCTGGAAGGTGAATTTATGGAGGGGAATGCTATCACAACCTCACCCATTGAGCGAGGTTGTGAAAACCGGGATTAATGACCCGGGAAAGGCACCAGGCTGTAGCTGGTAATGCCCTGTTTTTCCAGGCGCTGTTCGCCACCCAGATCGAACAGGTTAATGATGAATGCCGCGTCGGTCACTTCACCACCCAGACGACGGATCAGCTTCACGGTCGCTTCAATCGTGCCGCCGGTCGCCAGCAGATCGTCAACCACCAGCACTTTATCGCCAGGCTTGATCGCATCAACGTGGATTTCCAGCTGATCGGTGCCGTACTCCAGTTCGTAGCTCTCTGCGATGGTTTCACGCGGCAGTTTGCGCGGTTTACGCACCGGCACAAAGCCAACACCCATTGCCAGCGCGACCGGCGCGCCAAACAGGAATCCACGGGCTTCGGTACCCACTACTTTGGTGATCCCGGCGTTTTTATAACGCTCGACCAGCAGTTCAATGCTGAGCGCGTACGCTTTCGGGTCTTCCAGCAAGCTGGTGACATCACGGAAAAGAATGCCAGGCTTTGGATAGTCCTGGATACTTTTGATGCTGTTTTTCAGATATTCAAGCTGCTGTGCAGTTGCGGTCATCGGTTTGTGCCTAAATGAAACAGTGTTACTCACAGCGCGCAACGAGTCGGCCAGGGTAACAATTGTTTAACCTTTGACCAGGCGCAGCTGTGCTCGAAAACGGTCGAATTTACTGGCTGCGCGCAATAATTGCAACAGCCATTATAAGGCTTCAGTGCTTTTGTTGCTTTTCATCAACCACGGGGATCCGCCACATAAAGAAAAGCAGACAGGCGAGGATCGTCAGCAACAGAATGCGCACCCACATCATTTTCACCAGCCATAATGAAATGGCAAAGGTAATCAGGATCACCGCGATCGCACGCGGCTTCGCACCGGGCGGCATTGCCCGATGTTTTTGCCAGTGGCGCAAATAGCCGCCAAACCAGGAGCGGTACAGCAGCCAGTGGTGAAAGCGCGGCGATGAACGGGCGAAGCACCAGGCTGCCAGCAGGATAAAAGGCGTGGTGGGCAATAAGGGCAAAACCACGCCCAGCGTGCCTAACACTACCGCGAGCCAGCCAATGATGATTAAAATAGTACGCTGCATAATGCGAATCGTTATCAAACTGAACGGCTACTTTACCACTGGAGAGCGTATTGAAAACAGCCCTGCTTCTGGAGACGCTGCAAAATCAGCTGTCCACCCTGCGCGCGCAGGCTACGCCGTTAATGGGGCATGCTACGCTGAAGCCGCGCTTTGACCGGCAGCTTTTTCGTACCCGCAGCACGCGCATCCAGGATTATGTTGCTGAGGCGCAGACGAATCTTGATGAGTTGCGCCATGCGGTTGAGAACAACCAACAGCAACAGGTCGCCTGGCTTGCGGAACATCTCACCGAGCAGATCACCGCCCTGCACCGTGAAATGACCGCCTGGCCGCTACGCGTCTGGGACAGCGCGTCGCCGGGTCTCGGTAAATGGCAGCGAAAGCGGCTGGAGAACCAGGAGTTTGCGCGCCGTCTGTTTGAGATGAAGCGGGAGCGGGAAACGCGCCTGAACGCAAGCGAGACGCTGGAAGAGCAGCAGTTATTAATGCGAGAGATTAGCGCCCTCGAGGGCCGCATCGTTCGTTGCCGTCAGGCGCTGGATGAAATTGAACGCGTCATTGAACGTCTGCCCCGTTAACAGGAGCCGTAAATGTCACTGGAAAATGCGCCCGATGAGGTCAAGCTGGCCGTCGATTTGATTATGCTGCTGGAGAATCATGATATCCCCGCCCAGACGGTGCTGAAAGCACTTGAGATAGTGAAGACGGATTTTGAAGGCAAGGTGAAGGCCAGTCGCCTTCACCCTGCCCCTCTCCCTCCGGGAGAGGGAACCTGAATTACGCCGGGGTAGGATCGTCACCCTGAATCTCGCGCTTCACTTCCGTATGCTCATCACCTTTCTCGTTACGCAGGTGAACTTCAAGCTGGTTGAAGGCGATATTAATGTTGTTTTCACGGCACAGACGATCGATAGTGCGGTTCAGCTCATCCACGGTGTAGCTGCGATCGCGCAGTTCACGCACGTATAACCGCAGCTCGTGATCCAGCGTGCTCGGCCCAAAGGTGGTGAAGAACACATCTGGGGCGGGCTCGTGCATCACCTTAGGATGCGATTTCGCGGCTTTTAACAACACCTCTTTCACTTTATCCAGATCGGAGCCGTAGGCCACACCCAGTCGAATGACGACGCGCGTTGTGGTGTCGGAGAGCGACCAGTTGATCAGTCGCTCGGTGACGAACGCTTTGTTCGGGATGATCACCTCTTTGCGATCGAAGTCGGTGATGGTGGTGGCACGAATACGGATCTTGCTGACCGTTCCCGAGAAGGTGCCGATGGTGACGGTATCACCGATACGCACCGGACGTTCGAACAGGATGATCAGACCGGAAACAAAGTTACCGAAGATCTCCTGCAAGCCAAAACCGAGACCGACAGAGAGCGCAGCCGCCAGCCACTGCAATTTATCCCACGAGACGCCAAGCGATCCAAAGACCGTCATCGCCCCGACAATAATAATGACGTAGTTGAGGATGGTGGTGATGGCATACGACGCCCCCTGACGCAGGTTCAGACGCGACAGCACCAGCACCTCAAGCAGGCCTGGCAGGTTTCGAATCAACGCCCAGGCCACCACTGACGATACCAGGGCAAAGAGCAGGCTGCCCATGGTCACGCTTTTCATTACCGCGGCGCCCGCTTCGGTGCCGTTGTATTGCCAGAGGGTGATACTGTCGAGGTAGGCGAAGACGGTGATTAAATCAGACCAGATCGCCCAGAACATCACCGCAAACAGCGCGATCATCACCAGCATGGTGATACGCAGTGTCTGCTGATTAACCTGCTCCAGCGCGATGGTTGGCTCTTCCTGTGGCTCCGCGCCTTCAGCCCCCTCTTTCACCTGATGCTGACGACGCGCGATGGCACGACGATAAGCGATGCGGCGAGCCGCCACGCTCAGGCCGCGCAGTACGGTCTGATAGAGCAGGTTCCAGACGATCACCAGATAGACGGTTTCAATCCAGCGTCCGGACAGGCGCAACGTGGTATAGAAGTACCCCGTCGCCGTGAGCACCATCAGTGCCAGCGGAATAATCGCCAGTACCGTCACGGTGGCCAGACGAATGTTGTGAGACTCTTTATCCCGCCAGCTGTCGCGGCACATCGGCCACATCAGGATGGCAATGAGCAGCAGGTTCAGCAAAATAACCAGCTGGCCCATGACATCGTCCATCAGGTGCAGCGGAGACAGCTCAGCGACAACGGACCAGAAGTGCAGCGGCAACAGCGCCAGGCTGACGCGTACAATCTGACGACGCCAGTGGCTGGTCAGTTGCGCAGGCATGTTGAAATGACGCACCGCAACGCCGTCTTTTTCCAGCACTTTCCAGCACACGCCAAACACCAGCCAGAACAGGGCCAGTTTTTTACTGAACGCCCACAGCAGGTCGCTGATGTTGAGCTGCATCGTCAGCAGGATAAGCCCCACCGCCAGAATAATCAGGCAGACCGGCAGCGCGCGGATCAGATCGATCAGAATCGCTTTTGGCGTGTGCAGCTGGCTGTCGTTACGCAGTTGCCCCACTTCAGACGCCAGCTTATCCTGGTATTTCTTCAGCCAGCCCAGACGCCAGCGGATCAGGCCGGCAATCAGCAGCAGCGGGAGCCCCGCCAGGAAGGCAATCATCACCGCAGGCCAGGCTTTCTCCCAGTTTACGGTGATTTTCATGCTCTTAATCTGCGCCTTCAGCGTTTCAGGGAAGGATTTAATCCAGTCCCAGTCCATCGGCTTGTTGCTGTTAACCCAGAAAATCTGCTGGGTCAGGATCTCCTGCAGACTTTTCGACACGCTCACCAGCTGTTGCTGGTTGATCTGCAGGTTAATCGCCATCATCAGCTGGTTGCCGAGCTGTTTGTTGAGCTGGTCGAGCAGCTCGCGGCGCATATCCACAACCTGCAGCAGGGCGTCGTGAACTTCCGGGTTCACTTCACTGGAATGGCCCTCTTCCAATTTGGCGACAAACGTATCGCTCTGGAAAAGGGCGTCGCGCTGCTGGTTCACATCGAATTGTTCCAGACGCAAATCCGCAATGCGGTTGGTCATGTCCTCGAGCTCATCGGCGGACGGCAGCGTCTGCTGTTGCTGGTAGAGAATACGCGACAGCAGCAGGCTGCCTTTCAGAACCGCAATCTGCTCTTTAATGTTGCGTTCAGCCTGCAGCGCGCGGTCCAGCCAGTTTTTCACTCTGATATTTTGCTGAACCAGCGAGTTACCGCTTTCTGTTGCCAGTATCAGGCGCTGGCTCAGCTGATGGTTAGCCTCGAGCTCCTGTTTCACCAGCGGGTTCGCCTGAATGCGGGCAGTTTCGTCCGGTGAGACGGCTTCCTGAGCCGTTTTCTCCGTCAGCGTAAGGCGCTTACTGTTAACCGCCTCCTGCAACAGCTGAAGCTGATGTTCCAGACGATTAATGTTCGCCGTTACGTAGTCGCGCTGCTTCTGGAGCGTATCCTGCAGCACCGTATTCCCTTCCAGGCTTTTACGCTGCTGTTCGATTTGTGCATTCAGTAAGGCCTGCTGCACCAGCAGCAGCGTTTGCTGCGTTGGGCGCAGGGTGCCTTCGCCAACCGACGTACCGTTCAGACGGTTGCGGATCTGCTGCAGCTGCTGAGAGGCTGCGTACATCGCATTTTGCACGCGCTCGGGCTGGGTTTGCAGGGAGACAAGCTGGCTGTTGTACGTACCGAGATCGGACTGCGCCGTTTGCAGATCGTCGAGCAGCTGTGCGACGCGCGATTCCAGCTGACGCAACGACAGGGTCGCGAGCGTTTTACGGGTTTCGTCGTCATTATCCACATCGCTCAGGGCATTCAACGATTCCGTGGCCTTACGCATGTTTTCAGGCGCCTGCGCCACTTTCTGCCGAAGCTGTGTGGTTTCCGCTTTAACACGCTCAATTTTATCAAGCGTTTCCAGCGTCTCCGTCAGATCCTGCTGAACGAGCTTATCCAGAGCAGAGAGATCTTTTTGTTTATTCAGGGTGTCGAGTTGCGACTGAACATCACTGCGTGAAGGGATGTCATTGTTGTTATCGGCGCGGGCCCAGGAAAGCGGTGCCGTTGCGAAGAAAAACAGCGTCGCCAATAAAAATACAAGAACAGGATGTTGCGAGCGATTGGTGTGCAGCATAGTTGTGAATGATGTCAGAAGATGACCGAAAATAGTCCGGCGTGCAGGATATCACGCTCGCCTGAAGCAGAATAGCGCGAACGTGAGCCTCTAAGAGAAATCCTGGAATCGCGTCAGGCTGTTAGCGAGCCTGACTTGCCATGCAGCGTCGGGGAGAGCTGGCACATCTCCAGGAAAATAGCGACATAGCTGCGGGCTTCGTTCTTCAGGTCAAAGGAGTCCGGGGCGAAAAGCCAGTTTTCCATCAGGCCGGAAATATAACTGCGCATCAGGACTGCCGCCCGTCGGGTCATTAACGTCGCCGGCAGCTGGTTCGCCTGCATGCACTGGGTGAGGACCTGTTCAATGCGATCGTAGCTTTCCAGACACAGGCTGCGCTGCGCCTGCTGGACGACCGCCATCTCTCCAACCAACTCGCATTTATGGTAGATGATTTCCATCATTAACCTGCGACGTTCTTCAACTACCGTTGCTTCAAGGATATATACTAATATTTCTCTTAATACTGAGAGTGGATCCTCGGGGAATTTTGCCCGATACTCAGTCTCAAGATCGCTAATGCTGGACTCTGAGAGTTGCCAGATTTCACTGAACAGATCTGTCTTGTCTTTAAAATGCCAGTAAATCGCTCCCCGCGTGACGCCCGCGGCCTGAGCAATCTGCGCCAGCGAGGTTGACGAAACACCCTGCTGAGAAAACAAACGCATAGCCACATCCAGAATGTGTTGTCGGGTTTCAAGCGCTTGTTGTTTGGTTTTTCGTGCCATACGTTAGTGAATTTACAGGAGTCAGATTTACATACATTTGTGAATGTATGTACCATAGCATGACGATAATATAAACGCAGCAATGGGTTTTTGGACTCAGGACCATTGATCAATTTGAAATCGGACACTCGAGGTTTACATATGAACAAAAACAGAGGGTTAACGCCTCTGGCGGTCGTTCTGATGCTCTCAGGCAGCTTAGCGCTAACAGGATGTGACGACAAACAGGCTCAACAAGGAGCTCAGCAGGTGCCAGAAGTTGGCGTGGTGACGCTCAAGTCCGAACCTCTCCAGATAACGACAGAATTACCGGGCCGTACCAGCGCATACCGCATCGCAGAAGTGCGTCCTCAGGTGAGTGGTATCATCCTGAAACGTAACTTCACCGAGGGTGGTGAAGTGAAAGCTGGCGAGTCTCTGTATCAGATTGATCCGGCAACCTACCAGGCCTCCTATGAGAGCGCGAAAGGCGATCTGGCGAAAGCAGAAGCTGCAGCCAAAATCTCCCAACTGACGCTGAACCGTTACAAAAAACTGCTCGGTACCAAGTACATCAGTCAACAGGATTATGACACTGCCCTGTCTGATGCACAGCAGACCAACGCCGCCGTGATTGCCGCGAAAGCTGCAGTGGAAACAGCGCGTATCAACCTCGCCTATACCAAAGTGACCTCCCCAATCAGCGGTCGCATCGGTAAATCTTCCGTCACGGAAGGGGCGCTGGTGCAGAACGGTCAGACCAACGCGTTGGCCACCGTGCAGCAGCTTGATCCGATTTACGTTGACGTGACCCAGTCCAGCAACGATTTCCTGCGCCTGAAACAAGAGCTGGCAAATGGCACGCTGAAGCAGGAAAACGGTAAAGCCAAAGTGGAGCTCGTGACCAATGACGGTATCAAGTTCCCGCAGGCAGGCACACTGGAATTCTCCGATGTGACGGTCGACCAAACCACCGGTTCCATCACCTTACGTGCGATTTTCCCGAACCCGGATAAGACACTCTTACCTGGTATGTTCGTTCGCGCGCGTCTGGAAGAAGGCACCAACCCAACCGCACTTCTGGTGCCTCAGCAGGGTGTCACCCGTACGCCTCGTGGCGACGCGAGTGCACTGGTTGTCGGGGCTGATGACAAAGTCGAAACGCGCAACATCACTGCCACGCAGGCGATTGGCGATAAATGGCTGGTGACGGAAGGTCTGAAAGATGGCGATCGCGTGATTATTACTGGTTTGCAAAAAGTTCGTCCTGGCGCGCAGGTCAAAGCACAGGAAGTGAAATCTGACGATAAACAACAAGCTTCGGCCGCTGGCCAGTCAGAACAAACCAAGTCTTAACTTAAACAGGAGCCGTTAAGACATGCCTAATTTCTTTATCGATCGCCCCATATTTGCATGGGTGATCGCCATAATCATCATGCTGGCTGGGGGACTTGCGATCCTGAAGCTGCCTGTCGCGCAATATCCAACGATTGCGCCACCGGCGGTAACAATTTCCGCAACCTACCCCGGGGCTGATGCAAAAACGGTGCAGGACACCGTGACACAGGTTATCGAACAGAACATGAACGGTATCGATAACCTGATGTACATGTCCTCAAACAGTGACTCAACCGGTACGGTACAGATCACCCTGACCTTCCAGTCAGGTACTGATGCTGACATCGCGCAGGTTCAGGTCCAGAACAAACTGCAGCTCGCCATGCCGTTGCTGCCACAAGAAGTACAACAGCAGGGTGTGAGCGTCGAGAAATCGTCCAGTAGCTTCCTGATGGTTGTTGGCGTGATCAACACCAACGGCACCATGACGCAGGAAGATATTTCCGACTACGTGGGCGCCAACATGAAGGACGCCATCAGCCGTACGTCTGGTGTGGGTGACGTTCAGCTGTTCGGTTCTCAGTACGCGATGCGTATCTGGATGGATCCGAACAAACTGAACAACTTCCAGCTGACGCCGGTGGACGTGATCAACGCCATCAAAGCGCAGAACGCCCAGGTTGCCGCCGGTCAGTTAGGCGGTACCCCGCCGGTGAAAGGCCAGCAGCTTAACGCCTCGATCATCGCACAGACCCGTCTGACCTCCGCCGATGAGTTCAGCAAAATTCTGCTGAAGGTGAATCAGGACGGTTCGCAGGTTCGTCTGCGCGACGTGGCGAAAGTGGAACTGGGTGGCGAAAACTACGACATCATTGCGAAGTTTAACGGCAAGCCAGCTTCCGGTCTCGGGATCAAACTGGCGACAGGTGCTAACGCCCTGGACACCGCGACGGCTATCCGTGCGGAACTGAAGAAGATGGAACCGTTCTTCCCGTCAGGCCTGAAGATCGTTTATCCGTATGACACCACGCCGTTCGTCAAAATCTCGATTCACGAAGTGGTTAAAACCCTGGCAGAAGCGATCATCCTGGTATTCCTGGTCATGTATCTGTTCCTGCAAAACTTCCGCGCGACGCTGATCCCAACCATCGCCGTACCGGTCGTATTGCTCGGCACCTTCGCCATACTGGCCATCTTTGGCTACTCGATAAACACCCTGACAATGTTCGGGATGGTGCTCGCCATCGGCTTGCTTGTGGATGACGCCATCGTGGTGGTAGAAAACGTCGAGCGTGTTATGGCGGAAGAAGGTCTACCGCCGAAGGAAGCAACCCGTAAATCCATGGGCCAGATCCAGGGCGCGCTGGTCGGTATCGCGATGGTACTGTCTGCGGTATTTATCCCGATGGCCTTCTTCGGCGGCTCAACCGGTGCAATTTATCGTCAGTTCTCCATCACCATTGTCTCGGCGATGGCGCTGTCGGTACTGGTTGCATTGATCCTGACGCCTGCACTGTGTGCCACCATGCTGAAACCTGTTCAGAAAGGCGGTCACGGCGAGCATAAAGGGTTCTTCGGCTGGTTTAACCGCATGTTTGATAAGAGCACGCATCACTACACCGATAGCGTGGGTAACATCCTGCGCAGCACCGGTCGTTACCTGCTGCTCTATATCATCATCGTGGTGGGTATGGCCTATCTGTTCGTTCGTCTGCCAAGCTCGTTCCTGCCAGATGAAGACCAGGGCGTGTTCCTGACGATGGCACAGCTGCCGGCGGGTGCCTCGCAAGAACGTACCCAGAAGGTGCTGGATGAAGTGACGGATTACTACCTCACCAAAGAGAAAGCCAACGTTGAATCCGTGTTTGCGGTTAACGGCTTTGGCTTTGCGGGTCGTGGTCAGAACACCGGTATTGCCTTCGTTTCTCTGAAAGACTGGTCAGAACGTCCGGGCGAAGAGAACAAAGTTGAGGCGATTACTGGCCGTGCAATGGGCACGTTCTCACAGATTAAAGATGCGATGGTCTTCGCCTTTAACCTGCCAGCGATTGTTGAACTGGGGACAGCGACAGGTTTCGACTTCCAGCTGATTGACCAGGGCGGTCTGGGTCATGAAAAACTGACGCAGGCACGTAACCAGTTGTTCGGTGAAGTGGCGAAACACCCTGACCTTCTGGTCGGCGTGCGTCCTAACGGTCTGGAAGATACGCCTCAGTACAAAATCGACATCGATCAGGAGAAAGCACAGGCACTGGGCGTTTCCATCAGTGACATCAATACCACGCTGGGCGCGGCCTGGGGCGGTAGCTACGTCAACGACTTCATCGACCGTGGTCGTGTGAAGAAAGTGTACGTGATGTCAGAAGCGCAATACCGTATGTTACCGAACGATATCAACAACTGGTACGTTCGCGGCAACAACGGTCAGATGGTGCCGTTCTCATCCTTCTCTACGTCGCATTGGGAATACGGTTCGCCGCGTCTGGAACGTTATAACGGGCTGCCATCCATGGAGATCCTGGGTCAGGCCGCACCAGGCCGAAGCACCGGTGAAGCCATGAACCTGATGGAAGAGCTGGCAGGTAAATTGCCTGCGGGTATCGGCTATGACTGGACCGGTATGTCCTACCAGGAACGTCTGTCCGGAAACCAGGCCCCTGCCCTGTACGCCATTTCACTGATTGTGGTCTTCCTGTGTCTGGCGGCACTGTATGAGAGCTGGTCGATTCCGTTCTCCGTTATGCTGGTGGTGCCACTGGGGGTTATCGGTGCGCTGCTTGCGGCAACGTTCCGTGGATTAACCAACGACGTGTACTTCCAGGTGGGCCTGCTGACAACCATTGGCTTGTCGGCGAAGAACGCGATACTTATCGTTGAATTCGCCAAAGATCTGATGGAGAAAGAAGGTAAAGGCCTGATTGAGGCGACCCTTGACGCGGTGCGTATGCGTCTGCGCCCAATCCTGATGACATCGCTGGCATTTATCCTCGGGGTAATGCCGCTGGTTATCAGTACCGGTGCGGGTTCCGGTGCACAGAACGCCGTCGGTACAGGCGTTATGGGGGGTATGGTTACCGCAACCGTACTTGCTATCTTCTTCGTTCCGGTATTCTTCGTGGTGGTTCGCCGCCGCTTTAGCCGCAAGAATGAAGATATTGAGCACAGTCATTCGGTAGAACCGCACTGATACCGGTTTCACATGATAAAAAGGCCGCATTAGCGGCCTTTTTCTTTTTCAGAAAAAAATCATAAAATAGGCTTATTGTGCTTCTATTTATTTCCTGCCGCCTAAAATGACATATCATAATTAAGTGATAACGTAATCGGTGAATTCAGGATTTTTTTAATTTCATTTCCCTGCTTAAGTGATTAGGAATATTCCTAACCATATCTTCAGACAAAGAGAACTCCGGATTTGGACATCTTAGGATTGTTTACGCTAAGCCAATGAAACGTAAGGGAGCGAAAAAAGTTCCGCGTTAATCTGGATAAAAATGTTTAGTTCTGAAGGCACATTTGCGTAAAGGCTCGCAGTCAGTGCTTTTATTTGTAATTTTTCGTAATAGCGCGGTGAAATCTTGATCAGAGTGGATTATAGTTAGAGTTATCAGGAACACAGCACCCGTGCGGCTAAGTATGTTGTATCCATCCCGACATGATGTTCGGTGAGTAAGAAATCACTCAGAAGGGGATGCGCTATGGACGAGTACTCGCCAAAAAGGCATGATATCGCGCAGTTGAAATTTCTCTGCGAATCCTTGTACCATGACTGCCTTGCCAATCTTGATGAAAGTAACCATGGCTGGGTAAACGACCCAACGTCTGCCATCAATTTACAGTTAAACGAGTTGATCGAGCATATTGCAACCTTCGCACTTAATTATAAAATTAAGTACAATGAAGATAATAAGCTGATTGAGCAAATTGATGAATACCTGGATGACACCTTTATGTTGTTCAGCAGCTACGGCATTAATGCGCAAGATTTGCAGAAATGGCGTAAATCGGGCAACCGACTATTTCGTTGCTTCATCAACGTGAGCAGAGCTAACCCCGTTAGTCTTTCCTGTTAAAATTATTACAATTAGTAAGGTAAATTTATGTCTGAAAAACCACTCACAAAAATCGATTATTTGATGCGTTTGCGACGCTGTCAGTCAATAGACACGCTTGAACGTGTAATTGAAAAGAATAAATACGAGCTTTCTGATAATGAACTGGCGGTATTTTATTCAGCGGCTGACCACCGTCTTGCTGAACTGACCATGAATAAGCTGTATGACAAAATCCCAACGTCCGTGTGGAGATTTGTCCGTTAATCTTTGAAGTGTGTCTGTAGAGGTTCTACGCCACTTTCTCAGCTGTATTCAACTTTCTGGCTATACCCTCCTGCCCCAGTGCAGGTCTCCGTGTAAAACGTGCTCATCCGCAATATTATTGTGATTATAGTCACAGTGATTTTCCGGGAACGTTCCCCTGTTATCCTGTTCCGATTACCCTACGGTAAAGACGACCAGTGAGGTTCCCAATGAGCATAGAAAAGCAGAAGATGATTGCAGGTGAACATTACCGCCCTGGTGATGAAACATTACGGGCCGACCGATTACGCGCCCGACACCTGGTTCACCGTTATAACCACACTGCACCTGATGAGAAACTCGAACGCCAGAACATTCTGGCGGAACTCCTCGGGCAAAGCGAAGGGGCCTATATTGAGCCGAGCTTCCGCTGTGACTATGGATATAACATTTATCTGGGCAAAGAATTTTACGCCAATTTCGATTGCGTGATGCTGGATGTCTGCCCGATACATATTGGCGACAACTGCATGCTCGCGCCAGGGGTGCATATTTACACGGCAACCCATCCGCTGGACGCCGACGCGCGTAATAGCGGCGTGGAGTTTGGCAAGCCGGTGACCATCGGCAACAACGTCTGGATTGGCGGACGTGCGGTTATTAACCCGGGCGTTACGTTGGGTGATAATGTGGTGGTGGCCTCTGGCGCTATCGTAACGAAAGACGTCCCGGCGAATGTCGTCGTCGGCGGCAATCCGGCAACAATCATTAAACGGCTGTAAAGTGACGGGGAGTCAACTGTTATGGTCTTTTAGCGCCTGACTGTTACTTTTTTCAGCCAAATGGCTCCCCTAAAATTGGCAGACATCCTGTATTGTCAATTCTCATAAAGGCAAAAAATGACCGAGATACAGCGCCTGCTTACTGCCACCATCGACGATCTTAATCACCGCGAAAAGCGCGACAATCGCCCGCGCTTTAGCATCAGCTTTATTCGCAAACACCCTGGACTGTTTGTCGCAATGTATGCCGCCTGGCTGGCGACACTGATTGTGATGCTGAAGTCCGAAACTCTGGTGGACTCCGTCTGGCTGCTTGTCATTCTGTTTGTGGTGTTTAACGCCTTTTTCTTTTTTGACGTTAATCCCCGCTACCGCTACGAAGATATCGACGTCCTTGATTTCCGGGTTTGCTATAACGGTGAATGGTACAACACGCGTTACGTGCCGCCGGAGCTGATCGAAAGCATCATGCACTCCCCCGCGGTTGAAACGGTGCAAAAAGAGAAGCTGCAGAAGATGGTATCCACCAAAGGTCAGCTCTCTTTTTATGATGTCTTTACCCTTTCCCGTCCTGCTGCTGTGTGATTAAAGCCTGTATGCGTCGGATACCCGACACAAACTGAGAAGCAGAGGTATTGCCGTAACCTAACACCAGACCGGTTTGCCCCTGCTTCGGCTCCAGGTAATACCCGCTCAGTGCAGCGGGTGCCAGCTGAAACGCCCTCGCCTGCTCGACCACTTTTTGGTCGTCGATGCCGTCTATTGCCAGCGTCAGATGCATCCCCCCTTCACCTGCCAGAATGCGATGCGGAGTATGAAGCTCAGCACTCAGCACCTCACGCAGCTGTCGGTAGCGCTTACGGTAGAGCCGGCGCATGGCGGCAAGGTGGCGGGCATAATGTCCTTCCTCAATAAACAGCGCCAGGGTTCGCTGTTCGGCGCGATGCCCGCCACGCAGCAGCGCGCCAATGGCCGGACGGGCCGCTTTTGCCAGCGACGGGGGTAACACCATGAACCCCATTCTCAGCGACGGAAAGAGGGTTTTGCTGAAGGTACCGAGATAGACAACCGGCGCATTGTTGACCATTCCCAGCATTGCGGGCACGGGCTCACCGGAATAACGAAACTCACTGTCGTAATCATCTTCAATAATCCAGGCGTTATGCTGCCGGGCCAGATCCAGCAGCGCCAGGCGTCGCCGCGCACTGAGCACGCTTCCGTACGGAAACTGGTGCGAAGGTGAGGTGAAAATAAGCGCAGGGGACGGCGTATCCAGCCCTTCCCAGAACATGCCTTCGTCATCAACCGGCATCCCCGTCATGACTAAGCCCGCTTTGGCAAAGGCGCTTTTAGCCCCACCATAGCCAGGATCTTCCACCCACGCGACGCTGCCGGGTTCGCTCAGCAGCATCGTGCAAAGGTTTACCCCCTCAAGCGCACCTTCGGTCATTACTATCTGACTGGCATCGCAGTCAATGCCGCGCGAAAGGGCAAGGTGGCGAGCAATGGCCGCCCGCAGCGACGGCTCTCCGGCAGGATCGCCATACCCTAACAGCGCGCTGCCCTCTTCGCGCAGAACCCGGTCGTACAAGCGCCGCCACAGCGGCAGGGGAAAGTAGTTGATGGCCGGTGTTCCCGGCGTAAATGCCGGAACCGGGGTATCACGCGGCACCGGCGCAGGCAGCGAGGCGACCCGGCTGCCGAGCGCGACGGCAGAGTCCGGCAATGCCTGAACGAGCGTACGCTGCGCCAGCTGCGCCACCCGCGTCCCCTGGCGGTTACGCAGCAGATACCCTTCGAGCGTCAGCTGTTCCAGCGCCGCATTGACGGTATTCCGTGAAAGCGAGAGCTGCTGAGCCAGCATTCGCGAACCGGGAAGCCGGCTCCCGGCGTGTAGCCGGCCGCACAGTATCGCCTCACGCAATGCATGATACAGCGCGCGCTGTAGCGTCTCTTCCCCCCGCGCTTTCAACGCGGCATTCAGCAAAGTATAAAATTCATCGCCCGGTATGTTCATCTCGCCTCCCGTGGTACCACCAAAACATAGCTGAGTGGCACTTTTTAAGGAACCAGTAATTCACTAGTCTGGCGTTCTTATCAACGTCACGGACAGTAAAATGAAAACATTCAATGAGTTTGGACAGCCAGTAGGCGAAGCACTTATCGACTGGCAACCCCGCCAGCACCCTTCACGTGTGGTGCTTCAGGGCCACTATTGTCGCCTTGAGCCGCTGCGGGTGGAGCACGCTGAGGCGTTGTTCAGCGCGTATTCTCTGGCCGAAGATACCCGCAGCTGGACGTGGCTGTTGCGTGAGCCGGATGCCAGCGCAGAGGCGTTTGCAGGGTGGGTAGAGAGCGTGCGTGACTTATCCGATCCGATTCACTTTAGCGTTATCGACAACCAGACCCAGTCTCCGGTCGGCACGCTGGCTCTGATGCGGATCGATCCAACCAACGGCGTTGTGGAGGTGGGACATGTTCATTTCTCCCCGCTGCTCAGCCGCACGCCGATGTCGACGGAAGCGCAATATCTGCTGATGCGATACGTGTTCGACACCCTTGGGTATCGTCGATACGAGTGGAAGTGCAACAGCCTGAATGCGCCTTCGCGCAAGGCGGCACTGCGTCTTGGCTTTCAGTTTGAGGGGCGTTTTCGTCAGGCACTGGTCACGAAAGGTCATAACCGGGATACCGACTGGTTTTCGATTCTCGACAAAGAGTGGCCGGCGCTGGCGAGTGCCTTTGAAGGCTGGCTTGCCACCGACAATTTTACTGCCGATGGCAACCAAAAAAGATCCCTGGAAAGCTGGCGCGAAGCACGCGTCTAGCGTCTTTTCTTACGTCCCTGAACCGCCTTAAAGCGCGGATTGGATTTGCAAATCACGTATAAGCGTCCCTTGCGTTTGACTATCTGGCAATCCGGGTGACGCTGTTTTGCACTGCGCAATGAGTTAAGTACCTGCATGGTTATCCCCGCTTCGCATTAAGAAAGCCGCCGAAACGCTTACGGAAGCGCGCCGCACTGCCATCCGTCGAGAACGTTTTCTGCTTGCCGGTGTAGAACGGGTGCGATTTTGAAGAGACCTCGATGGTGATATACGGATACGTTTCACCGTCGAGTTCAATTTCGCGGTCGGTCTTAATGGTTGAGCCGACTTTAAAGTATTCATTAGCACTGGTGTCGTGGAACACCACGGTGCGATAGGCTGGGTGGATATCTGGTTTCATCGTAAACTCTTTATGTTTTGTTATAACATAACAAAATGATATCTAACCCCTGCTGAAAAAACAACCCCTCTGCCCCGACGATATTTTCTGTTGTGCCGTAAATCATGACCTGCGCGTGCTATAACTTTATCATTTAGCGGTAAAATCTTTCTCCTCTGGCAGGTTTTTCAGCGCCCAGGAGCGGGCATAAGAGGAAGGAGACAGCACCATGAAAACCCGACATCTGGTCAGTCTGGTGACCGGCGTACTTATCATTGCGGTACTGGTTCCGATTAGCCTGAGCATCTGGCTGGCACATCGCCAGGCGGAAGATAAGTTTGTCGATGCGCTGGATAGCTATGCCTCACGCGTGCTGATACGTACCGCCAGGGTAGTGGATGATGCAAAGGAAGCGCTCAATAGCCTGCAGACCTTTAAAGGGATCCCCTGTAGCGTTATGCATTTAAGGGAGATGCGGCGGGTCGCTTTTTCATGGCGTTATGTTCAGGAAGTTATTTATATCAACAATCTTGAACCCCTTTGCTCGTCCCTGGAACAAACCAGTCAGTCGGCCCCTTTCCCGCCGCCCATGCGAATCACGGAAGATGGTTATGGCACATGGCTCACCACGCAAAACGATCTCGGTTTTAGCCGCTACATGGCGGTCCTGGGTCGGGGCCACTATCTGGTGCTGGTGGATCCTGCCTCGCTTGTCGATGTGATCCCTTTCGGTGAGATCGCCACAGATGCCGCCCTGGTGGGCAGCAAATCACATCTCATTTTTGCCAGCAGCAGCAAGCTCGATCCGCATATCCGCAATCTGGTTAAGGATCAGGGCGTCACCCGCATTCAGTACAACGGCTCGATATACATTATGAAGCCTGTTCCTGAACTGGGGTTTACGGTGGTCGCCTGGGCGGCGTTAAAACCGCTGGCTGAAACCTGGCACAAGCAACTTCTCATCTGGCTGCCGTTCGGCATACTGATAAGTCTGCTTGCCGCACTCTTTGTTTTACGACTGCTGCGTCGCATCCAGTCGCCACGCAACCGCCTGCTTGACGCCATCAATAACCGGGAATTTGTGGTTCATTACCAGCCCATTATTGAACTCTCTAGCGGGAAGATTGTGGGCGCAGAGGCGCTAACCCGCTGGCCCCAGCCTGACGGGAGCAGCCTTTCACCGGATATTTTTGTGCCGCTTGCTGAGCAAACGGGGCTCATCTCGCAGCTGACGCATTTGGTCATTGAAAAGGTGTTTGAGGATATGGGCTACTGGCTGCACCTTCACGCCGGTCAGCATATTTCCATTAACCTCGCGCCGGCCGATTTGACCTCGGGAAAACTCCCGCCACTGTTGAGCCACTTAATGAATAAGTGGAAAGTCCATCCGCAACAGATCGCCCTTGAGTTAACCGAGCGCGGCTTTGCCGATCCTAAAATCAGCGCTCCGGCCATAGCCGCCTTTCGTCATTCAGGCCACGCAATCTATATTGATGATTTCGGTACGGGCTATTCCAGCCTGAGCTACCTGCAGGATTTGGATGTCGACACGCTAAAAATTGATAAAGCGTTTGTGGATGCACTGGAATATAAAAACGTGACGCCACACATTATTGAAATGGCAAAATCGCTGAAGCTGGCGATGGTTGCGGAAGGCGTGGAGACCGAAGGGCAACTCGCCTGGCTACGTCGTCACGGCGTGCAGTATGGGCAGGGTTGGTACTACAGCAAGGCGTTACCGAAAGCGGACTTTATTCTTTGGGCGGAAGATAACCTCAAAACACATCCTACTTAAGATAGGATTTGATCACCTGTAACACGACGCCAAGATCGGCTTCGCGCTGAGCTTCTTCAGGCTCTTTCACCACATGATCGGTGAGATGACCTTCGATCACCTGCATCATCATGCCGTTTACCGCGCCGCGGATCGCCGCCAGCTGTTGTAACACGTCGGCGCATTCGTGGTCGCTATTGAGCATTTTTTCCAGGGCAGCGCTTTGCCCCTGAATTTTCTTCAGGCGAGTCAATAACATCTTCTTGTCGCGAACCGTATGTGACATCTCTGTCTCCCTCATCGTATGGCTTTTAAAGCATATCATGCTCTACTCCCCCTGAGTATTTTTCTACTGGGGGGTAGTATTAGACTACTGGGGGGGAGTAGTATCTGAACACGCTTTCCACTCCGGAATTTTCCATGAACGATTTTGCTTCACTCCTGCAGCAGGGCAATGCCTGGCTGTTTGTACCCAGCGCTATCCTCCTCGGCGCGCTGCATGGCCTGGAGCCGGGCCACTCCAAAACGATGATGGCCGCGTTTATTGTGGCTATTCGCGGTACGCTGAAACAGGCGGTGTTGCTTGGTCTGGCGGCAACGCTTTCCCATACGGCGGTGGTCTGGATCATTGCCATGGCAGGATTATGGTTTGGCCGGGGCTGGGATGCGCATACGTCTGAGCCCTGGTTCCAGCTGGTCTCGGGGATACTGATCGTGCTGATCGCCCTGTGGATGGCCTGGCGAACCTGGAAGGAGAGTCAGCCACACGATCACCACCATCATCACGATCACCATGACCATCATCATGATCATCACGACCATGACCACCATCATGATCATCACGACCATGGGCATCCACTGGTTGAAGAAGAGTGGCAGGACGCCCACCAGCGCGCGCATGCACAGGATATTAACCGCCGCTTCAACGGCCAGAACGTTACCACCGGACAAATTGCACTGTTTGGCCTGACCGGAGGGCTTATCCCCTGCCCGGCCTCAATCACGGTCCTGCTCATCTGCCTGCAGCTGAAGCATTTTGCCCTCGGCGCAACGCTGGTATTCAGCTTCAGTATTGGTCTGGCGTTAACGCTGGTCGCTTCCGGTGCAATTGCCGCCCTGAGCCTTAAGCATGCGACAAAACGCTGGCCGGGTTTCAGCGAGTTTTCACGAAAAGCACCGTGGATCTCCGCCGCCCTGATTACTGTGGTCGGGATTTACATGAGCCTGCACGGCCTGAGCGGTATCCTGGCGTAAGCAAGGCGGCCACTGCTGTGGCCGCCTCTTTGCTCAGTCAGGGTTCTGCTGCCAGTTGAAGGTATAGCGAAGCTGGCGTTTCTGCAGAATAAATTCCGGCGAGACGCTGGGGCTCCACGAGTCATCACCGCCCACGCCCATATGGAACGCGTCCAGGTTAAGCCAACACCCCGGCTCCTCGCGCAACAGATGATGGTGAGTTGTCTCATGCAACTGCTGCTGGCTATAGCGGCTGACGGAGAAATGGAACAGGCCATTCAGCCGATGCGCGCCCAGCAGCAGTTCACGGGTATCACAGCGCAAACCATTTTCTGTCGGAAAGATGTAAGGCGTGTGCATGGCTTCCAGCGGTAATGTCCAGCGCCCCTGCTGAGCCGCCAGCGTTCTGTCCGGGTAATTTTCATGTGGCCCAAGCCCCAGCCATTGAACCGTTTCCGGCGTTGCGGCAAGGTGAACACTCAGGCCTACGCGTGCCGGTTCCGGGATATCAGACGCAATATCGACCTGAATATCGCCATGCAAAACGCCCCTATCGTCCACCCGCCAGACTTTACGGCTCAGGAAGAGCGCCTTACCGCGATACTCCCAGACATGCAGGGTTTTCACCACCGCCTCGGCTGCATGCTGCTCTCCTTCACAGTGCAGTAATCGCGGGGTGAGCTCGTACATGCCTGCCGCTTTCCAGCGCTCCACCCACGCATTCGGATCGATTCGCGTGGCCTCGCTCACGCCAATATCATTGTCCAGCGGTGCGCGGCTAACGTTATCCGTCAGCGGTGAGAGCAGCGTTTCAACGCCATTGCGCCACCATTGCGTCAGGTGTCCTGATGCGCGGTTGAACTGCCAGCGTTGCTGCTGATGCACCAGCTCAAACACGTCGCCAGTTTGCGTTAACACCGGCGGTACACCTTCTGGCGCTGGCGGGGCGATATACAGGGGCGTCGGAACCGGCCACTGCTCCCACGCGCAGCGATGGTTTGCCGGTGACCACGGCGTCGCCCGCGGCTGGTGCACTTCAACGTTCAGCCAGACGTCACCCGCTTCAGGCGCCAGCGCTGGCAGGTTGATGTCCAGACGCTGTGTGCCCTGGGGAGCAATGGAGAGCGTCACGTCCCCCCTGGCAAGCACGCTGCCGTCACGGACAAGGGTCCAGCGCAGCACCTCGTTATCGGTATGACGGAACAGGTAATCGCTGTGGACTTCAAGCACCAGCGGAGACGTACTTACCCGCGTAAAGGTGAAAAACTGCTGAGCGCGCTGGGCTTCATACAGTGCCGGATGCGGTGTGCGATCGGGAAAAACCAGCCCGTTAAGGCAGAACTGGCGGTCATTGGGCGTGTCGCCAAAGTCTCCCCCGTAGGCCCAGAACGGTGTGCCATTGTCGTCTTTTCTGGTCAGCGCCTGGTCAACCCAGTCCCAGACAAATCCCCCCTGCAGGCGAGGATGGCGGCGAAACGCCTGCCAGTATTTGGCAAAACCACCGAAGCTGTTCCCCATCGCGTGGGCGTATTCACAGAGAATAAGCGGACGCGTTTCATCCGGCATGCCGATCCATTTTTTAACAGACCATTTCGGTACCGCCGGGAAGGGCTGATCCTGATCGACCCGGGCATACATCGGGCACACGATATCGGTCGCTGCCGTATTCGCCCCACCGCCTTCGTACTGCACCGGACGCGTCGGATCGGTGGTTTTCAGCCAGCGATACAGTGCGTCATGGTTCGCGCCATGGCCGGACTCATTCCCCAGCGACCAGATGATAATCGAAGGATGATTGCGGTCGCGCTGCACCATGCGGGTGACGCGTTCGCTCATGGCAGGGAGCCAGCGCGGATCGTCAGCAAGGCGACTCATCGGCACCATGCCGTGGGTTTCAATATTGGCTTCGTCGACGACATACAAACCATAGCGGTCGCAAAGCGTGTACCACAGCGGATGGTTCGGATAGTGCGAGCAGCGCACGGCGTTGAAGTTGTGCTGCTTCATGAGTTCGATATCGCGGCGCATCGTCGCTTCATCCATCACCTGGCCGTTTTCCGGGTGATGCTCATGCCGGTTAACGCCACGGATCAGCAGGGGTTTACCGTTGAGCTTCAGCAGGCCATTGCTGATCTCTATGCGGCGGAACCCCACATCGCAGGCCTCCGTTTCCAGCACCTCACCCTGCGCGTTCAGAAGGGTCATCGTCAGGCGATAAAGTTCCGGCGTTTCCGCACTCCACAAGGCGGGCGCCTCAACGGGGAGCGCCACCGTTAGCCGCTCGGCCCAGCCGCCGCGCTCATCGACAACGGCAGTGCCCGGCCGCCCGGTGGCACTGGCGCATTTTTCGCCGTTGCGCCACAGGGTAAACGCCACCTCACACTCCGCAAACTGTGCGCCTGCGAGCGCGAGATCCACCTTCAGCACCGCGCGATCCCGCTCCGCATTCAGGTCAGTCACAACCTGATAATCGGCAATGTGCGTCTCTGGCTTATGCAGTAGCGACACATCGCGGAAAATCCCGCTCATGCGCCACATGTCCTGATCTTCCAGATAGCTCCCGTCGCACCAGCGCAACACCATGACCGCAATGCGGTTCTCGCCAGGACGCAGCACCGCTGAGAGATCGAATTCGGCGGGCAGTCGGCTGTCCTGTGAATAACCGATCCACCGGCCGTTACACCACAGATGAAACGCCGAGTTCACGCCATCGAAGATAATGCGGGTTTGGCCGCTCTGCAGCCAGGCATCATCCATCTCAAATGTGAGCGAGTAACAACCTGTTGGGTTTTCTTGCGGCACAAACGGTGGGTTTACGGGGATCGGATAGGTCACGTTGGTGTAGATGGGCGTGTCGAACCCCTGCATCTGCCAGTTAGAGGGCACGGGCATCAGCACGGCATCGGCGCAATCTTCACCGACCCATACCGAAGGAACCTGCTCTGGTGCAGGAAAGAAGCTAAAACGCCACTCCCCGTTAAGAAGGCATCGGCTGACGGTTCCCCCGTCTTCTCTGGCGGAGTGTTCGTCACGCCAGCTGTGCAAGGGAGCATGTGCTGCCAGGCGGTTCCACTGGGTGACTCCGGGATTTTCCCAGTCCCGACGAGCCAGAAGTGCGCTGAGGGTCAGCGATGGAGTGTTGGACATATTAACCTCTCTGCGAAGCGCTCACAATTTTAGCTAACATGCCCTGGCTACCGGGTGCGGTAAAGCATCGGATCGCGGGGTAGCGAGTCAGATCACAAAAGTCTTACCGGCGGGCAAGTTGCTCAGCCGCTAACGCCAGGCTCCTGAGCTGCTGTGCAAGATCCTCGCGTTCGATCTGCTGCGGATCGTGGCGAGCGGTAGAATGGCGGGTCACCAGCGTCACCGGAAGCTGAACCTGCCAGCATGCGTCACCCTCGACTGGCGCCAGCAGCCACTCCACGCTTCGCTCGCCGGCCTCGCGAAAAGCCTGGCGAATGGTGGTCAGTGGGGGAGAAAACCAGGCGCTGTCTGCCGTATCGTCGAACCCGACAACCGACATCTGGCCCGGGATCACGGTCCCTTTTTCCGCACAGGCACGCATCACCCCCAGCGCCATTTGGTCGTTCGCGACCACTATCGCATCCGGGAGTTGCGCGGCAGATAACAGCAAATGTCCTTTCTCATAGCCGCTTGCCGCACTCCAGTCGCCGTGCGCCACCGCGACAGCCTCAAGCCCGGCCTGTGCCAGCGTGGCGTTCCAGCCTGCAAGACGTGCCCGGGCGGAGACAGAGCTCTCCGGTCCACTCAGCAGCGCTATACGCTCATGCCCCAGCGAAAGCAGATGCTCAATCCCGAGACGAGCACCCTGCTCTGCATTAAACACAAGACTGTTTACCTGAGCCGAGGGCGAGACATCCAGAAACAGCACCGGAATGGGCGATGCGAGGGCTTTTAGCGCTTCAGCATGAGGATCCTCCAGCGGCACATTCACCAGCAGAGCTTCCACACGCTGCGCCAGCAACGCCTGAAGGGCAGACTGGCACTGCTGTTGATGTTCCACCATTGAGATAAGCACGCTCGCCCCCTGCTCAACCGCCCGGGATTTTACCGCCGAAACAATTTGCGAAGGGGCGTGCAGCGCCAGATCGGTAGTAATAAGGCCAAGCGTACGGGTACGTTTACCCGCCAGCTGTTGTGCTCTGAGATTGGGGACGTAGTGCAGTTCTGCCATCGCCTGCTGCACTTTTTCCCGCGTGCGGGCAGAGACATGCTCCGCGTCGTTAATCACACGGGAAACGGTCTGATAAGAAACCCCCGCAAGGAGGGCAACATCATAAAGAGTGATTGCTTTCATGCATTCTGGCATCGCGTCATTCGAAGGCCACTATTCTGACACAGCGACGCCATGAAAACATGTGAGCGCTTCGCAGAATTAAACAACCCGCTCCGGCTGGGGAGTCTTCTCAACGCGAGGCTTATAACGGAACAGAGGCAAGCAGATCTGGATAAGCGGGCCAATGGTCAGAGCATACGCGACGGTGCCTATCCCAAACGTTCCGCCCAGCATGCACCCAATCAGCAGCACGGACACTTCAATCGAGGTACGCACGCTGCGGATGGACCATCCCATACGGGCATGGATCCCGGTCATGAGACCGTCGCGCGGGCCCGCCCCGAAACCGGCACCGATATACATACCGGTGGCTATCGCGTTCACGACAATTCCGGCCACCAGCAGCGCGATACGCAGGGGCAGCGAGGTCACCTCGGGGATCAGGGCCATGGAGGCATCTGCCGCCAGGCCAATAATAATCACGTTACTGAGGGTTCCCAGACCAGGCATCTGACGCAGCGGGATCCACAGCAGGAGTACCGCCGCACCGGTTAAAATAATCACCATCCCAATGCTCAACCCCAGCTGGATCGCCACGCCCAGGTGGAAGACGTCCCACGGATCGAGCCCCAGATCCGAACGAATAAACATCGTGGTTGAAAGCCCATACAGCCCTAAACCGACATACAGTTGTAGCAGACGACGTACCATTTTTTATCTTCTCCAGTGAACCAGGCTTTCATCTTGAGCGAAAATGGCATTATGATTAATGTCCAGTTTTCAAATAGTGGACTGCACATGTCATCACGCCGCTTCGGAAGCCAGTCATTGGTACGCCTGTTAGGCCACTGGCAACAAACCTCGTCCCGGACCCCGCTCTGGCGTCAGCTGGCGGATGCGTTACGCCTGTTAATTCTTGATGGCCGGCTGGCGCTTAACACCCGTCTACCCGGCGAGCGGGAGCTGGCCACTGCGCTGGATGTGAGCCGGACCACCATCAGCAGCGCACTCGCCCATCTGCGTGAGGAAGGTTATCTTGAAAGCCGCCACGGCAGCGGTTCACGCGTGATCCTGCCCGACACACGCGCCGTGCCAACCCTTTCAGCAGCCAGTGCCGCGCTGGATCTCTCCACCGCGGCGCTCAATGCCGGGCCTGAGATCCACCAGGCCTATACCCATGCGCTCACGGCCATTACGCAACATCTCTCGCTTACGGGTTACGATCAGCTTGGGTTACCGGCGCTGCGGGAAGCCATCGCCGCACGCTATACCGCGCGGGGGCTTCCGACCCGGACAGACGAGGTGATGGTGGTCAATGGCGCGGTCAGCGGTTTTGCGCTGGTCCTGCGAATGATGACCGGCCCGGGGGATCGCGTCGTGGTCGATCATCCCACTTACCCGCTGGCGATCGCCGCCATTCAGGGAGCGCAGTGCCGTCCAGTGGGCGTGTCGCTGCCGGAAACGGGCTGGGATACCCATGGGTTTGCCGCAACGCTTGCCCAGACAGCGCCGCGCCTGGCATACCTGATGCCCGATTTTCATAACCCGACCGGGCGATGCATGGATATTCCCACCCGTCAGGCAATCACCGAGATTGCCGCGCAAACCCGCACGACGCTGGTAGTAGATGAAACGATGGTGGATCTGTGGTTTGACTCGCCCCCGCCGCCGCCGCTGGCGTCATTTAACCCGCAGGCCACCGTGATAACGTTAGGCTCTGCCGGAAAAAGTTTCTGGGGCGGCCTTCGTCTTGGCTGGATCCGTGCCTCCTCGCGCACCATCGCTACGCTTGCCCAGACGCGGGATACACTGGATTTAGGATCGCCCATGCTCGAACAGCTGGCGACGCTGTGGCTTATCAATAACAGCGAAACGTTTTTGCCTGCTCGCCGGAAGATGCTGGCGGAACGACGAGACCAATGCGGCGCGCTGTTGCGCGAGCACTTCCCTGAATGGACATTCCATGAAGCGGAAGGCGGGCTTTCCTACTGGATTGAACTGCCGGGGATGCTGGCAACACAGCTTGCTGCACGCGCAGAGATACTGGGAATCAACCTGGGGACCGGCACGCGGTTTGGTTTATCGGGTGCGTTTGATCGGTATTTACGTATGCCCTTTTCACTCGATCCGGCTGAGCTTGAACAGGCATTACTGAGAATTAAACCCTTGTGGCTCGCCTTGAATAAAAACGTGCCATCAATAAAAAGAAGTCTGGTTTGATATAAAAAATTTGAAGTGGATCATAAAATAAAAACTGCTGACTGTCACAGATACAGTCAGCAGTTTTCACCATTCAAGATTTAGTGCTGAGGAGGAATAGGAAAACCTTTCAGTGAAATAACGAAATTTTCACCGTCTTTCTTTATTTTTGCGCCGGTATCACACCAGTCAGACGCAATACGAAAGAACTCATCACTTCCTACATTCCAGCCAAGACGTACATGCTTCACGTAGCCTGAACGCAACAGATCGCAGGCCTCGTTGTAGTCACTGGCAGTTGACAGTTGTTGTTTCATTTTCTCTTCTTAAGAATTTTACGTAGAGCCTTGATTTCTTTAGGAGTAAATGGAGAAACACTCTCTTCTTCCGTATGCTGGTTATCAATATCCTCTTCCGATACTCCCGCCTCTTCTACCGCTTCGAATGCCAGCAGCAGCAGTTTCTCTGTCGTCACGCTTAAATTCTCGTTATTAACTTCTGCATAGTGGCGAAGTCTTTCTTTTAGCGCTTGATCAATCTTAACGTTTAACACCGCAGTAGCCATGTTTGTCACTTCCCTTCGGAATAAGTACTTTATTTAATACACGAACTTACCAATGTTATCCAGATATATATTTTTAAGTTATGACAGAAAAAAGACATCCGATATTAAAATGACAGTCTATTATTACAGGTTTATGACAGTAATATTTCAATGCAATGAAATATATATTACATGCAGTCAGTAAAGTCCTAATAACGTTGTGGATTAAAGGCTATTCGAAGCGAAGAGAAACAGGGAGAGTGTTGATGAGAGCAGAAATGGGTGGGGGCCCTGCCAGCTACATCCCGGCACACACGTCGTCTGCCCTGGCTGCTTCCTTCCGGACCTGACCTGGTGAACAGAGTAGCGTTGCGGGAGAACCAACAGAGCCCCCATTGAGAGCGTTGATAACCAACGCGCTGGCGCATTATCCCTGTGCTTACCGCCAATTGCAAGCGACCCGCAACTGGATGCTGGTTTCTTGCGCAAACTGGCGCAGCAATTGGGTTTATCTTCGTTTAACATGACTGTCCAGACATTCCCCACAGGTAGACGTATGGACGAACATGACTCCTTTCCACAACGCGTATGGCAAATTGTGGCCTCTGTGCCGGAAGGTTATGTCACCACCTATGGCGACGTAGCGCGTCTGGCCGGTTCTCCGCGTGCGGCGCGGCAGGTCGGTGGCGTACTGAAAAGGTTGCCCGAAGGAAGCACCCTGCCCTGGCATCGGGTGGTAAATCGTCATGGGACAATCTCGTTGACCGGGCCGGATCTGCAGCGCCAGCGTCAGGCGTTACTGTCAGAAGGGGTGCAGGTGTCGGGGTCAGGACAGATTGATTTGCAAAAGTACCGCTGGGTGTATTAAACCCTCTCCCGAAGGAGAGGGTTTAAAGCGTTACATCTGGGTCGGAGGGGTTGGCAGAGACGGTTGGTTAGTCTGTGGCGCAACCGGCACTTCGGTTTGCTGTACCGGAACCAGGTTCAGGTCAACTTTTGTCCCGCCGTGGTTAATCGCTTCCTGCACCGTATCGGTGATAAACACCAGTTTATCGTTGATCGTTACTGCTGCGCTCAGGAGGATACGGGCATTAGGCTGCACGTCTGATGGGTTATACGGCAACACGAAGCTAAACGGTGCCTGCTTACCTTCCGTACGCACGGCACGCTGGGCCAATACTTTAGACGGCGCGTCTGCCAGGGAAGCATCAGACAGGGTTACCGTTAATACCGCATCTGGCGGTAACGCGACTTTCTGTTTAATCCAGATAGTCCCGGAAACGTTAGGCTGCTGAATGGACTGCTGTGAGAGTGTATTAATCCCGTTTGGATCTGCTGCTGGCACCGGCACCTGGGCGCTCTTTCCTGCACAGGCGGACAACGCCACCGCAATTGCTACACCACTTAGCATGGGCACGAGTTTCATTGAAGTCTCCTTATCATCAATGCACCAGCGGGATCGATCCCATCCGATGTCGTTTCAATCACATAACACAGATAAGTTTGGCACAGATCACTGATTTATGCCTAAAATCGTCCAGATATTCAGATTATTCTACCCATCGGACCACTTTCATTTCTGCGTTATACTCTGCCTATCTTTCGCTACGGCGTTTATTGAGGACAACTATGAGTCAGGCACTGAACAATCTGCTGACATTACTGAATCTGGAAAAAATTGAGGAAGGACTCTTTCGCGGACAGAGCGAAGATCTCGGCTTACGCCAGGTCTTCGGCGGGCAAGTCGTAGGACAAGCGCTCTACGCAGCAAAGGAGACCGTCCCTGCAGACCGTCTGGTGCACTCATTTCACAGCTACTTCTTACGCCCTGGTGATAGCGCGAAACCCATCGTGTATGACGTTGAGGTATTGCGGGATGGCAACAGCTTTAGCGCGCGTCGTGTCGCGGCGGTTCAGAATGGCAAGCCTATCTTTTACATGACCGCCTCGTTCCAGGCGCCGGAACCGGGTTATGAGCATCAGAAAACGATGCCACCCGCGCCGTCGCCAGACGATCTCAAATCCGAGACCGATATCGCTCGTGCGCTGGCGCATCTGCTTCCACCGCAGGTAAAGGAGAAGTTTCTCTGCGATAAACCGCTTGAGATCCGCCCTGTCGAATTCCATAACCCGATGAAAGGCCACACGGCCGAGCCAAAGCGCCAGGTCTGGATCCGCGCTAACGGTACCGTGCCCGCAGATTTCCGCGTTCATCAGTATCTGCTGGGTTATGCTTCAGATTTCAACTTCCTGCCGGTGGCGCTGCAGCCGCACGGCGTGGGCTTCCTTGAAAAAGGGATGCAGGTGGCCACCATCGATCACTCCATGTGGTTCCATCGTCCGTTCGACATGAACGAGTGGCTGCTCTACAGCGTGGAAAGTACCTCGGCGTCAAGCGCGCGCGGCTTTGTGCGCGGTGAGTTTTACACTCAGGATGGCGTGCTGGTCGCGTCGACGGTGCAGGAAGGGGTAATGCGTAACCGCGGGTGATGCTGTACTGCGGCCCTCTCCCGACGGGAGAGGGAACAAAACGAAAACGGCAACCCTGGGTTGCCGTTTTGCTTATCAGGCGTTGTACGCATTCTCGCCGTGGCTGTTGACGTCCAGACCTTCGCGTTCCTGCTCTTCCGGAACACGCAGACCGACGGTCATATCCGCCAGCTTATAGCCGATGAAGGCCACAACGGCAGACCACACGACGGTGATGGCGATACTTTCCAGCTGCACCAGCACCTGGTGAACCATGGTGACGCCTTCTGCGTAACCCACGCCGCCCAGCGATTTCGCCGCGAAGATACCGGTCATGATACAACCGACGATGCCGCAGACGCCGTGTACACCGAAGACATCGCACGGGTCATCGACGCGCAGAACACGTTTCAGCGCCGTCACACCCCACAGACCCGCCAGACCGGCGACCAACCCGACAAGCAGCGCGCCGCCAACACCGACGTAGCCACAAGCTGGCGTGATACCAACCAGACCGGCAATTGCACCTGAACAGGCACCCAGCAGCGAAGGCTTACCGCGTACCGCCCATTCACCAAACACCCATGAGAGGATCGCACCCGCCGTTGCCACAACCGTATTCACGAAGGCCAGTGCGGCGATTTCGTTTGCTGCGCTTGCTGAACCGGCGTTGAAGCCGAACCAGCCAAAGTAAAGGATCGCTGTACCGGTAAAGACCATTGGCAGGTTGTGCGGTTTGAACGCTTCTTTACCGAAGCCCACGCGTTTGCCAATCAGGTATGCCCCTACCAGGCCCGCCACCGCGGCGTTGATGTGTACAACGGTACCGCCTGCGAAGTCCAGCGCGCCATGGCTCGCCAGCAGACCGCCACCCCAGACCATGTGCGCAATCGGCACATAGGAGAGCGTCAGCCAGACCACCACGAAGATCAGGACGGCGGAGAAGCGAATACGCTCAGCCAGCGCACCGACGATCAGCCCGACGGTGATACAGGCGAACGAGCCCTGGAAGGCAACGTGAATATATTGATAGAAACTGCCCATCAGCGCGGTCAGTTCGATGTTTTTCAGCATGACCCAGTCAAAGTTTCCGAAGAACGCATTGCCCGTGCCGAAGGCCAGAGAGTAACCGTAGACCACCCACAACACGCAAACCAGCGCGAACGTGACGGCAACCTGCGTCAGCATGGAGAGAACGTTTTTGCCACGGATCAGGCCGCCGTAGAACAGCGCAATGCCCGGAATGGACATGAACAGCACCAGCGCGGTGCTGATCATCATAAAGGCGTTATCGGCTTTGTCTGCCACCGCAGGGGCAGCCAGTGCCAGGCCCGGCAGCAGTGCCAGCGAACCCAGACCCGTTTTGATTGTTGCTATCTTCATTTTCTCGATCCCTATCACTGTGTGCCAGGAGTTACTTACAGTGCCGCTTCGTCAGATTCGCCGGTACGGATGCGAATGACGCGCTGCAATTCGGCAACGAAAATTTTGCCGTCGCCAATTTTGCCGGTGTAGGCCGCTTTGCTAATGACATCAATAACTTCATCAAGCTGGTCATCAGCAATCGCGACATCAATTTTTACTTTTGGCAGGAAGTTAACGCTGTATTCTGCCCCGCGGTAAAGCTCGGCATGACCCTTCTGACGACCAAAGCCTTTCACTTCGGTGACAGTCAGTCCCTGAATACCCATGGAAGACAATGCTTCACGCACGTCTTCGAGTTTGAATGGTTTGATTACAACCGTAACCAGCTTCATAGATCCCCTCCAGTCAGAATTCGGTAATGGCCGCCGCTAATACGCAGAAGACATTGCAAGGGGTGTGCCAGAAATGAAAACCTGAGGGAAACGCGCTGCAATGAGCATTACACGAGCATGTTTAACGAACCGGTGAAAAAAAACGCACCATGACAGTGCACGGTGCGTTTCAGTTTTGCACCAACAGTAATGACTGTTAGCGCGCTGCCTTGTTTTGGTGCATCAGGCGCTGAGGGACTCGTCCTCACGCACGCTGGCGGCCAGCTCTTCACCGGCCAGCTGCAGCTGATACATCTGCCAGTAGCGCCCTTTTGCTTCGAGCAGCTCCCGGTGCGTACCGCGTTCGACGGCCTGACCGCGATGCAGCACCAGGATGGTGTCTGCGTCGACAATCGTTGAAAGACGGTGTGCGATAACCACCAGCGTCGTGTGGTCACGCACCGCGGCCAGCGCCAGCTGGATAGCCTGCTCAGTACCAGAGTCGATGCTGGCGGTCGCTTCGTCGAGTATCAGCACCTGCGGCGTTTCAATCAGCACCCGCGCCAGGGCCAGAAGCTGCTTTTGTCCCACCGAGAGGTTATTCCCCTGCTCACCAAGCCGGGTATTGATCCCATCGCTAAAGCCGCGCGCCAGCTCTGCCAGCTGCACGGTTTCCAGCACATCCCACACCTGTTGCTGGGTATAATCCCGCCCCAGGGTGACGTTGGCGTAAAAGGTATCGGCCATGACTACCGGGTCTTGCTGCACCATTGCAACGCCTTTGCGCAACACATTGTGGCTCAGTGATGCGAGCGGACGACCATCAATACGGATTTCACCCTGACTGACCGGGTAATAGCCCATCAACAGGCTGGCGAGGGTACTTTTGCCGCTACCGGTGTGCCCCACCAGCGCCACAAAGCCGCGCGACGGCACATCAAGAGAGATGTCCTGCAACACCAGACGGTCTTCACGGTAAGCAAACGAGACCTTATCAAACGTAATCTCTCCGCTTTGCAAAGGACGCTCATCATCGCCGTAGGTCTGACGTGGCCGGTCCATCAGTTCGAACACGCGCTCTCCCGCCACCACGGCCTGTTGCAACATAGACTGCTGGGTGGTGAGTTCTATCAACGGTTCATTAAGGCGTCCCAGATAGCTGATAAAAGCGTACAGAACCCCAACTTCAATTGTTCCATTCGCGCTCATCCCGAAAAGCATCAGCAGGCCACAGAGAACCAGCGCCGAGAAGAGGCTCAGCAGCGGACGTAGCAGGAAACCGTCCAGTCGCAGCGTCTGCATACGCGCCATATAGTGCGACCGGCTGGCTTCCCCCATGCGCTCACCAAAGCGAGCCTGCTGGCGGAACTGCTGAATGACGCTCATGCCGTTGATCACTTCGTTGAAGCCATCGTTGATATCGGCCAGATAGGCGCGCACCCGACGCACAATCGGCGTGCTGTAGCGTTGATAGATGACCATTACAATCAATACGGCCGGGAAGATGGTGATCGCCACCAGAGCCATACGCCAGTTGAGGCTAAACATCGCCACCAGCATGGCGCCAATCAGCGCCGCGCTGCGCAGCACGGTTGCCACGACGGTGACATACAGATCGCGGATCACCTCGGTATCGTTGGTCACCCGGGATATCACCTGCCCAACCGGCTGGGTATCAAACTCGCTCAACGGCTGGCGCAGCGCCGCATCCATCACATCCGTACGTAGCTTCTGCACCACGCCCACGGCCGCCCGGTTAAAGAGCAGAGACTGGGCGTAATGCAGTGACGCCGCAGTCAGCTGTAGCCCAACGTAGGCCACACCTAACCCCGCGACGAGCCCCAGCGGCAAATAGCTTTTCGCCACCATATTGTCGATAAAGTAGCTGATGAGCAGCGGACCGCTCACTTCTGCAATCGCGGCAATCCACAGCAACAGCACGGCAAGTGAAAGCGGTTTTCGCCACGGAGAACCATAGGCCAGCAGGCGTTTTAGCGTCGGCCACTGCGTCACGGTCTTACGCATTAGCGTTCTCCTCATCCTGTTCCGGGGCGTCGTCTAGCGCCGCTTCAAGCTGCTGATAACGATACATATCGCGATACCAGCCCGGTTGCTCCGCAAGCTGTTCATGCTGTCCGCGCTGGGCAATGTGCCCGTGCTGTAATACCAGAATTTCATTGGCTTCCGTCAGCGCCGACAACCGGTGTGCACTGATGATCACCGTCCTTCCATCCCCCCACTGTCGCAGGTTATGCAGGATCTGGTGCTCGGTGCGACCATCGACGGCGGAGAGCGCATCATCAAGGATCAGGATTTCGGCATTCAGCAGCAGCGCGCGGGCAATCGAGAGACGCTGTTTTTGCCCGCCGGAAAGCATAACGCCACGCTCACCCACTTCCGTTTCATAGCCCTGTGGCAGACGCAGAATATCGTCATGGACGCTGGCCAGGCGCGCGACGTGCTCAATCTCTTCCTGAGTTGCCGCCGGGCGTCCAAGGGCAATGTTATTCGCCACGGTGTC
Organism: Enterobacter cloacae complex sp. 2024EL-00711; assembly: GCF_047529885.1. Classification (NCBI taxonomy): domain Bacteria; kingdom Pseudomonadati; phylum Pseudomonadota; class Gammaproteobacteria; order Enterobacterales; family Enterobacteriaceae; genus Enterobacter; species Enterobacter cloacae complex sp. 2024EL-00711. The sequence goes on from NZ_JBLIZC010000004.1 coordinate 328,166, forward strand.
AGAAAAGAGAAACGGCGTCTGGCTGACCACCGCCAGACGACCGCGCCAGTCATCGAGCAGCAGGTTCGTCAACGGAATATCATGGAAGCGAATATCGCCCTGCGTGACGTCAAAGTGACGTTGAAGCAGGGAGAGTACGGTACTTTTCCCGGCGCCTGTCGGACCGCAGATACCGAGCATCTGACCCGGTTTGAGCGTAAAGATGACGTTCTCCAGTACCGTATGTTCCGTTTGCGGATACACAAACTTACGGACGTCGACATTCATCACGCCGCGCCCTTCCGGTACCGATTCGCTACCGTCATTCACCACTGGCGCTTCGGCAAGCATCGCGCGAATACGGCTGTAGGCGGCGCTGCCGCGCTCTACGATGTTAAACATCCAGGCCAGTGCCAGCATCGGCCATATCATCAGCCCCAGGTACATGGCAAAGCTGGTCAATTGCCCGAGGGTTAGCGAGCCCTGCACCACCATCCAGCTCCCGCCACCAATGGCCAGCAGGTTTGCCATGCCAATCGCGACATAGATTGTCGGGTCAAACCGCGCATCGATACGCGCAACGCGCATGTTCTTCGCCCCCGTGTCGGCGGCATCGGCTGCAAACAGCGCGGATTGTCGATCTTCCAGGCCAAACGCTTTGATCATGCGGATGCTGGTCATGCTCTCCTGCGTACGGTCATTCAGCGAGGAAAACGCCGCCTGCGCCAGCTTGAAGCGCTCATGAAGCTGTTCGCCATAGCGGTTGATCGCCAGCGCCATCAGCGGCATAGGCAGCAACGCCAGCAGCGTGAGCTGCCAGCTTATCTGGGTGGACATCACAATCAGAACCGCACAGCCCATCACCAGAGAGTCCACCAGCGTTAACACCCCTTCCCCGGCGGCAAACACGACGCGGTCAACGTCATTGGTGGCGCGAGCGATAAGATCCCCGGTGCGATGACGCAGGTAGAACTCGGGATGCTGGCGGCTCAGCTGACGATAAAAATCTTCACGCAGTTCGACGGCCAGCTGATAGGACGCGCCAAACAGCAGTACCCGCCAGACGTAGCGCAGCAGATAGACAATGATGGCCGTCAGCACCAGCGTGCCGACCCACATCAACACCCGTGCGGTGGTGTAATGCTGTTCTGTAACGCCATCCACCACGTATCCCACCACTTTCGGTGGAATTAACTGCAGGATGGCAATGATAATAAGCAGGGCCACAGCGCCGAGGTAGCGTTGCCACTCCCGACGAAAGTACCAGCTTAATTGGGCAAATAATCGCACGCGGTTTGTTCCTGAAGGTATGGATCCGGCTACGCCGGGAAGTTATTCAATTAATCAATGGGTAGTGCTGTGGTGTATTTAATCTGTTCCATGGCGAAGCTCGAGGTGACGTCCGACAAGCCCGGTACGCTGTTCACCAGCCGCTTGTAAAAATCATCATAACGCTTCATGTCTGCCACCTGGACGCGCATCAGATAGTCATACTCTCCCGCCATGCGCCAGAAACCGAGCACCTCCGGCATCTCGGAGACCTGTGTTACGAAGCGGCTGTACCACTCGCTGCTGTGATGTTGGGTTTTTATCAGGACAAATGCCGTCAACCCAAGCCCCAGTTTTTCGGGATCTAAAAGCGCGACTCGCCCCAGAAGGATGCCGTCATCTTCAAGCTTCTTGAGGCGCTTCCAGCACGGCGTGGTGGTCAGATTAACGGCATCTGCCAGTGCCTGCAAAGAGAGGGTACAGTCACTTTGCAGTAAAGAAAGCAACTTACGGTCTATTTTATCTAGCATACCCACCTCACAGAGAAAAATTTTCTCCCTTCATTCTATTTTAAAGGCCATATAGCAACAATTTTTTCTGTGCTTTTCGCTATGCTGGGCACAAAATGACAAACGGATAAATACGATGAATAGCGCCTGGGTTAAACATGCCATCAGCGAAATCAATGCCGACTATCAGCGCTCGGCGGACACCCATCTCATTCGCCTGGCTCTGCCGGGTTTTGCTGGCATCCAGCTGTACCTGAAAGATGAAAGCACCCATCCCACCGGTAGCCTGAAGCATCGCCTGGCGCGTTCGCTCTTTTTATACGGTTTGTGTAACGGCTGGATTAAGGAGGGAACCACGATTATTGAATCCTCCTCCGGTTCAACCGCCGTATCCGAAGCCTACTTTGCCCGCCTGCTGGGCCTGCCGTTTATCGCCGTGATGCCCTCCTGCACCGCGAAACGAAAAATTGAGCAGATCGAATTTTACGGTGGACGCTGCCACTTTGTGGAAAGCGCCTGCGAAATTTACGCCGCGTCTGAAATGCTGGCCCGTGAGCTGAATGGCCACTATATGGACCAGTTCACCTTTGCCGAGCGAGCCACAGACTGGCGCGGCAATAACAACATTGCCGACAGTATTTTCCGCCAGATGACCCACGAACCTCACCCTGTTCCGTCGTACATCGTGATGAGCGCCGGTACTGGCGGCACCTCAGCCACCCTGGGACGTTACATCCGCTGTCAGGGCTATGATACGCAGCTGATGGTGGTGGATCCGCAGAACTCGGTGTTCCTGGACTACTGGCAAAGCCGCAATGCCGATCTGCGCAGCCCGGTGGGCAGTAAGATTGAAGGTATTGGCCGCCCGCGCGTGGAGCCTTCATTCATTCCGGACGTAGTGGATGAAATGCTCCGCGTGCCGGATGCCGCCAGCGTGGCAACCGCGCACTGGCTGGAGACACAGATTGGTCGTAAAGTCGGTGCATCTACCGGCACCAACATGTGGGGAGCCCTGCAGCTTGCGGCTCGCATGCGTGAAGAGGGGCGCACCGGCTCTATCGTCACCCTGCTCTGCGACAGCGGCGAGCGCTATCTTGAGACCTATTACAATGCGCAGTGGGTTCAGGCAAACATCGGCGATATTGAGCCGTGGAAAGCGCAGATTACGCAGCTGGTGAAATAAAAAAAAGCCAGACCGGGGTCTGGCTTGCTGGAAGGGTCTCACTATTCGGGGGAATATGGGAGGTTGTTGTTGTCCAGCCAATGCGTCAAAAAATGAGACACTGCTTCGTTACCGCAGTGTCCGATAACCGGTAGATGGGGAAGCTCTGCCTTCAACTGCGGCATCGCATTTCCCATGATCAGACCGCGACCAACGCTGCCCAGCATTTCGCGGTCGTTCATGGCGTCGCCAAACGCCATACATTCCTGCATCGTTAAGCCCAGGTGATCGCTCAGTACCGCCAGCGCCGATCCTTTATTACACCCAACCGGCAAAACCTCGAGACAGTCCACCGCTGAAAAGGTCAGGTGCGCCCGGTCGCCTAACGCGTCATTCAGCTGAATGCGTAAGCGACAAAGATCGCCATGATCGCCGCAGAAACAGATCTTCGTCACCGCGTGAGCCGGAATACGGCGCAGATCGATAAGCTGATAGCGGAAACCACTGTAGACATGGGCGTGCAGCAATGCCGGAATGTCATGCCCGGTAAACCAGCCGTTATCGTTAAAGACATGAACGCTGGCCCGGGTGTCCCAGGTGCTGTGCAATACGATATCTGCCACTTCCGGGTTGAGATCCTGACGGTGGAGAACATCGCCTTCGACAGAGTGAATGCGTGTCCCGTTGCCGGTAATAAGAAAAGCATCCAGGGAAAATGCCCCCAGCAAATGGCGCATCTCCAGCACATGACGGCCAGTGGCAAACGTCAGGGTGACATCACGTTCGTGCAGGCGCTTCAGGGTACTCAGGGTTTTCTCACCCAGACGGTGATCCGGCATTAACAACGTACCGTCCATATCAAACGCAGCGAGACGAGCCATGATTACTCCTGAAATGTGATGCGGTTAACTTGTGCATCAGTATTGCGTGAGATATACGGAAGTAATAGTGAATAGATGATAATTATTGTTCAGGGTTTCTCATGCGCCAGCTTAACCGACTCAACCAGTACCACCGTTTGTGGCAGCCTTCCGCTGGCGCGACGCAGCAGGCCACCATCAGCGAGCTGGCCGCCCGCTGCTTTTGCAGCGAACGGCATGTCCGTACATTACTGCGTCAGGCGCAGGAGGCGGGCTGGCTTAGCTGGCGAGCGCAGTCTGGCCGCGGTAAGCGTGGGGAGCTAACTTTCCACGTCACCCCGGAGTCACTGCGCAATGCGATGATGGAAGAGGCGCTGAAGCGTGGGCAGCAGCATAACGCGCTTGAGCTGGCCCAGCTGGCACCGGAGGAGCTGCGGTCACTGCTTCATCCGTTTTTAGGCGGCCAGTGGCAAAACGATACGCCGACGCTGCGCATTCCCTATTACCGCTCGCTGGATCCACTGCATCCCGGCTTTTTACCCGGTCGGGCGGAACAGCATCTGGCAGGACAGGTCTTTTCTGGGCTGACGCGTTTTCACGGTAACAGCAGCGAACCGACGGGCGATCTTGCCCATCACTGGGACGTGTCGGAGGACGGGCTGCGCTGGCATTTTTATATTCGCTCCACGCTTCACTGGCATAACGGTGATAAAGTCGAAACGGTCCAGTTACAGGAGAGTCTGAATGCGATGTTGACGCTCCCGGCCATGCACAGGCTTTTTCAGAGCGTGCTGCGCATTGAAGTTACCCATCCGCAGTGTCTGACGTTTATTTTACACAAGCCCGACTACTGGCTGGCACATCGGCTGGCAACCTATTGCAGCCGTGTGGCGCACCCGGCACAACCGATGACAGGCAGCGGACCTTTCAGGCTCACCGCGTATAAGCCGGACCTGGTTCGTCTGGAAAGCCATGAGCAGTATCACCTTAGCCACCCGCTACTGAAGGCCATCGAGTTCTGGATCACCCCTCAGCTATTTGATCAGGGGCTTGGAACCAGCTGCCGGCATCCGGTACAAATCGCCATCGGAGAGCCTGACGAACTGACCCGTTTGCGGCTGGTGAGTAACAGCATCAGCCTGGGGTTTTGCTACCTCACGCTGAAGCGCAGCCCGCGTCTTAGCGAAATGCAGGCAAGACGTCTTATCAACATCATTCACCTCTCAACGCTTCTACATACTCTTCCTCTGGATGAGGGGCTTATCACCCCAACGCAGGAGTTGCTGCCGGGCTGGCGTATTCCTGAGTGGCCGGATCTCACGGATGTCCCTTTGCCTGAGACGCTGACCCTGATTTACCATCTGCCCGTCGAGTTACATACCATGGCGAGTCAGCTAAAAGCGTATCTTTCCCGCCAGGGCTGCACGTTAACGGTCATCTTTCACAATGCCAAAACGTGGGACGGATGTCAGCATCTTGCCGACGCGGACCTCATGATGGGAGACAGGCTGATTGGCGAAGCACCGGAATACACCCTTGAGCAGTGGCTTCGCTGCGATGCGCTATGGCCGCATCTGCTGAGCGCGCCGCAATATGCCCATCTGCAGGCGACGCTGGATGCCGTTCAGACTCAGGCTGACGCGCATGCCCGGCATCGCGGGCTGAAAGCTATTTTCACCCAACTCATGGAGAGCGCGGTGCTGACGCCGTTGTTTAACTACCAGTACCAAATCAGCGCCCCCCCGGGAGTCAATGGCATACGGCTTAATACCCGCGGCTGGTTCGATTTCACCGAAGCCTGGCTCCCGGCCCCCAAATCGTGAAGAAGCTGGTCGTCGCCGTAGTCAGACGGTAACATGATGTTTTTACCGTAACTGTCGAGATGATTTATGAAACGTGCCGTCGTCGTGTTCAGCGGAGGACAAGATTCCACTACCTGCCTGGTTCAGGCGCTTCATCAGTACGATGAAGTTCACTGTGTCACTTTCGATTATGGTCAGCGACATCGCGCTGAAATCGACGTCGCCCGTGAACTGGCGCTGAAACTGGGCGCGCGCGCGCATAAGGTGCTGGACGTTACGCTGTTAAATGAACTGGCCGTCAGTAGCCTCACCCGCGACAGTATTCCCGTTCCTGACTATGAACCTGATGCCAGCGGCATTCCGAACACCTTTGTGCCAGGCCGCAACATTCTCTTCCTGACGCTGACGGCGATCTACGCCTACCAGGTGAAAGCCGAAGCGGTGATCACGGGCGTGTGTGAAACCGACTTCTCCGGGTACCCTGACTGCCGTGACGAGTTCGTGAAGGCTCTCAACCACGCCGTGAATCTGGGGATGGCAAAAGAGACGCGCTTTGAAACGCCACTGATGTGGCTTGATAAAGCGGAAACCTGGGCACTGGCAGACTACTGGGGCAAACTGGACATGGTTCGCAGCGAAACCCTTACCTGCTACAACGGCATTAAAGGTGATGGCTGTGGCCAGTGTGCGGCCTGTAATCTGCGCGCAAACGGACTGAATCACTATCTGGCCGATAAAGCGGGCGTGATGTCGGCGATGAAGAAAAAAACCGGGCTCAAATAAGCCTCTTTGACCGTGCTGGCGAACAGAATATCGACAGCACGGGTCATGAACACAACGCGTCTAGACGATCATCAACTGCAGTTTTTCCCGCAACTCCCCTTCCAGCGGCAGCGCTTTCTGGGTTTTCAGATCAATACAGACAAAGGTGATCAGCGCATCGGCAACGGCCAGGCCTTCAGGATCCAGCGTCACCGCCTGGGTTAACACGCCGCTCTTGCCGTTTAACTGTTGAAGCTGGCTGGTGATGGTCAACACATCACCCAGCACGGCCGGGCGACGGTAGTTGATATTGATGTTGACGACCACGAACGCGATGTTGTGCGAGGTCATCCACTGAAAGCTTTCGCTGCTTTCCAGACCGTCCCAGCGCGCTTCTTCAAGAAACTCAAGATAACGGGCGTTGTTGACGTGCTGGTAAACATCGATGTGGTAGCCGCGTACTTTGATTTTTGTCTGCATAGCGCAATAGCCTTTACTGTTGTTATAGGATAAGAGGTCATGACTGGTATGACCTCTTTATCCTGGCAAAATTTTGCCGCCGTGCAAGTAATTATGTGATTACAACGTCAGGTGTGAGAGGTTGCGCTCAACCAGCGCTCCGCCCATACCGGGCACTTGCTTAAGATCGTCAACCGTTTTGAAAGGACCGTACTCTTCGCGATAGCTGACTATCGCCTGCGCTTTTTTTAGCCCTACGCCATTCATTACCCGGGCGAGATCCTCTGCCGATGCCGAATTGATACTGACTCGCGTACCGTCATCATCCGCGCTTTTTCCGGCATCCGTGGCTTTCGTCTGGCCAGCTGCGGGTGCCGCTGCGTCAGGCCTGGTTTGCACCGCCGGTGTTTTCGCCGCAGGTGTCGTCGCCAGCGCACCTGCGCTCATCCCGGTGGTGGCAATCGCCAGAGTAATGAACAGAGCCTTGATTCCACATTTCATGCTGTTATCTCCTTGTTTGTTGACAGCCAGGCCACAATATCCAGCGTTATAACCCGGCACAAACGGCAGATTGCAGAAATGGAAAAGGCCGCGAAAGCGGCCTTTAGTTATTGCAGAGCGTTACGAAAATATGCGAGCAAATACGTAATTATTGCTGCTGAGTCATCACGTCACCGAGCTTGATTTTGGCTTCTGTGCGCAGGTTGCTCATCATCGCTTCGAAAGCAATCTGGGCATTGTTCTGGGTAATACCCTGCACCATCGCTTTCTTCTGCTCTTCAGGCATCGTGCCTGCTTTCACGTCATCCAGTGCGAGCAGAACGACGTTACCCTGCATATCGGTAGTGGTACCGAAGCTTGGTTTGTCCTTCGCAGGCAGGCTCAGACCGAACGCTGCCTGACTCACAGGATCCTGACCGGTACGGCTCAGCGTTTTTGGCTCACCGAAGCTCAGACCTGCCGCTTTCAGCGCATCCTGTTTACCCGCTTTCAGGTCAACCAGAATCTTCTCAGCATCCAGTTTTGCCTGCTGTTCCGCTTTGTTGTGCTTAACCTGAGCAACCACCTGATCTTTCACTTCTGCCAGCGGTTTAATCGCTTCTGGTTTGTGCTCGCTGACGCGAAGAACAAACGCACGATCGCCGTCGACGGTAATGATGTCAGAGTTGCTGCCCGGCGTGCCATTCTCGCCAACCAGACCACCGTTGAAGATGGCATCAGCAACCGGTTTGAAATTCAGCTCTTCCGGCAGGTTGCTACGACCGAACCAGCCGGTCTCAACCGCTTTCACCCCTGCTGCCTGCTCAGCACCCGCCAGAGATTCGTTGTCGTTGCTGGCAGCATCACTGACTTTCTGTTGCAGCGCGTAGTAAGCATCCAGCGCTTTTTCCTGCTTCACTTTCGCTGCGATATCATCGCGAACGTCAGCCAGCGGCTTGGTTTTCGCGGCCTCGATATCATCCAGACGCGCCACCAGGAAACCAACGGAAGATTTAATGACACCCGAAAGCTGGCCTTTGTCTTTCAGACCGGCATTTTTCAGTTCGTCAGGCGTGGTGCTCTCTTCCAGCCAGCCCATATCACCACCGTTTTTAGCAGAGATAATATCGGTGGATTTTGCTTTCGCGAGGGAGGCGAAATCAGCGCCCTTATTCAGCTCATCCAGCACGGCTTTGGCGTCTGCCTCAGTTTTGGTCTGGATCACGCTGTAGCGGTTACGCTGCGGCTGAGTGAACTGATCCTGATGCTGATCGTAATAAGACTGAATTTCCGCATCGGAGGCTGTTTCCTGCAGCGCGGCAGCATCCAGCTTGATGTAACTCACACGGAACTGTTCTGGAGCAACGAAGTTATTCTTGTTCTGCTCGTAATAGGCGTTAATGTCCGCGTCGCTAACCTGCTGCTTCGCCGCCAGAGCATTCACATCAATGGTCGCTTCACGTACCACGCGCTGCTGTGCAACCAGGGCTGCCAGCTCTTCCGTCTCACCTTTGAGCATGAAATCAGTGCCAACGACGGCATTGATGAGCTGTTGGGTTGTCAGTTGATTACGCAGAGCCTGAGCGTATTGATCGGCAGTCATGCCCATCTGATTAATGATGCCGTTGTAACGCGCATTGTCGAATTTGCCGTTAGACTGGAAAGCCTGAGTCGATAAGATGGCTTTTTTAACCTGCTCATCGCTGATGCCCAGGCCCAGCTTTTTCGCGTATTGATCCAGCAGCGCTTCGTCGATCAGACGGTTCAGGGTCTGTTGGCGCAGGGATTTCATATACCCTTCGTTTGCCGCGAGTTCAGAGAATTGGTCGCCCAGCTGTTGCTGCATACGGTTACGTTCACCGGCAAAAGCATTCTCGAACTGACCACGGCTGATCTCCTGGCCATTCACTTTTGCGGCATAGTTCGCGCCACCGCCGATAAGGTAACTGCTCACGCCGGTCAATATGAACGACACGATAATGATACCGAAAATAATCTTGAGCACGAGACTGTTAGCAGCCGTGCGTAAGCTGTCCATCATGGTGTAACAACACTCCGCTGTAGGTGACTGGTTACCTGACGCTAACGGAAAATCCTGCCCGTCGCGCGTAAAGGCGTATTGTGACAAGAAAACGGTGCGATTGTCAGCCCACAACTCGCATAAACTCGCACAAATCAGGCCTGGACAAACAAAAAAGGCACATCAAATGATGCGCCCTTGTACTATTCGGCTTCCCTGAGATGGGAAAGCAATCAGTTTACTGCGTCTTTCAGCGCTTTACCTGCACGGAAACCCGGCACTTTAGCGGCAGCAATGGTGATCTCTTTACCGGTCTGAGGGTTGCGGCCAGTACGGGCAGCACGCTCTTTAACAGCAAAAGTACCGAAGCCTACCAGTGCAACGTCGTCCCCAGCCTGCAGAGATTCAGTAACAGAAGCAATTAATGCATCTAACGCACGTCCAGCTGCAGCTTTAGAAATATCAGCACCAGCAGCAATTTTGTCAATCAGTTGAGATTTATTCACTGTTCTCTTCCTCTCTTTATAATTTATATCGCGCCTGAATCCTTCACAACGCGACCGCGCAGCAGTTATATCAGGCCTGCCATGACCTTACAACACCCGTTGTTGATGGCTGGCCTAATCAGCAATCTAAATTAGCTATACAAAAAAAGGCTGGCAAGTGCGAAATGACTTACCAGCCTTACTTTTATTGACGCTCTTTGCGCGAGGTCACTATTTTGCGGTTACAACCTGCATTCCGGAAGGTTCATTCTGCAGGGCGAGAGTCAGAACTTCCTCAATTCGCTTCACAGGATGAATCTGCAGATCGGCAATCACGTTGTCCGGAATCTCTTCCAGATCGCGTTTATTTTCATAAGGGATCAATACGGTTTTGATCCCACCACGGTGTGCCGCCAGCAGTTTTTCTTTTAACCCACCGATTGGCAGCACCTGGCCACGCAACGTAATCTCACCGGTCATTGCCACATCGGCACGCACCGGGTTGCCGGTAAGGCAGGAAACCAGTGCGGTACACATGGCAATACCTGCGCTTGGGCCATCTTTCGGCGTTGCCCCTTCAGGCACGTGCACGTGGATATCGCGTTTCTCGTAGAAATCAGGGTTGATGCCCAATTTCTCCGCACGCGCGCGTACCACGGTCAGCGCGGCCTGAATCGACTCCTGCATCACTTCACCCAGAGAGCCGGTGTAGGTCAGCTTGCCTTTACCCGGGACGCAGGCGGTTTCAATGGTCAGCAGATCGCCACCCACTTCCGTCCATGCCAGACCGGTGACCTGGCCCACGCGGTTTTCATTGTCCGCGCGACCATAGTCAAAGCGCTGAACGCCCAGATAGGCATGCAGGTTGTCGCCATTGATCACGATGTGTTTCAGGCTCTTATCCAGCAGCAGCTGTTTAACCGCCTTACGGCACAGTTTAGAGATTTCGCGCTCAAGGCTACGCACGCCCGCTTCACGGGTGTAGTAGCGGATGATGCCAATAATCGCGCTGTCCTCAACGGTCAGCTCGTTGGCTTTCAGCGCGTTACGCTCAATCTGCTTCGGCAGCAGGTGCCGTTTCGCAATGTTCAGTTTTTCGTCTTCGGTATAACCGGAGAGACGAATCACTTCCATACGGTCCAGCAGTGGCGCCGGAATGTTCATGGAGTTCGAGGTCGCGACAAACATGACATCGCTCAGGTCGTAATCCACTTCGAGGTAGTGATCGCTGAACGCAACGTTCTGTTCTGGATCAAGAACTTCCAGCAAAGCAGACGCCGGATCGCCACGCATGTCCGAAGACATTTTGTCGATCTCATCGAGCAGGAACAGCGGGTTTTTAACGCCCACTTTCGCCATCTTCTGGATCAGTTTACCCGGCATAGAACCGATGTAGGTACGACGGTGACCGCGGATCTCCGCTTCATCGCGTACGCCACCCAGCGCCATACGGATATACTTACGTCCGGTCGCTTTGGCGATGGACTGACCCAGAGAGGTTTTCCCTACCCCCGGTGGTCCCACCAGGCACAGAATCGGGCCTTTGATTTTGTTCACACGGCTCTGGACTGCGAGGTACTCAAGAATGCGGTCTTTCACGCGCTCAAGGCCGTAGTGGTCGGTATCCAGGATCTCCTGCGCCTGACGCAGGTCTTTTTTGACCTTGCTGCGGGCATTCCAGGGAACCTGAACCATCCATTCGATATAGCCGCGCACGACGGTCGCTTCAGCCGACATTGGAGACATCATTTTCAGCTTCTGCAGTTCTGCTTCGGCTTTCTCTTTGGCCTCTTTCGGCATTTTCGCCGCGTCGATCTTACGCTTCAGCGCTTCGTTTTCGTCCGGCGCATCATCCATCTCGCCGAGCTCTTTCTGAATGGCTTTCATTTGCTCATTCAGATAGTACTCACGCTGAGATTTCTCCATCTGCTTTTTAACGCGGTTACGAATACGCTTCTCAACCTGCAGCAGATCGATTTCTGACTCCATCATCGCCATCAGATATTCCAGACGTTCGTTAACGTCGGACATCTCCAGCACGGACTGTTTGTCTGCCAGCTTCAGCGGCATGTGTGCAGCGATGGTGTCCGCCAGACGCGCAGGATCGTCGATGCTGTTCAGCGACGTCAGCACTTCTGGTGGGATTTTCTTGTTCAGCTTGATATAGCCTTCGAACTGGCTAATCGCGGTGCGCACCAGCACTTCCTGCTCGCGCTCATCCAGCTGAGGTGATTCGAGGTACTCTGCCTTGGCAGAGAAATGCTCGCCATCGTCAGACAGGGTGGTAATACGCGCACGCTGCAAGCCTTCTACCAGCACCTTAACGGTGCCGTCAGGCAGCTTCAGCATCTGCAAAATAGAGGCCACGGTCCCGACGGTGAAAAGATCGTTTACACCCGGCTCATCCGTTGATGCTTCTTTCTGCGCCACCAGCATGATTTTTTTATCATGATCCATGGCGGCTTCGAGGCAACGGATAGATTTTTCCCGCCCTACAAATAAGGGTATGACCATGTGCGGATAAACCACCACATCGCGCAACGGCAATACGGGGATTTCAATGCGTTCAGAACGCTCAGGATTCATAGAGCTCTCTCTTAGTTTAGTGTCCGCCAGGTAAACTGGTCATGTCACTGTGCTTCACATAACCATTAACATGTATCCAGTATATGGGGATGTTTCCCACACATTCAACGCCGCGTATACGGAAAAATAAAAGGGGAGATAAAATCCCCCCTTTTTGATTAACTGCTTGTATGATTTGGTGAATTATTCGCCAGATGCCTGTTGCGCTTCCGGCTTGCCATAAATCAGCAATGGCTTGGTCTGGCCGCTAATGACCGACTCATCAATCACCACTTTCTCAACATCTTCCATCGACGGCAGATCGTACATGGTGTCAAGCAGCGCCGCTTCCACGATAGAACGCAGGCCACGCGCACCGGTTTTACGGATCATCGCTTTCTTGGCAATCGCGTCCAGCGCTTCGTCACGGAATTCCAGCTCAACGCCTTCCAGATTGAACAGCGCCTGATACTGCTTGGTCAGCGCATTTTTCGGCTCTTTCAGGATCTGGATCAGCGCGTCTTCACTCAGTTCGTTCAGCGTTGCCACAACAGGCAGACGGCCAATGAACTCAGGAATCAGACCAAACTTGATCAAGTCTTCTGGCTCAACCTGTGACAGCAACTCGCCTTCGTTCGGCTTTTCGGACGAGGCTTTCACCGTCGCGCCAAAACCAATGCCGGAGCCGGTTTCAACACGGTGAGAGATCACTTTATCCAGACCGGCAAACGCACCACCACAGATGAACAGGATCTTGGACGTATCAACCTGCAGGAACTCCTGCTGAGGATGTTTACGGCCACCCTGCGGTGGAACGGCTGCAACCGTACCTTCGATCAGCTTCAGCAGCGCCTGCTGCACGCCCTCACCCGATACGTCACGGGTGATGGACGGGTTGTCAGATTTACGGGAGATCTTGTCGATCTCATCGATGTAAACAATCCCGCGCTGCGCTTTCTGTACATCGTAATCGCATTTCTGCAGCAGTTTCTGGATGATGTTTTCTACGTCCTCACCCACATAACCGGCTTCGGTCAGGGTGGTGGCATCGGCCATTGTGAACGGAACATCCAGCAGACGCGCCAGCGTTTCAGCCAGCAGCGTTTTACCGGAACCGGTTGGGCCGATCAGCAGAATATTACTTTTACCCAGTTCTACGCCATTGCTGGTATCACCGTTACGCAGGCGTTTGTAGTGGTTGTATACCGCCACGGCGAGCACTTTTTTCGCCTGCTCCTGACCGATGACATAGTCGTCAAGATGATGACGAATTTCATGCGGCGTTGGCAGCGCGCTGCGCTCGCGGTGAGGTGCTACTTCTTTAATCTCTTCGCGAATAATGTCGTTACATAAGTCAACACATTCGTCGCAGATATACACGGACGGCCCGGCAATCAGTTTACGCACTTCATGCTGGCTTTTGCCGCAAAAAGAGCAGTACAGCAGTTTGCCCGAACCATCTTTGCGTTTATCTGTCATGAGTCCAAACCTCTTTTTAAGTTCTTTGTGCCGCACATGACGACGCAAATGCCATTTTCAGACGCAAGCTGCTTTTAGCAACATGCCGCCCTACCTGAGTATAGCGGCACACTCGCGTCACGGGCATCAATTACGATGGGTCAAAACGGAGTCGACTAAGCCGTACTCAACAGCCTCAGAGGCAGAGAGGAAACGATCGCGCTCGGTATCGCGCTCGATCTGCTCAAGAGATTGACCCGTATGCTGCGCCATAAGTTCATTCATGCGCGCTTTTACTTTCAGAATTTCGCGGGCGTGGATTTCAATATCCGTCGCCTGCCCCTGATAACCCCCCAGCGGCTGGTGAATCATCACGCGGGAATTTGGCAGGCAGAAACGCTTACCTTTAGCCCCTGCGGTCAACAGGAACGCACCCATAGATGCAGCCTGACCCATACAGATAGTGCTGACATCTGGCTTGATGAATTGCATGGTGTCATAAATGGACATACCTGCCGTGATCACGCCGCCCGGCGAGTTAATGTACAGGTAAATGTCTTTTTCCGGGTTTTCCGCTTCCAGAAACAGCATCTGCGCCACGATCAGGTTAGCCATGTGGTCTTCCACCTGGCCGGTCAAAAAGATAACGCGCTCCTTGAGCAGACGGGAATAGATATCAAAAGAACGCTCACCACGTGAGGTCTGTTCAATAACCATTGGCACCAGAGCCATATGGGGTGCAAAGTTATCTCGTTCGCCACTGTATGACATTTCCGTCTCCTGGATCAAAATTGAAAACACCTGCTGTACTGATTGTAACCTTACGGACGGATTATCAGCCAGTCTCAATCATCGTGATTACACACTTATGGGGTTCATACTGCCCTATTTCAAGCATAACAACCTTTTGTTGTTACGCTAACACTGAAAGGGCGTTTTAGCACTCTTCCTGGGGTAAAGCCGTGATAAAAAAAACCCGTCGCCGGAAGGCAACGGGTTTTTTGTTCAAACTTTAAACCCTGGGGGCGAAATTACGCCTGCTGGTTCATCAGTTCGTTGAAAGAGGTCGCTTTTTCGGTCACTTTCGCTTTCGCCAGTACCGCTTCAACAGCCTGTTCTTCCAGGGCAACATTGCGCATGTTGTCCATCAGCTCTTTGTTCTTACCGTAGAACTCGATCACTTCTGATGGATCTTCGTATGCAGAAGCCATCTCTTCGATCAGGCCTTTCACACGCTCTTCGTCAGCTTTCAGCTCGTGGGTACGAATCACTTCGCCCAGCAGCAGGCCAACAACAACGCGGCGTTTAGCTTGCTCTTCGAACAGCTCGCGTGGCAGTTCCATCGCTTGCTGCTGGTTGCCACCGAAACGCTGTGCAGCCTGACGGCGCAGAACGTCGATTTCGCTGTCAATCAGGGCAGCCGGAACGTCGATTTCGTTCGCTTTTACCAGACCGTCAATCGCCTGAGATTTCACACGGTTACGTACAGCGCCGTTCAGCTCACGTTCCATGTTTTTACGCACTTCGGTACGCAGACCGGCTACAGAACCATCTTCCACGCCGAAACGCTTGATGAATTCTTCAGTCAGTTCAGGCAGTTCGCGCTCTTCAACTTTCTTCAGGTTGATAACGAACTTCGCTGCTTTACCTTTCAGGTTTTCAGCGTGGTACTCTTCCGGGAAGGTCACGTCGATGGTGAACTCTTCGCCCGCTTTGTGACCTTTGATACCGTCTTCGAAGCCTGGGATCATACGACCCTGGCCCATTGCCAGTACGAAGTCAGACGCTTTGCCGCCTTCGAACTCTTCGCCGTCTACAGAACCGGTGAAGTCGATAGTCACACGGTCTTCCGCGTCAACAGCACCTTCTTTCTCTTTCCAGTTCGCCTGCTGCTTACGCAGAGTGTCCAGCATGCCGTCAACGTCTTCGTCAGTCACGGAAACAACAGGTTTTTCAACTTCGATAGATTCCAGACCTTTCAGCTCAACTTCCGGGTACACTTCGAACTCTACGGAGTAGGTGAAGTCTTCGCCCTGTTTGTATTCGCCTGGAACGTAATTCGGCGCACCGGCCGGATTAATTTTTTCTTTGATGATCGCATCAATAAAGTTGCGGCTCATCAGTTCACCCAGCACATCCTGACGCACGGAAGCGCCATAACGCTGAGCAACAACATTCATCGGTACTTTGCCCTTACGGAAGCCGTCAATACGTACTTTTTTTGCTACGTTGACCAGCTCGCTTTTCACAGCAGTTTCGATGCTGTCAGCAGCGATAGTAATCGTTACACGGCGGCCAAGGCCTTGAGTGGTTTCAACTGAAACTTGCATCTTGTTACCTCAAAAAAATCACAGTGCTCGGTCAACTCTGAATCTGTCTGTTATACCGGGATGCTCTCTTAGTGCAGATTCACATTCCCTGTCGCCAGAATCATCCCGAAGACATTCATTAAGACGCGGCATTATAGCGGCATCACTTAGGTGAGTCGAGAACGGTTGGGGCATGTTGCTGCGGCTTTTTTCACACTTTAAGGCTATTTTTAGCCTTAAAAACGCACCATCCGCTCAAAACTCAGACAAAACAAAACGGCCCGAAGGCCGTTTTGAGGAAATCTGTATGCAACATACTGGAAAAGCTCCAGCCGTTGCAAATCCGATTTATCAGGCGATGGTGCCTGCGCCGCGACACGGCGGCGATGCAAATACCGTATCCTGCAAGCCTTCCCATTCCTTAATGGTATAGGTGTGCAATGCCAGCGCATGTACGGTTGTGGAGAGTTCTTCCGTCAAGGTGCTGTAGATCAAGCGATGTCGGTTCAGGAAACGTTCTCCCGTGAAGCGATCGCTGACCAGAACCACTTTAAAGTGGCTTTCAGAACCTGCCGGCACGTTATGACGATAGCTTTCGTCGACGACTTCGAGGAACACAGGGTTGAACGCTGCCCTTAATTTATCTTCTATCTGTTCACGTATCATCATGAAATCACTCCTCCGACAACGCCAGGATGTCACCCATCCCTTTAAATATTAGCCGCTTTTACCGTTTCCATTACAACAAGACAACAAATATTTAGCTTTCGTCTTATTTTCTCATTCAGACGAATGAAGTTCACTGTGAGACTCATACCTTTTGACCTTCGCGCGTGGAGAAAAAGGCGGGGCTGGTCAGTTTTCGGACAAGGCGATGAATTTACATGCGTTGACCACTTCCCCTGGCCGTTAGCGATGTTATGATGGCGGCAATTTTTCTCTGTAATGCTTACGATTCGTTGAGAACCTGAAAATGTTAAAAAAACTCTTCTTTCCGTTGGTAGCACTTTTTATGCTGGCAGGCTGCGCTACCCCGCCTACAACCATTGATGTCTCCCCTAAGATTACCCTGCCTCAGCAGGATCCTAGCCTGATGGGCGTAACCGTGAGCATTAACGGTGCCGATCAGCGTCAGGATCAAGCCCTGGCTAAAGTGACCCGCGACAACCAGCAGGTGACGTTGACCGCCTCACGCGACCTGCGCTTCCTGCTGCAGGAAGTGCTCGAGAAACAGATGACTTCCCGCGGCTATATGATTGGCCCAAGCGGTGCGGTTGATCTGCAGATCATCGTGAACAACCTGTACGCTGACGTGTCCCAGGGTAACGTTCGCTACAACATCTCCACCAAAGCGGATATCGCCATCATCGCAACCGCGAAGAACGGCAACAAGATGACCAAAAACTACCGTGCGAGCTACTCTGTTGAAGGCGCGTTCCAGGCGTCCAACAAAAATATTGCTAACGCGGTTAACAGCGTGCTGACTGACACCATTTCCGATATGGCGCAGGACACCAGCATCCACGACTTCATCAAGCAAAACGCGCGTTAATCCCGCTTCCTGACCCGGTGTTTCACCGGGTCAGCTTTATATGAACATGTCGAGTCATTACTTACGCATTTTCCAGCAACCTAAATCAGCCATCCTGCTGATCCTTGGTTTCGCCTCCGGTTTACCTCTCGCCCTCACCTCCGGCACGCTGCAGGCCTGGATGACCGTCGAGAATATCGATCTCAAAACCATTGGTTTCTTCTCCCTCGTCGGCCAGGCTTACGTCTTTAAGTTCCTGTGGTCGCCGGTGATGGACCGTTATACCCCGCCGTTCCTGGGCCGTCGTCGCGGCTGGTTAGTGATGACCCAGGTCCTGTTGCTGATCGCAATCGCGGCGATGGGCTTTCTTGAACCCACGACGCAGCTTCGCTGGATGGCCGCCCTTGCGGTGGTAATCGCCTTCTGTTCTGCCTCGCAGGATATCGTTTTTGATGCCTGGAAGACGGACGTGTTGCCTGCAGAAGAGCGGGGAGCCGGCGCAGCCATTAGCGTGCTGGGCTATCGTCTGGGGATGCTGGTATCCGGTGGTCTGGCGCTGTGGGTGGCCGACCGTTATCTCGGCTGGCAGGGCATGTACTGGCTGATGGCCGCCCTGTTGATCCCCTGTATTATTGCCACCCTGCTCGCCCCCGAACCGAGCGATGTGATCCCGGTTCCACGTTCTCTGGAGCAGGCCGTTGCCGAACCTCTTCGCGACTTCTTTGGCCGCAACAACGCCTGGCTTATCCTGCTGTTAATCGTCCTTTATAAGCTCGGCGATGCCTTCGCGATGAGCCTGACCACCACCTTCTTAATTCGCGGGGTCGGGTTTGATGCCGGCGAAGTCGGCGTGGTGAACAAAACGCTCGGGTTGTTTGCGACTATTGTCGGGGCCCTGTACGGCGGCGTATTAATGCAGCGTCTGACGCTCTTTCGCGCACTGCTGATCTTCGGCATCCTGCAGGGGGCATCGAACGCCGGTTACTGGCTGCTGTCGGTGACGGATAAGCATATGATCAGCATGGGCGCCGCGGTGTTTTTTGAAAACCTGTGCGGCGGTATGGGGACAGCGGCGTTTGTTGCCCTGCTGATGACCCTGTGCAACAAATCGTTTTCCGCGACGCAGTTCGCTCTGCTCTCGGCGCTTTCCGCCGTTGGTCGCGTGTATGTCGGGCCGATTGCCGGCTGGTTTGTTGAAGCCCATGGCTGGCCAACGTTCTACCTCTTCTCCGTGGTAGCGGCAGTGCCTGGACTCTTATTGCTACTGGTCTGTCGCCAGACGCTGGAATATACCCAGCGAACAGAACACTTTATGCCACGCACGGAATATCATCGCGCTTACCGTTTTGCGTTACGACTGTTAATGGCGGGTTGCTTTGCCCTGGTGCTGTGGCTCGTGGTGCTCATTATTAATGCCACCACCTCTCAGGTACTGCCTCTCGAAGCGCTTCTGCTGGATGCCGGCGCGCTGCTGGCGGTTGCCGGGATCCTGACTGGTGGGCTGCTCGATTTCATGGCGCTGCGTAAAACGCAGTTAACCTGAAGTAAAATCCGAAAGGTTATTTCCCGTTGTAATCACGAACCGAAATTATAACGGTGAAATAGCCGCCAGCCGCTAAAAAAAATATTTGTTGTTTTGTGCGGGATAGGATTCGGAAATTATTGGAGTCAATTGCAGAACGCTATTTTTCATTAAACGATTCAGCATCAGAGAGTTTGATTTTTCGTTTTTTAGTTGTCTTTTTATTGATAATTAATTGTTAATTTTTTGTTTATTTTTCACAATGGTTATACCAATTGCCCCTTTTAGGGTATGCTTGGGGGTCCTTTCGTTATAAAGCCCATGCCATGCGGCTTACGTCTTAAAAAGCGACATAATTTGCAACACTTGTGACATGTGCGGCAGAACCCGGTAACACCTTCCTGACACAGGTCTAATGATGTTTACAGTAATGTAACCTTCCCGTAAAATGCCCCCACACTTTAAACGCCACCAGACTCCCGTGGAATTGAGGTCGTTAAATGAGACTCAGGAAATACAATAAAAGTTTGGGATGGTTGTCATTATTCGCAGGCACTGTATTACTCAGTGGCTGCGATTCTGCACTACTTGACCCCAAAGGACAGATTGGACTGGAACAACGTTCACTGATATTGACGGCTTTTGGCCTGATGTTGATTGTGGTTATTCCAGCCATTTTGATGGCTGTTGGTTTCGCCTGGAAGTATCGTGCGAGCAATAAAGATGCGAAGTATAGCCCTAACTGGTCACACTCCAATAAAGTGGAAGCTGTGGTCTGGACGGTACCTATCCTGATCATCCTGTTCCTTGCCGTACTGACATGGAAAACCACTCACGCACTTGAGCCAAGCAAGCCGCTGGTTCACGATGAAAAACCGATTACCATTGAAGTGGTCTCCATGGACTGGAAATGGTTCTTCATCTATCCGGAACAGGGCATTGCCACCGTGAATGAAATCGCCTTCCCGGCGAACACTCCGGTTCAGTTCAAAGTGACCTCCAACTCCGTAATGAACTCCTTCTTCATCCCACGTCTGGGTAGCCAGATTTACGCGATGGCCGGTATGCAGACTAACCTGCACCTGATCGCGAATGAAGCAGGCACCTACGATGGTATCTCCGCCAGCTATAGCGGCCCGGGCTTCTCAGGTATGAAGTTCAAAGCTATCGCGACGCCAGACCGTGCCGCTTTCGACCAGTGGGTTGAAAAAGCGAAGCAGTCTCCAAACACCATGTCTGACATGGCGGCGTTCGAAAAAGTGGCAGCACCTAGCGAATATAACAAGGTGGAGTACTTCTCTAACGTGAAACCAGATTTGTTCAAAGACGTTATTGGCAAATTTATGGATCACGGCAAGAGCATGGACATGACCCAGCCTGAAGGTGAGCATAGCGCACACGAAGGTATGGAAGGCATGGACATGAGCCACGCGGAAACCGCTCACTAAGGGGCCGAGGAAGAAAATGTTCGGAAAATTGACACTGGATGCAGTGCCCTACCATGAACCCATTATCGTGGTTACGGTTGCTGCAATTATCATCGGTGGCGCAGCCTTACTGGCCTTGATCACTTACTTTGGTAAGTGGAGCTACCTGTGGAACGAGTGGCTGACTTCGGTTGACCACAAAAAACTGGGTATCATGTACTGCATCGTCGGTATCGTCATGTTAATTCGTGGCTTTGCGGATGCGATCATGATGCGTAGCCAGCAGGCACTCGCGTCTGCGGGTGAAGCCGGCTTCCTGCCGCCGCATCACTACGACCAGATCTTTACCGCCCACGGCGTTATCATGATCTTCTTCGTGGCGATGCCGCTGGTTATCGGTCTGATGAACGTTGTCGTTCCGCTGCAAATCGGCGCGCGCGACGTAGCGTTCCCGTTCCTGAACAACCTGAGCTTCTGGTTCACGGTTGTCGGCGTTATCCTGGTTAACCTGTCACTGGGTGTGGGCGAATTTGCTCAGACCGGCTGGCTGGCTTACCCGCCGCTTTCGGGAATTGAGTACAGTCCGGGCGTTGGCGTCGATTACTGGATTTGGGCACTTCAGCTCTCCGGTGTCGGTACAACCCTGACCGGTATCAACTTCTTCGTGACCATTATCAAGATGCGTGCCCCTGGCATGACCATGTTCAAGATGCCGGTATTTACCTGGGCATCTCTGTGCGCCAACATCCTGATTATTGCATCATTCCCAATTCTGACCGTCACCATCGCGCTGCTGACCCTGGACCGCTACCTGGGCACCCATTTCTTTACCAACGATATGGGTGGCAACATGATGATGTACATCAACCTGATTTGGGCCTGGGGTCACCCGGAAGTGTACATCCTGGTTCTGCCGGTCTTCGGTGTGTTCTCCGAAATCGCAGCAACCTTCTCGCGTAAACGTCTGTTTGGTTACACCTCTCTGGTGTGGGCAACCGTGTGTATTACCGTTCTGTCGTTCATCGTTTGGCTGCACCACTTCTTCACCATGGGTGCTGGCGCGAACGTAAACGCCTTCTTCG
Organism: Enterobacter cloacae complex sp. 2024EL-00711; assembly: GCF_047529885.1. Lineage (NCBI taxonomy): Bacteria > Pseudomonadati > Pseudomonadota > Gammaproteobacteria > Enterobacterales > Enterobacteriaceae > Enterobacter > Enterobacter cloacae complex sp. 2024EL-00711. The sequence goes on from NZ_JBLIZC010000004.1 coordinate 349,847, forward strand.
GTATTACAACCATGATTATCGCAATCCCTACCGGGGTTAAGATCTTCAACTGGCTGTTCACCATGTACCAGGGCCGTATCGTGTTCCACTCAGCAATGCTGTGGACTATCGGCTTCATCGTCACCTTCTCCGTGGGTGGGATGACCGGTGTACTGCTGGCGGTACCGGGTGCTGACTTCGTTCTGCACAACAGTCTGTTCCTGATTGCGCACTTCCATAACGTTATCATCGGTGGTGTGGTCTTCGGCTGCTTCGCTGGCGTAACCTACTGGTGGCCAAAAGCGTTCGGTTTCACCCTGAACGAAAAATGGGGTAAACGCGCATTCTGGTTCTGGATCATCGGCTTCTTCGTTGCATTTATGCCGCTGTACGTGCTGGGCTTCATGGGTATGACCCGTCGTCTGAGCCAGCAGATTGATCCACAGTTCCACCCAATGCTGATGGTTGCAGCGGGCGGTGCCGTGCTGATTGCTTGTGGTATCGCGTCTCAGCTGATTCAGTTCTACGTTTCTATTCGCGACCGCGATCAGAACCGTGACCTGACCGGTGACCCATGGGGTGGCCGTACGCTGGAGTGGGCAACCTCTTCTCCACCACCGTTCTATAACTTCGCCATTGTGCCGCAGGTCCATGAACGCGACGCATTCTGGGAAATGAAAGAAAAAGGTGAAGCGTACAAGCAACCTGCTCATTACGAAGAGATCCACATGCCGAAAAACAGCGGTGCGGGCATTGTTATTGCCGCCTTCGCAACGGTATTTGGCTTCGCAATGATCTGGCACATCTGGTGGATGGCGATTGTTGGCTTCGCCGGCATCGTAATCAGCTGGATTGTGAAGAGCTTTGACGAGGACGTAGACTACTACGTACCAGTCCGTGAAGTCGAAAAACTGGAAAACCAGCATTTCGATGAGATTTCTAAAGCGGGGCTGAAAAATGGCAACTGATACTTTGGCGCACTCTACTGCCCACGCGCATGAACATGCGCACCACGATACAGGACCGACGAAAGTCTTCGGTTTCTGGATCTACCTGATGAGCGACTGCATTCTGTTCTGCTGTCTGTTCGCAACGTATGCCGTTCTGGTGAACGGCACTGCGGGCGGCCCGGCTGGCAAGGACATCTTTGAACTGCCGTTCGTTCTGGTAGAAACCGCGCTGCTGCTGTTCAGCTCCATCACCTACGGCATGGCGGCTATCGCCATGTACAAAAACAACAAGAGCCAGGTTGTCTCCTGGCTGGCGTTGACCTGGCTGTTTGGTGCTGGCTTTATCGGGATGGAAATCTATGAATTCCATCACCTGATTATGGAAGGCTTCGGGCCGGATCGTAGTGGCTTCCTGTCTGCGTTCTTCGCACTGGTCGGGACCCACGGTCTGCACGTAACGTCTGGTCTGATCTGGATGGCAGTACTGATGTTCCAGATCTCCCGTCGTGGCCTGACCAGCACTAACCGCACGCGTATCCTGTGCCTGAGCCTGTTCTGGCACTTCCTGGACGTTGTGTGGATCTGTGTGTTCTCTGTTGTATATCTGATGGGGGCGATGTAATGAGTCATTCAAACGATCATGGCGCTTCCCACGGTAGCGTAAAAACCTATATGACAGGTTTCATCCTGTCGATCATTCTGACGGTGATCCCGTTCTGGATGGTGATGAGCGGTTCTGCGTCTAAGCCGGTTATTCTGGGTGCAATCCTGGTAACCGCGGTGATTCAGATTCTGGTGCATCTGGTTTGCTTCCTGCACATGAACACCAAGTCCGATGAAGGCTGGAACATGACGGCTTTCATCTTTACCGTGATTATCATCGCTATCCTGGTAGTCGGTTCCATCTGGATTATGTGGAACCTTAACTACAACATGATGGTTCACTAAGAGCGGCGAGTATGTTTAAGCAATACCTGCAAGTCACGAAACCAGGCATCATCTTTGGCAACCTGATCTCCGTCATTGGGGGGTTCCTGCTGGCCTCTAAAGGCAGCATCGATTACACCCTCTTTATCGCTACGCTGGTCGGTGTGTCGCTGGTTGTTGCATCCGGTTGTGTATTTAACAACTACATCGACATGGATATCGACAAGAAGATGGAAAGGACTAAAAATCGGGTGCTGGTTAAAGGCCTGATCGCCCCTTCCGTCTCGCTGGTGTACGCCACCTTGCTGGGTATTGCTGGCTTTATGCTGCTGTGGTTTGGCGCTAATCCTCTGGCCTGTTGGCTGGGGGTGATGGGGTTCGTCGTCTATGTGGGCGTTTACAGCCTGTATATGAAACGCCACTCCGTCTACGGAACGCTGATTGGTTCTCTCTCCGGCGCTGCGCCGCCGGTGATTGGCTACTGCGCCGTCACGAACGAGTTCGACAGCGGTGCGCTGATCCTGCTGGCTATCTTTAGCCTGTGGCAGATGCCGCACTCCTATGCCATCGCGATTTTCCGCTTTAAGGATTATCAGGCAGCGAACATCCCGGTTCTGCCGGTCGTGAAGGGCATTTCCGTGGCTAAAAACCACATCACGCTGTACATCATCGCCTTTGCCGTGGCAACGCTGATGCTCTCTCTGGGCGGTTACGCCGGGTACAAATACCTGGCGGTAGCGGCTGCGGTGAGCGTCTGGTGGCTCGGCATGGCCCTGCGCGGCTACAAAGTGGAAGATGACAAGGTCTGGGCACGTAAGCTGTTCGTGTTCTCCATTGTCGCTATCACTTCGCTGTCGGTGATGATGTCCGTGGATTTCATGGTGCCTGATTCACACAACCTGCTGACTTACGTCTGGTAAGTCACACCAGGTGAATAAAAGGGTGCTTCGGCACCCTTTTTTATTCATCGAATCCATTAATAACGCATGTAATATTTGTTAAATAACCCTTTATTTACCCCGCCCCTTCCCCGCACTACACTATGGCCTGCTTTTGAATTGAGGTGGTAATGAACGATTATAAAATGACACCAGGCGAATTGCGCGCGACCTGGGGTTTAGGGACTGTTTTCTCGCTACGGATGCTTGGCATGTTTATGGTCCTGCCTGTTCTGACCACGTACGGCATGGCGCTACAGGGTGCCAGCGAAGCGCTGATTGGCCTGGCGATTGGCATCTACGGTCTGGCTCAGGCGGTATTTCAGATCCCGTTTGGCCTGCTCTCGGATCGGGTTGGCCGCAAACCGCTGATTGTCGGCGGCCTGCTTATTTTTGTGCTCGGCAGCGTGATAGCCGCCCTCTCCCACTCCATCTGGGGAATTATTCTTGGTCGCGCCCTGCAGGGCTCTGGTGCGATTGCCGCCGCCGTGATGGCGCTGCTGTCAGACTTAACCCGTGAGCAGAATCGCACCAAAGCGATGGCGTTTATCGGCGTGAGCTTTGGCGTCACTTTCGCGATTGCGATGGTGCTCGGGCCTATCATCACCCATAAACTCGGCCTGCATGCCCTGTTCTGGATGATTGCCGTGCTGGCGACCGTCGGTATTGCGCTGACCCTTTGGGTGGTGCCGGACAGCAAAAACCACGTCCTTAACCGTGAATCCGGGATGGTGAATGGCTGCTTCAGCAAAGTGCTGATGGAACCGCGCCTGCTTAAACTTAACTTCGGCATCATGTGTCTGCACATCCTGCTGATGTCGACCTTTGTCGCCCTTCCCGGTCAGCTTGCCGCCGCGGGCTTCCCTGCCGCGGAGCACTGGAAAATCTATCTGGTGACCATGCTGATTTCGTTCGTTTCGGTCGTGCCGTTCATCATCTACGCCGAAGTGAAACGCAAGATGAAGCGCGTCTTCATTGGCTGCGTGGCGGTGCTGCTGATTGCCGAGATTGTGCTCTGGGGATCCGGCCCGCACTTCTGGGAACTGGTGGCCGGCGTGCAGCTCTTCTTCCTGGCCTTTAACCTGATGGAAGCCCTGCTGCCATCGCTGATTAGCAAGGAGTCCCCGGCCGGCTATAAAGGCACAGCAATGGGGATCTACTCCACCAGCCAGTTTATCGGCGTGGCTATCGGGGGCTCGCTCGGCGGCTGGGTGGACGGCCTGTTTGATTCGCAAACCGTGTTCCTCGCGGGCGCACTGCTGGCGATGGTCTGGCTGCTGGTCGCCAGCAGCATGAAAGAGCCGCGCTACGTCAGCAGTCTGCGGGTCGAAATTCCTGAGGATGTTGAGATTACCGACGCGCTAAAACAGCGTCTTGAAGCAACAGAGGGGGTAAGTGAAGTGCTTATTGCCCCACAAGAGCGCAGCGCTTACGTCAAAATAGACAGTAAAGTGACTAACCGCTTCGAAATCGAGCAGGCTCTCAAAGCCTGAAAAAATGCCCGGTAAAGCCGGGCATTTTTGTCTTAATCGCGGAAGTTCTTGAACTGGAACGGCTGCCCCAGATCGCCGCCACGTACCAGCGCCATAACGGCCTGCAGGTCATCGCGGGATTTACCGGTCACACGAATTTCTTCACCCTGGATTTGCGCCTGAACCTTCAGCTTGCTGTCCTTGATGAGCTTAACGATCTTCTTCTGAACCGCGCTCTCAATACCCTGCTTCAGTTTGGCTTCGACAAACCAGTTTTTACCGCTATGCACAAACTCGTCTGGTACATCCAGTGAGGTGCCTTCAATGCCGCGTTTAAGCAGCTTGGCGCGCAGAATATCCAGCAGCTGGTTAACCTGGAAATCAGATTCGCTCAGGACCTTAATGGTCTTATTCGCATCGTTCAGCTCGAAAGTTGCCTCAACGCCACGAAAGTCGAAACGTGACTCAACTTCACGGCTTGCGTTTTCAACGCCGTTGCGGACTTCCTGGATATCAACTTCGGAAACAATATCGAAAGATGGCATCTTTTCTTCTCCCTTCATTTTTGTTGCGTTGCATAATACCCGCAACAAGGCAGATACCCCAAATAATTCGAGTTGCAGCTATCCCTGGCCGCTCACGTGAGGAAACACCGCACAGATGTCACAGGGTTTACTCAACAGAAGCTTAGCTGACGGCGCTATACTTAGGCCGTAACACCTGGCGCAGTTGCAGGTGAGGAGGAACAATGAAAATTACAGTGCTCGGATGCGGAGCCCTTGGACAGCTATGGCTGACCGCGCTTTGCAAGCACGGACATGAGGTACAGGGCTGGCTGCGCGTGCCCCAGCCCTATTGCAGTGTGAACCTGATTGACGAAGACGAAAGTATATTCAACGAATCACTCACCGCGAACGATCCGGATTTTCTGGCGCAAAGCGATCTGCTGCTGGTCACGCTCAAAGCATGGCAGGTATCAGATGCAGTAAAGACGCTGGCCGCGCAACTTCCCCCAGACTCCCCCATCCTGCTGCTGCATAACGGCATGGGAACCATTGATGAGCTGAAAAGCATCCCGCATCCCTTGTTGATGGCGACCACCACGCACGCTGCACGCCGCGATGGCAACATTATCGTGCATGTCGCCAGCGGCGTAACGCACATGGGCCCCGCCCGTACGCAGGATGGCGACTACAGCTATCTGGCGGATGTTCTGCAGAAGGTGCTGCCGGACGTGGCCTGGCATGACACTATCCGCCCGCAGCTGTGGCGCAAGCTGGCGGTTAACTGCGTGATCAATCCGCTGACGGCGCTGTGGAACTGCCCGAACGGGGAACTGAAAAATCATCCGCAGGAAATTGCCACCCTGTGCGCGGAGGTTGCCTCGGTTATCGAACGTGAAGGCCTGCATACCTCGGCGGAGGATTTACGCTATTATGTTGAGCAGGTAATTGAAAGTACTGCAGAAAACATCTCCTCGATGTTGCAGGACATTCGGGCATTACGCCACACAGAGATTGATTACATCACGGGCTATTTGCTTAAACGCGCCCGCGCCCACGGCATTGCCGTGCCGGAAAATGCCCGTCTGTATGACCTGGTTAAACGTAAGGAGAGTGAATATGAGCGCGTCAGCACTGATCTGCCTCGCCCCTGGTAGCGAAGAGACAGAAGCCGTCACCACCATTGATTTGATGGTGCGTGGCGGCATTAACGTGACCACCGCCAGCGTCGCCAGCGACGGTAATCTGACCATCACCTGTTCACGCGGCGTAAAAATCCTCGCCGATGCACCGCTTGTGCAGGTGGCCGACGGGGATTACGACATCATCGTACTGCCGGGCGGCCTGAAGGGTGCGGAGTATTTTCGCGACAGCCCGCTCCTGGTCGAAACCGTCAGGCAATTCCATCTGTCGGGGCGCATCGTTGCGGCAATTTGTGCCGCAGCCGGCACGGTTCTGGTGCCGCATAACATTTTCCCGATCGGGAATATGACCGGTTTCCCGGGACTGAAAGAGACCATTCCTGAAGAGCAATGGGTGGATAAACGTGTGGTCTGGGATCCGCGCGTCAATCTGCTCACCAGCCAGGGGCCGGGTACCGCGATCGATTTTGGACTGAAGATTATCGACCTGCTGGTCGGGCGTGAGAAAGCCTACGAGGTGGCGTCGTCGTTAGTGATGGCGGCGGGGATTTATAATTTTTACGAAGCGTAGCGTGTAAAGAAAGCCGGGTAAGCGAAGCCGCCACCCGGCAAACGGTTAAGGGCGATAGACCTTCACATTCGCAAAGCCCTGCTCGCGCAGATACAGCGCCTGCAGACGGCTCATCACCCCGCGCTCGCACCACAGCAGATACGTTTTGCTCTGGTCGAGATCGCCGAATTTGGTGCTCAGCTTGTAGAACGGCAGGGAAACCACGTCCACGCCTTCAACCTGCAGCGGTTTGTCATCCTGTTCATCAATGGAACGGATATCCAGAATCGCGTCGTTGGCACCGAAACCGCTGACGGTTTCAACTTCAACCACTTCCTGCTCGGTCTGCTGGGCAATCTCGCGGATATCGATGTTGGTCGCTTCCGCCACCACCTTCTCCAGAATGCCGAAATCGAAGTTCTCTTCTTCGGCTTCGATTTTCGCCTTTACCGCTTTGACGGTCGGGCTTTTTGAGATCACACCGCAGTATTCCGGCATGGTGCGGGCAAAATCTTCGGTACCGATTTTGCGCGCCAGATCGATGATGTGCTCTTTATCGTAGGAGATCAGCGGACGCAGGATCAGGGTATCCGATACGTTGTCGATAAGACGCAGGTTGGTCAGGGTCTGGCTGGAGACCTGGCCCAGCGCTTCACCGGTGACCAGCGCCTGCACGCCGTAGCGCTCCGCCACTTTGGACGCTGCACGCACCATCATGCGCTTCAGCACCACGCCCATCTGACCGTCGTCCACTTTTTCAAGGATTTCGCCGACCACTGGCTCAAAGTTGATCGCCACAAAACGCACGCGGTGGGAGCTGCCGAAGCGGTTCCACAGATAGTGCGCAACCTGACGTACGCCGATTTCATGCGCCGCACCGCCCAGGTTAAAGAAGCAGTAGTGTACGCGACAGCCGCGGCGCATCAGCATATAGCTGGAAACACCGGAGTCGAAACCGCCGGAGATCAGCGACAGGACATCTTCCTGCGTGCCGATTGGGAAACCGCCGATACCTTCATAACGGCCTTTCACCAGCAGCAGGCGATCGTTTTCGATCTCCAGGTTAACGGTCACGTCCGGGTTAGTCAGGCGCACGCGCGCGCTCTCAACGTGCTGATTGAGGCCGCCACCCACATAGCGCTCCACTTCAATGGAGCTAAACTCATGCTTACCACGACGCTTCACGCGCACGCAGAAGGTTTTGCCTTCAATCTGATCGCGGTACTGCACCAGCGCTTTTTCAAAAATGTCATGCAGGGAGGTGTAAGGAACGTCTTCCACTTCCAGAATATGGTGAATGCCCGGAATACGGGTCAGCGCGTCGCGAATATCCTGACGTTTGTTTTCATCTTTCGCGCGAACCTCAACGTGGTCCCAGTGACGCACCACGGCGAGCGTTTCGTCGTAGTGTTTTAATACGTTACGAATGTTCCCGGTGAGAATTTTAATAAAGCGCAAACGCACAGATTGGCTTTTGATGGTGATTTCAGGGAACAATTTAATGATAAACTTCATGGCGGCAATGTTTCTTAGGCAAGCTTAAGGCTTGTAATGGAAAATGAAATATACACAAAATCATTCAGGTGGCATCAACGCGGCGAGTCACAGCCCCCCGCAAGCTTACGCGAGTAAGTAACGGAAAGGCGCAAACGTAGCCCAAACAGAGACAACCTGAAGGATGACGTGTATAGCAGCCCACACCCGTGGCTGCATCCAGGCGCGCAAGTATATCATCTTCACGCCGCTCCTGTGCACATTGCGCGTTATTTGATAATTGCCCCGAGTCCGTTACCATGTCGGGGCTGAGAATATAAGAGTCAATTCACTATGCCGAAGAAGAACGACGCACCGGCCAGTTTTGAAACTGCGCTGAGTGAGCTGGAGCAGATTGTCACCCGCCTTGAGAGCGGCGATTTACCGCTGGAAGAGGCGCTCAATGAATTCGAGCGCGGCGTGCAGCTGGCGCGCCAGGGGCAGGTCAAACTGCAGCAGGCCGAGCAGCGCGTGCAGATCCTGCTGTCCGACAGCGAAGACGCGAAAACTACGCCATTCACACCGGACGCCGAGTAAATGGATTTCGCCAACGAGCTTCAGGCATGCGTCGCGCGTGCCAACGATGCGCTGCGCCGTTTTATTGAGCCACAGCCTTTTCAGAACACTCCACTGGTTGAAGCCATGCACTATGGCGCACTCTTGGGCGGAAAGCGCCTGCGTCCGTTTCTGGTCTACGCCACGGGCAACATGTTTGGTATCAGCGCTAACACGCTGGATGCCCCGGCAGCCGCCGTTGAGTGCATCCATGCCTACTCGCTGATCCACGATGATTTGCCGGCCATGGACGACGACGATCTGCGTCGTGGCCAGCCTACCTGCCACATCAAGTTTGGCGAAGCGAATGCCATTCTGGCGGGGGATGCCCTGCAAACCCTGGCGTTCTCGATTCTGAGCGATGCGCCGATGACCGAAGTGGCCGACCGTGACCGTCTGTCGATGATCTCTGAACTGGCAATGGCCAGCGGCGTCGCCGGTATGTGTGGCGGCCAGGCACTGGATCTGGAAGCGGAAGGACGTCAGGTTAATCTGGAACAGCTGGAGCGTATTCATCGCCATAAAACCGGCGCATTGATTCGTGCAGCCGTTCGTCTGGGCGCCCTGAGCGCGGGTGAACAGGGGCGCAAAGCCCTGCCGATACTGGACAGATACGCAGAAAGTATCGGTCTGGCATTCCAGGTTCAGGATGACATTCTGGATGTGGTGGGCGATACTGCAACATTGGGTAAACGTCAGGGTGCGGATCAGCAGCTTGGCAAAAGTACCTACCCCGCCCTGCTGGGTCTTGAGCAAGCCCAACGTAAAGCCCGGGATCTGATAGAGGATGCCCGCCAGTCGCTGAATCAGCTGGCCGCGCAATCACTGGATACTTCGGCACTGGAAGCGCTAGCGGACTATATAATCCAGCGTGATAAATAAACACACTATCTCGATGAGCCTTTGATGAGTTTTGATATTGCCAAATACCCGACACTGGCGTTAGTTGACTCCACCCAGGAGTTACGCCTGTTGCCGAAAGAGAGCCTGCCGAAGCTGTGCGATGAGCTGCGTCGCTACCTGCTCGACAGCGTAAGCCGCTCCAGCGGCCATTTCGCCTCCGGGCTTGGCACGGTAGAGCTGACCGTGGCGCTGCACTATGTCTATAACACGCCGTTCGATCAGCTCATCTGGGATGTCGGCCACCAGGCCTATCCGCATAAAATTCTGACCGGACGTCGCGATAAAATTGGCACCATTCGTCAGAAAGGCGGCCTGCATCCGTTCCCATGGCGTGGCGAGAGCGAGTACGACGTATTAAGCGTTGGACACTCCTCCACCTCGATTTCTGCGGGTATCGGTATTGCGGTGGCAGCCGAAAAAGAGAATAAACAGCGTCGTACCGTCTGCGTCATTGGCGACGGGGCGATCACTGCCGGTATGGCCTTTGAGGCCATGAACCACGCGGGCGATATCAAGCCAGACATGCTGGTTATCCTTAATGATAACGAAATGTCGATTTCCGAAAACGTGGGCGCGCTGAACAACCATCTGGCGCAGCTGCTCTCCGGCAAGCTTTACTCCTCGCTGCGCGAAGGCGGCAAAAAAGTCTTCTCCGGCGTACCGCCAATCAAAGAACTGCTTAAACGCACCGAAGAACACATCAAAGGCATGGTCGTGCCGGGTACGCTGTTTGAAGAGCTGGGCTTTAACTATATTGGTCCGGTGGACGGGCATGACGTTCTGGGGCTTGTCACCACGCTGAAAAACATGCGTGACCTGAAAGGCCCGCAGTTCCTGCATATCATGACCAAAAAAGGCCGTGGATACGAACCGGCGGAAAAAGATCCCATCACCTTCCACGCGGTACCGAAATTCGACCCGAGCAGCGGTTGCCTGCCCAAAAGCAGCGGCGGCATGCCGAGCTATTCAAAAATCTTTGGCGACTGGCTGTGTGAAACCGCCGCTAAAGACAATAAGCTTATGGCGATCACCCCGGCCATGCGTGAAGGTTCTGGCATGGTGGAGTTCTCCAAAAAATACCCGGACCAGTATTTTGACGTTGCCATTGCCGAGCAGCACGCGGTGACCTTTGCGGCAGGCCTGGCGATTGGCGGTTATAACCCGGTTGTCGCCATTTATTCCACCTTCCTGCAACGCGCCTACGACCAGGTGATCCATGACGTTGCCATCCAGAAGCTGCCGGTCCTGTTTGCTATCGACCGCGCAGGCATTGTGGGTGCTGACGGCCAGACGCACCAGGGGGCATTTGACCTGTCGTTCCTGCGCTGCGTCCCGGATATGGTCATCATGACGCCAAGCGATGAGAACGAATGTCGTCAGATGCTGTTTACCGGCTACCACTATCAGGATGGCCCTAGTGCGGTGCGCTACCCGCGCGGCAATGCCGTCGGCGTTGAACTGCAGCCGCTGGAAAAACTGCCGATAGGTAAAGGTCTGGTGAAGCGTCGCGGTGAGAAAGTGGCGATCCTGAACTTTGGTACGCTGATGCCGGAGGCCGCGAAAGTGGCTGAAACGCTGAATGCGACCCTCGTGGATATGCGCTTTGTGAAGCCGCTCGACGAGGCCCTGATCCTGAGCATGGCGGAATCTCATGACGTGCTGGTCACGCTGGAAGAAAACGCCATCATGGGCGGCGCGGGCAGCGGCGTAAACGAAGTGCTGATGGCTAACCGTAAAGCCGTGCCGGTACTGAACCTTGGTCTGCCTGATCATTTCATTCCGCAAGGCACCCAGGACGAAGCCCGTGCGGCGATTGGCCTGGATGCGGCCGGCATTGAGTCGAAAATCCGTTCCTGGCTTGCCTGATCCCTCCCCTTTTCCGCTCCTGCTATGCTTAAACGTATTGTTTAAAAAAGCAGGAGCGGAACCATGCAATACACGACATTAGGAACAACAGACCTTCAGGTTTCCCGACTTTGCCTGGGATGCATGACCTTTGGCGAGCCAGACCGGGGAAATCACGCCTGGACACTGCCGGAAGAGAGCAGCCGCCTTATCATCAAACGCGCACTCGACGGCGGGATTAACTTTTTTGATACTGCCAACAGTTACTCCGACGGCAGCAGCGAAGAGATTGTCGGCCGCGCCCTGCGCGATTTTGCCCGCCGTGACGATGTGGTCGTCGCCACCAAGGTATATCACCAGGTGGGTGATTTGCCTGAAGGCCTTTCCCGTGCGCAAATCCTGCGATCCATTGATGACAGCCTCCGGCGCCTGAATATGGATTATGTCGACCTGCTGCAGATCCACCGCTGGGATTACAACACGCCGATTGAAGAGACGCTGGAAGCCCTTAACGATGTGGTTAAGGCCGGGAAGGCGCATTACATCGGCGCATCGTCTATGCACGCTTCGCAGTTTGCCTCAGCGCTTGATCTTCAGGCGCAGCACGGCTGGGCACGGTTTGTCACCATGCAGGATCACTACAACCTTATCTATCGCGAAGAAGAGCGCGAGATGCTGCCGCTCTGCTATCAGGAAGGCGTAGCGGTGATCCCATGGAGTCCCCTGGCGCGCGGACGCCTCACCCGACCATGGGGAGAGACCACCGCCCGCTCGGTGTCGGATGCGTTCGGTAAAACCTTATACGAAGGTACGGAAGCCAGCGATGCGTTGATCGCCGAGCGTTTAGCGGGGATTGCCGATGATACCGGTGCCACGCGTGCGCAGGTAGCGCTGGCGTGGTTGCTGAGCAAACGCGGAGTCGCGGCACCGATTATCGGTACATCGCGGGAAGAACAGGTGGACGAGTTGTTGAGTGCCGTTGATTTAACGCTGACGCCTGAGCAAGTCGCCGAGCTGGAAACGCCGTACCAGCAGCATCCGGTGGTAGGGTTTAAGTAAGCCCACGCCCTGCCCCTCTCCCAAAATGAGAGGGAACAAAATCCCTCGGCCGGGTAAGCGCAGCGCTACCCGGCCGACGAATCACGCAAAGTGGTCGTAACCCTTCCAGTCAAGCGTAACCGGCGCGCCATCACGCACAAATTTCAGCCCTTCACTTTCCGGCATAATCTGTCCGATACAGGTAAACTTCGCCCCAAGGTGAGCTAGCGCCACGTCCAGCGTTCCCCGGTTCAGCTCCGGTACGGTAAAGCACAGCTCATAATCTTCGCCGCCGGAGAGCGCCCAGCGCAGAGCCTGCTCGGGTTCCACATGGCGAAGCAATGGCTCTGACAGCGGGAACAGATCCAGATCTACGCGCGCGCCCACACCGCTGGCCTTCAGAATATGGCCGAGATCGGAGATAAGCCCGTCAGAGAGATCGATAGCCGAGCTTGCCCGCTCGCGCAGCGCCTGGCCGTGCAAAATACGCGGCGTTGGGCGCAGATGGCGTTTCACCAGATATGCCGCATCGTCGGCATCCTTGACGCGTAAGCGATCCTGGAGGATTGCCAGCCCTGCGGCGCTGTCGCCCGGCGTGCCGGTCACGTAGATCCAGTCACCCGGCTTTGCGCCCGAGCGTTTCAGCGCCCGGCCCAGCGGGACATAGCCGTGGATCGCAAGCGTCATCGACAGCGGCCCGGCAGTGGTGTCACCGCCAATCAGCTGCATATCGTAGTAGTTGAGCTGATCAAACAGCGCATCGCTAAAGGCTTCAAGCCAGTCTTCGTCCACCTCGGGCAGCGTCAACGCCAGCGTCAGCCACGCGGGATCGGCGCCCATGGCCGCTAAGTCGCTTACGTTGACCGCCAGCGCTTTATACGCCAGATCGGCGGGATCGATATCAGGTAAAAAATGACGTCCGCACACTAAGGTGTCGGTGCTGATTGCCAGCGTCTGTTTTTCGGGAATATTGAGAAGTGCGCAGTCATCACCAATGCCGGTTTCAACATCAAGACGAGAGGTTCTGACACGGTCGAAATAACGGGCAATCAGGGAGAATTCGCCGCATGCCATACGTTATGCCTCAGCAAATTAAATAAAAAAACCGGAGCCGCACTGCCCGGCAGGCAATGCAAAACTCCGGTTTGCGGATCACTTTTTGTGGGGACGGATCGCAGGTGCGGCTTTATCCAGCACGCCATTTACAAATTTATGGCTGTCCTCAGCGCCGAAGGTTTTCGCCAGTTCGATCGCTTCGTTGATGGCCACTTTGTACGGCACATCATCACGTTTAGACAACTCAAACAGCGCGATACGCAACACTGCTTTCTCAACCTGACCCAGCTCTTCGAGCAGACGGGACAGGTATGGCTTCATCAGACCATCGAGATACGCGCTATTAGTCGCCACTCCCGACAGCAGTTCACGGAAGTACAGAACGTCAACGTCTTTCACGTCCTGTTCTGACAGGAACTGGTATTCAACATCAGCGATGTCGTTCTGGGACAACTGCCAGGAGTAAAGTGCCTGGACGGCACATTCACGGGCGCGGCGACGAGCAGCAGGTTTCACGGAATTCCCCTTACAAAAAAATCAGGCCTTAATGGCTTTCAACACATTGATCATTTCAAGCGCGGTCAGTGCAGCTTCTGCACCTTTGTTACCGGCTTTGGTACCAGCGCGCTCAATGGCTTGTTCAATACTTTCGGTAGTCAGCACGCCAAACGCGACAGGAATTTCAGCATCCTGCGCAACGTGTGCCAGACCATTGCTTGCACCGCCTGCAACGTATTCGAAGTGTGCAGTGCCGCCACGAATAACGGTACCCAGCGCAATCACCGCGTCGTATTTACCGGTTTTCGCCAGCGCGCCCGCTGCCAGTGGCAGTTCATAAGCACCTGGAACCCAAACAACGGTAATGTTGTCATCTTTAACCTGGCCGATACGTTTCAGGGCGTCAATGGCACCTTCCAGCAGGCTGTCGTTGATGAAGTTGTTGAAACGCGCAATGGTGATGGCGACGCGAGCGTCCGGGGTAGCTACAGCAGCTTCAATAATGTTCATACTCTTCCTTTACGGGTTCATTTGGCCCCGCAGGGGGGCGGATTTTATCATAATACTTTGCGCACTGCTTCCCTATTTCAGGAGCAATTACGCTGGCGTTAAATGGAGGCAGACATCCGGGCCCACCGGACGAATCTCGCTAAATTTGAGTTGCGGTGCATCACCAAGTTTTTCAAGACCCGGCAGCACAAACAGACCACGCGCATCGTTACCCAACAGTTTAGGTGCTACGTAGACAATCAGCTCATCCACCAGCCCGGCCTGCAGCAGCGCGCCGGCCAGCGTCGGCCCCGCTTCTACCCAGATACTGTTCACCTGTTGCTTACCAAGCAGCATCATCAGCACCACTAAGTCGAGGTGCCCGTTATGCTCTGGCACCATGACGCTGCGTACGCCTTGCGGCCATTCACGCGCATCGTCCTGCGTGCGTGCAATCCAGGTTTCGCCCGGCTGTTGCACGATGCGGTGCGCAGGCGTGATGCGATTCTGGCTATCGATGACAATACGCAGCGGCTGACGCAGGTTTTCCTGCGGGTAGCACGCCTGGGTATCGGCATTCAGTTCATCCCAGCGCACGGTCATGGCAGGATTATCAGCCAGAACCGTTTCACTGCTGGTGAGGATAGCATGGCTTTGCGCGCGCAGACGTTGCACATCGCGCCTTGCCTGCGCAGAGGTGATCCACTGGCTCTCGCCGTTCGCCATCGCCGTGCGACCATCCAGTGAGGCCCCGAGCTTAAGCTGAATGTACGGGAACCCGGTGCGCATACGCTTCAGGAAGCCTTTGTTGATCGCCTCAGCATCCTGCATCATCAGGCCGTGACTGACATCAACTCCTTCCTGCTGCAGTCGATACATGCCACGTCCGGCAACCTGCGGATTGGGATCCTGCATCGCCGCGACAACGCGCGCGACACCCGCCGCAATCAGTGCTTCGCAGCACGGCGGGGTACGGCCGTGGTGGCTGCAGGGTTCCAGCGTCACGTAGGCCGTTGCACCGCGCGCCTTTTCGCCGGCCATGCGCAGGGCATGAACTTCGGCATGGGGCTCACCGGCACGGTAGTGAAACCCTTCGCCCACAATCTCGCCATCGTTGACAATGACGCACCCGACGTTAGGGTTGGGATGGGTGGTAAAACGACCGCGCTGCGCCAGCTTCATGGCTCGCGCCATGTAAATCTCATCCTGCATGAGCTTAATCCTGTAAGCGGGCGATCTCTTCGCCAAACTCTTTGATATCTTCGAAACTGCGGTACACAGAGGCGAAGCGGATATAGGCGACCTTATCGAGCTTTTTCAGTTGCTCCATCACCAGGTTGCCAATCATCTTGCTTGGCACCTCGCGCTCACCCAAACCACGAAGGTAAGATTTTATGTGGTTTAACGCCATTTCGACGTCATCTGCACTGACAGGCCGTTTTTCCAGCGCCTTGAGCATCCCGCTGCGCAGTTTCTCTTCGTTAAACGGCTCACGCACGTCGTTACTTTTTACCACGCGCGGCATTACCAGCTCTGCAACCTCAAAGGTCGTGAAACGCTCGTTGCACACCAGACATTGCCGGCGGCGGCGTACGGAAGACCCTTCGCCCACAAGGCGAGAGTCGATAACTTTGGTATCCACAGCGGAGCAGAATGGGCAATGCATACGGTATCCCTGTTATGTGGTTAACTGATTTTCATTTTACCCTGATCTGGCCTGACAACAAAGGAAGAGCTTTTTGAGACAAAGGATCTATGCCTGTTGATGCGATGCTGGCTACCATTACGGAGATCCGTTATTTCAAGGAAATAAACGCAATGACAAGACGTTACCTGAAAATATTGCTGGTGGGGAGTCTGTTTACCCTTAGCGCCTGTGCACAGCAAACCGAAGTCCGTCAAATGAAACAAAGCGTGAATACGCTCAATACCGCGATGGACAAACTGAACAAAGAAACCGTGAAGATCACCCAGCAAAACGCGCTGAATGCCAAATCCAGCAGCGGGGTTTATCTGCTGCCCGGGTCTAACACCCCGGCGCGCCTTAACAGCCAGATTGGCACGCTGAAAATGTCGCTGGTTAACGTGGCGGCCAATGCGGATGGTACTCGCGCAACATTACGCATTCAGGGGGAATCCAACGATCCTCTGCCAGCCTTTAGCGGCACCGTCGAGTGGGGGCAGATCCAGGGCACCACCGAGAACTATCAGGAAGTGAACGTGAAGAGCCAGCTGTTCACTGCACCCGCCAGCGTGCTGGCCCCGAGCGATGTTGACATTCCGATCCAGCTGAACGGACTTACGCCGGATCAGTTAGGTTTCATCCGCATTCACGATATCCAGCCCGCCGCGCAGTAATCCCCTTTCAGCGGAGTGCAATGTCACTCCGCTAACATTTACAATCCGCAAAGATTGGCAACAGAAATCATTGCCGCTACAATCCCCGCCGTTTAAAGTACGCAAACGTGAACGCAATCGATTACGCGTGTGAGAGATATGTGAAACAACACATATTTTTGTGAGCAAGGATTCCTATAATAGGCTCCGCAGAAACACGAAATATTTAGAAACGCAATTCGCGCATTTTTCACTCCCGGAAGGGAATTTCAATCAGTGGCATGATTATGAAAAAAACATTACTCGCGGCTGGCGCCGTGCTGGCACTCTCCTCCACTTTCACTGTTAACGCAGCGGAAAACGATAAACCACAATACCTCTCCGACTGGTGGCACCAGAGCGTTAACGTGGTCGGCAGCTATCACACCCGTTTCGGACCACAGATCCGCAACGATACCTACCTGGAGTACGAAGCCTTCGCCAAGAAAGACTGGTTCGATTTCTACGGCTATATGGATGCACCGGTCTTCTTCGGTGGTAACACCGATGCGAAAGGTATCTGGAACCACGGTTCCCCCCTGTTCATGGAGATCGAACCCCGCTTCTCCATTGATAAGCTGACGGGCACCAGCCTGGCGTTTGGTCCATTCAAAGAGTGGTACTTCGCGAACAACTACATCTACGACATGGGCCGTAACGCGTCCGGTCGTCAGAGCACCTGGTATATGGGTCTGGGTACCGACATCGATACCGGTCTGCCAATGAGCCTGTCCCTGAACGTCTATGCGAAATACCAGTGGCAGAACTACGGTGCCGCGAACGAAAACGAGTGGGATGGCTACCGTTTCAAAGTGAAATACTTTGTGCCAATTACCCAGCTGTGGGGCGGTAACCTGAGCTATATCGGTTTCACCAACTTTGACTGGGGTTCAGACCTGGGCGACAACGACTTCCGTGACCTGAACGGTAAGAAAGCGCGTACCAACGACTCCATCGCCTCCAGCCACATCCTGGCGCTGAACTACGATCACTGGCACTACTCCGTTGTTGCGCGTTACTGGCATAACGGCGGTCAGTGGAACGATGACGCAAGCCTGAACTTCGGCAATGGCGACTTCAGCGTACGTTCTACCGGCTGGGGTGGTTACCTGGTTGTCGGTTACAACTTCTGATGTGAAAGAAGGCAAAAACGGACAAAGCCAGCTGATATGCTGGCTTTTTTATTGCTTCACCTTACGCAGAAAATCCGCCAGCGATCGCTCCGCGCTTTCGCTAAAACGCCTCTGCGTGAGCGTAATATTCAGACACCTGTCGAGCCGGAAGCAGCGGTAGTCATCACGCCGTTCACACCACGCGGCCAGCAGCCAGTGTTCTCCCCAGAAGAACAGCCCCAGCGGCTGAATGTCACGCCATGTCAGATGCCCGGCTTCATCACGATAATGCAGCGCCAGTACGCACTGGGCAGAAATAGCCTGATGAATAACATCAAAGTCGCTGCGCGAATGCGGCTGAAGCGCAATATCCGGCGCATATATCCGCGTCTGCTCCGCCTTACGTCGGCTCTCCTCGGGCAGGATCGCCAGTACCTTCTCCTGCGCCGACTCAAGCTCACGCGAGAGCGAGTCGCCCCCCCAGGTTTTCAGCAGACGGATGGCGACCATCAACGCTTCAGATTCTTTGTTCGTCAGCATCAGCGGAGGTAAGTCAAAACCCGACATCAGCCGATAGCCGCTTCCCGCCTCCCCTTCCACCGGCACGCCGGAAAGCGACAGGTCGCGGATATCACGGTATACGGTCCGCTCCGATACGCTCAACCTGTCCGCCAGATGCGCTGCCGTTGTCAGACGCCTGCCTCTCAGGATCTGCACAATCTGAAACAAACGGTCAGCGCGTCGGGTCATATCGTATTCAGCTCTCAGGCAGGTTGATGGAGGCCGACGCGATTACCTTCGCTGTCGGTAAACAAGGCTATGGTGCCAATGCCACGCGGCAATTCCAGCGGGCCAAACACGCACTCGCCCCCCGCAGACGCGATGCGATCGAGCGTTGCCGCCAGGTTGTCAGTATGCAGGTAAATAATAGCGCCCTGTACGGACGGTGTAATGCCCTCAAATTTTGCCAGCGCGCCGCCGGTGGCCGGATCGTCATGCGGGAAAACGGCTAACTCAGCCACATCCATTTTCTCTCGTCTCAGCTGTACCTGCATCACGGGCTCATAAAATTTGATAGCGCGATCCATATCGGCGACCGGAATTTCAAACCAGTTAATCACACTTTTCATACATCCTCCTGCCTGTTGTTTGGGTTCGAAAAGAGTCTACGACAGGGCTCCTGACAGCATACTGTCAGGAGTGTTTGACAGGAGTAGATAAAAAAAATCCCGGTCAACAGACCGGGATTTAAGGAACGAACGACACGTCGTCTTACGGCAGAATAGACGGCTGATCCGCCCCTTCTTTCTCGACTTTCTGCTGGAGCAGGTGCTCGCGCTTCATGCCAAGTTTCAGTGCCAGTGCGGAGGCGACGTAGATAGACGAAGCCGTACCGATAGAGACACCGATCAGCATGGTCAGCGAGAAGCCTTCCAGTACCGGGCCACCGAAGAGGAACAGCATCAGGATCACCATCAAGGTGGTTCCGGATGTGATCAACGTACGGTGCAGCGTCTGGGTCAACGACACGTTAAAGATTTCGTACGGCGTACCGCGACGGATCTTACGGAAGTTTTCACGAATACGGTCAGATACCACGATACTGTCGTTCAGTGAGTAACCGATAACGGACATCAGGGATGCCACGATTGTCAGGTCAATCTCAATGTGGAACAGAGACAGTATGCCCATGGTGATCACCACGTCGTGCGCCAGGGCGATAACCACACCCGCCGCCAGTCGCCACTCAAAGCGGAAACCGACGTACACCAGAATGGAGATCAGAGCCACCAGCAGCGCCATCGCACCGGTTTGCGCCAGGTCAGCACCTACGCTTGGCCCGACGAACTCGATACGCTTAACCGTCGCATGCTGGTTGGTTGTTTCGTTAACCACGTTAACAACCTTGCTGCCCAGCTCCTGGCTGCCGTTCGCATCGTGCACCGGCGGCATACGCACCATGATGTCACGGCTGCTGCCGAAGTTCTGCAGCAACGGCTCTTCAAAGCCCGCTTTCTGCAGAGACTGGCGCATCTGGTCCATATCGACCGGTTTTTCCAGGGAGATCTCAATTACCGTACCACCGGTGAAATCAAGACCCCAGTTAAAGCCTTTCACGCCCATCACGATAAGGGAGAGGATCAGCAGTAAACCTGAAATGCCGAAAGCCCAGTAGTCCCAGCGCATAAAGTCCCAGACTTTACGGCCGTGGTTCAATTGTTCAACAGTATATTCCTGTGCCACAACGCACTCCTCAGATAGACAGCTTTTTGACGCGCTTGCCGCCATACAGCAGGTTCACGATGGCACGGGTGCCGACAATAGCGGTAAACATTGACGTTGCAACACCGATACCGGTGGTGATCGCAAAGCCTTTGATAGCGCCAGTCCCCACTGCATACAGGATAAGAACCTTAATCAGTGTTGTTACGTTCGCATCGAAGATGGAGCTGAATGCCCCTTTGTAGCCTTCGTCAATCGCCTGCTGAACAGAGCGACCGTTGCTTAACTCTTCTTTGATACGTTCGTTTATCAGTACGTTGGCGTCGACCGCCACCGCAAGGGTTAAGACGATACCGGCAATCCCCGGCATGGTCAGCGTCGCCCCCGGCAACAGAGACATGATGCCGATAATCAGCACCAGGTTCGCAACCAGTGCGCTTGTCGCAATCAGACCAAACTTCTTATAGAAGAAGATCATGAAGAGGATGGAGACCACCAGACCGGCCAGACACGCTTCCAGACCCTGCTTGATGTTTTGCATCCCCAGCGTTGGACCAATGGTACGTTCTTCAACAATCTGAATCGGTGCAATCAGCGCACCGGCACGCAGCAGCAGTGAAAGCTGACGCGCTTCGTTCGGGTTGTTGATACCGGTGATGCGGAAGCTGTTACCCAGACGAGACTGGATGTTGGCGATGTTAATCACCTCTTCCTCTTTCACCAGCACCGCGCGGCCGTTTGCGTCTTTCTTACCGCTGTCTTTGTACTCCACGAACAGGGTTGCCATCGGTTTACCGATGTTGTCCTTGGTGAAGTTAGACATGATGTTACCACCCGCGCTATCCAGCGAGATGTTAACCTGCGGCTGGTTGTATTCGTCCTGGCTGGATGTGGAGTCGGTGATGTGGTCACCGGTCAGGATCACGCGTTTGTACAGCACAACTGGCTGACCTTCGCGGGTCTGTTTCACTTCCGAATCGCCCGGAATACGGCCTGCGGCAGCAGCGGACTGATCGACGTTGGAGTTAACCAGACGGAATTCCAGCGTGGCAGTTGCCCCCAGAATCTCTTTCGCACGTGCCGTGTCCTGAATCCCCGGGAGTTCCACCACGATACGGTCAGCACCCTGACGCTGTACCAGTGGCTCAGCAACACCCAGCTGGTTTACACGGTTACGCAGAATATTGATGTTCTGCTGAACGGCGTATTCACGGGCTTCTTTCAGGCGAGCATCGGTCATCACCGCGCGCAGCTGGTTGCTGCCCTGAGAGGTGATCACGAGGTCACGGTGACGTTGAGTCAGGTAATCTACAGCCTGATCGCGCGCCGCGCTGTCGCGGAACGTGATGCTCATACCGTAGTTATCTTCTTTACGAACGGTAGTGTAAGCGATGCCTTTTTCGCGCAGATCGCTGCGCAGGCTGTCGATGTTTTGTTCCTGCAGTTTGCCGAGCGCGGTATCCATATCCACTTCCATCAGGAAGTGAACACCGCCACGCAGGTCAAGACCGAGTTTCATTGGCTCTGCATTCAACGCAGCCAGCCAACGCGGGGTTGCAGGAGCAAGGTTAAGCGCCACGACGTATTTATCACCCAGCACGCCCATCAGCACTTCGCGAGCGCGGAGCTGCGTGTCGGTGGTGTCGAAGCGAGCAAGAATTGCGCCCTCTTCCAGAGCCACAGACTTAGCGGTAATTTTTTCTTCTTGTAACGATTTCTGGACCTGGATCAGCGTTTGCTCACTGGCGGCGACACCGCGCGCGCCAGTGATTTGAACAGCCGGATCCTCACCATACAGGTTGGGAAGCGCGTACAGCAGGCCGACGAGAATCACGGCGACCAGCATGATGTACTTCCACAAAGGATAACGGTTTAACACGGCAGTTCCCTTTGGGAAAAGTTGGGATTACAGCGCCTTCATGGTGCCTTTCGGCAGAACGGCAGCTACGAAGTCACGTTTGATAACCACTTCAGTGGTGTCGTTCAGGGCAATAGCAATGTAGCCACTTTCAGCCACTTTGGTTACGCGACCGACCAGACCACCGTTGGTCAGCACTTCATCACCTTTGGCAATGGAGTCCATCAGCTTTTTGTGCTCTTTGGTACGCTTCTGCTGTGGGCGCAGGATCATGAAGTAGAAGATCAGACCGAACACAACCAGCATCAGAATCAGAGACATCGGGCTGCCCTGCGCCGGAGCACCTGTTGCCGCTACCGCATCAGAAATAAAAAAGCTCATTCAAATTCCCTCATTATTAAAATTAATCAACGTTCAAAGGTGGAACGGTTCGACCCTGACGTTGGTAAAAATCGGTCACGAAGCTCTCTAATTTACCCTCTTCAATAGCCTTGCGTAAACCAGCCATTAAGCGCTGATAATAACGAAGATTATGAATGGTATTGAGACGCGCGCCCAAAATCTCATTGCAACGATCAAGATGATGCAGGTACGCGCGAGAATAATTGCGACAGGTGTAGCAATCGCACTCGGAATCGAGCGGGCTGGTGTCACTCTTATGCTTCGCGTTACGGATTTTCACCACGCCATCGGTCACAAACAGATGACCGTTACGCGCGTTGCGGGTTGGCATAACGCAGTCGAACATATCAATGCCGCGGCGCACACCTTCAACCAGGTCCTCAGGTTTACCCACACCCATCAGGTAACGGGGTTTATCTGCCGGGATTTGCGGGCAGACATGCTCCAGAATGCGATGCATGTCTTCCTTCGGTTCACCCACAGCCAAACCGCCGACAGCGTAGCCATCAAAACCTATCTCTACCAGACCTTTAACAGAGATATCGCGTAAATCTTCGTAAACGCTGCCCTGGATAATACCGAACAGCGCATTTTTGTTCTGCAGGGAGTCAAAGCGGTCACGGCTACGCTTCGCCCAGCGTAATGACATCTCCATGGAGCGTTTCGCGTAATCCCAGTCGGCCGGGTATGGCGTACATTCGTCGAAGATCATCACGATATCAGAGCCGAGATCGTACTGAATCTCCATAGACTTTTCAGGATCGAGGAAAATCGGATCGCCGTTGATCGGGTTACGGAAGTGTACGCCCTGCTCGGTGATCTTACGGATGTCGCCCAGGCTGAAGACCTGGAAACCACCGGAGTCGGTCAGGATCGGGCCTTTCCACTGCATGAAGTCATGCAAATCGCCGTGCAGCTTCATGATCTCCTGACCAGGACGCAGCCACAGGTGGAAGGTATTGCCGAGGATAATCTGTGCGCCAGTGGCTTCCACTTCTTCCGGCGTCATCCCTTTTACGGTGCCGTAGGTGCCCACAGGCATAAACGCGGGGGTTTCCACCACGCCGCGATCAAACACCAGGCGGCCGCGACGTGCGCGACCATCGGTGGTATCGAGTTCAAATTTCATTTTTTCTCCGACGTCAGAAAAACAGTCCAACGTTGTAAAACGGTGCCGCGGACTTATTCCCCGACACGCTCATTCAAAGCCTGCGGATTGTACGTGATAAACATCGCGTCCCCGTAGCTAAAAAAGCGATATTTTTGTTCTACCGCAGACTTGTACGCCGCCATGGTGTGCTGATAACCCGCAAAAGCGGACACCAGCATAATCAGCGTTGATTCAGGCAGATGGAAGTTGGTTACCAGGGCATCAATCACGTTGTACCGATAGCCCGGGTAGATAAAGATCTGCGTATCGCCAAAGAAAGGCTCAATCAGGTCATTTTTGGCGGCCTGCGCGGCGCTCTCAAGGGAGCGTACCGACGTGGTGCCCACTGCCACAACGCGGTTACCGCGTGCTTTGGCGGCCAGAACGGCATCCACCACCTCTTGCGGCACTTCGGCATATTCGGAGTGCATGATGTGGTCTTCGATGCTGTCCACGCGCACCGGCTGGAACGTCCCCGCACCGACATGCAGGGTCACGAAGGCCATCTCGATACCTTTCGCGCGCAATTTTTCCAGCAGCGGTTCATCAAAATGCAGGCCCGCCGTCGGCGCGGCGACCGCGCCAGGTTTCTGGCTATAGACGGTCTGGTACAGCTCGCGGTCAGCCTCTTCGTCCGGGCGCTCGATGTAAGGGGGCAGCGGCATATGGCCGATCGCATTCAGGATGTCGAGCACCGTGCGCTCGTCATTGAACGCCACCTCAAACAGCGCATCGTGACGCGCGGTCATGGTTGCACGGATGCTCTCATCATCGCCAAGCAGCAGCTCTGCACCCGGCTTCGGCGCTTTAGAGGCGCGAATATGTGCCAGAATACGTTTATCATCAAGCATACGTTCGACCAGCACTTCAATCTTGCCGCCGCTGGCTTTACGGCCAAACAGACGCGCCGGGATCACGCGGGTATTGTTAAAGACCAGCAGATCGCCAGGGTTGAGCTTGTCGAGCAAATCGGTGAAAGTACCGTGCGTCAGCTCGCCCGTCGGCCCATCCAGTGACAGCAAACGACAGCTACTGCGCTCAGGCATTGGGTAGTGAGCAATCAGGGATTCAGGTAGTTCAAAGGAGAAATCGGCGACGCGCATGACGTATACTCGTGACTTAAAAACAGGCGGCATAGTCTAGTGCTCACACCCTTTTGCTGCAACAACTAGCCGCCCCTGGACAAATAAAACGCATGAATTTTCTCGCTCACCTGCATCTTGCTCATCTCGCTGACAGCTCTCTTTCCGGCAATCTGCTGGCCGATTTCGTGCGCGGTAATCCCGCCGACGCGTACTCCGCAGAGGTTGTCGACGGGATTTTTATGCATCGCCGTATCGACGTGCTGACCGATAACCTGCCGGAAGTCCAGGAAGCCAAAGCGTGGTTCCGCCCTGAAACGCGGCGCGTCGCGCCAATCACGCTTGATGTGATGTGGGACCATTTCCTCTCGCGGCACTGGGAAACACTCTCTCCTGAGATGCCCCTAAACGCGTTCGTGCGCTATGCCCACCAGCAGGTGTCCATTATTTTGCCGGATTCGCCGCCGCGCTTTGTGAATCTGAATAACTATCTCTGGTCAGAACGCTGGCTTGAGCGCTATCGCGAGATGGACTTTATACAGAATGTGTTAAACGGGATGGCGAGTCGCCGACCGCGACTCGACGCGCTGCGCGACTCCTGGCATGACCTGGACGCCCACTACGAGGCGCTGGAGACGCGGTTCTGGCAGTTCTATCCGCGTATGATGACCCAGGCGAAAAACAAACAGCTATAACAGAAATGCCATTGATAGGTGAAAGCTTGCTGAACGATTGTTAGCGCCTCTTTGTCTTATCAATGAACACTCTCTATACTGGGCGGCGTTGCGTTCCAAATAACCTTAGTATCTACAGGAGAATCACATGGTTCTGGTAACTCGTCCGGCTCCGGATTTTACAGCTGCAGCAGTTCTGGGCAACGGTGAAATCGTTGAAAACTTCAACTTCAAACAGCACACCAACGGTAAAGCGACCGTTCTGTTCTTCTGGCCAATGGACTTCACTTTCGTTTGCCCGTCTGAGCTGATCGCATTCGACAAACGTTACGAAGAATTCCAGAAGCGTGGCGTAGAAGTTGTAGGCGTCTCCTTCGACTCTGAATTTGTACACAACGCATGGCGTAACACCCCTGTCGACAAAGGCGGCATCGGTGCGGTGAAATACGCAATGGTTGCGGACATCAAACGCGAAATCCAGCAGGCTTACGGTATCGAACATCCGGACGCTGGTGTTGCACTGCGCGGTTCTTTCCTGATCGACGCAAACGGCATCGTTCGTCACCAGGTTGTTAACGATCTGCCACTGGGTCGTAACATCGACGAAATGCTGCGCATGGTTGACGCGCTGCAGTTCCACGAAGAGCACGGTGAAGTGTGCCCGGCTCAGTGGGAAAAAGGTAAAGAAGGTATGAACGCGTCTCCGGACGGCGTTGCTAAATACCTGTCTGAGAACGTATCCAGCCTGTAATCGGCACGGTTTACGGAAAAGGCCCGCATCAGCGGGCCTTTTTGTTTTGTACGATCTCACTCTTCACATGTTAAAACGCGAAGCACGAACACCCCAGCACGCCCCAGAATGCCTGGTCATCAGATACCGGGATATCCGATTGCCGCGCAATGCCGTGCGCATGGCCATGCACTCCGCAGCTACCAATGCACTGGTGCATCTGTACCACCGCCCCCACTTTACTGGCTGCAGGCGGCGCAGAGCGGTAATGCCCCGGGACTTTCACGACCGGTGACCACGACGGCACAACCGGGATCGGCGGCGGTGACAGCGGACTGAAATGACCGGCGGCATACACGACCTTGCCATCCACAACGGTCAGCACCGATTCAATGCCCTTGATCTCCTCTTCCGTCACGCTGAAGTAATCTTTCGACAGCACCACCAGATCCGCAAGCTGCCCTTCAACCAGACGGCCTTTTTTACCCTGCTCGCTGGAAAACCACGCGCTGCCTGCGGTCCACAGCTCCAGCGCTACCTCACGCGGCAGGCGGTTATTGTCGTCATACATCGCCAGGCCGCCGACGGTTCGCCCGGAGACCAGCCAGTAGAGCGCCGTCCATGGGTTATAGCTCGCCACACGGGTCGCGTCAGTACCTAACCCAACCGGCACGTCAAGTTCCAGCATTTTCGCCACCGGTGGCGTGTGTTTCACCGCCTCTTTGCCGTAGCGGTCGACGAAATATTCGCCCTGGAACGCCATACGGTGCTGCACCGCAATACCGCCCCCCAACGCTTTGACGCGCTCGATATTACGCTCGGTAATGGTCTCCGCATGGTCAAAGAACCAGTGCAGCCCGTTAAACGGAATCTCACGGTTCACCTTCTCAAAGACATCCAGCATCCGGCTGATGGATTCGTCATAGGTGGCATGCAGTCGGAACGGCCAGCGGTTTTCCACCAGGTGGCGCACCACGCGTTCCAGCTCGTCTTCCATCCCTTGCGGCAGATCCGGGCGCGGCTGGAGGAAATCTTCAAAATCCGCCGCCGAGAAGACCAGCATCTCTCCTGCCCCGTTCGCACGATAAAAGTCTGTGCCCTGCCCCGGTTTGAGCATATCGGTCCAGCGCTCAAAATCCTCCAGCTCCTGTTTAGGGCGCTGGGTGAAGAGGTTGTAGGCAATACGCACCGTCATCTGCTCTTTGGCGTGCAGTTCGGCAATCACCTCGTAATCTTCCGGGTAGTTCTGGAAGCCGCCGCCGGCATCAATGGCGCTGGTCAGCCCCAGACGGTTAAGCTCACGCATAAACTGGCGCGTGGAGTTAACCTGCTGCTCAATGGGGAGTTTCGGTCCTTTTGCCAGCGTGGCGTAGAGGATCATCGCGTTAGGTTTAGCGATCAGCAGCCCGGTCGGGTTGCCGTGGTTATCACGCACAATCTCCCCGCCCGGCGGGTTTGGCGTCTCTTTGGTGTAGCCGACAGCTTTCAACGCGGCGCGGTTAAGCAGGGCGCGATCGTAGAGGTGCAGGACAAACACCGGCGTATCCGGTGCCGCCTCGTTAAGCTCTTCGATGGTCGGCATCCGGCGTTCGGCGAACTGAAACTCGCTCCAGCCGCCCACCACCCGAACCCACTGAGGTGAAGGTGTACGATCGGCCTGATCTTTCAACATCCTTAGCGCATCCGCCAGCGACGGTACGCCTTCCCAGCGCAGCTCGAGGTTGTAGTTCAGCCCGCCGCGGATCAGGTGCAGGTGCGAATCGTTAAGCCCGGGGATCACCGTACTTCCCTTCAGATCGACAATCTGCGTTCCCTGCGTCGCATAGCTCATAATGCGATCGTGGTTGCCCGTCGCCAGGATCTTGCCGTTAGCAATAGCCACCGCTTCCGTGAGCGGGTTTTCGCGATCGAGGGTATGGATCTTACCTTTGGTTAAGATCAGTGTGGCAGTTTGAGACATAACGTACTCCTTTCAGCCGAATCAGGCTTTTTTGAGCCATCCGGCAAACAGACGGGTCACGATGGGCATCCACAGCCAGACCACCAGCGCGACCACACAGGCATCGTTAATCAGATGCAGCAACAACGTACCTTTCAGGCCAGGAAGCAACGCACCGGTGACCAGCGGTACCAGGTTGGTACTGGGAAAGATAACCAGCAGGGTAATGAGAAACTGTTTCCACTGTTTAGGCTTACGCACGTGAGGCTCCGGTGGAGTAAACCAGAACGCCGCCTCGGTACGCACTTCGGTTTTATCACCTTCCGCCAGCAGCGGTTCAATCTCTTTTACCAGCGCATTACGGGTATCGGACTGGGTCCACGCAGAGAGGTGTTCGAGGGTGTCGAAACGGATTATCACCGTCCACAGATGTTGTCCGTCGGTCGGGCGGATGACGTTCGCGCCAAGATGCCCCGGAAATTCCGCCGCGATGGGCATGATCTTACCCAGCCACTGTTCGTATCGCTCAGCCTGACCCGGCAGCAAGGTGTGGGTAATCACCAGCGTGACATGCGATGTGTGCGCCATAATAGTTTCCTGGTCATTGATGGGCGGGAGAACCCCGCCCTGGAAGGTTTACGCTTTGCGTTCTGGCGCACCGTGAACGAGGGTGTAGGCATAGTCAACGCCCATGCCATAAGCACCGCTGTGCTCACGGACCAGGTCCATGACCGCGTCGTAAGTGCCTTTGCGAGACCAGTCGCGCTGATACTCAAGCAGCACCTGCTGCCAGGTCACAGGAACCGCGCCCGCTTGAACCATACGGTCAATCGCACGTTCATGGGCATCTACGGAGGTACCGCCGGAAGTATCGGTCACTACATAAACTTCAAACCCTTCATCCAGAGCCATCAGCGCCGGGAAGGTCAGGCAAACTTCGGTCCACAGGGCTGAGATGATAAGTTTCTTGCGGCCCGTTGCTTTCACTGCCGCAACAAACGCATCGTCTTCCCAGGAGTTCATAGAGGTACGTTCAATCGGTTTAACCGCCGGGTGAACCGCCAGCAGTTCTGGCCAGATGTATCCGCTAAAGCTTTTTGTTTCGACAGAGGTGTAGATAACCGGAACATCAAAAATTTTGCCTGCTTTTGCCAGAGCCACCGTATTATTCTTTAATAACTGACGGTCAATATTTGCCACGCCAAAAGACATTTGCGGTTGGTGATCGATAAAAATCAGTACGGAATTGGACGGGTCAATCAGTTCACGAATAGACATAAAAGTACCTTTTAATCAATGTGTTAAAAGCCAACGTTTTGGTGTGCTATATGAGAAAGGGCCCTGACTGATAAAGCAATTTGAGTATAGCGAGAATTGATTGAGCGGATAGTAAAGATATTTGTCCCCTCTGTTGAAATTAACCGAACAACTTAGGGGAATTTTCAGCAACCGGGAAATAAACCGGTTGCTGATGACGATTAATTTCCGAACCAGACGGAGGCGGAAATGGCCGGTAAGGAGAGAATGCCTTCCTGAATCGTGCCTTTACCCTCTTTGCGTTGCCACGCCTTCACGTGCAGCAACGGAGAGTCATCCAACACCACTTCACAGGCTTCTCCGCGGTTGATGGCGACCAGCACGCGTTGCTGGTTGTAGACGCGGGCAAACACCACCACGTTATCGTGGGCATACACCACCTGACAGCCACCGTAACGCAGCGCCTGGTTCTGTTTACGAAGCTTAGCCAGACGCTGGTACAGGCTGAGCAGCGCCTTGTCCTGCTTCGCCGGATCCCAGGGGAAGGTTTTGCGGCAGAAGGGATCGTTGTTCCCCTCCAGCCCCACCTCATCACCGTAGTAAATGCACGGCACGCCAGGCCAGGTGAAGAGCCAGGTAACGGCCAGCGGCAGGCGCGCCACATCCTTGCCAAGCAGGGATTTAAAACGTGCGGTATCGTGGCTGTCCAGCTGGTTAAACATCCGCAACTGCTGCTGATGCGACAGGCTGGCGCGGTAGTTATCCATCCATGCCATACAGGTTTCGGCGTCGATATGCTGCGGATCGTAGGAGATATCGGTGTTCGCCAGAAATCCCCATAGCGGGAAGGTAAAACCGCGGTAGTTCATGGCCGAATCTTCTGCATCGGCTTGCAGCCACTGGCGTGCATCGCCAAAATGCTCGCCAAAGACAAAGGCCTCCGGCTGCGCGGCTTTCGCTGAGCGGGTGATTCCTGCAACGTGCTGAAGGTTATTCCGCGCTCCGCCCGCTTCACCCAGCATATGCACCACGTCAAGACGCCAGCCGTCCATGTTCCATGGTGCCTTAAGCCAGTGGCGGACAACGCTGTCTTCACCGCCGTAGATTTCGTTGACCAGAGAAGGCGACTGGAAATCCAGCTTCGGCAGGCTTGGGTAGCCCAGCCAGTCCAGCGCGTAGCCCTCTTCATTAAAGCTGTACCAGTCACGCTGCGGCGAATCCGGGTTATGGCATGCCCCGCTCATCGACTGGTTATGACGGTCAAACCACGCGTGCGAATCCCCGCTGTGGTTGAACACGCCGTCCAGAATCAGGCGCATCCCTTCGTTTTTAGTGTTCTGTCGCAGGCGCAGCAGCGCGGCATCGCCGCCAAACTGCTCATCAACATGACGATAATCTTCGGTGTCGTATTTATGCACGCTCGGCGCTTTAAACACCGGGTTAAGGTACAGCGCCGTCACGCCCAGTTTTTTCAGGTACGGGAGTTTTTCGCTGATTCCGTCGAGATCGCCGCCGTAAAACGTCGAGCCACCCGCCTGCGCGGTCAGCGGTTCATCCCATGCTTTGAGGATAATGTCGTGACCTGCTGCGTGGTGGTAATAAACCTTATCCTGGTCTGCAGTGCGCTTTTCGCTGCGGGCAAAGCGGTCCGGGAAAATCTGGTAAAACACCTGATCGTTAACCCATTGCGGGCCATTGTCCGGGTAATCGACGGCAAATTGCTCCAGCCGGGCCGGCGGAAAACGGCTAAACCCCTGCGGGGTAAACCACAGCTGGCGGTTATTCCACAGCAGTTTAAAACTGTAGCGACGACGCGGCTGTCCACGGGTTAAATCGATGTTTGCCCGCCACGCCGTGATCCCGGGCTGCGGCTGGCTGCGCTGCTTATGCATTTTCAGCGCGGTCTCTTCGTTATC
Source organism: Enterobacter cloacae complex sp. 2024EL-00711 (assembly GCF_047529885.1). Lineage (NCBI taxonomy): Bacteria > Pseudomonadati > Pseudomonadota > Gammaproteobacteria > Enterobacterales > Enterobacteriaceae > Enterobacter > Enterobacter cloacae complex sp. 2024EL-00711. Next base: position 380,944 of record NZ_JBLIZC010000004.1, read on the forward strand.
AATTTCGGCGCGTAGCGTCACGCGTTCAGGCTGATTTTCCCCCGCCAGCCAGAGCGTAATCACAAGGTTGTCTTTGTTTTGCTTAACAAATGGGGCAACCGGAAGGTGCCAGGCGTTTAACATCACGAATCCCCTTTGATGAAATTGACGTCACCTTGCCACAGGGTGGTTAAGGTTAGCTCATCATGACGAGGTTTATTGAGGGAGGAGGACGGGGGAGGAGGCATCAGCGTGAGCGGATGCCTCCTTCCAGTCCCTCTGCGGGGAGAGGGACGATTACTGTGCCTGCGCCAGCTGACGGTCGCGGCGGCATTTAAACATCCAGCCCAGCAGCAGCAGGACGATCCACGCGCAGCCCACATAAAGGGAGATACGGGTATCCGGATGATAGCCAATCAGGGCGATGATAAAGACCAGGAAGACCAGGCCGACAGCGGTTGTCACCACCCCACCCGGCACTTTGAACTTCAGCGCTTTCGCCTCTTCCGGTGACAGACGGCGACGGAACGCAATCTGCGACAACAGGATCATGATCCACACCCACACGGTCGCGAAGGTCGCCAGCGACGCAATCACCAGGAACACATTCTCCGGCATGATGTAGTTCAGGTAGACCGACAGCAGCAGGGCTACGGTCATTACCATTACCGTCACCCACGGCGTGCCGCGACGAGAGGTTTTGGCAAACACCTTAGGCGCACTGCCCTGCTCCGCCATTCCGTGCAGCATGCGGCCCACGCCAAAGACGTCACTGTTGATTGCCGAAAGCGAGGCGGTCAGCACCACAAAGTTCAGGATGCTGGCGGCAAACGCGATGCCCATATGCTGGAAGGTCAGCACAAACGGGCTGCCGTTAGTGCCCACCTGGTTCCACGGGTAGATGGACATAATGACGAACAGCGTCCCCACATAGAACACCAGAATACGCATTGGCACTGAGTTGATGGCGCGCGGAATGGATTTCTCCGGGTCTTTCGCTTCCCCGGCGGTAATGCCGATAATCTCGATCCCGCCGTAGGCAAACATGACCATCTGCAGCGACATCACCATACCGAGCCAGCCGTTGCTGAAGAAGCCGCCGTTGCTCCAGAGGTTATGGATCCCCGTTGGCTGACCGCCGTTGCCGATACCCCAGATGATGATCCCGAAGCCCGCGATAATCATGATGATAATGGTGGCAACTTTGAAGAAGGAGAACCAGAACTCCAGTTCACCAAACACCTTCACGCTCATCAGGTTGACGGCACAGATGATCAGCACCACGCTCAGCACCCATATCCAGTGCGGAACCGCGGGGAACCAGACGCCCATGTAGATGCCAAAGGCGGTAACGTCGGCAATAGCCACAATCAGAATTTCGAAGCAGTAGGTCCAGCCGGTGATGAAGCCCGCCAGCGGGCCTAAGTTTTCCTGCGCATAGCGCGAGAACGAACTGGCAGACGGATTGTGAACCGACATCTCCCCGAGGGCGCGCATGATGATATACGCGGCCACGCCACCGATGATGTAGGCCAGCAGAACGCTGGGACCGGCCATTTTAATGGCATCTGCCGAGCCATAAAAAAGACCGGTACCGATAGCGGATCCCAGCGCCATAAAGCGAATGTGGCGGGTGCTGAGTCCACGTTTGAGTTTGTTAGTGCTTTCCATTTAAATCTTGCCATTCAACTCGAAAAAAACAAAAAACCACGGGGCCTTAAGCCCCGTGGTTAAACAGTTTGTTGCCGTTGATTAATGGGCGTTCGATGCGACCTGACGCCCTGCAGCACGATCCCAGATAATGGCCAGAACCAGTGCAACAACGGTAGGCATCAACCAGGCCAGGCCTTGCTCGGACAGCGGCAGACGCTGTGTCCAGGCTGGCAGTATTTGCGCAAAGGCGGATGCTTTAATCCCGTCAAGGATACCAAAAATCAGGCTGATAAACATGGCTGGCGCAATAATTCGCGACGAGTTGTTCCACCACGGGCGGGTGAAGCTCAGCACCACCAGCACGATACATGGCGGATAGATGGCCGTCAGCACCGGGATAGAGACCTGAATCAGGTGGCTCAGACCGAGGTTTGACACCGCCATGGAGAAGATGCCCAGGATAAAGACCAGCGTGCGGTAAGAGAGCGGCAGATACTGAGCAAAGAACTCAGCGCAGGCGCAGGTCAGCCCCACGGCGGTGACAAGGCACGCCAGGAAAATCAGTACCGCCAGCAGCAGGCTACCCGCACCACCAAAGGTGTGCTGTACGTAAGCATGGAGGATCGCCGCGCCGTTGGCATTTTGATCGACCAGTATGGCGCTATCTGAGCCCAGGCGGAACAGCGCCAGGTACAGCAGCGTCAGCCCTACACCGGCCATCAGGCCAGCCCAGATGGTGTAGCGAGTCAGCAGACGCGCTTCCGTCACGCCGCGGGAACGTGCGGCATTCACGATAACAATACCAAACACCATTGCGCCCAGCGTATCCATCGTCAGGTAGCCGTTCACAAAGCCGTTGGAGAACGCGGCGTTTTTATAGGCGTCCATCGCATCGCTAATCGGGCCTGCGGGCCAGACGATGGCCGCAACCGCCAGCACAATCAGCGCCACGATTTTCAGCGGAGCCAGGAAGTTACCCACGGTATCCAGCAGCTTGCCCGGATAAAGGGAAACCAGAATGACAATCGCGAAGTAGATCAGGCTGTAGATAAACAGCGGCATCGCGCCATCGCCAGTGAGCGGGGCAATCCCCACTTCGAAGGATACGGTCGCGGTACGCGGGGTCGCAAACAGCGGGCCAACGGCCAGATAGCAGACGGTCGCCAGCAGAATGCCGGCCACTTTGCCAATCGGGGTGCTGAGGCTATCAACGCCACCACCGACTTTCGCCAGCGCGACGACGGTCAGTACCGGCAGACCCACAGCAGTAATCAGGAAACCAAACGCAGCGGTCCAGACGTGTTCACCCGCCTGTAAGCCAACCATTGGGGGGAAAATGATGTTGCCTGCGCCAACGAACAGCGCAAATGTCATAAAGCCCAGCGCGATGATGTCACGCGATTTTAAGTGATGGGTCATAAAACCTTACTGCCTGTGGATGTGGTGTTGAAAACATTGAGATTTTCGCTATCCCTGACGGGACGATACAGCGGAAAATTTGCTCAATTTCAGCGGGATATGCTCCCGTCCTGGCGTGGAGAAGAATAGTTTTTCGATTTACCACGCAAATACAGTCGGTATGACAGTATCTGGGGCGCAATTTAAACGCTTATAACGTTTAAAGGCAAGATGGGATCGTGAAACCAGAACAATATGCCAGCATCAAAAATCAGACCAGCACAATACGCTAATTATAAGAAAAACCCATGGCTAATCATGCGAACAAAAAACAGCCAGCCGTATAATATTCAGCCGCGTTTCGCTTGACTGCAAAGCAAACGGGCCAGCAAACGCTGGCCCGTGGAAAGGTAAACTGACACGCCTGTCGTCAGGCGATCTTTTTGGCAATTAATCGTTCCGGGATAACGAAACTGAAGCGGGTTCCCTTACCCAGCGTGCTTTGAATATCGAGACGGCTTTCATGATGATTCACCGCGTGTTTCACAATAGCCAGCCCCAGACCGCTGCCGCCGGTCTGCCGTGAGCGCGCTTTATCCACCCGGTAGAAGCGCTCGGTCAGACGCGGGATGTGTTCAGGTGCGATCCCCGGCCCGTTATCCTCTACGCTGAACTCAGCGCCCGTTGGCGTGTGCTGCCAGCGCACCACGATATCCGTCCCCGCTGGCGTATGATTCACCGCGTTATACACCAGATTAGAAATGGCGCTGCGCAGCTCATCTTCGCTGCCAAGCACCTTGAGCGTGTTGTCGACCTCGAAGGTCAGCTGATGCATTTTATGGCTTAACGTCTGCGCTTCGCGCTCCACCACCCGCAGCATCATCGGCACATCAATGGTGTCATTCAATGCCAGCGAGGGGGCGGCCTCAATTTTCGAGAGCGTCAGCAGCTGTTTCACCAGCCCTTCCATACGGTGCGTTTGTTCACGCATCGTATGCAACGCTTTCTCGCGCGGCGCGCCTTCCAGCGTTTGCTCCTGCATCATCTCCAGGTACCCCTGAAGCACCGTCAGCGGAGTGCGTAATTCGTGGCTGACGTTGGCAAAGAAGTTGCGTCGCGCCCCTTCCAGCTGGTGCATCTGGGTGACATCACGGGCAACCATCAGCCACTGCTGGTCGCTGTAAGGCATCACACGGATTTCCAGATGGCGCCCATTATTGAGCTTCAGGTTGTGGGGGCGGGTAAAATCACGCTTTTTCAGGTACAGCGTGAACTCGGGATAACGCAGAAGGTTGAGGATGTTCTGGCCATTATCGTCCGGCCAGCGCAGGCCCAGCAGCTGTTGCGCGAGGCCGTTACACCAGAAGATCGTCCCTTCTTCGGTCGTCAGAATGACAGCATCCGGCAGCGACTCAGCGCCGCTACGGAAGCGTTTGATCAGGCTTCCCAGCTCCCGACGCCGCTTTTTGTTACGCATCTGCATCTGGTGCAGACCGTACAGCAGCGGCTCCCAGCTTCCGCTTCCCGGCGGAGGCGTCATACTTCGGTCAACCCATAGCCACCACGAGAGGCGCAGCAGGTTCCAGAAATGCCAAATCAGAAGCCCGGTAACCGACGCCAGCAGAAACCACGGCAAATATCCAAGAAAGGCCCCCAGAATGAAGGCCGGAATACAGCATAAGATCAGTTCAAAGACGAGCCTTTTCCATGACAGACGTTCCAGCACGCGTCACACTCCTGTCATTGTTCAGAAACGGGTTGAAAAACGATAACCCGTGCCGCGGACCGTCTGCACCATGCGATCGTGGCCGCTCAGTTCCAGCGCTTTTCGCAGGCGGCGGATATGTACGTCAACCGTCCGGTCTTCGACATACACGTTAGTTCCCCAGACGTTATTCAGCAACTGTTCGCGGCTGTATACGCGCTCCGGGTGAGTCATAAAGAAATGCAGAAGTTTAAATTCGGTAGGCCCCATATCGAGGGGATTTTCACCGGTCATGACGCGGTGTGAGGTAGGGTCAAGGCTCAGTCCCTGCATCTCAATCACCTCTTCCACCGCCATCGGTGAAATGCGGCGCATCACGGCTTTAATGCGGGCAACCAGCTCTTTCGGTGAGAACGGTTTGGTAATGTAATCGTCCGCCCCCGTTTCCAGACCGCGTACGCGATCCTCTTCTTCACCGCGCGCCGTGAGCATCACAACCGGTATGTCGCGGGTAAGCGCTTCACGTTTCAGGTGTTTGATAAACTGCAGCCCGGAGCCGCCAGGCAACATCCAGTCGAGCAGAATCAGATCGGGCCAGGGTTCATTCAGCTGGTTCACCGCGCTGTCATAATCTTCCGCCTCAACCGGCTGGAAGCCATTTTGCTCGAGCACGAAGCACACCATTTCACGAATCGGAGCTTCATCTTCTACGACCAGAATACGTCTCGCCATACTTTGCCCTGTTTTATCTTATTTAAGTTACAAGTTTGTAATGCGGCGTCATTATGCGTCAGATTTATGACAGATTTATGAAAAACAGTACCACTATAAAGGGCAAACTGTTGTTTTATTACAGCGGTTATTTTCTGTTCCCTGACAGTTTATAATCCTGCTTTCTTTTTTTCGCCACGGATCAGCAATGCGCATACTACACACCTCTGACTGGCATCTGGGTCAAAATTTTTACAGCAAAAGCCGGGCGGCTGAACACGAAGCGTTCCTGAACTGGCTGCTGGATACGGCCCGCTCTCATGAGGTGGACGCCATTATTGTGGCGGGTGACATCTTCGATACCGGCTCGCCCCCCAGCTATGCGCGCGAGTTATATAACCGTTTTGTCGTCAATCTGCAGCAAACGGGCTGTCATCTGGTGATTGTTGCCGGCAACCATGATTCCGTCGCAACGTTAAATGAATCCCGCGATATTCTGGCGTTTCTCAATACTACCGTGGTGGCCAGCGCAGGACATGCGCCGCAGATCCTGAAAAAGCGCGACGGGACGCCGGGTGCGGTACTGTGTCCGATCCCATTTTTACGCCCGCGCGATATTGTCCAAAGCCAGGCGGGGCTTTCCGGCGCAGAAAAACAGCAGCATTTGCTGCAGGCCATCACCGACTATTACCACCAGCAGCATGCCCAGGCCTGTGCCCTTCGCGGTGACCAGGCGATTCCGGTGATTGCCACCGGGCACCTCACCACCGTTGGGGCCAGCAAAAGCGACGCGGTGCGTGACATTTATATTGGCACGCTGGATGCTTTCCCGGCACAAAACTTCCCGCCCGCGGATTATATTGCCCTCGGGCATATCCACCGGGCGCAGGTTATCGGCGGCTGCGAGCACATTCGCTACTGCGGCTCGCCCATCTCGCTGAGTTTTGATGAGACCGGCAAAGCCAAAAGTGTCCATCTGGTGAGCTTTAGCGACGGCAAGCTCAGCGCCGTCGACACGCTGGAAGTGCCCGTCACCCAACCGCTGGCGGTGCTGAAAGGCGATCTGGACGCCATCACCGCCCAGCTTGAACAGTGGCGCGGCGTGGAACAAAACCCGCCGGTCTGGCTGGATATTGAGATCGCCAGCGGCGACTACCTGCATGATGTGCAGCGTAAAATTCAGGTACTCACGGAAGACCTGCCGGTAGAGGTGCTGCTGGTGCGCCGCAGCCGCGAGCAGCGCGAGAAAATTCTGCTCGGCGCTCAGCGCGAAACGCTCAGCGAACTCAGGGTGGAAGAGGTTTTTGAACGCCGGCTCTCCCACGAGGAGATTGACGACGCGAAACGCGCACGGCTGAACGAGCTGTTTACGCACACCCTGCATGCCCTGAACGATGAGGAAGAAAACGCATGAAAATCCTCAGCCTGCGTCTGAAAAATCTCAACTCACTGAAGGGTGAGTGGAAAATCGATTTTACCGCGGAGCCGTTTGCCAGCAACGGACTGTTTGCGATTACCGGGGCTACCGGCGCAGGGAAAACGACCCTGCTCGACGCCATTTGTCTGGCGCTGTATCACGAAACGCCGCGTCTGCAGAAAGTCTCCCAGGCACAAAACGATTTGATGACGCGCGACACGGCCGAATGCCTTGCCGAAGTTGAGTTTGAAGTCAAAGGTATTGCCTATCGCGCTTTCTGGAGTCAGAACCGCGCGCGAAATCAGCCCGACGGTAATCTTCAGGCCCCACGCGTCGAGCTGGCACGCTGTGAGGACGGTAAAATTCTGGCCGACAAAGTGTCGGATAAACTGGAACAAACGGCCGCCCTCACCGGGCTGGATTATGGCCGTTTTACCCGCTCAATGCTGCTCTCTCAGGGGCAATTTGCCGCCTTCCTCAATGCCAGACCTTCCGACCGCGCCGAACTGCTGGAAGAACTGACCGGAACCGAGATCTACGGGCAGATTTCCGCCATGGTGTTTGAGAAACACAAAGCCGCGCGTAACGCCCTTGAGGTGTATGAAGCACAGGCTGCAGGCGTCGTATTGTTGAGTGAAGAGCAACAGCAGCAGTTACAGCAAAGTTTGCAGGCACTTACTGACGAAGAAAAAACGCTGCTGGCGCAACAGCAGAATCAACAGAAAGATTTTCAGTGGCTTACGCGCAATGACGAGCTTATACGTGAGCAGCAACGCGTTGCCACCTTGCAGCAACAGGCGCAACAGGCACTGACCGAGGCTGCGCCCGAGCTGGCAACGCTCCAGCTTGCTCACCCCGCCGCCCAGCTGCGACCACTGTGGGACAGCCAGCAAGAGCAAACCACCCGGCTGGGGCAAACGAAGCAACGCATTGTTGAAGTAAATGCTCGCTTACAAGCAAAAACCGCGCTGCGCTCGCGTATCCGTAATACGGCCCAGCGTAGCCATGCACAACTGCAGACCGACCTTACGGCGCTGGCACAATGGCTGGCAGAGCACGAGCGGTATCGTCAGTGGGGCCAGGAGATAGCAGGCTGGCGCGCCCATTTTGCACAGCTGAATCGCGATAAAAATCAGATCGCCACGCTTTCCACGCGCATTGCTGAATTACGCCAGAAGCTGGCAGAGATGCCGGAAAACGCCCTGACGCTCACGGCTGACGAAGTCAGCGTGGCGATGGAGCAACAGGCTCAGTCACGGACTTTCCGCCAGCGGCTGATGTCGCTTCAGGCCCGTTATCTGCCGCTGCAACAGCGTCTGCGCCAGAACGGTGAAAGCCTGCAGAAAGCCCAGGCAGAGCAGGTAAAACTCAATGAAACGCTGACGCTGCGTCGCCAGCAGTACAAAGAGAAAAACCAACATTACCTGGATCTTGAAACGCTCTGCAGACAGGAAGAGAAGATTAAAAGTCTGGAGGCAGAGCGTGCGCAGCTGCAGGCGGGACAGCCCTGCCCGCTGTGCGGCTCAACCTCGCACCCGGCGGTCACTGCCTATCAGGCGCTGGAGCTCAGTGCCAACCAGCAGCGTCGCGACCAGTTAGCCAAAGAGGTCGCTGCACTTAAAGAGGAAGGATTGTTAGTTCTCGGTCAGGTGAATGCCCTGACCCGGCAGATCCAGCGTGAGACAGACGACGCTCAGACGCTCTCTCAGGAGGAGCAAGCGCTCACTAAAGAGTGGCAATCGGTTTGCGCGTCCCTGAATATCACTCTGAATATTCGGGAAGATATTGCCCCGTGGATGAACGAACAAGAGCAGTATGAGCGTCAGCTTTACCAGCTGAGCCAGCGTCTGACGCTGCAGCAACAGCTGAATGAACAGGACGCGCAGGCGCGTCAGTATCAACAGCAGCTGACGGCCACGCGCCAGGCGCTGGAAACGACCCTGCTGACGCTGTCACTCAACGTCCCGGAAGAAGGCACAGAGGCTGCCTGGCTGAACGAACGAGAAACCGAGTTCGCACAGTGGCAGGAAAAACAGACTCAGCATGGCGTCATGCAGGAGCGCATGACGGCTCTGATGCCGCTGCTCGACACCCTGCCCGCCACAAACGACACAGAAACCGAACCGGCCATTCCTGATAACTGGCGCGAAACGCACGACGAATGCGTTTCTCTTCAGAGCCAGCTTGCTACATTGCAACAGCAGGAAAGCCTCGAAAGCGAGCGACTGCAGCACGCCACGACGCATTTTACCGCCGCACTGACCGCAAGCTGCTTCGCCGATCGGGAGGCCTTTCTGGCTGCACTGCTTGATGAAGAGACTATCCGCCGTCTTGAACACCGTAAGCAGACCCTGGAAAACCAGCTTCAGCAGGCAACCGCGCTGTTCGCACAGGCAAACCAGCAGCTGCAGGCTCATCAGACGCAGCGACCGGAAGGGCTGGAACTCGACGCGCCAACCCTGCAGTTGCAGCTACAGCAACTCGGGCAACAGCTTCGGGAGAACACCACTCATCAGGGTGAAATCCGCCAGCAGCTTAAACAGGACAGCGATAACCGTCAGCACCAGTTGGCGCTCATGCAGCATATTGAAGAGGCCGCGCGGCTGGCCGATGACTGGAGCTATCTGAATTCGCTGATAGGTTCCAGCACCGGCGACAAGTTCCGTAAGTTTGCCCAGGGGCTCACGCTGGATAATCTGGTCTGGCTTGCCAACCAGCAGCTAAATCGCCTGCACGGGCGCTATTTGCTGCAGCGCAAGGTCAGCGATGCGCTGGAACTCGAAGTAGTGGATACCTGGCAGGCGGACGCGGTGCGCGATACCCGTACCCTCTCCGGCGGCGAAAGCTTCCTTGTTAGCCTGGCACTGGCGCTGGCGCTTTCCGATCTGGTGAGTCACAAGACACGCATCGATTCGCTGTTCCTGGATGAAGGCTTCGGCACGCTCGACAGCGAAACGCTGGATACCGCCCTGGATGCGCTCGACGCGCTGAACGCCACCGGGAAAACCATTGGCGTGATTAGCCACGTCGAGGCGATGAAAGAGCGAATCCCGGTGCAGATCAAAGTGAAGAAGATTAACGGGCTGGGGTATAGCAAGCTGGATAAGGTGTTTGCGGTGGAGTGAGGGTGCCCTGCATGAGGGCCCCTCATCCTGCCCCTCTCACGTAGGGAGAGGGAGAATGGCTATAGCGGCCAGAGCCACGCGGCGCCGCGCACGCCGCTGGAGTCCCCGTGCACCGCTTTGCGGATCGGGGTTTCACACTCACCCCCGAAGACCCACTGCTTCACCAGATTCGGCACCGTGGCATATAAACGGTCGACGTTGCTCATCCCGCCGCCGAGCACAATCACGTCAGGGTCAAGGATATTCACCACGTGCGCCAGGGATTTCGCCAGCCGCATTTCATAGCGGCTGAGAGCCAGCTCAGCCACCGGATCGTGTTCCCCGACCCGGCGCATAATCTCGTTCCCCTTGAGTGGCTGGCCACTCAAGCGGTGATAATCGGTGGCAAAACCGGTGCCGGAGATAAACGTCTCAATACAGCCCTGCTTGCCGCAATAGCACGGCACCTCGGCGCGGTATTTAAGTTCATCGTCATCCATCCACGGCAGGGGGTTATGTCCCCACTCGCCCGCCGTACCGTTGCCGCCAATATGGGCACGCCCGCCCAGGGCCACGCCTGCGCCACAGCCGGTCCCGATAATGACCGCAAAAACGGTCTGGGCCCCTGCGGCGGCACCGTCAATGGCTTCGGAGACGGCCAGACAGTTGGCGTCATTTGCCAGACGCACTTCCCGGTTCAGGCGCTGACTTAAATCTTTATCAAAAGGCTGACCGTTGAGCCAGGTGGAGTTGGCATTTTTAACCACCCCGGTATAGGGCGAGATTGAGCCCGGGATCCCCATCCCAACGGTGCCGGTCTGCCCTGTCGCCTGCTCAGCCATGTCGACCAGCCGGGCAATCGTCTCGATAGTCTGGTGATAATCATCGCGCGGCGTAGGCAGACGGTGGCGGAACAGTTGCTCCCCCTGCTCGCTCAGTGCGATGACTTCTGTTTTGGTGCCGCCCAAATCAATCCCAATACGCACAAGACACTCCTCATTATTTTGATTATCAACAGAGTAGAAGCCCGCTTCCCGATTAGCAATGCAAGCGATGCGACAATTCGTTATCATGCCCGCTGATTTAACGACAAGGCCGTGGAAATTATCATGCTGTGGTTCAAAAATTTGATGGTTTACCGTCTCAGCCGCGACGTTTCGCTGCGTGCAGAAGAGATGGAAAAACAGTTAGCCGCTTATAGCTTTTCCCCTTGCGGTAGCCAGGATATGGCCAAAACCGGTTGGGTTCCTCCAATGGGTTCACAAAGCGATGCATTGACCCACGCCAGCAGCACGGGTCAAATCATCGTCTGCGCCCGCAAAGAAGAAAAAATTCTGCCCACGCCGGTGGTCAAGCAGGCGCTCGAAGCGAAAATTTTCAAGCTTGAAGCCGAACAGGGTCGCAAGCTGAAAAAAACCGAAAAAGATTCGCTGAAAGACGAAGTTCTTCACTCTCTGCTGCCGCGCGCCTTTAGCCGTTTCAGCCAGACAATGATGTGGATCGATACCGTTAACGGGCTGATCATGGTGGACTGCGCCAGCGCCAAAAAAGCGGAAGATACGCTGGCCCTGCTGCGCAAAAGCATCGGATCGTTACCGGTCGTTCCGCTGGCGCTGGAAACGCCGATTGAACTGACCCTGACCGAATGGGTGCGCAGCGGTACAGCGGCCCAGGGCTTCCAGATCCTTGATGAAGCCGAGCTCAAAGCCCTGCTCGAAGATGGCGGCGTGATCCGCGCGAAAAAGCAGGATCTGGTGAGCGACGAGATCGCCGTTCACATTGAAGCGGGCAAAGTGGTGACCAAACTGGCACTCGACTGGCAGCAGCGTATTCAGTTTGTGATGTGCGATGACGGCTCGGTGAAGCGTCTGAAATTCTGCGATGAGCTGCGCGATCAGAACGAAGATATCGATCGTGAAGATTACGCCCAGCGCTTTGACGCGGACTTTATCCTGATGACCGGAGAGCTGGCAGCGTTAATTCAGAATCTGGTAGAAGGCCTCGGCGGCGAAGCGCAGCGGTAATACCTGCAGTGACCCTCTCCCGGCAGGGAGAGGGAATAAAACGTTTTATTTCAGGTAGCGGCACAGATAAGAGGTCGGTTCAGCAACCTGCAGATGGAATTCGCTGTGGCCAGGGACGTTGAACGCTTGTCCGGCAGAGTAAACTTTCCATTCTGTTTCCCCCGGCAGTAAGACGTTGAGCGCACCGCTGATCACCGTCATCTCTTCAGCTTCGGCTGTACCAAAGGTGTATTCCCCTTCAGCCATAACGCCGACACTGGCGCGGCCAGTGCTGCTGCTGGTAAAACCAATGGATTTCACTTTACCGGAAAAGTATTCGTTACTTTGAAGCATGAACTGGCCCTTATATTTTTAGATAAAAATTCACTATAGGGGCCATGATCATCACCTGTCACGCAAAATCATTAGATCAACAGCTCTGCGGCCAGCCGGGCCATCAGAACATTGGACAACAGCACCGGGACATCCAGCGCCTTTTGCAGTAAGTCACGGTGGTGCTGGTGGAATCCAAGGCAGTCCAGAATCAACACATCGGCCCCTCTCTCCAGCAGTTCCCGTCCTGCCTCAATCAGCGCGGCCTCGCTGTCCCAGAAGGGATTGGCCAGCGCATACAAAGGCATTTTTTCGAGTACGTGCCATTTTGCCGTCTGGTTGTCCATGAGCTCTTCAATGGGAACAATGACCCCCACCTGATGCCCGTCAACAATGGAGGCCACCAGCGGCGGAATGATCCGCATCGGCTCCAGCAAAATCGCATTACGCGCGATGAGTCCCTTAACAGGTGCAGTACTCATCAGTAAAATAACGTCATAGCCTTGATTATCGAGCACTTCTATTACGCTCTGCAGCGAGCGCTCGATTTTCTGACGCGAAACATGCGCCAGTTTACCGTCACTTAATAACGTCGCCAGGGGATCCTCCCCCGCCTCTACAGCGTAGTCTTCCATGACCTCTTCCCGACTCATCTTCCCCAGCAGGCTTAGATGCGTTATCTGTTGTTCAGATACATGCTCGGTTAAGAGCGGTAACACTTCGCTTACAGGGACCACACCAATAGTGAGGATCGCCAACGTCGCCTTCATCTTCATCGCCTTCCATTACCGCTAAATCTTTCACACAGGTACAGGCTCACTACGCTGCACAGTTCGTTTTTTCAACAAAACAGCACCAAGCGTAGCAGGTGATCCCCATCGCGAAATGTAAAGATCGCCTGCCCGTTACGGAGTTACCTGTAATAACTAAATATTAACCCCTGCTTAACATTTGCGATGAGTAAAAAGTGTGATTCAGGCACGGTATTTAGCCCTTTAGGAATTCATTCACGACTTATCAGGATCTTCGTAGCGCCGTTTGGCATCCAGCGCTTCCTGTTCAGTTTCATGTTCACTGATCAGAGAGTCTGGTTTGGGGTGATCGGCACGCAGCTGATACCAGGTGACGGTTTGATCGCCATTACCTTTTTCAACGGTAACGATGCGTGCTTCACGTGGATAGGGAGGTCTGGTTGGCATAGCTCATCCTTTTTTTATGTCTGAGCTATAAGTATAGACGCCGCTTAGCTGGCACAAGCCAAACGCAGGGCGGTAATAATCTGAATTACCACGTCCTCGGGTGAAGCGGAAGCATCCACAACGTGGTGTGCCGCTTCGCGGTATAACGCATCGCGTTCGGCCAGCACTTCGCTCACCTCTTCGCTGAGCGGCCGGGAGGTCAGCGCAGGACGTTGTCCCTCTTCCGGAAATGCTTCCAGCCGCCCTACCAGGGCCGAAACGGGTGCACTGAGGTAGATGACAATCCCTTTCTCGCGCATAAAGCGACGGTTACACTCGGCGAGAACAATGCCGCCACCGGTTGCGATAACAGCAGACGGCGTGGTGACCGCCTTCAACACGGCCGTTTCACGGGCGCGAAAGCTCTCCCACCCCTCTTGCTCAACGATTTCCGCGATGCTTTTCCCGGCTTCGGTTTGCAGCCAGTGGTCGGTATCAACAAACTGACGATCGCACGCGCGTGCCAGTTCCAGGCCAACGGTGGTTTTCCCACAGCCGCGGGGGCCAACTAAAAAGATGGGTTGGGTCATAACCAGGTGTTCCCCTTGATGCCGGATGGCCGAAGAGCGTAAAGAAATAATTGCAGAAGATGTTGCGTTTACTTTACTGCAAAGCGGTACGGGATGACAACCCTGCGGAGGCCATACTGTACCACAAAGTGACAATGGTTATCATTACGCAGTGCGACGCTTGACTTCGAGCAGCCACTTATCAAGCTCTGCGGCGAACTGCTGGCGATCGCGCTGGGACAGGCTGTCTGGCCCGCCGGTCTGCACGCCGCTGGCGCGAAGCGTATCCATAAAATCACGCATGGTGAGTCTTTCACGAATGGTCGCCGGCGAATAACGCTCCCCTCTCGGGTTCAGCGCCGCCGCTCCCTTTTCAATCACTTCCGCGGCCAGCGGGATATCCGCCGTGATCACCAGATCCTCGGGGCTACACAGACGCACAATCTCGTTATCCGCCACGTCAAAACCAGCCGGAACCCGCAATGCGCGAATAAATCGGGAAGGCGGTACGCGAATATTCTGGTTCGCCACCAGCGTAAGCGGCATCTGCACGCGCTCGGCCGCGCGGAATAAAATCTCTTTAATCACATTCGGACACGCGTCCGCATCAACCCAAATCGCCATATTGTCTCCCCATAATGGTTCTGCCGACTATTGTCGCCTGCATTTCGTTGTTAAGCTATCAATCAGAGAAAACAACGCATAATGACGGAGAATCGTGATGGATAAGAAAATCGGGTTTATCGGCTGCGGTAACATGGGCAAAGCCATCCTGGGTGGCCTGATCGCCAGCGGACAGGTGCTGCCGGGTCAGATTTGGGTCTACACCCCATCACCGGACAACGTCGCCGCGTTACGCGATCGGTACGGGATCAACGCAGCCGAAAGCGCCCAGGAAGTGGCCCAGGTAGCCGATATTGTCTTTGGCGCCGTCAAGCCGAACATCATGATCAAAGTGCTGAGCGACATCACCACCAGCCTGAACAAAGAGACGCTGGTCGTATCGATTGCCGCGGGCGTCACGCTCGATCAGCTGGCGCGCGCGCTGGGTCATGACCGTAAAATCGTACGCGCTATGCCGAATACCCCGTCACTGGTCAACGCCGGCATGACCTCCGTCACGCCTAACGCGCTGGTGACGTCGGAAGACGTGGCGGATGTCCTGAACATCTTCCGCTGCTTCGGTGAAGCGGAAGTCATTGCCGAATCTATGATCCATCCGGTAGTGGGAGTGAGCGGTTCAGCGCCTGCGTATGTCTTTATGTTTTTAGAAGCGATGGCCGACGCCGCGGTGCTTGGCGGTATGCCACGAGCGCAGGCGTATAAATTCGCTGCACAGGCCGTGATGGGCTCTGCCAAAATGGTGCTGGAGACCGGTAAGCATCCGGGTGAACTGAAAGATATGGTCTGCTCGCCTGGCGGAACCACTATCGAGGCGGTGCGGGTGCTGGAAGAACGCGGCTTCCGTTCGGCCGTTATTGAAGCGATGACAAAATGCATGGAAAAATCAGAGAAACTGAGTAAATCCTGATTATCTGCTCCGGACGTCAGGCGGCCACCTCGGTGCGGCCGCGTCCGGCATTTTTGGCCTTATACAGCGCCACATCGGCCGCTTTTAACCACTCCCGATAGTGCCCGAACTGCGGTCCCCAGGGCGCGACACCGACGCTAATACGCAGAGATTCCTTGGGCGCGCACGGTAACGACAGCGTTTCCAGCCGCTCATGTACGCGTGACATCACGGCGATGGCACTGTCTGCCGCCGTCCGGGACATGATCACCGCAAACTCATCCCCGCCAAAACGGCCTATCGCATCCCCGGAACGCACCGTTAGCTGCAGTTGCCGCGTCAGGGCAATGATCGCTTCATCACCCACATCGTGGCCCCAGGTGTCATTGATATTCTTAAAATGATCGATATCGATAAGCAAAATCGTGGCGGTGCAGTGGTTGCGGCGACAGTGTTCAAATTCATTTCTCAGCAGCACTTCCCAGTGCCGGCGATTAAAGACGCCGGTCATGCCGTCGCGGGTACTCATCAGCTCCAGCCGCCGTTTATGCTCAGCAAGCCTGATGGCAGTACGATGGCTGAGCCAGGCAAATAGCATCGGATACAACACCAGCACGGGAAGCGTTAAGCCCCATGCCAGAGGCTCCGGGTTAAAGACAGCCACCCGGCCCACGACGGGGAGCGTCACCAGGGAAGACAGAAGGGTTAACATGATGCCGGTAAAAAACAGCCGACAACCGCCGGACCCCATCATGTTCATTCCCACCATCATCAGCAGCGCTGCCGCAGGTAGCGCATTGATCCCCATCATGCCGATCCAAAGCCCGGCAATAATGGCATCAATCTTCAGATTAAAATGTTCCTGCTGATGAGGAGAAGCAGCGCGGCAGGACCACTGCCAGGCGAAATGGGGCCAGATAAATGCCCACCCCACCAGGAACAACCACCAGACGCCGGATACAGAAAAGGTGACCAGCACGCCAGAGAGGGGAAAAAACATCGCCGCCAGTCCGACAACACGCGCCAGCCGGGCTCGCCGGGCAAACGGGATCCCGGTACGGTGGGGGTCATCCTGAGAAAGGGTCATATTCCACTCTTCCCGAATGCGCTTTATATTGTAATAAGATTCATCATTCATCATTTTTGGGAATATTCTGAAATATTTCCCAAATTATAGAGAGGGGGCTTACGGGGAAAGTATGAAATTTCGGGTGAGCCGCCGGGGCCACTCACCCGATAGGACTACACGTTTTTCTTCAGACAGGCACTCATGAACTTGCTGCGATCGTCGCCTTTCAGGGACTGTTCGGTCGCTTTCGCATTACACTCGCGCATTTTTTGCTGCTGCGGCGTCAGGCTTTTCTCACCCGGTTTTGCGGCACCGTTTTTGAGGCAACCGCTCATGTAGGTCTTACGGGCATCACCCTTCAGGCTCTGCGCGGTCGCCTGTTGATTACAGGTGGTCATGCGTTGCTGCTGCGGCGTTAATGTTTTCTCTTCCGCGTTCGCCGATGAGATCAGAAACAGACCCGAGAGCAGAGTAACCAGTAATGTTGTTTTCATTGCACCATCCTTTTGTGAACATTCACTGTAAGTCTGGTTCGTGACAGGAAAAAAACCACCCGGCAGATGTGATTTCCGCCGGGCTTTTATTATTTCAGCCCCAAAGCCGCTTTCATGGTGTAGAACAGATCCGTTTGATCGGTCAGCCCTACCACGTTTGCCGCATGCGGACCGTATGCTGCGATGCGCAGCTGGGTTCCGGTATGCTCCATGGACTCTTCTTCAGAGTTGCCATAGCTCAACACCATCACCGCGCCATCTTTGGTGTTCAGCGCCTGCGTCAGGCCCGGTGCTTTGGTATCCGCTGGGATGATCTGGCTGGCGTGCGCATGGTCTGCGGTAACGACCACCAGGGTGTTGCCGTCTTTCTTCGCGAACTCAAGTGCCTTCTGCACTGCTTCGTCCAGATCGACCGTCTCACCAATCTGACCGCACGGGTTAGCCGCATGATCCTGTTTATCGATAGACGCGCCTTCCACCTGCAGGAAGAAGCCCTTTTCACTCTTGCTCAGCAGTGAGATCGCTTTATCGGTCATCGCCGCCAGCGTCGGGATGCTGTCGGTACGTTTTGGATTTGGCGTACAGGTTACGGCAGGCTTATCAATGTTGCCGTGATAGGACGCTTTTGGCCCTTCCCAGCGCACCGGCATATTGCCATCAGAGAAAAGACCCAGCAGCGGTTTATCCTGGCTTGCTTCGGTAATCGCCGCCAGAGAAGATGCATCGCTCACCAGCTGATAGCCGCGAGCCTGCGCCTGCTCACGCAGCGTTTTGCCCTGCCATTCGCCCGCCGTTGCGGTTTCCGCGAAGGTTTTCGCCCCGCCGCCCAGCGTCACGTCAGGACGTGCGTTCAACAGTTGTTCCGTAATCGAGCCTTTGCCGCCCTTTTCCAGCGCGTTAGTCGGGCATTTTTCGCTGGTCACCGACGGGCCGTAGCATTTACGCGAGGTGACATGCGCCACCAGCGCCGCTGGCGTTGCATCCTGAAGTTCAGCCGTAGAGACGTTGCCGGTAGCCAGTCCCGCCGCTTTAGCCATCTCCAGAATGGTCTGGTGATCTTTTTCGTGAATATCTACACCCAGCGCACCATTATAGGTTTTCACACCCGTGGACCACGCCGTGGCAGAGGCAGCAGAATCCGTCACGTAATCGGGTTTACCGGTTTTTTTATCCAGCGCGTAATGGGTATATTGTCCGGTGAGAGGCAGTGCGTCGATACCTTTAAAAAAGCCGCCCGCGCCTTCGGCATAATTTCGTGCTGCCGTTATTTCGGAATCGCCCATCCCGTCGCCAATCAGCAGAATAATGTTTTTAGCGGGTTTCTCATTCAGCGAAGCGCGAATGGCGGCGGTTTGATCTTCAGTCAACCGGCGCGCGCCGCCAGGCTGGGTGATATCCCCTTTGGCCGCACGATTATCCAGCACGCTGGTATTGTGATTGTCGGCATAAATAGCGGGTGACATTAACAGGGGAAGTAATGCGATGAAAAGTGCGCTCTGTTTCAATTTATTTTCTCCATGTACAAATACATAAAAAATAAAACAGAGCGACT
Source organism: Enterobacter cloacae complex sp. 2024EL-00711 (assembly GCF_047529885.1). Taxonomy (NCBI): domain Bacteria; kingdom Pseudomonadati; phylum Pseudomonadota; class Gammaproteobacteria; order Enterobacterales; family Enterobacteriaceae; genus Enterobacter; species Enterobacter cloacae complex sp. 2024EL-00711. The sequence continues at coordinate 399,619 of NZ_JBLIZC010000004.1, forward strand.
ATAGGCATCCTGCATGACAATTCTATGACACGCCGTCAGGTTCCGTGATGGTTTAGTTGCGAGGATGCCTTAACAGCTTTTTTACGTACTGGCGGAGCATTTCAGCATCCTCAACCGGCACCTGGGAATCGGGTCTGACGCTTTCCAGCGCGCCTTCAACGTTCTCAATCAACGTCTGTTGTTCGTTTTTCGCCATTTGTCGCAGCAGCGCGGTGACCACAATTTCCAGCGCTTCAACCTGGGCGACCAACTCTTTTGACTCTTCTTCCTTTTGTGCAAGCTTGACCAACAACTCAGCAATGAGATTTTTCATGGTGCTATTTCCTTATCCGTTTTGTCTGAACTTAGCATTCTGAATCCATTATGCAAAGAGAAGAAATTTATTATGTTATGCAAAAGTGATGCGGCAGGAAAAATAGATTCCTCGCGGCTTTCAGCGAAACGTTTTTCTATAAAAAACGCCGCATTTAGTTATATAAAAATGCGGCGACCATAAGAATATATAATACATCCACGAAACGGTTATCGCGCCGACTTCGCCTCCGCCATTTGTCTGCGACGACGCAGTGCAATAGCCAGTTGAATAATATTTATCAGCACCACAATGGCGGTAGCAGCAAATACCCAACGGAAACCGGCCATTGCCGAAACAGCGGCTCCCATAAGCGGACCGGCAACGTTACCTAAATACATAAACGACTGGTTATAGCCAAAAATACGGCCCGTTACCTGGTCACTGGAATATTTCACCAGCAATGTTTGCACCGCGGGTAACATCGCACCATCGGCAAAGCCCAGCAGAAACCGCAGCACGCCAAGCTGAAACGGAGAAGTGACAAACGACATTGCGAAAAAGAGCACCACCGCAAAAATCAGCGTGGCCATCAGGATACGCGCCGTGCCGATCCTGTCGCCCAGTTTTCCAAGGCGTGGCGCCGAAATGAGGGCTGATACGCCCGGGACGGCGGCAATCATCCCGCTGAGGAAAGCAATATTATTGCTGTCTGGCTCCATCGACTTAATAAACAGCGCCAGAATCGGGCCGACCGAACCGTTGCAAAGCTGGATCACCATGGTGGTCACAAACAGGCTGATCATCAGGCCCGGATAGGGCAGCGAGGCGAAAACGGCCTTGCCGCTCAGGCGTTCAGCTTTGCTGATGACGGGGCGTCCTCCCTCTTTAATGAGGAAGAGCGTGACCAGAAAACTGACCACCAGCAGGATGGCCGTAATGATAAACACCGCGCGCAGCCCCACATGATCGGCGAGGAAGCCCCCTAGCAGCGGGCCGCCAATGACCCCGCTTATCTGAGCAGTAGAGAGCGTACTCAGCGCCCAGCCGCTGCGTTCACGGGGCACCTGCGAGGCCACCAGCGCCATGGCATTCGGAATATACCCGGACGTCAGCCCCATCACCGCTCGCAGGAAAAAGAGCTGCCATACGTTAGTGGCAAAGGCCTGCAGCAGAATGGCTATCGCCATCCCCAGCGATGCGCGCAGCAGCATCAGCTTGCGCCCTTTGCGGTCGGCCAGACTGCCCCACATCGGCGAGACAATGGCAGAGACCAGAAACGTGACGCTGAACGTCAGACCTGACCACATGGAGAGCGCTTCATGGGAGGTAACGCCCAGCTGCGACACGTACAGTGGCAGGAAGGGCAATATCTGGCTGATGGCCAGCCCGGTAAAGAAGCACCCGAACCAGACCGAGATGAGATTTACTTTCCAGGATTCCATAAAAGAAATAGTCTTCATTTTTAGGCGAATTCGCCGACAGATTAGCAAGTTACGCGTTATGACGTCGCACCAGAGATGCGCCCTTGCCGACTTTGGTGTTTTATCTTCCCAGTCATCATATTTGTGAAATAAGTCACAAATCATCCATTTTCTGACGGAATATTATGCTTCAGCGGCAGAGACCAAAACCGCGCATCCCCAGGTGAAAGTGGCTGGCATGGGCAGCGTTATACTCTGGCCCCAGGCTGTTGCCGTAATAGCTGCAGCTCGCCGCCAGCATGCCTTTCAGCCATGGCTGCGTTTTGGTCGCCTTCCAGCCGTTTTGTACCGTGACCTTCTCACCGTTCGCCAGCCCAAACGCCGTGATATCCAGTGCCTCTGCCGTGGCATGTTCACTGCGTCGCGCGTCGGGGCGATGGTAAATGTTGCGGCAGGCAAAGCTGCCGAGATGCTCAATACGCGTCAGCTCACTTCCCGTATAGCTTCTGGTGAGTGGCCGGGCCTGCTGGCTGATAAACAAGGCAGAACTGAGCGCCAGCGGGCAGCTCGCAAGGAAACTGCTGTTCAGGCTGACCGGACCGAAGTTACGTACCCGGACGACGTTACGGAGTGGACACTCCCCACCGCTGTCTGCGACCGGTTGTGTGCGGATAAGCGCGCGTTGATTGGCCTGTGATAACAGGCTCGTGCACGCCTGGGGCGTTAAGTTCCGAAGCTTATACTGGGTAATGCGGCCTGGCGGGTCGTCGAGATGTAGCGGCGTGAAAGGGTTGTAGTAAGACGGCAACCAGCGATACCCCACCGTTGCGACAGCCGCAATAATGAAAACGGTCAGCAGAGTTTTTCCTTTCACGCTCCCCCCTTAACATTCCCCAAAACATTATGGCAGAAGGCCGCGAAACCCGCTGGGCATCGTGGTATGTTATTGGTTTTTCGTCAGACTGGAAGAGAGTGAGATGGCAAAGCAGCGCGTAGGTATTGTCTTTGGGGGAAAATCAGCGGAGCACGAGGTTTCATTGCAATCGGCCAAAAATATCGTCGATGCAATCGATAAAAGCCGTTTCGACGTGGTGCTGCTGGGCATAGATAAACAGGGGCAGTGGCATGTCAACGATGCCAGCCAGTATCTGTTAAATGCTGACGATCCGGCGCATATCGCCCTCAATCCTTCTGCAATCAGCGTCGCGACCGTACCCGGCGTGGTGCAAGGGCAACTCATCGACGCCGGTAATGCGCAGTCTCTTGCCCAGATTGACGTGGTCTTCCCTATCGTTCATGGCACCCTTGGCGAAGATGGTTCGCTGCAGGGGATGCTGCGCATGGCCAACCTGCCGTTTGTCGGTTCTGATGTGCTGGGTTCCGCTGCCTGCATGGATAAAGACGTCACCAAGCGCCTGCTGCGTGATGCGGGGCTGAATATTGCGCCGTTTGTCACCCTCACCCGCGCCAACCGTGACCAACACAGCTTCGCTCAGATTTCCGGTCAGCTGGGCCTGCCGCTGTTTGTGAAACCCGCAAACCAGGGGTCTTCCGTCGGGGTCAGCAAGGTGACAAGCGAAGCGCAGTTCACGCAAGCGGTCAGCCTGGCGTTTGAGTTTGACCATAAAGTGGTGGTTGAGCAGGGCATCAAAGGCCGCGAAATTGAGTGCGCCGTGCTGGGCAACGATTTCCCACAGGCAAGCACCTGCGGTGAAGTGGTGTTAAACAGTGATTTCTACTCTTACGACACCAAATACATTGATGATAAAGGCGCCCAGGTTGTTGTGCCTGCGAATATCGATCCGGCAATCAACGATAAGATCCGCGCGATCGCGATTAACGCTTATCAGACGCTCGGCTGCAGCGGCATGGCGCGCGTGGATGTGTTCCTGACGCCTGAAAACGAGGTGGTGATTAATGAAATCAACACCCTGCCAGGCTTCACCAACATCAGCATGTATCCAAAACTGTGGCAGGCCAGCGGGCTTAGCTACTCAGCACTTATCACCCGCCTGATTGAACTGGCGCTGGAGCGTCATGCTGCGGACAGCGCCCTGAAAAGCTCCGTAAACGGTTAATCGGGACTCTTCGCCGTTTCCGTCTCATCCGCTGTCGTCTCTTCAGGACGACGGCGGATAATCATCCCCGCCAGCCAGAAGCTGATAACCCAGGTCACCAGACCCACGGCATACGTTTGCCACCCTTTTGCTTCAAATCCCAACAGCCCCACGACACCGTTAAGAATAAAGATCAGCCCAATAGCAAAGGCGTAGTAATGCCAGTCACGGCGTAGTTTGGAAGTGAGCTTCATGACAACTCCGGCAGGAAAAAAAGATATCCTCTCACAGATTTATGACGAGGTCTGTGGCTGATGCGGAAATTCTGAAACACGCTGTTGTTTCAATTAAGTTAAGAAATTGTGATGCGCTGCAGAATTCGACAATCCAGGAGAATTCCTTAGGGTAAATTAACACGATTCTGATATTGACAAATGCTATGACCTGTCAAACTCACCCTGTAAGACGCATATAAAACAGAGTGATTTATCGGGAGGTCGTGATGGCTGACTTTACATTGTCGAAACCGATTTTTGGCGGTAAACAACCAAAAACCTCCACGGCGGGTAATATCGCTTATGCCCTGTTTGTCTTGTTCTGTTTCTGGGCGGGTTCGCAGCTACTCAATATGCTGGTTCATGCACCAGGAGTCTATGAACACCTGATGCAGGTGCAGGATAACGGACGCCCGCGAGTGGAAATTGGCTTTGGCGTAAGCACCCTGTTTGGCCTGATTCCTTTCCTCGCAGGGTGTATGATTTTAGGCGTTGTGGCATTAGTACTGCGTTTTCGCCGTCGCTTTTAAAGCCCCATACAGCGAGCCCGGCGGTCATCCACGCGTTTTGCGAACCAGGCGGTTGTCAGGTTACGCGTGATCTTCGGGCTTTCCAGCTGAATACCCGGCAGGATTGCCCTCGGTAACGTTTTCCCACTTTTCTGTTCTGCAAGCGTAAAGACTTTCTTGTAGAGATCGGTTTTCTCAAACGCCAGACTATCGCCTTTCTCAAGCTGATGGCGAATGTCGCTGTTACTCATGCCAAGCCTGTTCGATAATTTCCGCACCGCCCGCTCCGTGGTGCCAGCCTCGCTGCTGCCATAGGCAATAAGATCGCCATCCAGTGCCAGCTTCACGCCGCTCGCGCGGCTGACCGCATTCTGAAACGCCGCGTTACGGCTGGCATACCAGCCTGCGTTAAAGTCCGCAAAGCGGTACAGCGGCTCACTGTAATTCGCCGGATAGTTCAGCAGATGATAAGTGCCGAACCACAAGCCGCCACGCAGGGAGAAGACCTCCTGACGCACCGTACCGTCGATTTTCCACGGGTAGCCGTCGGTATGCTTTTCCGCAAAGGCAATGCTGACCTGCATCGGCCCGCCGGTGTGTACCGGGTTAAGTGAGCCAAACAGTGTCTGCCCCATCGGCACCATGCTGATGAAATCATCAAAGATGGCGCTGAGCTGTTTCTCGGTTTTTACCGTGTCCAGCCGTTCGCTGTAGCTTTTTCCATTTGGCGAGGTGATTTTAAACGCGGTATGCACGAGAAATACCGGGATATGCATCGATTCCGCACGGCGGTCGATCTCTTTCCAGGCTATTTTGTTCAGACCCGGCACGACCGGGTCTGACTGGTACATTGATTCCTGCTGCGCCACCGCCAGTACCGAGCAGATGTTCTCCTCGGTAGGAGCAATCTTCTGGCTTTCAAAGGTTTTTGCCAGCGCATCCGCCCATGCATTGCGATCTTTCACGCTGGCGGGCATTTTTTGCCGCACAACGCTTGCCACATCAACAGGCTTCTCCCCTTCTTTAAGCGGAGCGGCCCCTTTTTCGGCACACCCCACCAGCACCAGAGCGGCCAGTAAGGACAACGGTAACGCACGCGGTACGGCAAAGGTCATAGCAACTCCCTGTATTAGCTAAATGTATTGGTGACTTCCTGCAGTTCCTGGCCGTCCAGCTCACGCTCAAAACTGCGTAAACGTTTATAGATGGACATCAGTTCCACCAGCGTGGTCCAGGAGCTGATCAGATACTGGAATGAGCCACGCACCTGACCAAAAACGTTAGTTATCTGGGTCATCAGACCGAGCGTAATCGTACCCGCAACGATGGACGGGAACAGCAGGAACAAACCGAAAACGTTATCGACCTGCAGATACAAAATGCGCGCAATATTGAAATACATATAGTGGAAGTAGAGACGGAAGTAGTTGCGACGCACGGCACCAAACAGCTCGCGTACGGTTGGTGGCGAGGCGCGGTTAGCATCATCTTCACCGTAGACCAGCTCTTTACGATAAGCCGCTTCCACGCGTTGATTTTTAAACTCCAGCCCCGGCAGCTTAATCCCGACCACCGCCAGCAGCCCCGTCCCCATCAGAGACCAGACAATCGCCGCAATCACCAGCCCATACGGCAGATGACCGACAAGAGGCAGATCCGGCACGTGAGCCGAGAGCGTCACCAGCACCGGCAGGAAGGCAATCAGCGTCATGATGGCGTTGATAAAGCTGACGCCCATGTCTTCAAGGGTGGAGGCAAAACGCATGGTGTCTTCCTGCACACGCTGTGCTGCACCTTCGATATGACGCAGGTGTTGCCAGTGCGCCATGTAATGTTCGTTCATCGCGGTACGCCAGCGGAAAACGTAGTGGCTGACGAAGAAGTTGTTCATCACCCCGATCACCACCGCAATCAACGCGATACCGAGGAAAATGCCCACCTCATGGTAAAACTGGTTAATGGTTACCTTATGCGGCGAACTCAGCGCGGTCTGGATAAGGTCGTAGAACGGGGCATACCAGGCGTTTACTGCCACCCCCACTTCCACCAGGAACCAGGTCACAAAGATAATCAGCGAGGTTCCCAGAATCGACCAGTATTGCCAGCGGTGCGGCGCATAGACAAACCAGAACAGGGCGAACAGGCCAACGCATACCATGTAGTAGGCGTAAAACAGCAGATAGCTAAGCGACCAGAAGCGAGCGGCGCTGATCGGGACGTCACCCGTTGCGCCCGTAATGCGGGCCAGCCACGCCCCGCCGCCAGCCTGCCAGAAAATGACAGCGATCAGTGCCCAAATAAATGCCGACAGGAAAAAAGGCCCCGGCTTTGGGAAAAAAGACTTAAACATAATGCTTCCTTCTTGTTGTTATGGCTGTTGCTGTGCTCAACACATCACCACACGAAAATCTCGCCTGAGCCAGACGGCGCAGGCAAAAAGGTCAGACCCGAGGGTTAATTATTAGTTCGCTTTCCAGTTTTCGAGAATTGTTTCGGTGCGTTTCACCGCGAGAGGATTGGCCGGCGCAATAAAGTCACGCCAGACGTCGTTGTAATGGTTAATCAGAATGGGCGCGTCGGCTGCCGGACGATTAGCCGTGGTATGGGCATCTTCCGCCACGGTAATGTGATAGCCACGGCTGACCCCGTTCTTGATGGTCGCGTCGACACAGTAATCGGTGGCACAGCCGCAGATGACAAACTCGCGAATACCTTGCTCGCGTAACACCGCTTCAAGTGCGGTGTTATAAAATGCATCGCAGGCAGTCTTGGTGACGTAAAGCGCGTCAGCGGGCTGATGGAGTTCAGGCAGCAGCGCAAACCCTTCGCTCCCCTCTTCCAGACCGCCTTCACCGGTATGCTGAATAAAAATCACCCGTTCGGCAGCCTGCGTGAGCTGATTGATAAGCGAAACACATTTTTCGCGCTGGTAACGCGGCGTTGCAAACACCCCTTGCTGCATATCGACAACCATAACCACACGCTTCACTGACATATCGTTCTCCGCAAGATTGAGTGACACTGGCCTCTATCATACGGCCGATGTCACAAAATGGGAGACTGGTCGCCAGGAAATTATGCTTATTTACCCATGGTTACGTTTTTCTCGCTATCGTTATGCAATTCGGGGCATTGCACCGTGCGCTTTAGTAGTATAAATACCCATTACTTTTCTCATTCAATTCATGGATGCTTTTCGTTGAAACGTTGTCTGCTCTCTTTTGCCGCGCTGTGTGCGGTGAGCTTCTCCACCGCCCAGGCAGCTCAGCCGCTGACGGCCCCCGTTTTGGCTTCAGATATTGCCGATCGCTACGCGAACCTTATCTATTACGGCAGTGGCGCGACCGGGATGGCGATGGTGGTCATCGACGGCAACCAGCGCGTATTTCGCAGCTTTGGCGAAACGCGACCGGGAAATAACGTTCACCCGCAGCTGGATTCCGTGATCCGCATTGCGTCCTTAACCAAGCTGATGACCAGCGAAATGCTGGTGAAATTACTCGATCAGGGCGTGGTCAAGCTCGACGATCCGCTCAGCAAATATGCGCCGCCAGGCGCACGCGTTCCAACCTATCAGGGCACGCCCATCACGCTGGTAAACCTTGCCACCCATACCAGCGCGCTGCCTCGCGAACAACCCGGCGGCGCGGCGCACCGTGACGTTTTTGTCTGGCCAACGCGCGAACAGCGCTGGAACTACCTGAGCACCGCCACGCTGAAATCGGCCCCGGGTTCACAGGCATCTTACTCAAACCTGGCGTTTGACCTGCTGGCAGATGCGCTCTCGACGGCAGCAGGCAAACCTTACCCGCAGCTCTTTGAAGAGCAGATAACGCGCCCGCTCGGCATGAAGGACACCACCTTTACCCCTTCTCCGGATCAGTGCCGACGCCTGATGGTGGCAGAGAAAGGCGCAAGCCCGTGTAATAACACCCTGGCAGCCATCGGCAGTGGCGGGGTCTATTCAACGCCAGGCGACATGATGCGCTGGATGCAGCAGTTCCTCTCATCAGATTTCTATGCGCGCAGTCACCAGGCCGATCGCATGCAGACCCTGATTTACCAGCGTAGCCAGTTGCACCGCGTGATCGGCATGGACGTACCGGGTAAAGCCGACGCGCTGGGCATGGGCTGGGTCTATATGGCACCCAAAAATGGCCGACCGGGCATTATTCAGAAAACCGGTGGCGGCGGTGGATTCATCACCTATATGGCGATGATCCCGCAGTCCAACGTGGGCGCGTTTGTGGTCGTCACCCGCTCTCCAAATACGCGTTTCGTCAATATGAGCGATGGCATCAATAACCTGGTGGCTGAGCTGAGCGCCAATAAAGCCCAGGTGCTCACCGCCTCCATCCAGCCTTAATATTCCGTGGGCAAACGGTTGATGCTGACCAGTTTGCCCCGGCTCATATTGATGTAGTTGCCTTGTCGCAAAGCAGCGAGCACTTCGGCAACGACAGAGCGTGAAATACGCGTGCTTTGCTGTATATGATTCATCACACCAATTTTTGAACGCAGCGTTTCATCCCACTCGGCCATATTCAGCAGCATTGCGCGGATCTGGTGATAGGAGTTATTTCCCACCAGTTGCCTGTCGCGTTTGCCCAGAATGTAATTTATCCAGGATAACCAGCAAAACGCGTCTTTCCAGAGCGAATGCTGTTGAATGAGTTGACGGGTGGTCGCCGCGGGCAAATAAAAACCGGTACAGGCCGTTTTGGCAGTGACTCTGTATTCCTGACTGTGGTTAATCACTACGGCAGACAGGCCAAAAATAAAAGGGGCTGACGCAATGCCAACCAGCAGATCGTCTGAATGACGATAAACTTCAATAACGCCGGTCTGGAATACGTAGGTACAAGGCTCACTCCCCTTGCCCGAGGTAATTAATTGCTGTGGAGCAGATTTAAACGGGGTACTGGCTGCTATCAAACATGCTTCGAGCCGGCTTAATTCAGAAAGTGGTTTCGCATTAACGTTCATGCAGACCTCAAGACATCCGTATTTGTCGGTTCACTATTATTTTTTATTGTCATCTATAAAAAAGCGGGGGCTTATCCCCCGCTTTTATTTATTACCAGGTATATTTCACACCCAGATTTGCGCCCCAGTTCTGGTCAACGTCACCGCCGCCCAGATAAGTGGCATCAGTGTAAGCACTGAAGTTCTTCGTAAAGCTAAACTGGGTACCCAGACCAACCCGCACTGCGGAGCCTTTCACGCCATTATCAATGCTGTCACCGTTAACATCTGCATCGTTACCAGCGTCGTCATAGACATAAGCGAGTTTGAAGTAAGGCGTAAGTGCCTGGTCACCGCCGTAGTTAAAGGTGTAACCGGCATCCACACCCGCTTCGTAACGCAGGCTGTCATAGGATTGACTATCCATGCGCATGTCGTTGCTGAGGCGATAATCATCACCGGACTGGAACAGACCCGACACGGCCGCGTATGGCGTCACATAACCAGAGAGGTTTGGTTTCCAGTCATAGCCCAGTTTCAACCCAAAACCAACGGCGTCGGTGGTGGTGTTACCGTCAACATACTGACCATTGCTCATGGTCGCGGAGAGATCGTTGTTGAATCGGGTGTAGTTCAGGGAACTGTCGATGAACAGATCGTTCGCAAACTTCGCGGACGCGTACATCATTGCCGTCTGGCTGTCCTGATCCACCTGACCGGTGCGATCGCTGATATCGCCTTTGGCGAAACCTGCCGCACCACCGACGATCCACTTCGCATTGTTACCGTCAATCAGGGTATCCAGACCAACCATGATACCGCTCACGTCCTGATCGTAGCTGATAACGCCATTATCGCCGTCGAAGTTGCCGCCAACGTAGCTTACCCATGCCCCGCCGTTATCCACCAGGCCATGACGGCTATTGGTCAGACGCGCGCTAACTGCATCCTGCTGCAGATTCCAGATGTTGATGTTGGCAGACGGGATGCTCAGAGCCATGTTGGCATAATCGGTCAGCGCTTGCTGTTGCAGAACAACAGTGTCGCCTTTCTGCTGCGCCTGATAAGTATATGCCCCTAAATCGGCTTTATTTGCCGCAGTGAAGCTGGCGCGGGTCTCCGTGTTGTTGTCATAAACACGGATAATCTCCTGGCCTTTATAGTCAGCAACAGAGCCGGCGCCGGTGGCGTTGTCGATACGCACGGCGTAATTCCCTGCCACGTCACCATTCACGGCCAGATGGCCGTCAGCGTTGAGTGCCACAACGCCGTAGTCGTAATCGGCTTTGCTCATATCATTGGTGATATAGCGGGCGTTGTTCAGATCGCTGTTCAACACGTAATCACGGCTGGCCACGTTCAGCACGCCGCCATCCGTTAACACCATATTGTGCGTATCCACCTGGCCGAGGCCGAGAGACAGCTCCGCACCGTTGTCCACGGTAATGGTATTGGCATACAGCTCCGCGGTTTCCTCTGTCAGGGCCGCACGGCTGTCGCTGTCCAGATAGAGGCTGTCGGTTGCCACGGCACCCTTGTCACCGATGTTCAGAGATGAAGCATTGGACAGGGTGATGGAATCAGCCAGCAGGCCCGAGTTTTCAACATTGACCTGCGAATGATTATTCACCGTCAGCGTGTCGATGTTAGAGAGCTTACGGGTATCCCACTCAGAGCCGTTATCCAGCGTGACGTTGAACAGACCGCTCTGATAGACCGCTTCACCCGCGACATGTCCATTATTGTCGAACGTGGAATCCGGCCAGATGCTATCTGGAGAGAGGGTGCGCCAGTCAACGTCACTGTAGCCCTGGCCATACATCTGCGCGGTGCCGATGGCCTCAACGCTGGACTGCGCTGCGCCGACCCATTTGCTGCCATTGGTCAGCGTGACGTCCAGCTTATCGGTGTCATCCCAGCCGTTGGTGGTTGGGTTGTATATACCGTCAGCCGTCGTATCGGTTGCCGGATCGCCGTTCGGGTAGAAGTTGTTATCGAAGGTACTGGAGAACAGGATATCGCCGGTGATCGTGGAGTGATCGAACGTGGCGGTGGTCTGCATCGCGTTGTCAGACGCACTGGCAGCAACAATCAGCGCCGCGTCGTCAGCCGCAGTGGCATTGGTTTCACCGTAATCGCTCGGCTTCGCGGTTTGACCATAGAACCCGCTGGTGCCCAGGTCACTGTATGCGCCAGAGGTCAGCACCGAGTCTTTCACCAGCAGCGTGTCGGTAAAGACATTGCTGCTGTTCGCCACACCTTCCACACCGTCATACGGGGTATTATCCCGTTCCTGATACCCCTGAGTCAGGGTAATGCCGGCGATGTGAGAGTTATTCTGAATAACAATATCCGATTCCACATCCAGGGTAATTGCATTGCCCAGCGCATAGGTGTCCAGATAGTGCGTTTCCGTATTTTCCCCGTTCACAACGTCATACGCATAATGCTCGTAAGTATCATTGATCGTGGAGTTATCGACGGTCAGGCTAAAACGGTCGTATTGAGAATGGGTTGTGCCGTCCGTATCCACGCCATCAGCACATGACGCGGTCATGCATTCTGAGGTGATCATGCCATTAATGGTGCTGTTGGAAATGCTCAGCGCATTCGCCCGACCATTGATACCATCATCCAAATAATAGGTTGATATAACACCATTCACGGTGGATTTATTAATCACCGGATAAATATCACCATCGTGCGTCGCATCAGAGTAATCCCAGTCAGCGTAACCATAATACCAGGGTGCTGCTGCCGTATTATCATATCCGAAGGTATTATATGTCGTACCTGAAATATCCTTCGCATTGGCCTGAGAAGCGATAGCCAGGGTGCAGGCTAATGCAAGTTGTGATACAACCAGTTTCTTTTTCCATGTTTGCATTGGGTCATCCCTCCTCAGGGACGTAAGCAAGTTTGTCCATCTAACGATTTTGCAATACTTAATTGCGGAGGGAATTATGCATTTTCAATCTGAAAAGGTTCAATGAATCATTCCATTAAGTCCGCATTCAGACAAACAACATGAAAATAATGCAGCAGCGATACAACGCCATCAATAATCATTATAAAACAGTAAGTTAAAACACCCCCTTACAAAGATAAAAAATATAATAAAAATAAATAGATCATTTTCAATGATATATTTACTTCATCATAGAAATAAAACCAATATTTCGTGAACAATTAACGCCAGTGGAAAGGCATATATTATTGATCGCGTGACGCGTTGGCATCGGGATTTCCCCCTCGACAAAATGCCCACTTTGGTAAAACACCTTCTTTCACTTTGAGGTACACTAACCCTCTTTGTTCCACAAACCTCAGGCATACCATGACCGATTTAATTGCTCGTCCCCGTCGCCTGCGCAAGTCACCCGCACTACGCGCTATGTTTGAAGAGACAACACTGACCTTAAACGATCTGGTGTTGCCGATTTTTGTCGAAGAAGAGATTGACGACTACAAGGCCATCGAAGCCATGCCTGGCGTGATGCGCATTCCTGAAAAACATCTGGCGCGTGAAATTGAACGTATCGCCAATGCAGGGATCCGCTCGGTGATGACCTTCGGCATCTCCCATCATACCGACGCCACCGGCAGCGATGCCTGGAAAGAGGACGGTCTGGTCGCCCGTATGTCGCGCATTTGCAAAGAGACCGTGCCGGAAATGGTCGTGATGTCCGACACCTGTTTCTGCGAATACACCTCTCACGGCCACTGCGGCGTGCTGTGCGATCACGGTGTGGATAACGATGCTACCCTGCTGAATCTTGGTAAGCAGGCGGTGGTTGCTGCCGCTGCGGGTGCTGATTTCATCGCGCCATCGGCTGCGATGGACGGGCAGGTGCAGGCTATCCGCCAGGCGCTGGATGCTGCCGGTTTTACCGACACGGCCATCATGTCCTACTCCACCAAATTTGCCTCCTCTTTCTACGGCCCGTTCCGTGAAGCAGCCGGTACGGCGCTGAAAGGCGATCGTAAAACGTATCAGATGAACCCGCTCAACCGTCGGGAAGCTATCCGTGAATCCCTGCTCGATGAAGCCCAGGGCGCAGACGCCCTGATGGTGAAACCGGCGGGAGCCTATCTCGACATCCTGCGTGATATTCGCGAACGCACCTCGCTGCCGCTGGGCGCGTACCAGGTCAGCGGCGAGTACGCGATGATCAAATTCGCCGCCATGGCGGGCGCGATCGATGAAGAGAAAGTGATCCTGGAAAGCCTGGGTGCGATCAAACGCGCGGGTGCGGATCTGATCTTCAGCTACTTTGCGCTGGATCTGGCTGAGAAGAAAATTCTGCGCTAAGGCGCAACGGTGCCGGGGGGCGGTTTCGCCTGACCCGGCCTGCTCTCCCTGCCTCACGAAACTTCACCAAACTGCAATACAACCGACATCTCCCCCTTCTACTGTCATCGCAAGACGGCAGGAGGAGTGATCATGTTTAGTCTCGATAGCGTTCTCGATGACCTTTGGCCTCAGGCGAGGCCGGCACCCTGGCAAAAAAGTCTGTTAAAAAGGCTGTTTTACGAAGAAGAATTCCAGCAATTTGCCGCAGCACACCGCCACCTGAAAGGACTGGATATGGTGGAGCAAGTTCTGGAGCACCTTGATATTCTCTGCACCGTTTCCGCCCGCGATCTCGAACAAATCCCCGAACATGGCCCTCTGGTTATCATTGCCAATCACCCGACAGGTACTCTGGACGGGCTGGCGCTGATGTACGCCGTCTCGCGCGTGCGACGCGATGTCAAAGTCGTGACCAACCGGATGCTGACCCACCTGGAGCCGCTAAGCTCGCTGTTTATCCCGGTCGATAATATGGGCGGCAGAACGGCAAAAACGTCGCTGGTACAGATGGAACAACATCTGCAAAACGCGGGCGTACTGATCTTCTTCCCGGCGGGTGAAGTTTCCCGGCCGACGCGAAAAGGCATTCGCGATAAAAAATGGCACTCGGGATTTATCAAACTCGCCACCAAACTGCGCGCCCCGCTGCTGCCGGTACATATTCAGGCGCACAACAGCCTCCTCTTTTATGCCAGCACGCTGGTATCGCCGACGTTATCCATGCTGCTGCTGATGCAGCAGATGTTCCGCCGTCGCCATAGCCAGCTGCCGATTACAATCGGTCAGCAGATTGCCTGGAGTGACTGGTATAGCGCCACCCTTTCGTCGCGTGAGATGGCCGAAAAGTGCCGTCAGCACGTGATACGTCTTGGCAAGGGAGTGCCTGGCGTCTTTAAAACCCAGTGCGCCATTGCCCGTCCGGAAGACCGGGCTACGCTAAAACGCGAGCTGGCGCAGGCCGAATGTCTGGGCAAAACCGGCGATGGAAAATCCATCTATCTCTGGCAGCGTAACGGCCAGGAAGAGGCGCCACTGCTACGCGAACTGGGCCGCCTGCGTGAGATTGCGTTTCGCGCGGTGGAAGAAGGGAGCGGTAAGCGCCGGGACACTGACAGCTACGATGATGATTATCTGCATCTGATCTTATGGGACGATGAGGACCTGGAGATTGTCGGTGCGTATCGCTTTATGCCCACCGCCAGACAAGTGGAGCGTCGGGGGCCGGAAGGACTGTACAGCTACAGCCTGTTCCACTACGACGACAAAATGCAGGATGTGCTGGAGCACGGCATTGAGCTCGGGCGCAGCTTTATTCAGCCGCGCTACTGGGGGCGCCGCGGTCTGGACTATCTGTGGTCAGGCATTGGTGCCTATCTGGCGCGTTATCCCCACTACCGCTATCTGTTTGGTCCGGTCTCGATATCCGGCGGCTTACCGCCTGCTGCGCGGGATCTGCTGGTGGCGTTTTACCGCCTCTGGTTCCCGGCAAGCCATCCGCTCGCGGCGTCACGCCAGCCCTACCCGGCATCGCTTCCTGACGTGCTGGCGCAGTTTGGCGGCGTGGATTATGTCGACGATCTGACGAAGCTAAAATCCCTGCTCGGCAATCTGGGCTGCGGCATTCCGCCGCTCTACAAGCAGTATTCCGAGCTGTGCGAACCGGGTGGCGTACAGTTTATTGATTTCGGGAGCGACCCGGCATTCAACAACTGCGTTGATGGCCTGGTGCTGGTGGATTTGTGTTATCTGAAGGCGAACCGCTATCAGCGCTATATTGAGGCGCATTTGTAACCCTGCTTTCCCCTCTCCCGTCGGGAGAGGGTCAGGTGAAAGCATCAGCCCGCACGGTAAAACGGTTTATCCCCTAAAATCGTCGCCCGCTGCATAATCCGACGCTGCGGCAGATAATCCGCGTTCGCATAGTGTTGCGTCACGCGATTGTCCCAGATCGCCAGATCGTTCTCCTGCCATCGCCAGCGCACCTGAAATTCCGGCCTGGTGATATGGGCAAACAGGAAGCTTAACAGCGCATCGCTCTCTTTTTCCGTCACGTCTACGATCCGCGTCGTAAAGCCTTCGTTCACAAATAACGCCTGCTTACCGGTTACCGGGTGCGTACGCACTACCGGATGCAGCAGCGGCGGATGTTTCGCGACCGCATCCTGCCAGCGCAGATGTTCCTCTTCGCTTTTCCGGTACTTGTACTCCTGGAAGGATTTTTTGAAGTCATGTTCGGCCCGCAACCCGCTCAGCAGCGTCCGGAACGGCACGGACAGCGCCTCGAAGGCGGCGATACCGCTGGCCCACAGCGTATCTCCACCGGTGTCCGGCAACAGCTTCGCCGCCAGTATCGCCCCGGCAGGTGGCGTTTCGATAAACGTCACGTCGGTGTGCCAGTTGTCGTTGTCCGGCGGATTATCGTTATGGGTATCGAGCACGATGATCTCCTCCACGCCTTCCGCATGGGGATAGACCGGGTGGATATGCAGATCGCCGAAGCGCAGGGCCAGCGCACGCTGCTGCTGCGGGGTGATCGCCTGTTCGCGCAGGAACACCACCTGATGGCGCAGCACCGCGTGGTACAACTGCTCGAACTGGTTATCGCTCAGTGGACGGGTCACGTCCAGGCCGGAGACCTGCGCACCAATGTATGGCCCCAGCGGGGTGATGGTCAGACGTTCACTCATTGTATTTCTCCATGCCAGGGCGTCAGACGTCGCTGTAGCGCGCGCAGCCCCAGTTCTAATCCAAAGGCGATCACGGCGATCACCGCGATCCCTGCCAGCACGACGTCAGTCGCCAGAAACTCTCCCGCCGACTGCACCATAAACCCTAATCCGCGCGTGGCGGCGATCAGCTCAGCCGCCACCAGCGTTGACCAGCCCACCCCGAGACCAATGCGCAACCCGGTTAAAATCTCCGGCAGCGCGCCCGGTAAAATCACAAACAGCAGCACCTGAAGACGGCTGGCACCCAGCGACTGCGCCGCGCGGATCCGCACCTGCTGCGCACTCTTCACCCCAGCCAGTGCCGACATAGCAACCGGGGCAAAAATCGCCAGATAAATCAGCAAAATTTTCGAGGTTTCCCCGATGCCAAACCAGATAACCATCAGCGGCAGATAGGCCAGCGGTGGGACCGGACGGTAAAGCTCAATCAGCGGGTCGAGAATGCCGCGCACCGTCGGGCTCAGCCCCATCGCGATACCCACCGGGATGCCAATCACTACCGCCGCCAGCAGCGCCACCAGAATACGCGCCAGACTGGCACCTAAATGCTGCCAGAGCGTAGCATCCATAAAACCCTGCGGCCCGGCGATAGTGATGAGTTTCGCCAGCACCTGTCCCGGTGGCGGAAGGAACAACGGGCTTACCCACTGTTGCGCTGCCACCGCCCACCAGACTGCGAGCAATACCAGCAACGTGCCCGCACTCAGCGTGATCTGGCGAGAGAACGGCCAGCGTAACGCGAGACGAGGGCGGCGCGTTTTCTCACTGAAGACAATGCTCATGAGAATGCCTCCCGTTGTTCAAATACGCGGCTTAAAACATATTCGCGCTGTTCAATAAACAGCGGATCGGATTTGATACTGCGGACCGGTTCACCGGCCACATAGCGACGGGCAAAGCTGAGCGGCAACCGCTCCAGCACACGACCCGGCCCCGGCGAAAGCAACACCAGTTCGGTCGCCATAAACACCGCCTCTTCGATATCGTGGGTAATCAGCAGTACCTGCTTGCCCGTTTCGTGCCACAGGCGCAAAAGCAGCGTTTGCATCTGCTCACGGGTAAAGGCGTCCAGCGCACCAAACGGCTCATCCAGCAGCAACAGCTGTGGGTTTGCCGCCAGCGCGCGGGCAATCCCGACCCGTTGACGCTGGCCACCGGAAAGCTGCCAGATAAAACGTTTTTCAGCGCCCTCCAGCCCCACCTTTTTTAGCATCTCACGCGCGGTCGCCAGCCGTTGTTCACGGTGAATCCCCGCAAGCTGCAGGCCGAAGGCGACGTTTTCCTGCACGTTGCGCCACGGAAGCAGCCCTTCACTCTGAAAGACCACGCCGCGCTCTGCACCCGGACCCTCGACCCGTTTCCCTTCCAGCTGGATGGAACCCTGCTGATACGGTACAAACCCGGCGATCAGATTCAGCAGCGTGGTTTTGCCGCACCCGGACGGACCCAGCACGACCAGCAATTCACCGCTGTCCAGCGTCAGGTTGATCTCCTCCAGCACAGGTTTACCGCCGTAATCAGCAGACAGATTTGTAATATTCAGCATCGCTTCCCCCTTATTTCACAAAGCGATCGGTCACGTACTGGCTGTAATCTGTCGCCACCGCAGGCACTTTGCCCTGCTCTTTCAGAAACGTAGCGGTATCGACAATCGCTTTATTGACCGGCCCATTGAGCTGCTGGACCTGTTGTGCAGGCGTGAGATAGGTATTGCCTTTCACCAGCCCCGGCACGTCCGCTTCCGGAACGCCGCTCAGGCGCGACAGTTTTTCCAGATTGCCCGTCTCTTTCAGCCACGCATCGGGGTTGCTGAGATAAGGCTGTTGGGCGTCAATGGCGCTTTTAGCAAACGCCTTCACCACATCAGGGTGTTTCTCCGCGAAGTCTTTACGCACGACCCACACGTCGAGCGTCGGCGCCCCCCACTGCCCCACCTGTTCGGAATCGGTCAGCACGGTGCCGTCTTTTTCCAGCTCATTCACGGCAGGTGCCCAGACGTAAGCGCCGTCGATATCCCCACGCTGCCAGGCGGCAATAATTGCGGGTGGCTGCAGGTTGATGATCTGCACCTGGCCCGGCTTGATGCCCCAGTGTTTGAGCGCCGCCAGCAGGCTGTAATGGGTGGTGGAGATAAACGGCACGGCGATGCGCTTGCCAATCAGATCTTCCGGCCGGGTGATGTTTTTCTTCACGACCAGGGCTTCAGAATTCCCGAGCTGTGACGCCAGCAGGAAAACCTCAACAGGCACCTGCTGGCTGGCAGCCACCGCCAGCGGACTGGAACCGATATTGCCAATCTGCACATCGCCGGACGCTAATGCGCGCACGACGGCCGCCCCGCTGTCGAATTTACGCCAGTCCACCTTCGCGCCGCTTTCTTTGGCGAAAGTGTTATCCGCCTGCGCAACTTTTGCCGGTTCCGCAGAGGTTTGATACGCGACGGTAACGTCTACCGCCTGTGCCTGAAATGCCCACAGCGCCAGCGCGCCGAGAAGTGTAATTCGCGATGAAATTGCCATTGTGACTGCTCCCCTTGTTGTTATGAGGGCAGTATTTCCGGCGCAGGAATTTTGATAAAGGAATAAAAAAGAATCGTTAATTCCGATTCGTTTTTAGAAAAAAAGTGGCAAAGGATAGTGAATTTTGTGGGGTTTATTCTGGCTCCCTCTCCCGACGGGAGAGGGATGAGGTGAATGCATCAGGCGACACACAACATCAGCGCTGCGCCTTTAGCTCCGCAATGTCTTTCGGCGTGGTCCGGCAACATCCTCCAATCAACTTCGCCCCGGCCGCCAGCCACTGGGGTAAATAGCCCGCCAGCGTTTCGCAGGCTTCGCCATGGTGATGCCAGGTTTTGGTCACGGCGTCATAATGCTCCCCCGAATTCGGGTAGACCACCAGCGGCAGTGCGGTAAGGCTGTGAAGATGTTTCAGTGCCGCGGTGGTATTTTCCAGCGCGATACAGTTGATCCCCAGCGCCACAATTTGCGGATAGCGTTCCAGCGCAGAAATCACATCGCGCAGCGGCGTGCCGTCGCTGAGGTGCTCGCTGTCACGCAGGGTAAACGAGAACCATCCCCGGGCCCGGGGATACTCGGCCAGAAGCGCCGCCAGCGCCTTGATTTCAGCAAAGGATGGCAGCGTTTCGCAGGCCAGCAGATCTGCCCCGGCATCCAGCAGCGCTTCCACGCGCGGGCGATGGAAATCGGTAAACGCTTCTGCGCTTCGCACGTAGTCACCGCGATACTCAGAACCATCCGCCAGGTATGCACCATACGGCCCAACCGATCCCGCGACCAGCAGCGTGCCTGCATGAGGGTTTTCCGCGAGATACGCTTCGCGCGCCTTACGCGCCAGCTCCACACTTTTGCCAATCAGCGCGCGGGATTGCGCCTCATCCAGGCCTCGTGCGGCAAACCCCGCAGGCGTGGCCTGATAGCTGGCGGTGATCGCCACCTGCGCTCCCGCCCGGTAGTAGTCCAGATGAACGTCGCGGATAAGATCCGGGTTTTCAACCAGCACTTTGGCAGACCACAGGCTGTCTGCAAGATTACAACCGCGCGCTTCCAGTTCCGTCGCCATCGCGCCATCCAGCACCACAAATGGCTGTTTTTCAAGGATGGCGGTAAGCGGATTATTCTGCGACATGTTCAGGCTCCTGCGATGTCATGTTTCGGGTCAGGTAGTAGGCACCATAACACAGGGCAACAAACGGAAGCCCGCAATAAAGGGCAATACGCTGACTCGGGTCAAACGCCAAACCAACACAGGCCACCACGCAGAGGATAAAGCCAAGCACCGGCACCAGCGGATACCACGGCGCGCGATACTGCAGAGCGGAAAGCGGCTGACCAGACTGAAGATGGCGACGACGGAAGACAAAATGCGACGCGCAGATGCTGATCCAGACCGCCACCACAGCAAAGCCTGAGATGGCGGACAGTGCGACAAACACCGTGTCCGGTGCCACCACGCTTGAGAACAGCGCCAGTACGCCGCCAAGCATTGAAACAGAAATCGCCGTCATGGGTACGCCGTTTTTATTAACGCGCGCAAAGCAACGCGGCAGCGTTTTTTCATTCGAGAGTGACCAGAGCATGCGGCCAGAAGCGTACAGGCCCGAGTTCGCCGCCGACAGGATGGCTGTCAGGATCACGAAGTTAAAAATATCAGCCGCGTACGGAATACCGACCTTTTCGAACACCAGTACAAACGGACTTTTTTCCACGCCCGCCTGATGCATCGGGATCAGCGCGGCCAGCACAAATACGGTACCAATAAAGAAGATGATCAGCCGGGCAATGGTGGTGCGAATGGCAACCGGAATCACCTTGTGCGGATTTTCCGTCTCACCCGCCGCGATACCGATAAGCTCTGTCCCGGAGAAGGCGAAGTTCACCGCGACCATGGTCATCAGGATGGGCAGGCCGCCGTGCGGGAACCAGCCTTCGGCGGTAAGGTTGGTTAAGCCCGGCGCGGGAGAACCGTCCTGCATCGGGATAAAGCCAAACACCGCAGCACCGCCAAGAATAATAAAGGCAATAATGGTGATGACTTTCACCAGCGAGAACCAGAACTCGCCTTCGGCAAAGAAGCGCGTGGAGATGACGTTAAGGCCGAAGATCACCACGCAGAACACCACGCACCACGTCCAGACGGGCACCTGCGGGAACCAGTACTGCATACAGAACCCGGCGGCGGTAAAGCTCGACCCGAGCGCCACCGTCCAGGTAAGCCAGTAAAGCCACGCCACGGTATAGCCTGTAGCCGGGCCAAGATAGCGGGCGGCATAGACGTGAAACGCGCCGGTTTCCGGCATCGCAACGGAAAGTTCGCCCAGACACTGCATCACCAGCCAGACCACCAGCGCGCCAATCAGGTACGCCAGCAGCGTTCCCGCGGCCCCGGTCGTTGAAATGATATAACCAGTATTGAAGAATAGCCCTGTCCCAATGACCCCACCCAGCGAGAGCATAATCAGGTGGCGTGTTTTCATGGTGCGCTTAAGCTGCCCATTTTCTTGTTGTGTTTGCATATTACCTTCTATACGTATGGACATCTAAACATCCAAAGAAGGTGTGTTATACCGCGATTGTTAAGAAAAAGCTAGACGACCAGACGTAATCGGGCGCGCCGCGCGCTGAGTCTGGGGTGGGTTGTGAGGATCACATACAGGAACGGACGCCAGGCCATAAGCACCTCCGCAAGCAGATACTTACAGCATGGCGCGGACCCTGACGTTCTTCGGTCAGTCGAAAGTGGTATCCGTAAGGAGCGGGTTCATACGCGGGATTTTACAGTGGCGCAATTCTTGGTAAATCCCTCAATCAGTTCTATAGTCGACACAGTTTCATCGTTACAGGATCAACTGATGCGCTTTAACGGACTGACCAAAGGTTTCTTTATCTTCATACTCGCCCTTGTCACCTGGGCTTTCTTCGACGTGCTCTCCCCCTACTTCTCCGCGATTTTATGGGCAGCCATTCTTACCGTTATCTTTAACCCGGTAAAAAACAAGCTGCGCGCGGCGATGGGCGATCGCAACGGACTGGCTTCGCTGTTAACCATCGGCATTATCTGCCTCATCGTCTTTATCCCGTTGATGGTGATCTTTTCATCGCTCGCCATTGAACTGAACGTGGTGTACACCAAGCTGCAAGCGAACAACACCCAATTCCCGGAAGTGGTGGCGAGCATCTTTAACCACCTGCCAGGCTGGGCCAGCGGCTTCCTTGCGGACCACAACCTGACGAACGCGGCACAGATCCAGAAAAAACTCTCCGATGTGGCCCTGCAGGGCGGACAGTATCTGGCCGGCAGCGCGTTTCTGATTGGTAAAGGGACGTTTGGCTTTGCGATCAGCTTCGGCATCATGCTTTATCTGCTGTTCTTCCTGCTGAAAGATGGTCCGTATCTGGTACGCCAGATCCTTGATTCGCTTCCTCTGTCTGATTTTGCCAAACAGCATCTGTTCGCCAAATTCGTCGGCGTCTCGCGGGCAACGGTAAAAGGTACGGCGGTAGTGGCGGTGGTTCAGGGCACGCTCGGCGGGATTGCATTTGCCATCGCTGGCATTGACGGTAGCGTACTCTGGGGCGCGCTGATGGCGTTCCTTTCGCTGGTTCCGGCCGTCGGCTCGGCCATTGTCTGGGTGCCGGCCGCCATCTTCCTGTTCGCCACGCATCAGCTCTGGCAGGGTCTCTTTATCGTTGGCTTCTTCGTCATCATTGTCGGGCTGGTGGACAATATCCTGCGTCCATTGCTGGTGGGGAAAGACACAAAAATGCCGGACTACCTGATCCTCATCTCAACCCTTGGCGGGATGGAGCTGTACGGCATTAATGGCTTTGTTATTGGGCCGCTGATCGCCGCGCTGTTCATCGCCTGCTGGAACCTGTTCTCCGGTCGCGATCACGCGGGTAACGCCGAAGAGCTGGATGCGGATTTCATCGAGGAAGGAAAAAACCCTCCAGATTTGTGATGATATGACGATAAAGACCACACCAGGCGGCACTGTGCCGCCTTTTTTTTCGCCTTAAATCAAACGTTTTCTATAATTTGAAAGAACGCCATCCTTCTCATGTCGTAAAAGGATCCACAGGTGCGAATCGCAACGATAACTAACTGGGCCTATGGTGCCACGGTCTGCCTGACCCTTGTCTCAGGCATCATCATGCTGATGGCATCCAATGCCGACACCGTGGAACGTCACGCCGTTGAACAGCGGCAGCGCTTTGATGAGCTGACGGAGGATATTGAAACCGACGCCTGGGCGCAGTCCGATTTAGCCCGCCTGTACGTGATAAAAAAAGATCCGCAAACCCTCAGACAATACAGCCAGTCAGAGAACAACCTGAAAAATGTCGAACTGAGGCTGGATAAACTGCGCGATAACGGCGCGTCCGATGAGGAGCTGTCCCTGCTGCGGGAAGGTCTCAAGATTATCGATGAGCTACAGGATGAACAGCAGACGGCCCTGACCAGTACAGAGCGGGGAGAAGATGCTCAGGCCATTGCCCTGCTTTATGGTGCCCCCTATGAGCAGGCGCTGGAACGCGCACAAAACCAGATTGATTACTTTCGCCAGATCCTCGACAAGCGGGTGATTGCGTCCGTGCAGGATGCCACCAAAAAATCGAAAGCGCTGCGTACGGCCTCTGAACTGATGGTTGGCCTGACCGCCCTGCTGTTTCTGTTTGTCCTGGGCTTTATCCTGAAACGTCGCGTGCTGCGCCCCGTGGTGCGTCTGAGCGACGTGGTACACCGTCTGGCGTCGCAGGATTACGCCGTCGAAACGCCGAATTTTAATCAGATTGATGAGATTGGCGATATGGCGCAGGCGATCCGTATTTTTCGTGAAAACGGCCTTGCCCGGCAACGGCTGGAAAAAGAGCGCGACGCCGACTGGGCTGTCCGCGAACTGCTGGCCCGCATGACGCAGCGGCTGCAAGGGTGTGAGAACTTTACCGATGTTATCAACGTGGCGGAGATGTTTGCCCCCAATATCGCCCCGGGGGTCCCTGGCCGGCTCTATGTCCTTGACCGCGATCCCTGGCAGATGCGCTGCGTTGCCCAGTGGCTCTCCCCCACGGGAGAGGAGATGACGTTTCATCCTGACGAATGCTGGGCAGTAAGGCGTGGTCAGAGCCATCCCCCGTTCAGCGGTAAGCCGGATATCGCCTGCTATCATCTGCCGGAATCACTGGCGTATCGTTCGCTGTGCGTGCCGCTTATTGCCCAGGGCGAGGCCATTGGTCTGCTCTCATTCCAGAATATCACCGCGGAAAATGCCCCTGCCCGTGCTTATCTCGAACTGATGGCCGAAGCGCTCGGTCTGGCGCTGGCAAACCAGCGGCTACGCGATGCGTTGCTTGAAAAAGCATTGTTCGACCCGCTGACCGGCTTGCGTAATCGCCATCATCTGGAAGATACGCTTCATACCCAAATGACACAGGCCATTCGTAACGGCGAACCCCTGAGTTGCATGATGATCGATATCGATCACTTCAAGAGCATTAATGACCGGTTTGGCCATGAAGCGGGTGATCAGGTTATTAAAAGCGTATCCAGCATTGTGAAACGGGCGGTCCGTGAGAATGGCCTGGCGTTTCGCTTTGGCGGAGAGGAGTTTTTAATACTCCTGCCAGGGGTAAATGAAGAGGTTGCCTTTACCTTCGCAAACGAGATTTTTGACGCCGTTCACGCGTTAACGGTGCGCAGTGGACTGACCGAAATCGGTCCAGTTGATGTCTCTATCGGAATCGCCAGCTACCCTCAGCATGCCGAAAGCGACAACCTGTTACGCGCGGCAGATGTTGCCTTATACCGTGCGAAGGAATTAGGGCGTTCTCGTATCGTCAGTTTTAGTACGCTCGAAGTTGAATAGTTAAAAAAAGAGACTGTTATCCCTCCTGGCAGTGTCTTTTCCCCTTCTTTGTCTTCCCTGAAACAGCGTGCTTCATTGCCGTACTTGTTTTGGTAATGTTAATTTCGTTTCAATATTGTAACTCACTGTGCAGAGTAATGTTTCTATGCCTGTCCAGGATCCTTGCAAAGATCGTCATATGACGATTTTGAGCACGTCTTTAAACAGGAAATCGTTTCTCTACCTCCCCTCCAGTCCCTCAACCAAAAGAACATAAACCTATATAAAAATTAAAAACCAGTCATTTAAATTTAAAAAATCAATTTAAACGATATTTGCGTTTACCAAACTGCGCATTAAATGGTTTTATATCCCGACCAAAAGAGTGGGTAAAACAGTGTTCCGAAACGCTGTTTCCCCACCCTGGAAGTACCAGGTACATCGAAAATGAAAAAACGGGATATAAAACATGTTCAATAAGACATTAATCGCAGCGGCTATCATGTTTTCTGGTGCAGCAATGGCGGCAGAAAGCACGGGTGTCGCAGGTGGCACAATTACCTTTAACGGTTCAGTATCAGATACAACCTGTGATGTGACGACCAACAATGGTTCTGATTTCACCGTCAATCTGTCTCCGATTACGCTTACCGATATGGGGAAAACCGCGGGCATCGTGACGGCTAACGAAAAAGACTTCACCATGAGCCTGAAAAACTGCACAGCGGCAGACGAAGGCACCAAAACCCTCAAAATCACCTTCACCAGCAGCAACCTGTCTGACGACGGTAAATACCTGAAAAACTACAGCGAAGGCGGCGCAGAAGGTGTGGGTATCACCCTGACATCCGATGGCAAGACTGCCGTACCGTTTGATACCGCCTTCAATACCGGCCTCACGTCGGATGATGTTTCCAGCACCGACGGTATTACGCTGACCATGCATGCGAACTACTACAACTTTGGCGGTGCTTCTGTCACCACCGGTAAAGTCGTTACCGACGCAACTTACTCTTTTAGCTACGATTAATACCTCCACCGGGGAGCAATCCCCGGTTTTAAACATCATGAAAAAATTAATAATCTTTCTCATCGGGGCTGTCGCCTCGCAGATGGCTTTTGCCAGTGTCGTGATTAATCAGACTCGCGTCATTTATCCGGCAGCGGCGAAATTCGTTTCCGTACAGCTGGTTAATGACAGTGATAAAACGCATCTGGTGCAATCCTGGCTGGATGAGGGTGATGCTTCCGCTGCGCCTGAAAAGGTCAAAGTGCCCTTCTCCCTTATGCCGCCTGTCGTAAAAATGGAGGCGCACAGTGGGCAAACCCTGAAGGTCGCCGCAATGAATACCCAGTCACTGCCAACGGATCGGGAAAGCGTATTCTGGCTGAACGTACTGGACGTGCCTCCGGTACCGGAAGGTGGAGCTGATAATTATCTCCAGGTCGCTATTCGCAACCGCATCAAAGTTTTTTATCGTCCAATGTCTCTGGAAGAACTGGACAGCTCGGTTATTGAAAAAGTCACCCTTTCCACCTCTGGCGATCGTGTGTGCCTTAAAAACAACTCCCCTTATTACCTGACCATTCCGCAAATCGTGACCTGGCAAGGTGGGCAGTTAAAACAGGCCAGAAAAGATAATTTACTGAACGATACCGCCTTTATTCCTCCGTTTGGTTGTGCGCTGGTTCCCGACAAAATCCATGCGGGTAATCAGTACCGAATCACCTGGCTTGATGATTTCGGCGCCAAGAGATTCAGCACCCTCCACTGATCGCAGACAGTACTCATGCCAGGTTCAATTTTGATGAAGAACAGATCGCTGTTTCGAAAAAGCCTGCTGGTTCATTCCATCAGCCTCGCCTTGTGCTCGTTTAGTGCATACGGTGAGACATTCAACAGTAGCCTGCTGGTCGGTAATTCAGCGGATATGGACTGGAGTAATAACCAGTTGGTCATGACGCCAGGGACTTACGATCTCGACGTTTACGTCAACAACGTCTGGCGTGGAAAATTCACCTTAACGGTCGCCAATGACGATCGGGGTACCGTACATATTCATAAAGAAGATGCCACGCAACTGTCTATTCAGGAACTGGATGATGCTATCGCGAATGCTCACTCCGACATGATTGACATTAATACGTTACTCCACGGAGGTAAAAGCAAGCTGGTACCGGGAGAGTTGCGTCTGGATCTGGAAGTTCCGCAAGCCTTTGTGAAAACTGACAGCCAAAACTGGGTGGCACCGCAGAAATGGGATCAGGGGATTAACGGTCTTTATACCAATTACAACGTTAACTATTACAACTTCCATGGACTGAGTGAAAGGTATACAAATAGCGATAATTTTTATCTTTCACTGAACAGCGGGCTGAATTTTTCAGGCTGGCATTTACTCGATAATTCCACCTGGATGCGTTACAGCAATCCGGGAAAAAGTTATTGGGTCAATACCACACGCTATGTCGAAAAACCGATTGTGGCTATCGAATCGCTCATGCGTGTCGGGCGGGCGTATACCGCCTCTGATTACTTTGATACCGTGAGATTCCGCGGCCTGACGCTCACGAAGAGCCGGCAGATGTTGCCCGACAGCGAACGTGTTTATATGCCTGTCATCACCGGGATCGCCACCAGTTCCGCGGTCGTGAGCGTGTTTCAGGACGGCCATATTATTCATCAGTTATCCGTGCCCGCCGGCCCCTTTGCAATTCGGGATTTAATGCCGACCGGTTCACGTGGCGATCTGACCGTGGAAGTAAAAAATAATGGCGGAAGTACCGAGCGCTTTGCCGTTCCATTTTCCTCTTTACCAGACATGCTCCGACCGGGCACCAGTGATTATCAGTTCAATATCGGTGAAGTGGACATGCGCGGTATTAACGACCATAGCCGCTTTGCCCAGTTTAGCTATTCACGCGGTATTAATAATTACGTTACCGCGACTGCCGGGAGCATCTGGAATGCTGACTATCAATCTGTATTGCTTGGGGGTGCCATATCTTTACCCTACGCGGGCTCGTTGTCTGGATCTCTTGAAGAGTCACAGTATCGCCTGCCGGGAGAGGAGCGGCGCCGCGGAGAAAAATACGCCCTTTCATGGAGTAAGTATTTTCCAACACGAACTAACCTGACGCTCGCATCGTATTATTACCGAACGCAGAACTATGCCTCCTTCAGCGATTTTGTCCTGACCCGATCCAATATTCAGGATTATGGCGGAACAGGCTCCTCGACGGTTAACAGCAAACAGGCATTCAGCGCCAATATCATTCAACCCCTGTCAGATGATTTCGGCCGTCTTTCGCTTTCAGCATACTGGCGTGACTACTGGCGCGGGCAAAAAACCAGCCGCCAGTATAACCTGACGTGGAGCAATGCCTGGCACAGCGTAAATTACGCCGTATCACTGCGCCGTTCCGAAGTGACGCAGTCCTACTACGACTATGAAACAAATTATGAGGGTGATGTCGTCACTTCGTTGCGCACGCGTGGAAACACTGAGAACAATCTCTATTTTTCCGTCACCGTTCCGATGTCCCTCTTCGGCAGCGGTGGGAGCATCGCAACCCACGCCAGCGTGCAGAAAGGTCGATATGCGTCTTCAGACGTCAGCCTGAGCGGTAATTCCCACGATGTCGATTACAGCCTGATGCTGGCCCATGATAACGAGGGGGACTCCCGTTCGGCGGATCTCTATACCAACTGGAAAAACAGTGTGACCAGCCTTAACACCGGCCTGACCGTCGCCCGTGAATATCGCCAGACCAGCCTTGGTGCGAGCGGCAATCTGCTTGCGTGGCGTGGAGGGGTCATTGCCTCCCCGAATAATGGGCGAAACTTTGTGATCCTTGAGGCACCCGGCGTGGAAAATGCCGTGGTCAACGGCGATTCATCGACCCGTACAAACCAGCACGGTATCGCACTGGTGACCAGCGCAACGCCTTACCGGCAGAATAATTTTCATCTCGAGCAGGATGGGACAAAAAGCAGCGACGTTGATTTACAGGGTAATTTGCTGAATATCGCCCCGTATGAAGGCAGCATTACGTATCTGAAATACAAAACGGATACGCGGAAATTATTCACCCTGGAAGTTCAGGATACGAAAGGTGAACAGTTACCGTTTGGCGCATTTGTTTCAGATAGCGGTCATAACGAATTGGGATATGTAGCACAGGGAAGCCAGATTTTTATTAAATCCGATACGATGCCTGATTCTCTGCATATCGATATCAGCAAAGGCAAGGTAAAAAAAACCTGTGTCATTGCACAGCCCAATGAACATGCCGTCAATATCTGCCGGTAATCTAAAACGAGTATTAATACGATCATGAGTAAGTCTTTTTATCTCATCATAGCCGTATTCGCCCTGATATTTTTACCAGGATTTTCCGCACTGGCTCAACCCCAGTCCAGAGGCCTTACTGGCGATACGTGCAGAAATAGCGGCATTTTATTTAAAAACGTGGCAGAAGCGGATAAATCGCTGAATCTCTCATCGGAGTTTCTGACATCCAATGTCGTAGAAAGAACCTATACGACAAGCTGGTCTGGCAGCATGACCTGTACCTATGGCAATGTCGGGATTGGTGGTGTATTGCAGGATCATCTTTATTATTTCACCGGGTTTAATAATAACCCCGTGTATCTCAATTTTAACAGCGCTGATGGCGAAAACAGCTACTGGATTAAAGTGACGGCACAAATCACCGGCACAACAAAAGTGACTGTCAGCGGGATTGTGGGCATCCACTCCCTCGCCTATCCAACACAATATACATTGCGCGCAGAGCTTTTAAACACGCCGCCCACCGGGGTCGCAGCCTACACCAAGACGACCACTAATGGTGCACTCAGCGTTATACCGGCGGTAATGAGCGGTACGGGGAGCGGAGCGGATTCACCCTTGTTATCCAGTAAAACCTATGCCTACCGCGCGTGGGACAATATGATGACCGACACCTCGCGCAAAAGCTGGAATACCGATTATTTTCTCGCTTACGAGAAAGTTACTATTCAGTTTGAACCGAAAGAAACCACCTGCAACATGACCCATGACATGACGGTTAAGCTCCCCCCCGCCTCGCTGAGGACATTAAAAATAAATGGTAAAGCTAACGGTGCCGATTTTACCATACCGTTTAAGTGCGGGAATCTGGCGGGAGTCAAAACTGCCACCCGTAATATCAAGGCCTGGATATCCAGTAATGACCTGGTTACTACCGACAGCACTTACCAGGTCATGGTTAATGATGAGACTACCGCTGGCGGCGTGGGCATTGCGCTTCGCAGTCGTTATTTCCTTGGCGAACATGAGGAGATAAAAATCTCCAGCAGCAATAATATGGAACATGCAACACAAATATTAGACATTGCAAAAGATGATAACATCCAGGATATACAATATATTTATTTGCATGCCTATTACAAAGTCTACAACGCATCAGCGCTCTCGACCGGAACGGTGGTAGCAACCGCACAAATTATGTTTGGTTACGATTAATTATTTTAGTATTTAGCTCAGGGTTTCCATGAATATATCTGTTCAAACCGTGCTTAACTTATTACATCGAATTATTTATCCGGTCTCTGCTGACCTGGTAAATCATTTGCAACGCACGGCAATCATCACCTGGTATTTAAGCCATCAGGCAGGACTTGATCACTCCGGAATCAAGACGGCCTTTCTGGCCGGCATGCTTCATGATATTGGTGCACTCAGTAAAGATCGCGCACACATCATGCCGGGAGGTGATGGCTTTCAGGATGGCCATGAACAGTTGGGTGGGTCAATGACGGCGGGCATTCGTTTTCTGCAGCCGGTGACCGCCATTCTGGAAAATCATCACAGCGAATGGTCAATATCAGACAACAATACGCTCCCTCTGGTACATCATCTGGTGCATATGGCCGATACGTTCGAACTGTTCCTGCGCGAGGTTAAAGGCGATTTTGTCGCACAGCGCGAGGATATCCTGGCCCGCTTCTTTGCACGGCCTGAGCAGTGGCCTGATGTGCTTTCGAATGCCCTGTATGAATCGAGTCGCCAGGATGGCTTCTGGTTCAGGCTCTGTAACCCGGCACAAGACCAGGTGCTTAATGCCATTAGCCCTCTGCAACACGACATGCTCGATCATCATGACTTTCTTGAAGTGTGCCAGCTGATTTCAAAAATTGTCGATAAATACAGCAGCTTCACCCGCACTCACAGCGCCAGCGTGGCCCATGTGGCGGCCCGTCTGGCTGCACTTTATGGCTATGACCGCGATATGCAGGAAAAAATCTGCATTGCAGGTTATTTACATGACATCGGCAAGCTCTTTACGCCGCTCGCTATTCTCGAAAAACACGGCAAGCTTGAAGATCATGAATACGCCCGTATGAAGCAGCACAGCTACAAAACGCTGGTCATGCTACACCCTATTACCGAACTCGGCAGCATCGTGGATTGGGCAGCCAACCATCATGAACGTCTGGATGGCAGCGGTTATCCTTTCCGGCTAGGCGCCGCGTCGCTGGATATTCCGTCACGAATTCTGGCCGTAGCGGATGTTTTTACCGCAATGACAGAGAACCGTCCCTACCGACGAGGAATGGACAGCGATAAAGCCATGAGTATTCTTCGTGAAGAGGCCGCAAATTATCGTCTGGACTGGGACATTGTGACATTGCTGGGCCATAATATTAATTCTGTTAAACCGCTCGTTGCGAAGTGTTAACGCCCTAAGAATAAATAATGAAATATTTGATTGCCCATACAGTTGTCTACGATACGGAAAGTGGTGAACTCACTATTCCAGGCGCTGAGGCACCTGAAGGCAAAAAACTGACAAACACGGCGAATCGTATTCTCTCGTTGCTGATTGCAACGCCGGGAGCCGTTCTTGAACGTCAGTATCTGCTGGAACAGGTGTGGGAGTCCGCAGGACATACCAGTTCCAGCTCCTCACTTAATCAGTATGTGAGTATTTTACGTAAGACCCTGACCTCCCTGACAGATATTGAAGAAACGATTATTGTTGTTCCCAAAGTGGGCTTTTTCTTTTCTTCTGATATTGATGTGCAGATTATAGACACCACTGAAGGTGTCACTAAACTCGAGAATATTAGCCCTCGCCGGGTCAGAAAGAAAAGATTCCCACAGCGATATATATGGGCAACAGTCGGTATTGTTGTGCTGCTAATAGCCAATATCTGGGTCTGGCGCAAGGAACAGCCAAATCAGCGATATGACGAACTCACGATGATTGGCCATCTCGGGAAGTGTAGCGTCAACACTTTTGAACATCTTTCTGGTGATATGCGAAAGCATTTGATTGACGTGTTGCTTTCTGCTCAGCCCAGTCTCAAAGAGAAATGTGCGTTGCATGCAGCTCAACTGATGGTGAATATACAGCCGAACGTGTTTTATGGTAGCCGCGGGAGAATTTTTTACGCTTTTTGTCCCATGGACTCAGAAAACAACACGTTGATCTATTGCGAAAACCATTATGCATTTAACTGGGAAATGAAATGAAAAACGCACTGGTATTCGCGACGATAATAACTGTACTTACAGGCACGCTTCTCTGGGGTATTATTGTACGTCCATCAACGTATATAAACGATCGCTGCTTTGCGAATTTCTCCTATAAAGATGGTTCAAATGACCAACCGTTTACATTTTCAGGAAATGTTGCCTTTGAATTTTCCGAGGATAAAACAGGTCAATCTAATTTATACGGCGACATAGATTACCAGGGCAAAAATTACACCTTTTCCCGCTACGTAAAGTTTAAGTACCTTAATACCTCCAGCAATGCGTATACGGTGAAGATCCTCAAGCAGGAAAAGCTGGCACATGATAACACGCCCGAAAATCTGTCCTCTCTGGCTATTAAAGTATTCTTTTTAAGCGGCGAGCATTCCATGTATATGAAAAAACATGGCGACAGTTTTATCACTATCGGTAATACGCTGTCGCCCGTGATGAATTGTGTTATCCAGTCATAAAGATAGTTTGATGATCGCATGGAAGATATTGTGTCGACAAAAAAGAAAACATCCCGGTGTGTCAGTTGCTCAGAATGCGGTTTTGCTGACGTGTGTCAGGCCTATCTTTTTGACCGCCAGGAATCCCTGTTTATCCACGATCTGGCGCGTGGTAAACGTATATCGAAAAATGCCTTTATTTATCAAAGCGGCACCCCGGTAAGTGCGCTCTATGCCCTGAGAAGCGGCGTGGCTAAAATTTACGATACGCAGCAGATTCTTCAGGGGATCCTGCTGCCGGGGCAAATTTTTGGTGCAGAAGAACTCTTCACCAGCCAGCATCAATATAGCGTGCAGGCTGCTACAGACGTGGAAATCTGTGAGCTAAAAAAAACGCATTTTTATGAGATAAGCCAGCTAACCAGCACGTTCACCCACTTTATCATTCGTATACTCTCCCGTTCAGCCAGAGAAAAACAGTTGTTTATTAACGTACTGGTGAAGAGCGACGGTTTACAGAAGGTCAGTGATTTTATCCAGCTTATCGCGGATATCCGAAAAGAGTATGGCTTTGAGCACCGCGCGATTGAACTGCCGCTCACTAAAAAAGAACTGGCGCAATTACTGGGTATTTCCCAGTCGACACTGGCGCGTGCGCTGGCGGCGCTGGTTGAGCAGCAGAGGGTCTTAATGAATAAAAAAGAAATTACCTTATTACACTACTGAGCGTTTCCATGGCGTGTTGTCAGAAGCCACCCGATATTACGGGTGGCGCTTAATTAGCGCTTACTCATGGCCAGCCTGGCAGCAAACAGCAGAAACACTACGCCGGTCGTTCTGTCCATCCATTTAACGACCGCGGGCTTTTTCAATACTTCTGCCGCATAGCCGGTTGCGATAATTAACGTTAACGACCAGAGCGTGCCAATAAGCACATGAATACTCACGAGCAAAAATGTCCACACAAACGGTGAATGACCTGCTGGAATAAATTGCGGCAGGAAAGAAACGTAGAAGATACCCATTTTAGGGTTTAGCACGTTACCCAACATGCCACGTAAAAAACCGTTGCTGCTGCGGGCATTACCGTCAGAGGAAAGCGAGAACTGCTGACGCGGGCGTAACAATAACTGGAGGCCCAGCCAGCAGAGATAGAAGGCCCCACACCACTTTAAAAAGGAATACGCGAATTCGGAGACAGCCAGTAGAGCTCCCAGGCCGAAGGCGACCAGCGCGCCCCAGATAAAGCAACCCGTATCAATACCCAGCGCGACGTGAATTGCTTTTTTACTGCCATCCGCAGCGGCAGTGCGGAGAATTAACGCGGTATCCAGCCCGGGAGTCAGGGTCAACAGCGTGGCAGCGAGAGTGTAAGCAAGAAGGGCATCGGTGACAGTCATGGTGCTACTCCGAAAACACAGAGCGTATTGGAAAGTTAACATTGCTGCAACACCAAAAAGAGGGGGTACAGATACTCTTCTTCCCAGAATCTGCGTCGTGTTTTATCCGGCTTACGGGTTATGCAGAGGTAACTTCAGGTAAGGCGTAACTGATTTTATTCATCGGTGAACTCGATTATACGTTACGGGTAACAAGGCGTAGTTTTAATACCGCTAGTTCAAGGCTATATGCCACAGGATATCAATACAGGAGTAACAACTATGCCATATGTAACCACACAGGACGGGGTAAGTATTTATTTTAAAGACTGGGGCGATAAATCAGCGCAACCCATCATGTTTCACCATGGGTGGCCGCTGAGCGCAGATGACTGGGATAATCAGATGCTATTTTTCCTCGCCCACGGTTATCGCGTTATTGCTACGGACCGCCGCGGTCATGGCCGCTCAGACCAGGTGAGCCACGGGCATGATATGGACCATTATGCATCTGATGTTAACGCCGTCGTTGAGCATCTGGATCTGAAGAATGTTATCCATGTAGGCCACTCCACCGGTGGAGGACAGGTTGCTCGCTATGTTTCAAGATTCGGACAACCTCAGGGACGCGTATCAAAAGCGGTTCTCATCAGCTCCGTCCCTCCCCTCATGGTAAAAACTGACGCCAACCCAGACGGAACGCCGATTGAGGTCTTCAATGATTTCAGAAAGGCACTTGCCGCTAACCGCGCCCAGTTCTATCTGGATGTCGCCTCAGGTCCTTTCTACGGTTTTAACCGATCCGGTGCAGCAATCTCTCAGGGCACAATTCAAAACTGGTGGCGCCAGGGTATGAACGGCGGTGCGATTGCTCATTATGAGGGTATTAAGGCATTCTCAGAGACAGACCAAACTGAAGATCTTAAACAGATTTCTGTACCTGTTCTGGTCATGCAGGGCGATGACGATCAGGTCGTCCCCTATAAGAATGCAGCGATTATGCAGGACAAACTCCTGAAAAATAGTCAGTTAATTATTTATCCTGGTTTCCCTCACGGAATGCACACCACCCATGCTGATGTTATAAACTCAGATATACTGGCATTCATTAAGAAATAAAATCATTACCAGCATTATTCAGGGTAGCTATTCAGCTATCCTGAATTACGTTTTAATGCCATCCCTCCACCGCATTAAACCCCCTATCAGCGCCCCAACATGTCGTTATTGCGTGGTCAGGAGATCAATCATCGCGCGGGTGGCAGCGGACTGGCGCCGGTGTGGCGCGAAGATCACCGAGAACGGCCGCGAGCGTCCGCGAAGGTGAGGAAGCACCTCCACCAGCTGACCGCGCTGTATCCTGTCCTGGACGATAAATTCATAGCTCTGGCAAATCCCCATACCGTGTTCAGCCAGGGAGACGACGCCAAGCACATCATCCGATGTTTCGATAGGTGAAACGGGTAGCCAGTCCACATCGCGTTCGTCTTCCCGAAACACCCACGGAGCGATGCGACCGGTGCGCGGCAAAATAAACGGCAGACACATGTGTCGGTGCAAATCATCCAGCGTTTGCGGAGTCCCCATCCTGTGAAGGTACGCGGGTGATGCGACCAGCAGCAAAGCGGCATCCTCCAGTTTACGCGCGACTAAACCACTGTCGGGCATCTGACCCAAACGAATCGCCAGATCGAACCCTTCAGCAATCAGGTCGACGTTGCGGTTGGTGATGTTCAGATCCACCTGAACGCGCGGGTAGTGTTGGGAGAATCGCGCCAGCAAGGGCGGCAGGCGATAGTGCCCGTAGGTTGTCGGTACACTCATGCGCACGCGTCCGGTCAGGTCGCCTTCCTGGCCCTGCCCATTACGTTCAGCTTCATCCAGCAGGGAAAAAGCAGATCGCGCCTGCTCCAGATAAACTCGCCCTGCCTCGGTCAGGCCTACCCGACGGGTGGTTCGCTGTAAAAGCTGTCGTCCCAGACGCGTCTCAAGGCGAGAAACCGCACGACTCAACACCGAGGGCGTGGTGGACAGGGCGACGGCAGCAGCAGTAAATGAGCCGTGTTCAACGACAGCGATGAAGACCTCAACATCGCCAAGATAATCGAATTTTCTGCTCATTATGCTCTTTCAGGAACAAATGTTTTTCAATTCCGCTAATTTATCTCCAGTTGGGCGATGAGTAAAGTGTGCGCATTCATCACCAGAGGGTAAAATCATGGATCTTCAACTCACCGGTAAGACAGCACTCGTTACTGGCGCAACCGCGGGGATTGGTTTGGCCATCGCCCGCACGCTGGCGCGCGAAGGCGTGGCCGTCACCATTACTGGTCGTGACCACGCGAAATTGCAAAACGCCGTGGCAGACATTACCGCCGCTCAGCCTCAGGCGCAGGTCACCGCCATCGTTGCCGACCTGGGAAACGCTGAGGGGGCAAAAGCCCTGATCGCGGCCTGCCCTGACACCGATATTGTCATCAACAACCTGGGCTTTTATGAAGCCCGAGACTTCGCCGACATCACCGATGATGAGTGGCTGAACATGTTCAACATCAATGTCATGTCCGGCGTTCGCCTGTCACGGCATTACTTCCCGCGCATGCTGGAACGCAACTGGGGCCGGGTGATATTTATGTCGAGCGAAGTCGGCGCGTTCACGCCGCCAGACATGGTGCATTACGGCGTCAGTAAGTCGGCGCAACTCGCCGTTTCGCGCGGTATGGCCGAACTCACGAAGGGGACGGGCGTTACGGTCAACAGCGTACTGCCTTCAGCGACCCGCTCCGACGGCATTATCGAATACCTGCGCCAGACCGCGCCTGCACCGGGTATGACCGACCAGGAGATCGAAGCGAATTTCTTCCAGACCTACCGCCCCAGCTCTCTTATCGCGCGAATGATCGATGCTGATGAGATAGCCGCGATGGTCGCGCTGCTGGCAAGCCCGTTGGGCGCTGCCTCTAACGGTGCTGCGGTGCGCGTCGAAGGCGGCACCTTCCGCTCCATTCTTTAATACAGCAGCCGTCATGACCTGAGGGGAATCAGTGTCCCCTGCTTTCCCCTATTTACCGGAGCATAGAAATGTTCAAACGTACCCGTAATATGTCCGCCATCGCGATGGCAATGTTGTTCTCTTTTGCGAGCGTAGCCAGCGCAGCGAACCAGGCCCCTCTTGAGCGCTGGCGCAGCTATACCGGCGTAACCTGGAATACGCCTGAGAAGGGGGAAACGCCGACGCCGTTTTCCGGCTCGGTTAACGCGCCCATCGCAGGCATCCACTTTGATGCAAAGGGAAGAGCCTTTGTCAGTACCCCTCGACTGGTTTCAGCCGGTGCGCCCGCGACGTTAAGTATTCTTGATACGACCGTGCAGACCGGACCGGCGCGCCTCACGGCATTTCCGTCCCGCGAGGGTAATGCCGTGGAAACCGCTCCCGACCAGAACCTGCGTAACGTGCTTGGCTTCTATATTGACCGTAAGAATGGCTGGCTGTGGGCCCTGGATATGGGGTTCGTCGCGGGAGAAGCGGAATCCCCCGTGGGTTCGCAGAAACTGATGGTGCTGGATCTGAATACCGGCCGCACGATCAAACGCATTCCACTGGATGGCGTGGCAGATCGCAAGGCGAGCTTCCTCAATGATGTGGTTGTTGATGAAACGCGCCGTGTCGCTTACATCTCCGACAGCGGCTCGCGCAGTGCGCCTGAGAACCGCGTCGGTCTTATCATCGCCGATTTCGCAACCGGCACTGCCCGACGCGTGCTCGACCGTCATCCAGACCTGCAGATTGAGCCGGGTGTGAAAGTCGTCTCGCACGGGGCTGAAGTCTGGCCAGGTCATCCATTACTGATTGGCATCAACGGTATTGCGCTGTCTCCGGATACCGGCACGCTCTACTGGACGGTGACGACAGGGACCCATGCGTTTGCGGTACCGACTGACATTCTGCGAAAGCCTGGTGCTGACGATGCGCAGATTGCGGCGCAGATCCGGGATCTTGGTTCGGTGGGAGGCAATACCGACGGTATCGTGACCGATGCCAAAGGCAACCTCTATATCACCGATGTGACACACAACGGTATTGTCAGGTATAAACCGAAGAGCGGCTCAATGACCCTGATGGCGTCAAACGACGGCGTACACTGGCCGGACACGCCGGCCATCAATCCGGACGGGGATCTGATCTTTACCTCCAGCAGCCTGAACGACCATTTTGCTGGCGCGGTCAAACCTGGCCTGGAGCGCTATGACGTATGGCGTTTACCCCTGAAGGCGTTGCAGGATAAGCGCCAGTAACGCGACTGCGCATGCTCAGCACTGGAAACACTACACGCTCACAGGGACTCTCCTTGTGGGCGTGTACATTACTGACGCCGGTGTATGCGAGATAACCGGTGCAGCCAGAAGCAAACGGGCAATGACAGCAACAGAAAAAGGCAAAATGCGGCCAGGAATGCATCCGTTGTAGTAAAATGCAGGACTGAAGCCGCCAGTCCCCCTGCGATTCCACTGAGCACTATCAGGCCAAAAAACACCCACCCGGTAGAGTACCAGAGAATATTGTTGATTAGTCTTCTTATCATCTGCTGAGTTCTGCGAATAATATTGGAATGAATAAGATATCGGTTTGAGAACGCCGGACATAATCCCTGCCGCCATATCAATGGGGCTGAAATCGCTGTATCCGAAACGACCCGTTCTTACCGGTATACATTGACGCTGAAACTGCCGGTATTATCAGAGTATCCAGCCTCTGTATCGGCAATATACAGATGCAGGGTACCGCTCTGGGGAGTCGCCCATTTGTATACTCCACCGCCTATATCATAACCTTTGCCAGAGGTATCAAATCTCGCCTTCAGCACCTTATCATTGCAGGTAATGAGTCCTTCTTTCACCCTGCCATCCGGCACCGCCAGCGCAAATTCTTCTTTACCGTATTTAATCCAGCCAGAGGCCATTATCGTTATCTCATCACCGGCATTCAGTTGCAGGACTGTATTAATACCGGCAGGAATATTTGCAGGAACTTCTCCGGACCATTCTGGCTTAGCCGTCATGCTATTCTCCTTTATCAAACTTCATTAACATTACATTTGATGCGTGCTTTGCATCAATCAAAGACAAAACTCCCCTGCATGTGACAGACATCACATTTATTATTCATAACGTTTCATCATGGATGCATATGAATATATTTATCCTTTCCAGACTTATGTCGAAAGAATAATGCGATTTCTTTTTTTACGCTGCGATTTATATAAATACACCGACACAACCAACAACTAAGACACTGATTTATAATTGATTTTAATGTTAACTATAGGAGTAATCGCACTTTTAATCATGACTGTAATTATACCTTTAGTAAATTAATTATCTTACCTGACAGGCGGTAATAATAGGTACACAAAGCAGTGAGAGGGCGCATTACAGCACCGCCTGCCGTGATATCCGCCCAATAAAAAACCTCTACCTCTCAACTTAATTTCTCACCTCCACGACGGAAAAGGAATGGGTTAACAAGTATCCACTTAATTACCATGCCTATTACTTTTTTGGTTTCAACATATACCTCTCACTCACACGCATTACCGCTCTGGAGTAACAAAACACAGCATGAGATTAATCCTAATATTTAATTCGCAGAACTGCAGCAGACGGGAGACGAACGAAAATCATCAGCATCATTTCCATAATATTATTTGCTGAGCGGCATATCTGTTTATATTCTGATTGTGAATGCCGTACCCCTTAGTAACAAAAACATTATCTGTAGGCTATTTATTACCTCATACCACTGACAAGCTGGACGCTCTACGCTGTCACGATTACGGAGAATTATATGACTGTTTCACCTGCATGGTCGGGCAATATTGATGCAACTGCTGACACGGGTATTAATACCGGACTTAAACTAAAAACCGGGCAAAAAATCAGTATTATTGCGGAAGGATGGATTAAATACGGTAAGGAAGACTACGCCCTGGCATCGCCATACGGCAGGCTAAAAGAGGGCTTTGTCTTACGGAACGATAAGGTGCTGAAAGCCCGATTCAGTGCATCCGGAAAAAGCTATGACATTGGCAGTGGTGTTTACCAGTGGTCGGTACCGGAAGACGGCGAGCTGATTCTCGTGGTCAGTGACTCTTCACATCGCGACAACAGCGGCGCTTTCAGCGCGGTTGTGTATATCGCTGAAGACGAAAAGAAAGCGGCGGCTCAAAAGGCGGACTGGAAAGGTCATGTTCCCGCAACGCGCAGTGACTGGACCCACACCGGCGTATCCGTGAGCAAAGGGGACAAGGTGATGCTGATTGCAGCCGGTACCGCTCAGTACGACAGCCGCGGTCGCAGCTTTGGACCTGACGGCGACAGCCAGCATCCGTCAGCGCAAAAACCGGATCCCACTTTTGTCCTGCCAGAAGCACTGGCGGGGAAATTACTGATCAAAGCGGGTGAGCATATTTACGGTATCGGAAGCGGCGGTAGCGACTGGGAAGTCCCTGCTGATGGCGAAATTTCATTCATTTTTAACGATACAAATGTTGCGTCTGAATACGCCAATAATACGGGAGGCTATGACGTCAGGTTTGTTGTGCTCGGTTGAAATGCCCGCAGGGAGGCAACGTGCCATTCACGGCCTTCCCTGCCGGTTCACTGGAAAACAAAAATGAACGTTAATGGAGCCCCTGATATGAGCATTATGGACAATAAAAAAGTTGATTTGGTTTTCATCATCGACAGCAGTCTTTCAATGAAGGATGAAGCGGAAGCGCTCTGTGCAAAACTTGAGAGCGCCATTGAGGAGGCCAGAAAAGCCTGCCCTTCGGATTTACGAACTGATTTTCTGGGCATCGAAGGCGTTTTTGCCGGCACCAAATTTAATAAAACGGTCCGTCAGTTCCTGACGAGCGAGGCCGGTGCTAACCCGTCCGCCCTGAAAGGCAGAGAGTATGTCAAAGAGGGGAACCCCGCTCAGGAAGATGTGGCGCCTGCTGCGGAGGACGTTATCCGTCATTACAACTGGCGTGACGGCGCTGAAAAGAATGTTTTTGTGCTGGGAGACGAAAGTCTGAAAGGCGGGGAGATGACCCTGGATGCGGACCGCATCAAAGCCTGCGATGATGCCATTGCCACCGCCCTGGAGTACGGTGTCAAAATCCACTCCTATCTGGGCACGCCTCATGTCTCATTACCTTATCCCACCCCAGATGATGAGAAAGCCATGGTTCGGGAATACAAGCGCCTGGCGCTTCGTACGGGTGGTGAGCATTATATCTACACCTCCGGCATTGCCGATTTTGCCTCGGTTTTAAAAAGCACCATTTGCGCCAGTAAGGCCACGCAACACGACAGCGTGGCGAACAAAAAAGAAGAAGCAGATGCGCTGGAAGGTAAAACGCCAGCGAAGACGCCTGGTAATGGCAGCGATCTGTGCGCACAGGCCCCTGAGATTGTCCGGGCGGTGAATACGCTTGCTGATGTGCTTAAGAACCTGATTGACGCTTGCGCCAGCGACTGTGGTTGCAAAGAGAAAACGCCCCCTTGCCCGTGTCAGGAACATCACAACAAACCGGTGCCCCCCTCCTCACCCCCCGCTGCGCCGGACACTGCCCCTGTCAGTCCCGAACCAACACCATTCCTGGATGAGAGTAAGTTTACGAATAATCATCTGAATAACTGGCAATTTGGACCGGCAACGCCTGAGCATGAGTTTTACTCAGAAGGTGGCGCGACCATGATTCGTTTTCCGACCACCAATGTTAAAGGCCGGACACACAATGGTGTGCTGCTTTATAAACATTATTCGGAACTCCAGCCGGGGAAACGCTATCGCTTCAGCCTTCAGGCTCGCAGGGATAATGACTACAAGGTGATACCCGAACTGTCACTGCGGGTGGCAGGCCA
Organism: Enterobacter cloacae complex sp. 2024EL-00711; assembly: GCF_047529885.1. NCBI lineage: Bacteria > Pseudomonadati > Pseudomonadota > Gammaproteobacteria > Enterobacterales > Enterobacteriaceae > Enterobacter > Enterobacter cloacae complex sp. 2024EL-00711. The sequence goes on from NZ_JBLIZC010000004.1 coordinate 441,857, forward strand.
GGATATTACCTCGGTTACAGCTCTTTCCGTGAAAGGCGAGTGGGTCACGCTGTCAGGTGAGTTTACGGCGGCGCAGGGCGATAATGTGCTGGAAATTTTCAGCCATAAAGCCAGCGGCGATGGTAACGATTTCAGCATTACTGGAATCACAGTAAAATCCGTCGATTGATTTTGTTACGCTGACTTCATTTCAGATATGAAGTGATGCCGGTTTGGCTACGCGTTGGTTAAACCAGGCATCACTGCTTAGCCAGTGTGCGTCACGCTTGAGATAATATTGGTCTGGCCCGGAAATACACGGTGGGCATGATTACCCTCGTCGACAGGTTTATTTGAGCAGTTAAACCTACGTGTTACCAGGGAAGCGCAATTTTCTCATCATTCGCTTTCTCGCCGTAATACAGAGAAGGCAGGAAACGAGACAAGAACGTGAACTCTGTATAACAGTGTCGCATGAGCGCTAATCCAACGTCATCGGCAGGTTCAGCGTGGTCGTCATTACTCATACCCAGAATAAACCGGCTACGCAGCACACACCCAAAAGGCGTATCCCGGACAACATGTAGCATTTGTCCGTCCAGCGGGTCGCCCTGGCTATCCAGTTCAGTTTTTTCACCGAAGCCTATCCTTGCGGCAATGATTGCCGAGACACTTCCATCCCCCATTGCCTTGTCGACAGCCATTTCGCCAAATACCGATGCAGGGTGATGGAATTTAAGACGCGCGGGAATGGGAGGGATTTCAGCTAATGATTCAACGGCATGGATGCTTGCGCCGTAAAAACTTTCCCCACGCTTCCAGTTGGCGTCCCATCCACGATGCTCAACATGATCAACGGGATGCCACCATTTTATATGCTGCGTCGTTTCAAAGAAGGTAAACCACCAGTTAATCATACGTCCTTTGCAGCCATGTAAATCGGTGCGTACGGCGACCAGCAGACTCCCGTCATCCAGACGTTTAATACCTGTCTCCAGCGACATGGGAGAAGGATCAAGCAATGCCGAATAATCCAGCCAGGGCCTGGCAATATCGTGTTGTCGCATTTTTTTCTCCATTAGCATTGGGAAGTTCGCACCATTTTGGAAACGAAGTGCGTTTCCTAAACATTACCGATAGAATGGTCGTATGACAAGCGAAAAGGAATCTCCAGGATGACCTCACCAACCAAACCACGCGGACGTCCCTCAGTCCCTGAGGAAGAGGTGAAGACACAAATCATTGGTAGCGCGATGGCCTTGCTCTTTGACAAAGGCTATGACGCCACAACAATTGAGGCGGTTGCATCGCATGCAGGCGTTGCCAAAAAGACCGTCTATCGCTTTGCGAAAAACAGGGAGGAATTGCTTGGCCTTTCGGTTCGAAACTGGACGGATAACTATGCCCCACTCCTGCAGAGCGATCCGACAGATAAGAATGACGTTTTACCGGCGTTAAGAAAATTACTGGCTGCGATTTGTGGTCAGGCGCTATCAGTAACCGCCGTGAAAATGTTTCGTCTTCTCAATACTGAATTTCCTGGTAAAGATGATCTTCTCAAGAAATATAATGAAAATGGCATAGCGCGCGGCCAACAATTACTCACTGAGTGGATTACACGACAGCAAAAACAGGGCTGGTTGCCGATGTTACCTGCAGATACCAGTGCCAAAGTCATACTCGCCATGTGTGTCGCCGAACCTCTTCGGCAGGCAGCGATTGGTTTAACTGATCCCGTTGAGAAAGCAGATATTGAGGCACATTTGGATTCTTGTATGCCTTTTATTTTACTTATATTCAGGCATGGTGATGAATAACATAGTACGTGGCGATTCGTGTGGAGTGTCACGCTTAGTATCTGTTCGAGCTATACAACTACGGGTCGCTACGTACTTACATCTCTGATAGCAACTGTTAACCATAGCGGTAACTGTTGGTTATAGAATATGAAAAAGATCGTAACCTGGGACTGACAAACTATTTAATTTGTTGTTTTTAATTGATTTTTGTCGCGATAATATGAATAAAACAACACCTATTATTTAATTAATTCATGAGTAATTTTATTCATTTCAATTTCTAAGATACCCCCAAAAATCCCCCCGCACTGCCGACTATGAACATGGACAAACAATCATCACTTTTATTTATTCTTTAAGTACTGAGCAAATGATAACCAAGGTGTAAAATTTACCGCACGAAATGAAGATAAGTTATAAATTAAAAAAGAGGGTTCAAAATAGAACCCTCTAATATTTAAAAGCACAAACTAAAGCTCATTATCGGACAACATTTCGTACACTGATTCCCTGAATCGTACCTGAATCATTTTTCGTGCATCAGTGAGGCTAACATCGCTGAGCGGATAATAAGAATATAAAGCTTCTTCAAGCATATTGATGCATTTTTCATAGCTCCAATCTTCTCTGACTTTATGCATATAAATTATATAGAAAATCTTCTGTTCTATTTTCTGTATGCTATCGGTTGAAGATGAATAAGCCTTTTTGATTTCGTAATAACTTTCCACTAACTGTGGTGCATTTGAAATATTAAAATTATCCTCGCTGAAAATACTATCGTAGTATTTTCCAAAAATATGTTGCTTTTGGTTTGAAGATTTTTCAGGAAAACCTTGATAAGCGAAAAGTATCTGACCGAATTGCTCCATACTAATTTTGTATCGGTATTCTTTTTCATCATGAATCCCGGTATCGCCATTTTTTCTAGAATAAATAATACCATGCTCATCCAGTAGTTGTTCTAGTTGTATTTGCAATGTGCTTAATGATTTCAAGTCTACATTAGAAATAGAGTTTTGACTGTTTGTGTATTCCGCTATTTTATTTGCAGTTTCATTATTGGACGCATTGAATATCCGAACAAGAAGTTCGCCTTTTGAAATATATTCTGTAATATTTGATTTATCCACCGCGTTAAAATCATGAAGTGTTCTAAGCGTTTGCCCACCATTTAAGACTTGGATTCCTGATAAACTAATTCTAACCTTCCTGTGACCATTTACTGGGTGAGCTTTAATATCATTAGATACTATCGTTAACCCATTGTTATACATGAATAATTTATTTGGTTCTTCACGCAAGGTTTTGGCTATACCTGCATTATAGCGCGAGCGTTGAACAAACCCCCTGACGTTATCGAAAAGAACCCCAAAATCTATTTTTTCGTTTGCCAGTAATTCAAAGTTCTCACAATTGTGATCTCCGCGCAAATCAGCATTGCGACAAGTAATTCTTATTACATCGGCAGCATTTAGTCTGATAACATACGATTTTGATGTCGAAATTGAACTCTCTGAATAAGACATGAGAGAATCATTGTCGATAATCAATTCCGCATTAATTGGAGCGGGACGTATTGACATAATACTTGTTATATGTGGAAGGCATATAGATATTACTTCCATGTCATATACATTTTTCAATTGTTGGATAGCACTTTCATCATGTTCTATAGGCAAAGCTTCATTGCTCACCATATATAAAGAAAGTTTCCATACTTCATTCCCATTGAGTAATTCATTGATTTTTGTCACATACAACGCCAACTTGCCTTCTAATCCATCGACACTTTCATTCATAATACAATTCACAAGTTTTGTTGATACAAAAGCCTCATTGAAACTTTGCTTCTGGTCAACTTTGAATCGTTCTCTGAACTTAAAATTAAATAACTTGATTTCCTTATCTTCACTATCTATAAATATTGCATCAATACCATGATCATCATTTCGGTTACCATATAAATACGAGTTGTATTCAGTATCTGTAATGTAATCACTAATTCGATCTATATCTTTTTCATTACATAATGATTCAAGCATGAAGAGATAAAAACCAAACCTTTGTTGTAACTTAAGTTCATTCACTTCTTGAACAAATTGATTAGTTTTACTGAATAAATCAAAGTATTTTTGGCATTTAATATTAAGCAACTTAAAATCATTGATACTTACATGCGACATCGTATAGTCCTTTTAAACAGATGATTTTTATCCATTATGCCTTACAGGACTGATTTCTGCTTGTGATCTCCCGCTCTTTAAATCAAATATTGTAGGTTATATTGGTACAGTTTTAAGCAACAGTAACTTAGAGCGCGTGTAGCCAAAAATCCCCGCTGGCGGTGCTGTTTGAGGGGCTGGGTTAGGCTGGGGGTTTACAGTTTTTCGCCGTCCAGCAGGCAGAGCGCCATTAAACCTGTTTTGTTCCAGTCATCCGGCGTATCGGGGTGCATTGTGGTAACGTAGGCCAGCTCAGAACGAAGAAACCGTAAAGCGCCTGCTGCACGGTCTTTGCCATAGAAGCTGTGGGTTTCTTCATCCGGCCGGAAGAGAATCAGCAATTGTTCATCGGGCTCGTGCTGAACATCAAAACCCAGCTCAGCGGCTGCTGCCTCTATACGCTGGCCAGCATCAATATCAGCCGGCAACTCTTTCCCGCCGTCATGCTTCCATACCCATGCGGCGGCCTGCGCCCATGTCATTTCAGTCTGGTGTTCGCGCACCAGCAGAATTTTGTTTAGCCTGCGATGCTTCGACATCCACTTTATCGCCTGAAATTACAATTTCACCGCGGGCTATCCAGCCGTAAACCTTCTGCCGACTAACCCAGCTTCTCTATACCGGCTACATGATATTTTAAGCGCCAGTATTTGCCGCCATAAGGTTTGATCAAGAAATACAGACCATCACCATCGGACAACTTGTAAGCCTTCTCTTAGTGGCATTAAGTTTCACCTGGAGATACCTACTTAAGACCGAAATACAAATACCCTTGCACCTACTGACCATTGATTTCAGGAGATTTTTGTAGACGTGGAGGTACTAAAAGGTTTCAGAGCGCAGGATATAAGGGATTTTGGTGAAATTTAGTCGACTTTGGGAGACGTTAGGATGGTGCCGATAATAGGAGTCGAACCTACGACCTTCGCATTACGAATGCGCTGCTCTACCAACTGAGCTATATCGGCCCTGAAAGGCCGGTTACGAGCGTAACCACGGGGCAAAAGGTTAGATCTAACCGGGTGATGCGTCAATGCCCTTTTGAATCAAACGGCTATTTTTGCATCACCCGTGATTATTTACGCACGAATCGTATCATCACCGAAGCCGATCCACTTGTAGGTGGTCAGTGCTTCCAGGCCCATCGGGCCTCTTGCATGCAGTTTTTGCGTGCTGACAGCAACTTCTGCGCCCAGGCCGAACTGGCCACCGTCGGTGAAGCGGGTTGAGGCATTCACGTACACGGCGGAGGAGTCCACCTCATTCACAAAGCGATCGGCATTGCGCAGGGTGCGCGTCAGAATCGCATCCGAGTGCTGGGTACCATGTTCACGGATGTGAGCAATGGCATCGTCAAGGCTCGCAACCACCTTCACGTTCAAATCCAGCGACAGAAATTCGTCGTCGTACTGTTCCGCTTTGACCGGTACCACCGTCGCCGGGCCGTCTTTCAGCAGTGCCAGCGCGTTGGCATCCGCGTGCAGCGTCACGCCGCTTTCGGCCATCTGTTTGCTCAGAGCAGGCAGGAAGGTATTGGCGATGCCCTGATGCACCAGCAGCGTTTCAACCGTATTACAGGTGCTTGGACGCTGGGTTTTGGCATTGACGATAATCTTGAGCGCCGGTTCAATCTCGGCACTGTCATCAACCACGATATGGCACACGCCGATACCGCCCGTGATCACAGGAATGGTCGACTGCTCACGGCACAGCTTGTGCAGGCCCGCGCCACCGCGTGGGATCAGCATGTCGATGTATTTATCCATGCGCAGCATCTCGTTCACCAGCGCACGGTCCGGGCTCTCGATTGCCTGTACGGCACCTGCCGGCAGGCCGCACTCTTCCAGCGCCAGCTGGATAACGTTTACGGTCGCGGCGTTGGTACGCCAGGTCTCTTTCCCGCCACGCAGAATGGCAGCGTTGCCGGTCTTCAGGCACAGGGAAGCGACATCAACCGTAACGTTGGGACGGGCTTCATAGATCACGCCAATAACGCCCAGCGGCACGCGACGACGCTCAAGGCGCAGCCCGCTGTCGAGCAGCCCACCGTCAATGACCTGACCTACCGGATCGGCAAGATTGCAGACCTGGCGGACATCGTCAGCGATGCCTTTCAGACGTGCCGGGGTCAGCGCCAGGCGGTCAAGCATTGCTTCGCTCAGGCCATTGCGACGCGCTTCCAGCAGATCCTGCTCGTTGGCGAGCAGAATCTCCTGCGACTGCGATTCCAGATAATCAGCGATTTTTTCCAGCACGCGGTTTTTCTCGCGGCTGGAAAGGAGCGCCAGTTTGTAAGAGGCGGCCTTCGCGGCTACGCCCATTTGTTCCAGCATTTTCTGGCTCCTTAACGAATAATCATGTCATCACGATGCACGGCAACCGGGCCATATTCATAACCCAGAATGGCGTCGATCTGCTGTGAATGGTGACCCGCAATACGGCGCAGGGCATCGCTGTTGTAGCGGCTTACGCCGTGGGCGATGTCACGACCTTCGAGATTACGGATACGGATCACTTCACCACGTGAGAAGTTGCCTGTCACGCTTTTAATTCCTTTAGGAAGTAATGAACTCCCTCTTTCCAGAATTGCGGCGGTCGCCCCTTCATCAACGGTGAGTTCGCCTGCCGGCGGTGCGCCAAAGATCCAGCGTTTGCGGTTCTCCAGCGGGGAGGCCTGCGCGTGGAAGCGGGTTCCCACGGAGATGCCTTCCATCACGTCGCCAATCACGCCAGGACGGCTGCCCGCGGCAATGATGGTGTCGATACCGGCACGGCATGCCACGTCAGCAGCCTGCAGTTTGGTCCCCATCCCGCCGGTCCCGAGGCCTGAAACGCTGTCACCTGCGATGGCGCGTAGCGCATCGTCGATACCGTGTACATCGGTAATCAGTTCAGCATCTGGGTTTGAACGCGGGTCGGCGGTGAAGAGCCCCTGCTGGTCGGTCAGGAGCAGTAATTTATCAGCGCCTGCCAGAATTGCGGCCAGCGCCGAGAGGTTATCGTTATCACCCACTTTGATTTCAGCGGTGGCAACGGCATCGTTTTCGTTAATGACGGGAACGATGTTGTTATCCAGCAGCGCGCGCAGCGTATCGCGCGCGTTCAGGAAACGCTCCCGGTCTTCCATATCCGCACGCGTCAGCAGCATCTGCCCGACGTGGATGCCATAGATAGAAAACAGCTGTTCCCAGAGTTGAATGAGTCGGCTTTGTCCCACGGCGGCCAGCAGCTGTTTCGAGGCGATCGTCGCGGGGAGTTCGGGGTAACCCAGGTGTTCACGCCCGGCGGCAATCGCCCCGGAGGTCACAATCACAATACGATGCCCTGCGGCATGCAACTGAGCGCACTGACGTACAAGCTCAACAATGTGGGCGCGATTAAGGCGGCGCGATCCGCCTGTTAAAACACTGGTACCGAGTTTTACCACCAGCGTCTGGCTGTCACTCATGATTCTCTGCCGTTCAACGATAAGGGAAAATGATGTCAAACGAACGTTTTAACAGGTGTCAGCCCCGTTGCCAACTGCCTTAGCACATCGCGAAACACTTTGTTGCGCGGGATCAGGAAGCGTAGCGGCAAAATTTGACAGTTTTATTACCGAAATAATAAATCACAGTTTTTTAAAATTATTCTTAATTTGTCATAAAAGTTTCATTGCGTAACGTTAAAACCCTTTCTGTTTTTTCACGGGACTTAAGCATGAGCTTATCGTCCAGCGAATTTTTTTAGCGCGTTTATAAGACAGGATCGAAAATGAAAAAGAGCACACTGGCATTAGTGGTAATGGGCGTTGTGGCTTCCACATCTGTACACGCAGCCGAAGTTTATAATAAAAACGGTAATAAACTGGACGTATACGGCAAAGTTAAAGCAATGCACTACATCAGCGATGATGACACTAAAGATGGTGACCAGACTTACGTCCGTTTCGGTTTTAAAGGCGAAACACAGATTAACGATCAGCTGACGGGCTATGGCCGTTGGGAAGCTGAATTTGCCGGTAACAAAGCAGAAAGCGACTCTACACAGAAAACGCGTCTGGCGTTTGCTGGTCTGAAACTGAAAGACATTGGCTCTCTGGATTACGGTCGTAACCTGGGCGCACTGTACGACGTTGAAGCCTGGACCGATATGTTCCCTGAGTTCGGCGGTGACTCTTCAGCCCAGACTGATAACTTCATGACCAAACGTGCGAGCGGTCTTGCCACCTACCGTAACACCGACTTCTTCGGTGCGGTTGATGGCCTGGATATGACCCTGCAGTATCAGGGCAAAAACGAAAACCGCGACGTCAAAAAACAGAACGGTGACGGTTTCGGTACCTCTCTGACCTATGACTTCGGTGGCAGCGACTTCGCCGTCAGCGGTGCCTACACCAACTCTGACCGTACTAACGCACAAAACCTGCTGACGCGCGGCGAAGGTAAAAAAGCGGAAGCATGGGCAACCGGTCTGAAATATGACGCTAACGATATTTATCTGGCAGCGATGTACTCTGAAACCCGTAATATGACCCCAATTTCGGGTGGTTTTGCGAATAAGGCTCAGAACTTTGAAGTTGTTGCACAATACCAGTTCGATTTCGGTCTGCGTCCGTCCCTGGGTTATGTCCAGTCTAAAGGCAAGGATATCGAAGGTGTGGGTGACGAAGATCTGGTGAAATACATCGACGTGGGCGCGACCTATTATTTCAACAAAAATATGTCCGCGTTTGTTGATTATAAAATCAACCAGATTGATGACGACAATAAACTGGGCGTGAGCAGCGATGACATCGTTGCTCTGGGTATGACCTACCAGTTCTGATATTGTTGAAATAAAAAATCCCGGCGTAGATGCCGGGATTTTTTTTGCCTGGAGGGGGTCGGGTTTACTGCCCTCACCCCATCCCTCGCGAAGAGATAAATATCGCGATTACGCCGTCAGCTTAACCGCTTCGCTGGAAAAGTTATCCGCGGGTTCAAGCTTCAGATCCAGGGTGGCCAGCAGTGCTCTTGCCTTTTCGAGGTACTCTTTCAAAGTATGCTCCAGGCGGTCGATCACTTCCTGGTCTTTGATGGGGGCTGTTTGCCAGTAGCCGTCTTTATTAAACAGGCCGAACTGGTAGCTATACGTAAAACGTTTTTCTTCCGCTTCCATTTCCATCCACCAGCCCCAGAATTCACGTTTTTCGGGTGCAGGCTTCACGTTGACGCATACAGCCAGGCAGTCGAAAAAAAAGCGATTTTCTTCACACTGCTCTTCTCGAATATACGGGCCGAGAGCCATAAACTTCTTGATCAGTCTACTTTTCGGGTGTCCACTCGGTAACGTCATTGCGATCTCCTTTTGTGAAGCCACTGTTTTACCAAACCAGCAAAATTTAGCAATCTATTAACACAATCTCTGCGCGATCCAGCGTGTGATCTCTCTCAATGCTTTGTCAAAATTCTGGTACACCGGGCTGAACGGTACCTCAAGCAATTTGCCATCCGCAGATGACGAAGTGATTAAGCGTGACTCCTCTTCGGGACTGAAGGGATCGTTTTTCCAGTACCCTGACATCATCGGCGTAGGGCAACGCCGTCCCAGCAACCCCTGCGTTTTTAGCGAGTAACGATTGAGTTCAACGCGCAGCGCTTCGTCTGATGCATCATGCATGCCAAGGCGACTGGCCAGCACATCAAGGTACATTTCCGGCACGCGGCCCTGCCGGGTAGGATCGCTGAGCAAAGCGTGCACCACCGGACCGAGACAGGCGACGGCCTTCAGGCGTGAAGCTTCAAGGTAAGCCAGACGCACGGCGACGTTGGCGCCAAAGCGGAAGCCAAATGCAGCAACACGCGTGTGGTCAACCCATGGAATGTTTTCCAGCGCTTTTAATGCATGCTGGTGCAGAAGACTCGAGTCCTGAGTCAGTTTCCATTTGGATGAAAAGCCAATTGAGGGCATATCCAGCGTCAGCATCGCGATTCCTTTTGGTGCGAAGTAACGCTCATACAGGCTGTAATAGTCGATTTGCAGTGAATCCAGCCCACCGCACATCAGAACAGTCGGGAACGGGCCTTCGCCTTCTGGCATATGCAGGAACCCGGTGATGGGCGCGCCACCCGGGATGGTAAACTCCAGCTCGCGCATCCGGCCCGGTAAGCGTTGAGCGGCCTCTTCGTAGGCGCGATTCGCCAGCGCCTGAGCCTGCTCGGCCAGCTCATCACCTTTCAAATGCGGGTATGCGGCAATAGCATAGAGGTTGGCTGCATGCAGCCAGTGTTTGCCGCTGAGCGTGGCATCCTCTTCCTGGCTGGCTTTTTGCTGCCAGAGCATCGCCTGTTTAGACCATTCGTAGATCCAGTTTCCCCCGCGATAACCCACGACCGTATCGTAGAGTTCACTGTCGGTGCGCTCGGCTTCGCTCATCACGATACGCGCCTGCACATCAAGGATTTCACGGGGATCAATACCGCGCCAGATCCACATCAGACGGTTAATCATGCGGTACCAGTGGGGCACGTTTTTACCGTCTAATGCAGACTGGACGGCAGGCATGGTCCCCGGATTAAACCGGCGCACCAGCGTCGACGTTTCAGGATGTTTGAAACGGGGTTTGAAGAGAGTCTCGGTGAGATTCGCCTGCGTCATTACGTTGCCTCCATGAATACGTCATATAGAGACCATTGTAACGCGCGTCAGACTAAAAAAAACAACGCCCGGTATCACCGGGCGTTAAATAAGTGCGTAAGAGAATTAACGACCAGAGATTGGCGGTACGAATACCACGCCCATATCCCATGGCTGTTCAATCCAGGTATCCTGAGGGATATCAATCACGTAATCGTCAACCAGCGGACGGCCTGCTGGCTTCGCGAAGATGGTGACGAAGTGGGCTTTTGGATACATTTCGCGGATAGCCACCGCGGTACCGCCGGTATCAACCAGGTCGTCGATAACGATGAAGCCTTCACCGTCGCCTTCCGCACGTTTCAGCACGGTCAGCTCACGCTGGTTGTCATGGTCATAGCTGGAGATGCATACGGTATCGACATGACGAATACCCAGCTCACGTGCCAGCAACGCCCCCGGTACCAGACCGCCACGGCTGACGGCAATAATGCCTTTCCACTGTTCGGAAGGCATCAGACGCGCAGCCAGTTTGCGTGCGTGAATCTGCAACATGTCCCAGGTGACGACGTATTTTTCGCTCATGTGAAGTGTCCCAGCCTGTTTGTATACGGCTTAAAAAGTGTTCGAGGGGGAAATAGGTTGCGCGAGATTATAGAGATCTGACGCACTAAAAACCAGTGTTTAGCGCCCGGAGCCTGAGTTTTTACATGCTTTATGCTACCAGCCACCGGAGAAAGTGGTATTCTCAGTTGCATCTCGCAAGCCTGTCTTGTGGTAACTATTAACCTGCTAACCCTGTGACCTGCAACTCGCTTTGCAGGGCCTCGACAAGGAGACTTATCGTGTCTGAACTGTCTCAATTATCTCCACAGCCACTGTGGGATATTTTTGCCAAAATCTGTTCCATTCCCCACCCTTCCTACCATGAAGAACAGCTTGCCGAACATATTATGGGCTGGGCGAAGGAAAAAGGTCTGCATGCTGAACGCGACCAGGTTGGCAATATTCTGATCCGCAAACCGGCGACCGCAGGCATGGAAAACCGTAAACCGGTTGTGCTGCAGGCGCACCTGGACATGGTTCCACAGAAAAACAACGACACCGTTCACGACTTCACCAAAGACCCTATCCAGCCTTACATCGATGGCGACTGGGTGAAAGCGCGCGGCACGACCCTTGGTGCAGATAACGGCATTGGTATGGCGTCTGCTCTGGCGGTCCTGGCGGACGACAGCGTTGAGCACGGTCCGCTGGAAGTGCTGCTGACCATGACGGAAGAAGCAGGCATGGACGGCGCGTTCGGTCTGCAGGCGAACTGGCTGCAGGCGGACATTCTGATCAACACCGACTCTGAAGAAGAGGGTGAGATCTACATGGGCTGCGCCGGCGGGATTGATTTCATCACGACCCTGTCACTGTCCCGCGAAGCAATCCCTGCTGGTTTCCAGACCTTCAAGCTGACGCTGAAAGGGCTGAAAGGCGGCCACTCCGGTGGTGATATTCACCTGGGTCTGGGCAACGCCAACAAACTGCTGGCACGCTTCCTGGCTGGCCACGCGGCTGAGCTGGATCTGCGTCTGGTGGATTTCAACGGCGGCACACTGCGCAATGCCATTCCGCGTGAAGCCTTCACGACCGTGGCAGTACCCGCAGCAAAAGCCGACGAGCTGAAAAAGCTTTCCAGCGTATACCTGGATATCCTGAAAAACGAACTGTCAGCGAAAGAGAAGAACCTGACCGTGGTGCTGGAGTCCGTGACTACCGACAAAGCGGCGCTGACCTCCCCGTCTCGTGACGCCTTCGTTCAGCTGCTGAACGCGACGCCAAACGGCGTGATTCGTAACTCAGACGTCGCGAAAGGCGTGGTTGAAACCTCCCTGAACGTGGGCGTGGTCACCATGAGTGATGACAGCGCGGAGATCATCTGCCTGATCCGCTCGCTTATCGACAGCGGTAAAGAGTATGTGGTGAGCATGCTGGAGTCTCTGGGTAAACTGTCGGGTGCGCACACCTCCGCAAAAGGTAGCTACCCAGGCTGGCAGCCGGATGCCAGTTCGCCGGTGATGGCGCTGGTGCGTGAAACTTACCAACGTCTGTTCAACAGTACCCCGAACATTCAGGTGATCCACGCCGGTCTGGAGTGTGGTCTGTTCAAGAAACCGTATCCGAACATGGACATGGTGTCTATCGGGCCAACCATTACCGGCCCGCACTCGCCGGATGAGCAGGTTCATATTGAAAGCGTGGGTCATTACTGGACTCTGCTGACTGAACTGCTGAAAGCGATCCCTGCTAAGTAATTCGCCGTATGATGCCCGGTAGCACGTTGCCTGCCGGGCTGACAAATCCGCCTGCTATAACCCCAATACCAGCTGCCGCTCCAGTTGCGGGTCCAGCAGCGTCACGTGTAACCCCACCAGCCTCACTCCCCGCCCTGCCCGCCGTTCTTCCCAGGCTTTTCTCGCGGTGGCGATAAGATCGTCTTTATTCAGTCGCGGCCAGACATGCTCCTGCGTCGTCTGCTGGAAATCGTTAAACTTGAGCTTAACGCCCTGACGGGCAATCAGCAGGTCGGGTTTTACTTTCGCTAACCGCCGCTCCAGTTCGGGATAAAGTTGGTCAGTGATAATGACTTCACACTCGGACCAGTCATGGATGTCTTCCATCAGCGTGCGTTCAACCCCGACCGATTTACGCAGCCGCTCACTGCTCACGCTGCGCTCATCAATTCCCTGACTGCGCTCCCACAGCACGCGACCAAACTTACCGAAACGCTTAAGCAGCATGGCCAGATCGCTTCGCTGTACATCTTCACAGGTCCGTAATCCCATACTTTCCAGCTTTGCAGCAGACACTTTCCCCACGCCGGGGATTTTGCCGAGCGGCAGCGTTTTTAAAAACGCCGGAACCTCTTCCGGAGTGATGACGTACTGACCATCGGGTTTATTCAAATCAGACGCTATTTTGGCGAGAAATTTCACCGGTGCGACGCCCGCGGAAGCGGTCAGATTGAGCTCGTTGAAGATAGTCCGGCGGATCTCCTGCGCCATTAACGTTGCGGAGCCGTGGCAGTGCAGGCTGTCAGTGACATCCAGGTAGGCTTCGTCCAGCGACAGAGGTTCAATCAGCGAGGTATAGCGAGAGAAGATCTCGCGGATATGCAGGGAGGCTTCTTTGTAGGCTTCAAATCGGCCGGGCAATAACGTGAGATGAGGGCACAGCTTTAGCGCCATGGCAGTTGGCATAGCGCTGCGCACGCCAAATTTGCGCGCAGGGTAGTTGGCGGTGCTGATCACACCGCGCTGGACACGGCTACCGCCAATCGCAATAGGTATATCCCGCAGCGCCGGATTGTCACGCATCTCCACTGCGGCAAAAAAGCAGTCCATATCAACATGGATAATTTTGCGCATAGTAAGCCCTCACTCATTACTGGATAAGTATACAGTAAAGAAATGAGGATTGAGAAGTGTGTTTCCCCTCTCCTCCTGGAAGAGGGGAAACATCGGACTCACTACAGGATCCGCCGGGCCTCGCGCGCCATGCGTTTTTTACGGGCGTCGCAGGGTTCGGGGCAGTCGCACACTTTTTCCATCCCGAGCGCGGAGATACCACCACAGCTGCCCTGAATGCTTTTACGCTTTATGATCCAGCCCAGAGACATGCCGAGTACAACAAGCAAAAAAACCGCGAAAGTTGCCAGAAACGTCAGCATCATCACCCCCCGAAGTCATCCAGCAGGATGTTCTCATCTTCCACACCCAGATCTTTTAGCATCTTAATGACTGCAGCGTTCATCACTGGCGGCCCACACATGTAAAATTCGCAATCCTCTGGCGCAGGATGCTGCTTGAGGTAGTTTTCATAAAGCACGTTGTGGATGAACCCCGTGTGACCGGTCCAGTTATCTTCCGGTTGCGGATCGGAGAGGGCCACATGGAAGGTGAAGTTTGGGTTTTCACGCGCCAGTTGCTCAAACTCATCATCATAGAACATCTCTCGCAGCGAGCGTGCCCCGTACCAGAAGCTGATTTTGCGCTTGCTCCCGAGGCGCTTGAGCTGGTCAAAAATGTGCGAACGCATCGGTGCCATGCCCGCGCCACCACCGATAAAGACCATTTCAGCCTCGGTCTCTTTAGCAAAGAACTCGCCAAACGGACCGGAGATGGTCACCTTATCTCCCGGTTTCAGGGACCAGATATACGACGACATCACGCCCGGGGGTGCATCAGGCACATTCGGCGGCGGCGTGGCGATACGCACGTTGAGCATAATGATGCCCTTCTCGTCCGGGTAGTTGGCCATTGAGTAGGCGCGAAGCGTCGGTTCTTTAACGTCAGACACAAAACGGAAAAGATTGAATTTGTCCCAGTCGGCACGGTACTCATCCGGAACGTCGAAGTCCGTATACGCCACGGTGTGCTCCGGGCACTCAATCTGGATGTATCCCCCGGCCCGGAACGGAACATCTTCCCCTTCCGGCACGCGCAGCTTCAGCTCTTTAATGAAAGTCGCTTTGTTATCGTTAGAGATAACTTCACACTCCCATTTTTTGACCCCGAAGATCTCTTCCGGCAGCTCAATTTTCATGTCCTGGCGCACCGCGACCTGGCAGGCCAGACGGCAACCCTCTTTTGCCTCACGCTTCGTGATATGCGCCAGCTCAGTGGGCAGAATATCCCCTCCCCCCTCTTTCACCGTGACGCGGCACTGACCGCAGGAGCCACCGCCACCGCAGGCTGAGGAGACAAAGATTCCGTTACCGGAGAGCGTAT
The DNA here is from genome assembly GCF_047529885.1 of Enterobacter cloacae complex sp. 2024EL-00711. Lineage (NCBI taxonomy): Bacteria > Pseudomonadati > Pseudomonadota > Gammaproteobacteria > Enterobacterales > Enterobacteriaceae > Enterobacter > Enterobacter cloacae complex sp. 2024EL-00711. The sequence continues at coordinate 457,235 of NZ_JBLIZC010000004.1, forward strand.
TGAGCAGTTTATCCCCCGCCGGCGTGCGGATCTGGTTTTGCGGCTCACCGTTGATATCAATCACCACGTCGCCGGAATTCACCAGCTTCGCGCGTGCCGCCAGAATCAGCCCTGACAACACCAGTACAATCAGCGTGAACATCACCACGCCAAGAATAATTTCCATCTGTTAGCCCTTATAGCTGCACACCGGAGAAGGACATAAAGCCCAGCGCCATCAGCCCGGTGGTGATAAAGGTGATCCCTAAGCCACGTAAACCCGCAGGCACATTGGCATATTTCATTTTTTCGCGGATCCCCGCCATGGTGACGATAGCCAGCATCCAGCCGATGCCGGAGCCGAAACCATACACAACGGATTCACTGAAGTTGTAATCACGCTGAACCATAAACGATACGCCACCAAAGATGGCGCAGTTCACCGCGATCAACGGCAGAAAAATCCCCAGCGCGTTGTATAGCGACGGGAAATACCTGTCGAGGATCATCTCCAGGATTTGTACCAGCGCCGCAATCACACCGATAAAGGTGATGAAGTTCAGGAAGCTGAGATCGACACCGTCTACCAGCGCACCGTCGCGCAGCACAAAGTTGTACACCAGGTTGTTAATCGGTACAGATAAGCCGAGCACCACCGTGACCGCAACACCCAGACCAAACGCCGTCGATACCTTTTTGGAAACGGCAAGAAACGTACACATGCCCAGGAAAAACGCGAGTGCCATGTTTTCAACAAACACCGCGCGCACAAATAAACTCAGGTAATGAGCCATCGTCGGTTACTCCTTTTCCTGCTGTTCGGGCTTCAGGGTACGAATCAGCCAGATCAGCAAACCGATAATGAAAAATGCGCTTGGGGCCAGCAGGAAGAGTCCGTTTGGCAGATACCAGCCGCCGTTTTGTACCGTGTCCAGCACCGTGACGCCAAACAGCTTACCGCTGCCAATCAGCTCGCGCAGGAACCCAACGGTCAGCAGGATAACGCCGTAACCGAGACCGTTACCGATCCCGTCCATAAAGCTCGCCAGCGGAGGCATTTTCATCGCATAAGCTTCGGCACGCCCCATCACGATGCAGTTGGTGATAATCAGGCCGACAAACACCGAGAGCTGTTTTGACGTTTCATACGCGAAAGCACGCAGTAGCTGATCGACCACGATCACCAGCGACGCGATGATCGCCATCTGCACAATGATCCTCACGCTATTCGGGATGTGGTGGCGGATCATGGAGATAAACATGCTGGAAAATGCCGTCACCAGCGTGACCGCGACGGTCATGACCAGCGCGGTTTCCAGTTTTGTCGTGACCGCCAGCGCCGAACAGACGCCCAGTACCTGTAAGGTAATAGGGTTATTCGCCAGCAGCGGACCGATGAGCACCTTTTTGACTTCTTTCAGTTCACCCGTATCAGCCATTGTTCAGCGCTCCTTCACGTACGTTTTTCAGGAAAGGACCAAAGCCCAGCTCGCCCATCCAGAAATCAAAACTGTGCTGCACCCCTTTTGACGTGAGCGTTGCCCCGGAAAGCCCGTCTACGGCATATTCGTCACCCGGACGCGCAGCCCCTTTCATCACCTTCAGGGCAGGCAGGCCGTTATCGTCGAGCACTTTCTTGCCGACAAACTGCGCGCGCCAGTTAGGGTTTTCAACCTCACCGCCGAGCCCCGGCGTTTCGCCCTGGTCATAATAGGTAATCCCTTTCACCGTGCGACCATCCGTATCGAGTGCCACAAAGGCGTACATCATCGACCATAGCCCGTTGCCGTATATCGGCAGCACGACCTCCTGCACCCGCTTCTGCTCATCGCGCACAAGGTAAATTTCGGCGAGGTTACTGCGACGCTTGATGCCAGCGGGATCTTGCGATGCCTCCAGCGTCAGGCTCATCTCAGGGTCTTTCAGTGCCAGTGCCTGGTTAAATTTCGTCGGGTCTTTATCCAGCAACTGGCCGGTTTTTAAATCCACCAGACGCGCCGAAATTCGCTCCGCGAAGAGTTCAGCCACGTCGTCTGTACTCATCCCTTCCTGCATTAACCCGGCCACAGCCAGGATGTTGCGTTGTTTATCCAGCGCGCGCTGCTCCTGTTGCCGTGGTTTTAATCCCACGGCAGAGCCAGCCACGACAATGGAACAGACCAGGCAAAGGACCAGCACCACCAGCAGCGTTTTGCCAATGCTGTCGTTATTCTTGCTTTCAGCCACGCGCTTTCCTCCGCTTAATGTTGGCGCGCACGACCAGATAGTCGAAGAGCGGCGCAAACAGATTGGCAAACAGAATGGCCAACATCATCCCTTCCGGATAAGCCGGGTTGACCACACGAATCAGGACACACATCGCACCAATGAGCACGCCGTAGCTCCATTTACCTTTGTCGGTAAAGGACGCAGAGACAGGATCGGTGGCCATGAACATCATGCCGAAAGCGAACCCACCCAGCACCAGATGCCAGTACCAGGGCATGGAGAACATCGGGTTGGTGGCGGAACCGATGAAATTAAACATCGTGGCTGTTAACACCATGCCAATCATTACCCCTGCGACAATCCGCCACGACGCGACGCGTCCGAAGAGAATGATGGCGCCACCGAGTAAAATCATCAGCGTGGAGACCTCCCCAACAGAGCCGGGAATGTTGCCAATAAAGGCATCCAGCCAGGTCACGGGTTGACCCGTGGCGTTGTTAACCAGCGTTTCGCCCCCGTGCGCGGCCCACTGCGAAAGCGGCGTCGCACCCGAGAACCCATCCGCGGCCGTCCACACCAGGTCGCCCGAGATTTGCGCCGGATACGCAAAGAACAGGAAAGCTCGCCCGGCCAGTGCCGGGTTGAGGAAGTTGCGCCCGGTGCCACCGAAGATCTCCTTGGCAATCACCACGCCAAAACTGATCCCCAGTGCCGCCTGCCAGAGCGGCAGCGTCGGTGGAACAATCAGGGCAAACAGAATCGACGTCACGAAGAAGCCTTCGTTGATCTCATGTTTGCGAATGATGGCGAATAGCACTTCCCAGAAGCCACCCACGATAAACACCGTGATGTAGATTGGCAGGAAGAATACGGCTCCCAGCGTCATCATGCTTATCCAGCCGGCATCGGCTGCAAAGCTGACGCCCAACGTCTGGGCCAGGCGGTAGTGCCAGTCCGACTGGATAACCTGAGCCAGCTGTGGGGCATCATATAAATGATGCAGCGCCGGAATGGTCTGCAGACCAACGTTGTACATACCCCAGAACATGGCCGGGAAGACCGCAAACCAGACCAGAATCATCATTCGTTTGAGGTCGATAGCATCGCGGACGTGTGCCGCCCCTTTTGTGACCAGCCCCGGCGTGTAGAAAATGGTCGCCGTTGCTTCATACAGCGGGTAGTACTTCCTGAGCTTCCCGTGCGTAAAGTGCGGCTCTATTTTTTCAAAGAGGTGTTTTAAGCCCATCAGTTATCCTTCCTGCTCAATGCGGGTTAACACCTCGCGCAATACCGGTCCATATTCGTATTTTCCCGGACAGACATAGGTACAGAGCGCCAGATCTTCCTCGTCAAGCTCGAGGCACCCCAGCGCCTGGGCACTGTCGGTGTCGCCGGCCAGCAGATCGCGCAGCAGCAGAGTTGGCAGAATATCCAGCGGCATAACGCGCTCGTAGTTGCCAATCGGAACCATGGCGCGCTCTCCGCCGTGGGTGCTGGTCGAGAAATTAAAGAGTTTGCGACGCAGGAAGTGCCCAAGGGTGGTGCGGGTCACGGAATACTTCTCAGCGCCCGGCAGAACCCAGCCGAACAGCTCTTTCTCGCGACCTTCCAGAACCACACCGACCTGCAGGTGGAAGCGCCCAAGATACGCCTGCGCGCCAGCCGCATGACGGCCACTGAGCACCGAGCCAGAAATCAGGCGGTTTTCACCCTCTTTCGTTTCACCGGCAAGCAGTTCATTAATGTCCGCACCCAGCAGCGTTTTCACCAGGCGTGGATTTGCTGCCTGTGGCCCGCCGAGGGCGATCACCCGTTCAGAGCACAGTTCACCGGTGGTAAAGAGCTTACCAATGGCAATCACGTCCTGATAATTCAGATGCCAGACCTGTTTCGTCAGGCTCACTGGCTCCAGGAAGTGGATATGCGTTCCGACTAACCCCGCCGGGTGCGGACCTGCAAACGTATTAAACGTAACTTGCCCCTGCGGATGGCCCCCGAGTTTGCCGCCGCCCGCCTGACAGACGTGGACCTTCCCCGAGGTCAGACGGGTTAACACGGTTAGCCCGGCATCAAACGCGTTACGCTGCGCCAGAATAATGGGCTCCGGGTCCGCGCTGAGCGGGTTGGTATCAATGGCAGTGACGAAAATAGCGGCCGGAAGCGTATCCGGAACAGGCGATTTGCTGAAAGGTCGCGTGCGAAACGCCGTCCACAAGCCGGACGCCAGCAGTTGTGCCTGAACGGCTTCCCGGCTCAGGGCGGCGAGGTCTGCTGCGTCGAAACGGGAAAACTCACGTTGTTCGTCGCCTTCAATACGGATAACCACCGACTGCAGGACGCGACGTTCACCGCGATTGATTGCCACCACGGTACCGCTCGCGGGGGCCGTAAACATAACGCCAGGATTTTTTTTGTCCTCGAAGAGCGCCTGTCCTTTAATGACGCGATCGCCTTCCTGCACCAGCATTGAGGGACGCATTCCCAGGTAGTCGTCGCCCAAAATGGCGACATGGCGGACACTTGCGCCAGGCGAAACGTGCGGCTCGGGCACGCCTGCAATCGGCAGATCAAGTCCTTTTCTGATTTTAAACATGTGGTTAGCAAGCTTCCATGAACTTCAATCCAGAGGGGGCGAAGTGTACCATTTTCGCTGTTTTTCGGGCACCAAAACCTCGGTTGCAGGCGCTAAAGTGCGAGGTATTACGCAAAGTTCCTGGAGCCAACGCGATTTTGATGGTTTATAAAGTAAAACTAATTTGTAAACTCACCGTCCGGCTCTTGCGAAAATCTATGGCGGTGCTAATGTGAGCGCACCTAACAGAATAATCTGATTTCGGGTCTCTTTTGCCGTCCTGGCAATTTGGTCTTAGTTTTATCAAGGAACTAGTAGTATGCGTAAAATCGCATTGTTCATTGCGATGCTCCTGATTCCGTGCGTATCGTTTGCCGGGCTGCTCAGCAGCAATAGCTCAACCACGCCGGTCAGCAAAGAATATAAACAGCAGTTAATGGGATCACCGGTTTATATTCAAATCTTCAAGGAAGAACGCACACTCGATCTGTTTGTAAAAATGGGCGAGACATATCAGCTGCTTGATAGTTACAAGATTTGTAACTACTCCGGTGGTCTGGGGCCAAAACAGCGTCAGGGCGATTTCAAAAGTCCGGAAGGGTTTTACAACGTTCAGCGTAGCCAGCTAAAACCTGACAGCCGCTTCTATAAAGCCATTAACATTGGCTTCCCGAACGCCTATGACCGTGCCCACGGTTATGAAGGCAAATACCTGATGATCCACGGTGCATGCGTGTCTATCGGCTGTTATGCGATGACCGATACCGGCATTGATGAGATTTTCCAGTTTGTCACTGGCGCACTGGTCTTTGGTCAGCCGAACGTTCAGGTCAGCATCTACCCGTTCCGCATGACCGATGCCAACATGGCGCGTCACAAGTACTCCTACTACGCGGATTTCTGGAAACAGCTGAAACCGGGTTACGACTACTTTGAGCAGACGCACAAGCCGCCGGTTGTCTCGGTTGTCGATGGCCGCTATGTGGTCAGCAAGCCGCTGAGCCACGAAGTCGTCCAGCCACAGCTGGCATCAAACTACTCGGTCCCCGAGACAAAATAAGACCCACTCGCCTGGCATAATCTTTTGCCAGGTTTCGTTGCCCGTCAGTGGCTGGGTCGCGATCACTGTGACCACATCATTCGGTGTGGTCTCTCGTTGAAAATCAATTTCCACATCCTGATCGAGCAGCTTGGCGACGCCAAACGGCGCGCGGCGCGTGATCCAGAACAGATTGGTCGAACAGAACGCCATCACATAACGCCCGTCAGACAGCAGCATGTTGAACACGCCCTTCTCACGCAGTTCTGATGCCAGCGACGCAATGTATTTGAAGACGGCGGTCATGTTGCCGGGCGTGCGCGGATAACGCTGCGTCAGCTTGTGCAGCAGCCAGCAAAACGCTTTTTCGCTGTCGGTCTCACCGACCGGACGGAAATTGCCCGTCTCCAGCGACTTGTAGCCGGAGAGCTGGCCATTGTGCGCGTAGGTCCAGTGACGGCCCCACAGCTCGCGGGTGAACGGGTGGGTATTTTCCAGCGCCACTTCCCCACGGTTTGCCTGACGGATGTGGGCAATCACCGAGCGGGACTTAATGGGATAGTCCTGCACCAGTCTGGCAATCGGGGAATTAAAGCTGGGCTGGGGATCTTTGAATGTGCGACATCCTTTGCCTTCGTAGAAGGTAATGCCCCAGCCGTCTTTATGCGGCCCGGTGCCCCCGCCGCGCTGAACGAGCCCGGTGAAGCTAAAGCAGATATCGGTTGGCACATTGGCGCTCATCCCGAGCAATTCGCACATACATCACCTCCACAACAGCGGGGGCAATCATGCCCCCAGCGAAGTCTTACTTAACCATCTCTTTTTCGATCAGCTGGATCAGGATGTGGATCACTTTGATGTGAATTTCCTGAATACGGTCAGCATAACCGAAGTGTGGAACACGGATTTCGATATCCGCCGTACCGTCCATCTTACCGCCATCTTTACCGGTCAGGGTGATGACTTTCATCCCTTTTTCACGCGCTGCGGCAATCGCTTTGATCACGTTAGCCGAGTTTCCGGACGTCGAAATACCCAGCAGCACGTCACCTTCACGGCCCACGGCTTCGACGTAGCGAGAGAAGATATAGTCATAACCAAAATCGTTACTGACGCAGGAAATGTGGCTCACATCGGAAATCGCAATCGCCGGGTAGCCCGGACGGTTTTCACGATAACGCCCGGTCAGCTCTTCTGCAAAGTGCATCGCATCACAGTGGGAACCACCGTTACCACAGGAGAGCACTTTACCGCCGGCCTTGAAACTGTCGGCCAGCAGGACCGCTGCGCGCTGAATAGCGTGAATATTGGCATCATCTTTCAGAAAGTTAGCCAGCGTTTCCGCCGCTTCGTTCAGTTCGTTACGAATAAGATCCTGGTACATGAGGATAATCCTTCAGTATTGATGAAATAACACAGTGGAGTGTACCGGATAGCGGGAAAAGCGAGAAGCTAAAGCCATGCGAATCGTCTGGCGTTTTGCGTTTTCGTGCCGGCTTAAACCTGAACAATGTGAACCAGGTTGTAATTATTTTGTAAACACATTGCTAAAGGAAATAACATCAACTACAACCATATCATCACAAGTGGTCAGACCTCCTACAAGCAAGGGAGCTTTTCTTTATGATGATTTTGAGCATTCTCGCAACCGTTGTTCTGCTCGGTGTGCTGTTCTATCACCGGGTGAGTTTATTCCTGAGCAGTCTGATTCTGCTGGCCTGGACGGCTGCGCTTGGCGTCGCTGGCCTGTGGAATATCTGGCTTTTAGTCCCGCTGGCTATCATTCTTCTGCCGTTTAACTTTACGCCGATGCGTAAATCGATGATCTCCGCGCCGGTGTTCAAAGGCTTCCGCAAAGTGATGCCGCCCATGTCGCGTACGGAGAAAGAAGCGATTGATGCCGGTACCACCTGGTGGGAAGGCGACCTGTTCCAGGGCAACCCGGACTGGAAAAAGCTGCACAACTATCCGCAACCGCGTCTGACCGCTGAAGAACAGGCCTTTATTGATGGTCCGGTGGAAGAAGCGTGCCGCATGGCAAATGACTTCGCGATTACCCATGAAATGGCGGACCTGCCGCCAGAACTGTGGGCGTATCTGAAAGAACATCGCTTCTTCGCGATGATCATTAAGAAAGAGTACGGCGGTCTGGAGTTTTCCGCTTACGCTCAGGCCCGCGTCCTGCAAAAACTGGCAGGCGTTTCCGGGATCCTGGCGATCACCGTTGGCGTGCCGAACTCGTTAGGCCCAGGTGAACTGCTGCAACACTACGGTACCGAAGAGCAGAAAGATCACTACCTGCCGCGTCTGGCACGTGGCCAGGAAATTCCATGCTTCGCGCTGACCAGCCCGGAAGCGGGCTCCGATGCGGGTGCGATCCCGGATACCGGCGTCGTCTGCATGGGTGAATGGCAGGGTCAACAGGTGCTGGGTATGCGCCTGACCTGGAACAAACGTTATATTACGCTCGCCCCTATCGCGACCGTGCTGGGCCTGGCCTTTAAGCTCTCCGATCCGGAAAAACTGCTGGGCGGTGAAGAAGATCTGGGCATTACCTGTGCGCTGATCCCAACCTCCACCCCAGGCGTTGAAATTGGTCGTCGCCACTTCCCGCTGAACGTACCGTTCCAGAACGGCCCAACCCGCGGCAAGGATATCTTTGTACCGATTGACTACATCATCGGTGGTCCAAAAATGGCCGGTCAGGGCTGGCGCATGCTGGTGGAATGTCTGTCGGTTGGCCGCGGTATTACCCTGCCGTCGAACTCAACCGGTGGTTTGAAATCTGTCGCGATGGGGATTGGTGCATACGCCCATATCCGCCGTCAGTTCAAAATCTCTATCGGCAAGATGGAAGGGATCGAAGAGCCGCTGGCACGTATCGCAGGCAACGCCTACGTGATGGATGCTGCCGCCTCCCTGATTACCTACGGCATTATGCTGGGCGAAAAACCGGCCGTGCTGTCAGCTATCGTGAAGTATCACTGTACCCACCGCGCACAGCAGTCAATCATTGATGCAATGGATATCGCGGGCGGTAAAGGCATTATGCTCGGCGAGGGCAACTTCCTGGCGCGCGGCTACCAGGGCGCGCCGATTGCCATCACCGTTGAAGGGGCAAACATTCTGACCCGCAGCATGATGATCTTCGGCCAGGGGGCAATCCGTTGCCATCCTTATGTGCTGGAAGAGATGGCCGCCGCGCAGAATAACGACGTGGATGCTTTCGACAAGCTGCTGTTCAAACATATCGGTCATGTGGGCAGTAATAAGGTGCGCAGCTTCTGGCTGGGTCTGACGCGCGGTCTTACCAGCGCCACGCCAACCGGTGATGCGACCAAGCGTTATTACCAGCATCTTAACCGCCTGAGTGCCAACCTCGCTCTGCTGTCAGATGTTTCTATGGCGGTGCTGGGCGGTAGCCTGAAGCGTCGCGAGCGTATCTCTGCCCGTCTGGGTGATGTGCTGAGCCAAATCTTCCTGGCCTCTGCGGTCCTGAAACGCTACGACGATGAAGGCCGTCAGGAAGCCGATCTGCCGCTGGTTCACTGGGGCGTTCAGGATGCGATGTATCAGGCGGAACAGGCCATTGACGATCTGCTGGCGAACTTCCCGAACCGCTTTGTTGCAGGCGCCCTTCGCGTGGTGATCTTCCCGACCGGTCGTCATCATCTGGCGCCGTCTGACAAACTGGATCACAAAGTGGCGAAGATCCTGCAGGTACCGAGCGCAACCCGTTCCCGTATCGGCCGCGGTCAGTATCTGGCTCCCACGCCGCATAACCCGGTTGGTCTGCTGGAAGAAGCGCTGCTGGACGTGATGGCTGCCGATCCCATCCACCAGAAGATCTGCAAACAGCTGGGCAAAAACCTGCCGTTCACCCGCCTGGATGAACTGGCGAAACAGGCCCTGACGGGCGGGATCATCAACAATGATGAAGCCGCTCTGCTGGTGAAAGCCGAAGAGAGCCGTCTGCGCAGCATTAACGTGGATGATTTCGACCCGGATGAGCTGGCGACACAGCCGGTAAAGCTGCCGGAGAAGGTCCGCAAACCTGAAGCTGCATAACGCGTTTCGCTTCTACAAACCCCGCCACGCGCGGGGTTTTTTATTGCCACATTTTCTCTTTATGTCGTGCTACAGTGTCAAAAAGTGGTCGTTTGAGGAGTCTGAATTGTGCCTGGTCTGAAGATTTCGATTTTGCAGCAACCTTTAGTGTGGATGGACGGCCCTGCCAACCTGCGCCACTTTGATCGTCAACTGGAAGGCATTACCGGGCGTGATGTGATTGTCCTGCCGGAGATGTTCACTACCGGCTTCGCCATGGAAGCGGCGCAACAGTCAATGCCACAGCAAGAGGTGGTCGCCTGGATGCACGCCAAAGCGCAGCAAACCAATGCGCTGATTGCCGGCAGCGCTGCGCTGCAAACCGAACGCGGGCCGGTCAACCGCTTCCTGCTGGTCGAGCCGGAAGGGAAAGTGCATTTCTATGATAAACGCCATCTGTTCCGCATGGCAGATGAACATCATCACTATGAAGCGGGTGATGCGCGCGTGGTGTTCGAATGGCGCGGCTGGCGTATTCTGCCGCTGGTTTGCTACGACCTGCGCTTCCCGGTGTGGTCACGCAACCGCAACGATTACGACCTGGCGCTGTATGTTGCCAACTGGCCTGCCCCGCGATCCCTGCACTGGCAGTCGCTGCTGGTCGCACGCGCCATTGAAAACCAGGCGTATGTGGTCGGCTGTAACCGCGTGGGGACCGATGGCAACGGGCATCATTATCGGGGGGATAGCCGGGTGGTGAACCCGCAGGGTGAAATTATTGCCACCGCCGAGCCGCATCAGGCAACGCGCATTGATGCTGAGTTGTCACTGACGGCCCTGAAGGAATATCGCGAGAAGTTTCCGGCCTGGCAGGATGCGGATCCGTTTAGCATTGGATAACGGTTTCCCCTCCCTCTCACAGGAAGAGGGAGGGGACATCATTAACTCACCAGCGCCTGCCCGTCTTTGCGGCTCTCTGTCGCCGCCACATAGTGCCCTTCCGGCATACGATAAATCACCTGCGCGCCGCCGAAGTTGTAATCCTGGAGCGGATCTTCCACCACGATCTGGTGCCCGCGCTCACGCAGTGCGGCGATAGTATTGCGATCGAACGTCGATTCGACGATCACTTCCCTGCCCTGCACCACGCGCCAGCGAGGCGCATCAATTGCCGCCTGTGGGTTTTGCCCGTGCAGCATGATGCGCAGCGCCATCTGCATATGCCCCTGCGCCTGCATTGGCCCGCCCATGACGCCAAAGGACATCAGCGGTTTACCGTTGCCGTCCATCGCAAAGCCCGGAATGATGGTGTGGAACGGACGCTTACTGCCCGCCAGCGCATTCGGATGGTTTGGATCCAGCACAAAGCCACAACCGCGGTTTTGCAGACTGATCCCGGTCTCCGGCACCACAATCCCGGATCCAAAGCCCATATAGTTGGACTGAATAAAGGAGATCATCATACCGCTGGAATCTGCAGCGCTCAGGTAGACCGTGCCGCTCTGCGTCGGCGAACCGTAGACGAAATCGGAGGCGTTATCGGGGTCGATAAGCGCCGCGCGCGACGCCAGGTAACGATCGCTCAGCAATGCCTGGGCCGCGAACTCCATGTGTTCTTCATCAGCGACGTAGCGATCGAGATCCGCCAGCGCCAGTTTCATCGCTTCAATAGACAGATGAAGCGACTGCACGGAATCCGGATGATGTTTTTCAATTCCACACTGCTCCAGAATACCGAGCGCAATCAGCGTGGCGATGCCCTGCCCGTTTGGCGGCAGCTCCTGCACCGAACCACCGGCAAAATCACGCGACAGCAGTTCTACCCAGTCCACACGATGATTGGCCAAATCCTCTGCCGTCAGGTGCGCGCCATGTTCTTTCGCGAAAGCGGCAATTTTCTGCGCCAGCTCGCCGCGGTAAAACGCTTCACCGTTGGTTCTGGCAATCAGCTCCAGCGAATGAGCCTGCGCCGGGTTACGGAAGATCTCGCCAACCCGGGGAGCACGCCCTTCCGGTGCAAAGCAGGCGCTAAAGCCTGGCTGATCTTTGAGCTTGTTATAACCCCGCTGCCAGAGATGGCCAATCAACGGGGAGACCGGAAAACCGTTACGCGCATACTCGATGGCAGGTTGCGCCAGCGTAGTGAGCGGCAGCGTGCCAAAACGTTCTGCCAGCGCCACCCAGCCCGAAACCGCACCCGGCACGGTAACGGCGTCCCAGCCAATTTCCGGCACCGCGGTTTTCCCGGCAAACAGATCCGCATGCCAGCTGGCAGGCGAGCGGCCTGAGGCGTTCAGGCCGTGGAGTTTTTCACCATCCCAGACGATGGCAAAGGCATCGCTGCCAATACCGTTGCCGGTGGGTTCAACCACCGTCAACGCCATGGCGGTTGCAACCGCCGCATCAACCGCGTTCCCGCCGAGCTGCAGCATTTTCATTCCCGCCTGGGCCGCCAGCGGCTGAGATGTCGCCACGGCGTTGTGGCCCATCATCGGCGGGCGTCGTGAATCGTAACCGGAAGTGAAATCAAGCGCTTTGGTCATCATGACTCCTTAGTCATGGCGCGGATCGAGCGCATCGCGCAGCCCGTCGCCGAGTAAATTAAAGCCCTGCACGGCAAGAAAAATCGCCACACCGGGGAACACAGACATCCATGGAGCCTGCTCAAGGAAACCTTTCGCGGTATTAAGCATTGAGCCCCATGACGGGTTCGGCGGCTGCTGGCCTAACCCCAGAAATGAGAGGCTGGCTTCAGCAATGATTGCCGAGGCAATGGCCAGCGTGGCCTGCACCAGAATCGGAGACATCACATTGGGCAGAACATACTTAATGATGATCCAGCGATCCGGCAGGCCAATCGCCCTTGCGCCGTCGATATACTCTTCGTTGCGAATGGCGATCACCTGGCCGCGCGTCAGGCGGGCGAAGATCGGCATTGCGGAGAGGCCAATGGCGATCATGGCGTTGGTCAGGCTTGGGCCCAGAAACGCCCCGAGCGCGATCGCCATGATTAGGAACGGACAGGCCAGCAGCGCTTCAATAAAACGCGAGATCACGCCGTCCCACATCTTCTGGAAGTAACCCGCCACCAGCCCCAGCGGAACGCCAATGACCACGGCGATCACCACCGACATACAGCCAGCCATCAACGACGTTCTCGCCCCCCAGATAATGCGGGACAAAATATCGCGGCCCAGTTCATCGGTCCCAAACCAGTACATCGCCGAAGGCGCTTTGCGCACCGCCAGGAAATTGGCTTTCACCGGATCAAAAGGCGCGATCCACGGCGCCAGCAGTGCCACCAGCACAAAAAAGCCCACCACTACGGCACCCATCACCGCGCTTTTATTGGCGAGAAATTTCTTCAGCACCCGGTTCTGCGCACGGGGCTGAACCGCGGCAATGGTTTGAGTTGTCAGTTCCGCCATGCTTAACCTCGCATTTTCGGGTTGATAAGAACGTAAAGCACGTCGGCCAGCAGGTTCAGCAGCAGGAAACCGATCGCCACGATAAGCACCACCCCCTGCACCACCGCATAGTCACGGTTAAAGACCGAATCGACGATCATCTTGCCGAACCCTGGAATGGTGAAGACCTGTTCGGTCAGTACCGCGCCCCCCAACAGTTCGCCGAACAGCAGCGTGGTCAGGGTGATCACCGGAACCAGCGCATTGCGAAACGCATGCTTCAAAATCACCGCCTTTGGCAACAGCCCTTTAGCCCGTGCGGTGCGGATGTAATCGGCCTTCATTACCGCGATCATGGAGGCGCGGGTATGGCGCATCAGCGTGGCCGCCAGCCCCGTTCCCAGTACCGAGGCAGGCAACAACAGCGTACGCAGGTTCTGGATCGGATCTTCACTAAACGGCACGAATCCCGACGCTGGCAGCCATTGCAGATTGACCGAGAAGACCAGAATCAACAGGATCCCGAGCCAGAAATGCGGTATCGAGATCCCCGAGATCGCCACAAAGTTGGCACCGTGATCGACCCAGCTGTTTTTATTGACCGCCGCGAGGATCCCCATGCTGATGCCAAACACCAGCGCGATGATCATCGCCAGCAGCGACAGCTCCAGCGTCACCGGCAGTTTGCTGGCAATGAGCTGGGTGACCGGCTCGTGAGTGCGTAAGGAGACACCAAGATCGCCCTGCAGCGCGCGCGTCAGCCAGTTGAAGTACTGCACAGGGATGGGCGCATCGAGATTGAGCTCAGCACGCAGCTGGGCGATCACCGCCGGATCGCGCTCCTCCCCGGCCATGGCGATCAGCGGATCGCCGGGCAGCAGTTTTTGCAGGCCGAACACCATCATGCTCACCAGCAGTAAGGTCGGGATGGCCAGCAGCAGACGTTTGCAAATCAGTTCCAGCATGGGTTCTCCTCAGGCCAGTTATTTCGCCAGCATCAGGCCAGCCAGACGCACAATGCCGTCCGGATACGGTTTAAAGCCCTGCACGCTCTTGTTCAGACCAAAAATACGCGGTTCAAAATAGAGGTAGGCAATGGGCATATCCGTCTGCAGCTGTTTCACTACCTTGTCGTACAGCGGCTGACGGACGGCTTTGTCGTTGCTCAGGCGCGCCTGCGTCAGCCATTCATCCACCTGCGCGTTACTGTAACGACCGTCGTTAAGGGTGCCTTTGCTGTTAATGAAGCCGTAGATGCTGCCATCCGGATCCGGACGACCCGACCAGCCAGAGAAGCTCAGCTGATAATCACCGCTTTGCTGGCGGTCGAGCAGCGTGGCGAACTCGGTCATTTGCAGGTTCAGGTTAAAGCCAGCCTCTGCGACCATCGCCTGCAGTACCTGACCGACCTGCTGTGAAGTTGGGTTGTTGGGCACCAGCAGATTGACGTTCAGCGGCGTAGTGACGCCTGCCGCTTTCAACAGCGCTTTGGCTTTGTCGACATCGCGTGGTGGCACCGGCAGGTTAACGTGATACGGACTTACGGTAGAAAACGCCTGGTTTGCCGGGGTGTACAGCCCCTCGAAGACCACCTGATTTAACGCATCGCGATCGATTGCCTGAGAAAATGCCTCACGCACGCGGGCATCCTTAAACGGATCGTTCGCCGGGACCTTGCCGTTATTGATATTGAAGGTAATGCCCTGATAACCCAGACCGGTCACCTTCGCCAGCGCCAGTTTGCTGTCGGCTTCTACGGTTTTCACGTCGCTTGCGGCAATGCCTTCCGTCAGATCAAGATCCCCTGCACGCAGGTTAGCCAGACGCACGGAAGCATCCGGGATCGGCAGATAAATAATTTTGTCGAAGTGGTAAGCGCCTTTGTTCCAGTAGTTGTCAAAACGCGTCAAAACGATACGGTCCTGCGAGACGCGGCTGTCGAACTTATAGGGGCCAGAGCAGACCGGATGGGCGGCAAAGTCAGGTTTTTTAGCGGCGTCGGGTGCCATCATCGCCCCGGCGCGATCGGTAAGCTGCATCAGCAGTGCGGCATCAGGTGTTTTCAGATGCAGGGCAATCTGCATCGGGCCTGTCACCTCAACGGACTCAACGGACGAGATTTCACTTTTACGCAGCGAACCTTTTAACGTCAGCGCGCGGTCGAGGTTGTATTTTGCCGCGGCGGCGTCAAATTTTTCACCGTCATGGAAGGTCACACCTTCACGCAGATCCATGGTCAGCGTTTTGCCGTCGTCACTCCAGGCCCACGATTTCGCCAGCCCGGGAACCACTTTCAGATGCTCATCCACGTCCACCAGCCGGTCGCACAGAGAGGCAAAGACGAAACGGCCATAATAGGTGCGCGCAAGATGCGGATCGAGCATGTCCGGATCCGCACCCAGACCAATTCGCAGTACGCTTTCAGAATGGGCGGGCAGCGCCGCGCCAAGCAACATAACACTTCCCAGTACGGTCAAAAGAGAATTACGCATTGTCATTATCATGAGTTCCTTGAAGGAAGGGAGGAGTGAGTGGCCGCGTGTTCAAACAGCGCGCGGCGGCGCAGAAAGGCTGCGGATGGCGGTGCTATCTGGATAACACTGCGATCGCGGTTAATCTCCTGCCAGCGATGGCAGGCAATCTGGCGTCCCCCGTCCAGCACCTGATTGATCGGCTCGACCTGGCGACATTCATCCGTGGCATACGGACAACGGGTATGGAAACGGCAGCCTGACGGTGGGCTGGCCGGGTTCGGTAAATCCCCCTGCAGCAGAGGTGCCACACGCGGCGCGCCTGGCTGCATCTGGGGGGCGGAGGCGATTAACGCCTGCGTATAGGGGTGTAGCGGGGCATCAAAGATTTCGTCGACGGTCGCAAGCTCAACAATTTGACCGAGATACATCACCGCCACGCGGTCACTCATATGGCGGATAACCGCCAGGCCATGGGCAACAATCACCATTGTCAGCCCCAGCTGATGCTTCAGACTTTCCAGCAGGTTGACCACCTGCGCCTGAACCGAGACATCCAGCGCGGAGACCGGCTCGTCCCCCAACAACAGCTTTGGCCCGGAGGCCAGCGCACGCGCAATACCGATTCGCTGACGCTGCCCTCCGGAAAATTCGTGCGGATAACGTTGCGCCCAGGCCGCTGGCAGCCCTACGGTTTTAAGCAGTTCCGCCACCCGATATTGCCTGTCGGCTTTCTTCATCGACTGGTGTAGCCACAGCGGCTCACCGACGATCTGCTCGACTGTCATGCGCGGGTTTAACGATGCGAAAGGATCCTGAAAGATGATCTGCAGCTCCCGCCGCAGCTGGTTCAGACGTGCTCCCGAGGCGTGAGTGATCTCTTCACCCTGATAAAATACGCGTCCTTCGCTGGCCGCCAGCAGCCGCAGAAGAAGACGGCCCAGCGTCGATTTTCCGGATCCGGACTCACCCACAATCGCCAGCGTTTCACCAGGCATGACGGAGAGGGAGACGCGATCGACCGCGGTGACAAAACGTGTTGGGGTAAACAGTTTTTTAGGGCCGGGAAAAAGCTTGCTCAGGTCCCGGGCTTCAAGAATGGGCGTCGTCATGCAATTTCTCCCAGCGCAATATGTTGTTCCAGCGGCACGCGGAAGCAGGCCACCTGATGGTCGGTCCCCATCGCCGTCAGCGACGGCTTTTCGTCATGACACCGCGTTTGCGCGAAGGGGCAGCGGGTAGCGAACCGGCACCCTTTGGGCATGGATTCCGGCAGCGGAACGGCTCCGGGAATAGTGGAAAGCGCACCTTTACGCGCGCCGAGGGACGGAATCGAGCCCATCAGTCCTATGGTGTACGGGTGTTGCGGGTCGGCAAAAATGGCCTCCACGCTCCCCTGCTCTACCACCTGTCCGGCATACATTACCGCCACCTGCTGCGCGACTTCCGCCACCACGCCCAGATCGTGGGTGATCATTAACACCGCCGTACCGGTCTCTTCTTTGAGGGTATTAAGCAGCGCGAGGATCTGCGCCTGAATGGTCACATCCAGCGCGGTTGTCGGCTCGTCGGCAATCAGCAAACGTGGATGGTTAATCAGCGCCATCGCAATCATCACGCGCTGACGCATCCCCCCGGAAAGCTGGTGCGGATACGCTTTCAGGCGCATTTCTGCTGCCGGAATCTGCACCTTCTCCAGAATCTGCAGCGCAACCTTCATCGCCTCTGCACGAGAAAGTTTCTGATGGCGCATCACCGCTTCACTGAGCTGGTCTCCCAGCGTGAAGGCAGGGTTGAGCGAGGTCATTGGCTCCTGGAAAATCATTGCCAGTTCGCTGCCGCGAAGATCGGCATATTCCCGCGGTGAAAGCTTTCGTAAGTCGTGACGACGGAACTGCATCTCGCCGCTGACGATCTGTGCGCTGGCGGGCAGTAAGCCCATCAGCGCTAATGAGGTGATACTTTTCCCGCAGCCGGATTCCCCCACCAGCGCCAGCGTTTCTCCCGCGTTGACCGTCAGTGAAATACCATCAAGCACGCTCACCGGAGAGCCGGCGAACGTTACGTTAAGATTTTGCAGCCGCAGTACAGGCGTGGGGTCCTTAAACGGGATCGTCGTCATAGCGTGAAGTCGTCCTCAAGGTGAATAGCCTGAATCAGGGCTGACTGCAGGCTAAGCAGGTGTTCGCGCATGGCGGCCGCTGCTTCATTAGGCTGGCGATGGATAATCGCAGACATGATTTTTTGATGGTGGTCGTTATAGTGATCAACCCGCTCGGGTGTACGGGCTAATTCGCGCAAATGCTGCCAGCCCGGTTCACGTCTGACGGCATCAATGGCATCAAACAGGCCAAGCATCAGGCGATTACCGGCAGCCTCGGCAATGGCGCGGTGAAATGCGCTATCCCAGAGTTCGTTGAGATCGCGGTCGTCCGGGCTGACCTTATCAATGCGTTCCAGCATGCGCTGCATAAGCGCGAGGTTTTCCCTGGTGGCACGCAGTGCCGCAAGCCGGGCTAAGCCGGGTTCGAGCTGTAGACGAGCTTCCATGACTTCCAGAAGGTTGGTTTGCTGAACCAATCCCTGAAGGGCCAGAGGTTCAACAGGTGCAGACGGGCCTATAAAGGTCCCTTTGCCCTGTTTACGCCAGATCCGCCCCTCCTCTTCCAGCACATCCAGCGCACGACGTACTTCACGTCGTCCTACGCCGAGAGTCTCCGACAGCTCACGTTCAGTGGGCAGCGGAGTGCCTGGTGTTGACTCATGCTGGTTGATCAGTCCGCGCAGCTGCTCAAGCGCGGTGCTGGAATTGGCCAGAAACCGTGACGGTTTTTCCATATTGGTTCGCTCGCTATCATCATTACTTTATTTTTATTAACGATAAGTTATTGATATGACGTGCTACTTACCGTGCTAATGATTAAGCAATAAACGAACCAATAAAGCATTGGTTCATGAACTTTCTGAAGGGGTGGAGATAAGCGAATGATTTTCTGTGAATTATTTTTTACAAAATTACACATCTGCTCCGCTGCCAAAAAGACAATCGGTGGCAAAATGCACAAATACGGTGCAAATTGTGCACTATCATTGATCAAATGTTAATTAATTGCACCACAGATATTAACTTTTTGTTAATAAAGACAGGAAGGCGGATAAAGAAGATTTGCAGACGCAGAAACGACGAAGGCCTGAATCATTTCTGATTCAGGCCTTCTGAATAGTGGCGGAACGGACGGGACTCGAACCCGCGACCCCCTGCGTGACAGGCAGGTATTCTAACCGACTGAACTACCGCTCCACTGTTCCCGCTGGGGGAACGAGGCGCATATTACGGTTTGCCTCCGGACTCGTCAACGCTTTTTCTCACGTTTTGAATCGTTTGCTGCAAAATTCACCCAAACGATGATTTTACAGGCATTCTGGCCCTTTTTCAGGCCCGCCACATGCAGCTTCCGCCTTTCTTCTGCACTAAATCAAGACGGGATTCATGGTTAAGTAACTCTTCATCACTGGCTAAAACCACCCGCAAACGACTGGCCTGGCGAACAACGCGTTGAATCCCCGCTTCCCCCTGCGTCTGCTGCGATTCATTTTCCATGCTGAACTTCATGGACGTCTGACCACCGGTCATCGCCAGGTAGACATCCGCCAGGATCTGGGCATCGAGCAATGCGCCGTGCAGCGTTCGCTTGGTGTTATCTATTTCATAGCGAGAACAGAGCGCATCCAGGCTGTTACGCTTGCCAGGGAACATTTTCCTCGCCAGCGCCAGGCTATCGGTCACCTTACAGAACGTGTTCGTTTTCGGAATATCACGATGGAGCTTACTGAACTCATAGTCCATAAAGCCGATATCGAACGACGCGTTGTGAATGATAAGCTCGGCGCCTTTGATATATTCCAGAAACTCGTCTGCCACTTCCGCGAAGGTCGGTTTATCCAGCAAGAACTCATCGGCGATACCGTGCACGCCGAACGCTTCTGGGTCCACCAGCCGGTCGGGTTTGAGGTAGACATGGAAGTTGTTCCCCGTAAGACGACGGTTCACCACTTCAACGGCACCGATCTCGATGATCTTGTGCCCTTCGTAGTGCGCGCCGATCTGGTTCATACCGGTGGTTTCGGTATCGAGGACAATCTGGCGAGTAATTGCAGTGCTCATAGCGGTCATTTATGTCAGACTTATCGTTTAACTGAACGTTTCAAATACAGGAAGTCTACCAGAGATGCGTAAACAGGTAGAAATTTTCACCGATGGATCTTGCCTCGGCAACCCAGGGCCTGGCGGTTATGGCGCGATTATGCGCTATCGTGAGCATGAAAAAACTTTTAGCGAAGGCTATTTTCTGACCACCAACAACCGCATGGAGTTGATGGCCGCCATTGTGGCGCTGGAAGCGCTAAAAGAACACTGCGATGTGGTGTTGAGCACTGACAGTCAGTACGTACGCCAGGGGATCACCCAGTGGATCCACAACTGGAAAAAACGCGGCTGGAAGACGGCAGACAAAAAGCCGGTCAAAAACGTCGATCTCTGGAAACGTCTTGATGCTGCGCTGGGCCAGCACGAGATTAAATGGGAATGGGTTAAAGGTCACGCAGGCCACCCCGAAAACGAACGTTGTGACGAACTGGCACGGGCAGCGGCATCCAACCCCGCTCATGAAGACACAGGCTATCAGCCCGAATCCTGATCAGGGTTTTCTGTACTGCCGCGTGGCGCCCACGGTCTGGCGAATGGGCGATTTCGATTTACTCTGCTTCATCGGATTAAGCGTAAGGGGGATGGTCCGCTTACGCGCGACAATAAACTGCATGCAGCCTAATGCCGGCAGATGGGTGCTCAGAACAACGCCCCCCTGCCGCGCCCAGGGAAGTACCTGAAAACCGCCCGAGCAGAGCACCTCAAAATTCAGCAGTGAAAGCCAGTCAAGCTGGCGCATCATCGTGAACATCCTGCTGTTATACGGCGGTGTCCGGCGAAGCACCGGAACCAGCTTGCGCAGCCCCATCAGACTCAGCGGATTGAACCCGCTGAGTATCAGCCAGCCATCATCAATCAGGACGCGGTCGGCCTCGCGCAGCAGGCGATGAGGATCGCTGCACCAGGGCAACGTGTGTGCCAGCAGGCAGGCATCAACGGACTTTTCCGCAAACGGCAGATGCAAAGGATCCGCTTTCACCTGAACCGGCGATGCGCCAAGAGAGACATTAACCTGATGTGAGATAGCGCAGCTTTCGGTATTGATTTCCGCGCTGAGATTGCCAATCTTAAGCAAGTGAAAACCATACATTTTCGCGAGCCAGGGTTTAAGCTGCTGTTCCAGGTTCTCGCGATAGTATTCACCCCAGGGCAATTCGGCCCAACGTTCAGGTGCCGGGACAATCTGAGGTATCCTTGCCGGTTTCATCAACACACCCACCACGCTATAAGAGGTAATTTATGAATCTTATCAGTATTCCCGCCTTTCAGGACAATTACATCTGGGTTTTAGTCGATGACGAGCGTCGGTGCGTCATTGTCGATCCTGGAGAATCGGCTCCTGTATCAGACGCGATAAAAGAGAACGGCTGGCAACCAGAGGCCATCCTTCTGACCCATCATCATAACGATCACACCGGCGGCGTTGCTGACCTTCGTGCCCAATTCCCGCATCTGGTGGTTTACGGACCGGCAGAGACACAAGATAAGGGAACAACGCAGGTAGTCGAAGAAGGTGAAAATATCCTCATACGCGAGTGGGAGTTTTCTGTATTTGCTACACCAGGTCACACTTTGGGACATCTTTGTTTCTACAGTAAACCTTATCTTTTTTGCGGCGACACGCTGTTCTCAGGAGGCTGTGGAAGACTTTTTGAGGGCACCCCATCCCAGATGTACCAGTCATTACAGAAGATTAGCGCATTACCTGACGATACCCTTATTTGTTGCGCACATGAGTATACATTAGGAAATATGAAGTTTGCGGCGAGCATCTTGCCAGAGGATCGGGCGATTCAAGATTATTATCACAAAGTGAAGGAGTTACGTGCAAAAAACCAAAAAACACTCCCCGTAATTCTGAAAAATGAGCGTAAAACTAATTTATTTTTACGAACAGATGATATTGATTTAATTGATGAAATTAACAAAGAAACAAATTTGTCACAACCAGAACAACGATTTGCATGGTTAAGGTCAAAGAAAGATAACTTCAGATAATTGCGGGTTGCCTTTTCAAAATTTCGCCGTTATCATCGCTCGTCTTTTAAGCAACTATTGACACACACATGAAGGCAAAAGCGATATTACTCGCCTCTGTCCTGCTTGTAGGTTGCCAGTCGCAGAACGGCAGCAACGTACAACAGCACGCACAGAGCCTTTCTGCAGCTGGTCAAGGGGAAGCAGGGAAGTTTACAAGTTCAGCGCGATGGATGGACGATGGGACGTCTTTCGCACAGGATGAAGACTTGTGGACCTCTATTGGCGACGAGCTAAAGATGGGAATTCCGGAAAACAACCGGATTCGCGAACAGAAGCAAAAGTATTTAAGAAATAAGAGCTATCTCCACGATGTAACTTTACGGGCAGAGCCGTATATGTACTGGATAGCCGGGCAAGTTAAGAAACGTAACATGCCGATGGAGCTGGTACTCCTACCCATAGTGGAGAGCGCTTTTGACCCACACGCGACGTCTGGCGCCAATGCCGCAGGCATTTGGCAGATCATTCCGAGCACCGGGCGAAACTATGGTTTGAAACAGACCCGCAACTATGATGCGCGTCGTGATGTTGTCGCTTCAACGACAGCCGCTCTCGACATGATGGAACGTCTTAATAAGATGTTCGACGGCGACTGGCTGTTAACGGTCGCAGCGTATAACAGTGGCGAAGGTCGTGTACTGAAGGCAATGAAAGCGAATAAAGCACGGGGTAAATCCACCGATTTTTGGTCGCTCTCACTGCCACAGGAAACGAAGATTTACGTACCGAAAATGCTGGCATTGAGCGATATTCTCAAGAACAGCAAGCGTTACGGTGTACAACTGCCAACACCAGACGAAAGTCGTGCACTGGCGCGCGTTCGCCTCAGCAATCCGGTTGATATTCAACAGGTTGCTGATATGACGGGTATGTCGGTAAGTAAACTGAAAACCTTTAATGCTGGCGTTAAAGGCTCAACGCTTGGGGCCAGTGGTCCGCAGTATGTAATGGTTCCGCAGAAACATGCTGAGCAGTTACGTGAGTCTTTAGCATCGGGTGAAATTGCCGCTGTTCAGTCAACGCTGATCGCGGATGCATCATCCGTGAACAGCCGCAGCTATAAGGTTCGGTTAGGTGATACGCTTTCGGGCATTGCCTCACGTCTTGGCGTGACGGCAAACGATCTGCAGCAGTGGAATAATCTGCGCAGCTCAGGCCTGAAAGCGGGTCAGACTCTGACGGTGGGTGCAGGTAACAGTGCACAGCGTCTCGCCAGCAACAGCGATAGCATTACCTATCGTGTGCGTAAAGGTGATTCACTGTCCAGTATCGCAAAACGACACGGCGTAAATATCAAGGATGTGATGCGCTGGAACAATGATACTGACAATCTGAAACCAGGCGACCAGCTGACGTTGTTTGTGAAAAACAGCGCCACGCCAGACTCCTGATGACACGACCTAACGATAAAAAGGCACCGATTCCCCTCGGTGCCTTTTTTCTTTACGCCGCTTTTTGCGCTTCAGCCATGATGGTATCGCTGGTAAATGATCCATCATCCTGCAATTCAAAGTACGCCTTCACTTCCGCCGACGCGCTATCCTGATACAACCGAATGGCCTGGCTTAACGCTTCCGGCGTGCGCATACGGGCAATCCACGAGCTGAACTCCAGCGGCAAGCGGTCCGTTATCAATGCACGTGTGATCAGCCCTGCTTCAGTAATCAGCGCTAACCACTCCCCGCTGGAGTAGTTTTGCACATGCGAGGTGTCGCGCAGCGCTTCAACCGTTTGCAGCCAGATATTACGCACCGGATGTCCCGGCGACATCACATCCATAATGATAAAGACCCCGCCCGGCTTCAGAACGCGTTTAACTTCACGTAATGCCTGGCCGACGTCATGCCAGTGATGCGCAGAATAACGGCTGATAACAACTTCAAACGAGGCATCTTCAAAGGGTAAGGATTCGGCATAGCCCTGGCGCGTTGCGATGTTGTTCAGCCCTTTGGCTTTTGCGGCCTCTGCAACCACCTCCAGCATCTGACTGGATAAATCATAGGCCGTGACCTGCGCCACCTGCTGTGCTGCCGTGAAGCTGGCATGCCCGGCACCACAGCCTAAGTCCAGGACGTGCGCGTGCGGCACTGCCGCCAGGCGTTCACCGAGACGGACCAGATCACGGCCAGACGCGTGCACGGCACTGCTCAGATAAGCATTTGCCTGGGAGCCAAACTGTTTTTCTACGTTGTCATGATGGGAGTGTGTTGTTGTCATCGTACTGTCCTTTTGTTGTTTAAAATAAAGGGCAGCACCCGAATGGCCTGCCCCACGGCAGACCTGACATACCATTATTTATCAGGTTTGCCGGGACTGAATTCAACGAGTAGAGGATTGTGATCGGAGGCACGCGTCACCAGAACAGAGGCGTCGTGAACGTTCAGACCACGATAGAAGACAAAATCGAGAGGACGACCAAACGCTTTCTTGCGCTGGTCATCGCTAAAACGAACTTCACGCAGCGACATTTCGCGTGCAAAGCGATACAGCGCATTCATGCGCGGACGGCTCCAGGCATTAAAATCCCCGGCCATAATGATGGGCCCGCTGTGATGGGCGATCTGGTCACCGATCGGAAGTAACTGCTTACTATACACATCCACGCCCAGGCTGAAGTTGACCGCGTGGATATTCACAACCATCAGCATGCGCGTGTCCGGCAGCGGGTAGACCGTTACCAGCGCCGATTTCGCCAGACGCAGAATCGGCTCGCGTTCGCGCAGCGGGCAGCAATAGACCGGATGAGCCGAAGAGAGGGTCATCACGCCAGAAGGATGTTGCGGCAAGACAAACGCGGGAACCTGGTCAGCAGCAAGGTAGTGAGTCGTAGCAAACCTTACCAGCTCGGGGGTGGTTTGCGCCTCCTGCAACAGCACCAGATGGGCGTCTTTCCCAAAATTCTTGAGTACCGATAACCACTCAGCGCGCTGTTGTTTAAAGATGTTCCACACCAGCACCCGGATTTTTTCATCGCTGCTTAAGGGTGTCCCGGCAGGTAATGCCTGACTTATGCTCGCAAACGACCCCGGAGGCAAGATCCTCTCCGCGGGCATTCCGGCAACATAACGCATGGCATAGGTATTTTTTCGCACTTTTGGAAACGGCCTCTGTAACATGAACCAGCCCGGAAAACGGACTGGTTCTAATGTTATAGGGACTTTAGGTTACACTTTCAACGCAATTTCAGATAAACCGCTTTCCAGTTTTGTAAGCAAGCACTTACTGATGTTATCCCAGCACTACACGAGCGGGTTTATCAAGGCGCCCACTCAGGCTAATCAGCAGGAAAGCGACCAGAACAATCACCGCACCAATCCATGGCGTTTGGGTTAATCCGAAATGTTCAACGGTTTGCCCACCAATGATAGAACCCAGCGCAATCCCAATATTGAACGCGGCAATATTCAGGCCCGATGCGACATCTACCGCGTTGGGTGTATAAAGTTCGGCTTTTTGTACCACGTAAACCTGCAGGCCTGGCACATTACCAAAGGCGAAGATCCCCATCACCAGTACCGTTATCAGCGCGGCGTATTGCATCGATGCCGTGAACTGGAAAATCATCAGCAGAACAACCAGTGCTGCGAAGATAAACTTCAGGGCCGGCACTGCACCATGTTTGTCCGCAAGCTTCCCTCCCCAGATATTACCGATGGCGACGGAGATACCATACCCCAGCAAAATCCAGCTCACTGCACTGGGTGAGAAGCCTGCCAGGTCCTGCATCATCGGAGCCAGGAAGGTGAAAGCCGTGAATACACCCCCATAGCCGAGCGCTGTGACGGCGTAGATGATCAGCAAACGCGGATGCGTGAGTACCTTGAGCTGATCGCTCAGGCTGGCACTCGCACGTCCTGCAATAGTCGACGGTACCAATAGCAGGCTGGCAACCAGGGCAATCACCCCCAGTAAAGAGACGGCAAGGAAGGTTTCGCGCCAGCCAAAGTGCTGTCCGATAAACGTTCCTAACGGTACACCGGTGACAAGGGCGACGGTCAGACCACCGAACATAATCGCGATGGCGGATGCTGCTTTCTCTTTTGGTACCAGGCTGGTTGCAATAGTTGAACCAATGGAGAAGAACACACCGTGAGCGAGACCGGTCAGCAGCCGGGCAATCACCAGCGTGGTGTAGTCCGGCGCCTGCCAGGCCAGAATATTGCCAGCGGTGAATAACACCATCAGCGCAACCAACAGCGGCTTACGCGGGAAACGTCCCGTCAACGCGGTCAGGACGGGGGCGCCGATGGCAACCCCGAGCGCATAGATAGAAACCAACAGGCCGGCAGAAGGCAGCGAGATTGAAAGCTGGTTAGCTATCGTAGGCACCAGTCCTACGATAACAAATTCGGTCGTGCCAATTGCAAAGGCACTGATCGTCAGGGCAAGTAGCGCCAGTGGCATAAATAACTCCATATCATCAGGATTAAGATGACAGGCAGTATGCGCCAGTGCTTAAATAACAAAAATGGTCAAAATATCAATAGAATTTTGCAGGTGGTGCAACAATGAAAGCAACGTCGGAAGAGCTGACAATTTTTGTCGCCGTCGTCGAAAGCGGCAGTTTTAGCCGTGCGGCCGAGCAGTTGGGGCAGGCTAATTCAGCCATCAGCCGCTCGGTGAAAAAACTGGAGATGAAGCTCGGCGTCAGTCTTCTCAACCGAACGACGCGTCAACTGAGCCTGACGGAGGAAGGCGAGCGTTACTTCCGCCGTGTGCAGTCCGTCCTGCAGGAGATGGCGGCGGCAGAAACAGAGATTATGGAAACCCGTAGTACGCCGCGCGGATTGCTGCGCATTGATGCGGCAACACCGGTTGTTCTTCATTTTCTGATGCCGCTGATCAAGCCTTTCCGCGAACGCTATCCGGAGATGACGCTCTCGTTAGTTTCCTCAGAGACGTTTATCAATCTCATCGAGCGGAAAGTGGATGTGGCGATCCGTGCCGGCACCCTGACCGACTCGAGCTTGCGGGCCCGCCCTCTTTTTGCCAGCTACCGCAAGATAGTCGCGTCACCGCAATACATCGCAGAGCATGGCAAACCAGAGACGGTTGAAGAGCTGAAGCAGCACCTGTGCCTGGGCTTCACGGAGCCCGTATCGCTGAACACCTGGCCTGTGGCCTGTCATGATGGTCAACTGCATGAAATCACCAGTGGGTTATCATCCAACAGTGGAGAAACGCTGAAGCAGCTTTGCCTCGAAGGGAATGGGATCGCCTGTTTGTCGGACTATATGATTGATAAAGAAATTGCACGCGGTGAGCTTGTAGAGCTGATGGCAGATAAACGTCTGCCTGTGGAGATGCCTTTTAGTGCAGTTTATTACAGTGACAGAGCGGTAAGTACGCGCATACGCGCCTTTATCGATTTCCTGAGCGAACATATAAAAACAGCTCCCGGGGGAGCTGTGTGAGGGTTTCAGGCTACAGAGGAAAGGGTCAATATTAATCCCAGTCAGGTGCCAGACCTTCAGGGCTGACCAGACGATCGTTGCATTCCAGGGCAGCGATCGCTTTTTTGTCTTCGTCGTCCAGCTGGAGATCCCTCGCTAACAGGTTGCTGGCCAGGTTTTCACGTCGGGTTGAAGAGGGGATCACGGCGTAACCTTCACCCATCGCCCATGCCAGAATCACCTGTGCAGCCGTTGCGCTATGTTTTTCTGCGATACGATTAATCACGTCATCTTTCAGTGCCTTACCGTAGGCCAGGGTCATATATGAGGTGATGTGGATGCCGTGCTGTTTTGCCCAGTCCACGACTTTGCGGTTTTGCAGGTAGGGAGAGAGTTCAATCTGATTGGTTGCAATGTTTTCTGCCCCCACGGCGGCAATGGCTTTTTCCATCAGCGGGATGGTGAAATTAGAAATACCTATTTCACGCGTTAAGCCCTGCTCTTTCGCTTCAAGCAATGCCTGCATGAACTCCTCGACTGACACGGCATCGTTCGGTGATGGCCAGTGGATCAACGTCAGATCCACATAGTCGGTACGCAGTTTTTCCAGGCTCTCTTTCAGGCTGGGGATCAATTTGTCTTTGCTGAGGTTTTCAATCCAGATTTTGGTGGTGATGAAAAGCTCGCTGCGCGCTACGCCGCTCTCTTCGATAGCCTGACCAACGGCAGCTTCGTTATCATAAATCTGCGCCGTATCAATTGCGCGATAGCCGAGTTCAAGTGCAGTTTTAACGGATGCGATAACAACGTCGTCTTTCAGGCGGAAAGTGCCCAGACCCAGTGCAGGGATAGTCATGTAATCCTCGTTATTCATAATGATTGTTAACTGAGGAGGATTATCGCTGCTGCCGTTATGCAGAAAAAGAGCGTTTAACGCAGAGGATATTTGCTGATTTGGCAATAATGATACGGCAGATATGAAAAAAGCCCTGAGCGTTAACTCAGGGCTTTTAATAAGTGGCGGAACGGACGGGACTCGAACCCGCGACCCCCTGCGTGACAGGCAGGTATTCTAACCGACTGAACTACCGCTCCACCGAAGACTGCTGTAACCACCGGATTTATGCACCGGCTTACTACGTAATTTGATGCCTGGCAGTTCCCTACTCTCGCATGGGGAGACCCCACACTACCATCGGCGCTACGGCGTTTCACTTCTGAGTTCGGCATGGGGTCAGGTGGGACCACC
>NZ_JBLIZC010000005.1:0-471961 GCF_047529885.1 Enterobacter cloacae complex sp. 2024EL-00711
GCGGGGTGGAGCAGCCTGGTAGCTCGTCGGGCTCATAACCCGAAGGTCGTCGGTTCAAATCCGGCCCCCGCAACCAACACTTCTAAAAACAATAAACACCCTTCAGGGTGTTTTTTTGTATCTGCGGTGTGTGAAACTGCCGGGCGTTTACCCGGCGCACTCAACTACCCAAGCCTTGCCAGCGTCGCCCCATCTGAGAAATACGCCCGGATCCCTGCCAGAATCGACTCTGCCACTTCCTGCTGGAATTTTGCCGTCCTGAGCTTACGCTCTTCTTCCACGTTACTGATAAACGCGGTCTCGACCAGAATCGACGGAATATCCGGGGCCTTCAGCACCGCGAACCCGGCCTGTTCAACGCTGTTTTTGTGCAGCTTATTAACATTGCCTAGCTTGCCCAGCACCGCTTTACCAAATTTCAGGCTGTCGGTGATGGTCAACGACTGCACCATATCAAACATGGTGTGGTCGACATAGCGGTCGCCACTTTTGCTCACGCCGCCAATCAGGTCGGAGGCGTTCTGAGAGTCAGCCAGAAATCTTGCGGCGGTGCTGGTTGCCCCTTTAGTCGAGAGCGCAAACACCGACGAACCGCTCGGCTGGCGGCTGGTAAACGCATCGGCATGGATCGAGACGAACAAGTCTGCACGCTGCTTCTGGGCTTTCGCCACGCGGACTTTCAGTGGAATAAAGACATCTTCGTTTCGCGTCATATAGGCGCGCATATTGCCTTCTTTATCAATCAGCGCCTTCAGCCGGCGGGCGATTTGCAGCACCACATCTTTTTCCCGGGTACGATATTTCCCCACTGCGCCCGAGTCTTCGCCGCCATGACCAGGATCAAGCATGATCACAATCGGGCGATCGCGCCCTGCTTTTCCGGGCTGCGGACCGCTCTGGGCCGGTGGCACCTGCTTCTCCAGGTTGCCCTGGTTGTAGTCTTCCAGTAATGCCAGCAGCGGATCCTGAATATCCGTCGCATTCGCCGGATAGAGATCCATGACCAGACGCTCTTTGAACGTCGCAACAGGCGCCAGGGCAAACAGCTGCGGTTTAACGTTTTGCTTCAGCTCAAACACCATGCGCACGGTTTGCGGATCAAACTGACCCACTCGCGCCGATTTGATAAACGGATCGTCGCCGCGGATCTGCGCCGCCATTCCCTTAAGCACAGAGTTGAGGTTAACACCTTCGAGATCCACCACCACACGTTCAGGATTGCTGAGAGCAAATTGCTTATATTTCAGCACCCGATTGGATTCTACCGTAACGCGTGTATAGGTCGACGACGGCCAGACGCGCACCGCCACCACCTGACTGGTGGCGGCAAGACCCACCTGGCTGACGCTAAGCAACCACATCGCCCCTGCCCCTTTTAACAACCGGCGACGGCTTATTGCTGAATTGGATCCCGACATGCTTCTCCCGAGCAAGAAAAGTGATTGATTTACAAAATCGCTAAATTGACCGAAAACTTTAACGAATGACGCATAAACTGTCATCTATAAAAGGGTAAACATTCATACGCTAACGCACGGATTACTTATCAATTTCTGTGGGTCGCAGAAAATTTAGGCTTGCACACACGGCCACAATCGAATAAAAATACGGAAATTACGAATAAACATTCATTAAGGGTTGTGTCATGGTGAAGGAACGTAGAACCGAACTGGTCCAGGGATTCCGCCATTCTGTTCCCTATATCAACGCCCATCGGGGAAAAACGTTTGTCATCATGCTCGGCGGCGAAGCCATTGAGCATGAAAACTTTTCCAGCATCGTCAATGACATTGGCCTGCTGCACAGCCTCGGGATCCGCCTGGTTGTGGTGTATGGCGCGCGCCCGCAGATTGATGCCAACCTGGCCGCGCATCACCACGAGCCGATTTACCATAAACATACCCGCGTCACGGATGCGAAAACCCTTGAGCTGGTGAAACAGGCGGCGGGTCTGCTGCAGCTGGATATCACCGCTCGCCTGTCGATGAGCCTTAACAACACACCGCTACAGGGCGCGCACATCAACGTTGTGAGCGGCAATTTTATCATCGCTCAGCCTCTCGGCGTGGACGATGGCGTAGACTATTGCCATAGCGGACGTATTCGTCGTATCGATGAAGAGGCCATTCACCGCCAGCTGGACAGCGGTGCCATCGTGCTGATGGGGCCTGTGGCAGTGTCCGTAACCGGTGAAAGCTTTAACCTCACCTCAGAAGAGATTGCCACTCAGTTGGCCATCAAGCTGAAGGCGGAAAAAATGATTGGGTTTTGCTCTTCCCAGGGCGTCGTGAATGATGAAGGGGTGATTGTGCCAGAGCTCTTCCCGAATGAGGCCCAGGCTCGCGTGGAAGCGCTGGAAGCCGAAGGGGATTACCACTCGGGTACCGTGCGTTTTTTGCGCGGTGCTGTGAAGGCCTGTCGCAGCGGCGTACGCCGTAGCCACCTGATCAGCTATCAGGAAGACGGTGCCCTGCTGCAGGAACTGTTCTCCCGCGATGGTATCGGCACCCAGATAGTGATGGAGAGCGCGGAGCAAATCCGTCGCGCCACCATCAATGATATCGGCGGAATTCTGGAGCTGATTCGCCCACTGGAACAGCAGGGCATTCTGGTTCGGCGCTCCCGCGAACAGCTGGAGATGGAGATCGACAAATTCACCATTATTCAGCGCGATAACCTGACCATTGCCTGCGCCGCTCTCTACCCGTTCCCGGAAGAGCAGATCGGAGAAATGGCCTGCGTGGCGGTGCATCCTGACTACCGGAGCTCTTCACGGGGTGAAATGCTGCTTGAGCGCGTGGCGGCTCAGGCGCGTCAGATGGGGCTGAACAAGCTGTTCGTGTTGACTACACGCAGCATTCACTGGTTCCAGGAGCGCGGATTTACACCGGTGGACATTGAATCACTGCCAGAGAGTAAGAAAGAGATGTACAACTATCAGCGCCGGTCAAAAGTGCTGATGGCCGATCTGGGATAATACGAAGCCCTTACCACCCGGTGGGGGCTTTCGCTTAAAGGGATTCAAATATCGCGCTCAGGCCGCTTCGACGTTCCGTGCGGGTGGCAATCGCCTGTAGCAGCACACGTTCATCGGCATACAGCGACAGGCGCTGACGCGCGCGCGTAATGGCGGTATAAATCAGTTCGCGGGTAATGACGGGCGAAAGCTGTGTCGGCAGGATCAGCGCCGCATGGTTGAACTCGGAGCCCTGAGACTTATGCACCGTCATTGCCCAGGCCGTTTCATGTTCAGGCAGGCGGCTGGGCTGAACGGACTTCACGCTTCCATCCGGCATCTGGAACCAGACGCGCAGCCCCAGTCCACGATCGAGGGCAATCCCGATATCCCCGTTAAACAACCCCAGCGCGCTATCGTTGCGGGCGATCATCACCGGGCGTCCCTCATACCAGCGCGAGTGCGGGGTGCGGTGGATTTTGCGTTTCTGGCCCAGCAGCTGTTCGAACCTGTCGTTCAGACCGCTTACGCCAAATGGCCCTTCCCTCAGTGCGCACAGTAGCTGATACTCGCCAAAGGCGGCGAGCGCCTGTGCGGGCGTGCATTGCTGTTGTACACCCGTCAGGAAATGCTGATACCCCTGCAGGGCGTCATCAAGCATCGCCTGATACTCTTCCCCGGTTTGCAGCGATTTTTTCTCGATATCGGTGAATTGACCGTCAAATACCGCACAGGTCGTGTGCCGGTCGCCTCTGTTCACAGCCGAAGCCAGCTGACCGATGCCCGAGTCGCTGCCGAAACGGTAGCTTTTTTGCAGCAGGCACAGGCTGTCGCGCAGCGCCCCCGCCAGGGAATGGTTTTCACTGGCGAGCGAACAGCCGGTCAGACGGGACAGCTCCTCAGCGCGTTCAGCGGTATATCCCAGGCTTGCATAAGTGCAGATATCTCCCAGCACCGCCCCGGCTTCCACCGAGGCAAGCTGGTCGCGATCGCCCAGGAAAATGACGCGGGCGTGCGCTGGCAGAGCATCAATCAACCGCGCCATCATCGTCAGGTCGATCATTGACGCCTCATCCACCACCAGCACATCCAGGTGCAACGGGTTACCGGCATGATAACGCAGACGCTGGCTTCCCGGCTGAGCACCCAGCAGCCGGTGCAGCGTGCTGGCTTCGTTTGGGAAAAGGGCAAGCTGCTCCCCGGTGAGTGGCAACTTCTGCAGCGCACCACCTAACGACTCGGTCAGGCGCGCCGCCGCTTTGCCGGTAGGGGCCGCCAGACGAATACGGCACTTTTGCTCACCTGATAACTGAATCAGGGCGGCAAGCAGTTTGGCCACGGTGGTGGTTTTACCGGTTCCCGGGCCGCCAGAGATGACGGAGATCCGCCGTGTTAAGGCCACGGCCGCCGCCACTTTCTGCCAGTCTGTCGCCTCAACAGAGGTAAACAAGGTATCCAGCGTTTGCCGCAGTTGGGCTTCATCGCAGGGAAGAGGCGCATTGGTCTCGCTGAAAAAACGCGCGACCGCCAGTTCATTACGCCACAGTCGGTTGAGATACAAACGATCGTCCGTCAGGATCATGGGTGTCTGGCTATCGGCTGCGCTGACGGCAGGCGAACGGTGCAACACCGTCGGCCAGTCCACGGATTCTCCCAGCAGAGCAAAACAGGACTGCAGGGCCGCGGGCATTTTCTCATCCATCACCAGACGCGAAAGCGGCAGGCAAACGTGCCCTTCCCCTGCGTCTTTACTCAGGATGGCAGCGGCGAGCATCACGGCAGGCTCATCACCGGACACCATCATGGCGAACTGTACGTCCAGGTGGCGCAGTAGTCGCTGTTCTACCGCTTCCAGCAACAATTCCTGCATCGTCATGCCACTTCCTCCGTGTTTGCTGCAAATAAGTTATCCATTTTCTCAATCAGTGCCGCATGCGGGCGTGTGCTAAAGATGCCTGAACGCGGGTCAGCCGCATCCACACCGCGCAGGAAAAGGTAAATCACCCCACCAAAGTGCTCTTCGTAACGGTAGTCAGCAATGCGATGGCGCAGATAACGATGCAGCGCGAGAGTATAGAGCTGGTACTGCAGATCGTAGCGATGCATTTGCATGGCGGATGCCATCGCCTGCTGGGTGTAGGCTTCGCTGTTCTCACCCAGCCAGTTTGATTTGTAATCCAGCAGGTAGTAGCGCCCTTCGTGACGGAAAACCAGGTCGATAAAGCCTTTTAACATCCCCTGCACCTGGCGGAAGTTCAGCGGCGGGCAACCGGCAGACAACGGGTCATACTCGCGGATCACCGCATCAAGCGCGTCAGCCCGCAGCGGGCTGGCGATGGGAAGGTAAAACTCCATCTCCACCTGTTTATCTTTGGCGGTCAACTGGCTGAGAGAGAGGCCCTCTGCCGTGAGCGGGGCGTGCAGAATAGCGCGGATCCACTCGGTGAGGACCGGCTGCCATTGTGCATCATAGCCCCCACTCTGTAACATCTTCAGGACCCATTCGTCAGAGACAGGCTGGGTAAAATCCAGCTCTTCAAACAGGCTATGCAAAAAGGTTCCCGGTGACGCGCCGCGTGGAAATTGATGCGGCGTAAGCGCAGGCTCAACCGGTACGCTACCGGCTCCGGCGGCATCAATATCCAGCTTTGGCATCAGGTCCTGCGCAATGCTCTGCCCGTGCTGCTGTAACCCGGAGTAGCTGGTAACGCGCCAGTCGTCGGCAATGGTGCGCAGAATCTGCCGGGCTTCCAGTTCAGATTCCCGCCAGTCCGGCATCTGCCAGCGGCTGTTATCGGGTGGCGACGGAATGTGCAGGGCAACATGCTCGCCGCACAGCGACTCGATGCACTGGCGCAATCCGGCAGCATCTTTGGGCTCGCCGAGCTGAATGAGTCGCCCCAGCGCGCTCAGGTGGAAATCGCTCTCCCCCGACTTGTCGCCACGACGGCGGAATAGCGGCGCCACGCCCAGGCTGCAGTGCCAGACCGAACGGGTCAATGCCACGTAGAGCAGGCGTAAATCTTCCGCCAGACGTTCGGCCTCGGCCAGCTCAACGCTGGACTCCGCTTTACTGAGATCGAGCACTGCGTCGAACGACTCGCGATCGTGGTAAAAGGCCTGATCCTGCACGCGGTAATTGGCGATAAACGGCAGCCAGACCAGCGGATACTCCAGGCCTTTCGACTTGTGAATCGTGACGATCTGTACCAGATGTTTATCACTCTCAAGACGCATCTGCTGGCTGGAGGCGTTGCTGTTTGGGTCGGCAATCTGTTGCGCCAGCCAGCGCACCAGAGCATGTTCGCTTTCAAGCTGCGTGCCCGCCTCCTGCAACAGCTCACTGATATGTAAAATGTCGGTCAGACGGCGTTCACCGCCTGCTGTCGCGAGCATATTCTCCGCAAGGTGTCGCTTCGCCATGAGTTCGCGCACCATCGCCATCACACCGCGCTTCTGCCATCGCTCACGGTAGTGAACGAACTCTTCGACGACCGCATCCCATGCGGCTTCGTCATTATTGAGTGCATCAATGTCACGGGCGTTCAGACCGAGCATTGCGCTGGCTAGTGCGCTGCGAAGCGTACTTTCGCGCTCCGGGGACAGCACGGCCTGAAGCAGCCACAGCATCTCCTGTGCTTCCAGGGTTTCAAAAACGCTATCACGGTTTGAGAGGTACACGGACGGGATGTTCAGCAGGGTAAGCGCATCGCGGATCAGCGACGCCTCCTGACGACTGCGCACCAGCACCGTGATATCAGACGCCTTCACGGGGGCTGACTCATTTTCCTTCCACAACAGCGCCTCGCCACGCGCACCAGCGCTGAGCCAGTCACGGATCTGCGCGGCACAATGCTGGGCCATGGCATTTTGATAGTCCGCGACGCCACAGCCTTCACCGTCCAGCAGCCAGAAGTTCATGGCGGGCTGCGTCACCCCGTTGAATTCGAAACGCAGCGAGCGGTTTTTTGCGGCAAACTTTACCGGCTGAAAGGGGATCTCACGGAACATAAACGCCATATCCATGCGGCTAAACAGCGCATTGACGCTTTGCACCATGCCCGGGGAAGAGCGCCAGTTGGTATCCAGCGTATAGTGCGCCTCTACCTCACTGCGGGCCTTCATGTAGGTGAAAATATCCGCACCGCGGAAGGCGTAAATGGCCTGTTTCGGATCGCCGATTAACAACAGCGCGGTGTCGGGCTGTTGTCGCCAGATGCGGCGGAAAATACGGTACTGCTGAGGGTCCGTATCCTGAAATTCGTCAATCATCGCTACCGGGAAGCGGGTACGGATCGCGCAGGCAAGGGCTTCGCCGTTTTCACTGCACAGCGCCGCATCAAGGCGGCTCAGCATATCGTCAAAACCCAGTTCGCCACGGCGACGTTTCTCACGTGATACGGCTTCGCGAATTTCCGTCATGGCGCGGGTGATCATCAGGTCATTGAGCGTGAGTGGCTCAGCGAGCAGCGATTCAATCGCAACAAACAGGGGATGCTCAGGCACAATGCCGTCGGCTTTAGTCCGCTCAATCAAAAAACGCTGCGAGAATTTCTCCAGTGCGTCCGGAAGCTGATAACCGCGCGTCTCTTCCTGCGCCCAGGCGCTGATCTTCTCGATCCATTTACCCTGGTTGCCGCGGTTAAATTTACGTCTGTCGATCCCGGAGTTTTCGATGATCGCCTCAATCTCACCGACGGACGCATTCCATTTTTGCTTGAGCGCAGCAATTTTTCCGACAATCTTTTCATGACGTGAAGCCAGCGTTTCGTCTGCAGGCGGCGGAGATTTGATAACCGGCGCTTCGCCCTGAAGATAACGTTCGATAGCGCGAAGAAGCTCTTCGGGACCTTTCCACAACGCATGGACCGCTTCAGCGATATCGCGCGATAAAGGGTAACAGTGGCGACGCCAGAAATCCGCACAGGCCTGATAGCGAAGCACAGATTCATCTTCAATGAGCTGCTGTTCGAACAGCATTCCGGATTCAAACGCATTCAGGCTCAGCATGCGCTGACAAAAACCATGAATGGTGAAAACGGACGCTTCGTCCATCTGCCGTTCCGCCAACAGCAGCCACTGGGCGGCCTGTTGCTTATCTGCAATCTCTTCAAGAAGGCTGGCGTAGAGAGGGTTATCCGTGGTCTGGCGCAGGCAGGCGATGCGCAGCTCATGAATATTGGCACGAATACGACCGCGCAGCTCAGCGGTAGCGGCCTCGGTGAAGGTGACCACCAGCAGCTCTTCCACGCTTAACGGACGTGGAAAAGCGGCGTTACCACCAAGCCCTAACAGAAGACGCAGATAGAGCGCGGCAATGGTGAAGGTTTTTCCCGTTCCCGCTGAGGCTTCAATCAATCGTTCACCCTGTAGAGGTAAACGTAAGGGATTAAGGGGCTCAGCGGTATCGGTCATTCTTTCTTACTCCAGGGCATAGATTGCTGCAGCGCGCTGACGCTCTTCCAGATCGTCCAGCCTTTCGGGTTAACGTAGTCCGTTTTCCCGTTCTGACTACCGGAAACCTGCGACAGAATCGCCATTCCCTGCGGTTTAACCACCGCCTGGTGGAAGAAATCAGCAACCTTCTGCGGCGTCAGCTGTTTTATCTCGGCCACTACTTTATCACGCGAATCAAATTTCAGATTACCGCGATCAAAATCTTTGCTCAGTTGTGATGCTTCTTCACCCAGCGTCTGCGGCGGCTGCATCACCTGCGCGATGACGGCCTGCTGAATCTGAGCAAACTCCTCCGGCTTCATCGCCCGCAGCTTCGTTTCCGCCTGTGGGAAGAATGCCTGATAACGCTGCCAGAGATAAGCAGGCTGTTTATCACTGCTTTGCAGCAGGAAGCCCAGCCCCCACTGGCGACCTACGTTCATGGAGAAGGCAAAGACCGCGTAACCAAGCTGCTCTTCTGTACGCAGTTGGTTGTAGAACCACGGCTGAATAATCTGCCCCAGCACCGCACTCTGCGCGGTACTGGTGAATTCATCATAACCCGTGGGTACAAACACAGCGGCCAGGGCAGAATCCGTGCTGTTACCCGCCTTTTCAAAAATCACATTCTGTTTTTTCTCAACCAGTACGTCCTGGTTGCGGCACCACTCGTCGCCTTTCGAACCAAGCTGCGTACGGACATTTTCTGCCAGTGTTTTGGCCTGTACGTCACTCATATTCCCGACGATAAGGAACTCCGGACGCGTGTTCGTTTTCAGCGCATCACGATACGCCAGCACATCTTTTAAGGTGATAGAGGGCAGTAGCGCCCGGCGATCTTCGCGCTGGAAATAGGGAATTTGCGAAAGCATTTGCGTCGGCATGAGCGCCAGGTCATACGCTTTACCTTTCTCGGCAGAATCCATCATCTGCGCATACCAGGATTTGGCCTGCTCAAGTTGCTCTTCCGTCGGGGTATAGCTGAAATAACCTTCCAGTAACGCCTGGAACAGCTGCGGAAGACGCTGGGTGTAGCCGTTGGCATTGACCATCAGACCGTTATTGGCGTTGGTCGAGAAGCTTATCCCGCCGACGGCCGCCTGATTGCTAAGCTGATCGAGTGCGATACCGGCAAGGTAGTCATTGAGCGCAAACATCACCTGATTTTTAGCGCTGTTCATTGCTTTTGGGTTACGCAGAACCACGCTCACATCGGCTTTCGGTTCACTCGCGAAATAGCGGCTTGGAGTATACACCACGCGCAGCGTCGGCTCATCAACGATAAGTTCCGGGTGCGGATAGGCTTTCGTGGTTTTAATCAGCGAGAAATCATCCGGAATGTAGGGGTTCAGCTCCGGCAATTTAAGCGCGATCTCACCGGCCTTTTTCTGCCAGTCGGCGAAGGTCTGGTCACTGATTTTATCCACCTGGTAAGGGGCATCGACAAAATAGGCCATTTTGTTATGCGGTTCGTTCGGGCTGATATACCAGACGCGGGCATTCTGCGGCGTCATCATCGCCAGGCGGGCTTTTACCGCGTCGGCGTCATACTGGTCGGCAATATTGACCGCGTCGAGGGTATGTTCCACCGGCACACGGATCATGGTATCCGCCAGCCACTCAACGTAATCCATGTCGCGGGTAATAGACGGATAACGGAAATCGAGATCCAGCACGTGCGCCAGTTCATCAAAGTAGCGTTTATCGACGCCTTTATCGCACAGCAAAGAGAGGTAGCTGAAGATAGCCGCCACGACGTCATCACGGTGAGCCAGACCTTTGTCAGTCAGGGTGGCGGAGATCGCCAGCACGCCGCTGTTGCCGTTCACAACCGGATCGGAGTCGGCACGAATACCTTCCACCAGCCCTTGTTTTTGCAGCCAGTCAGAAAGTGTACCCGGGCTACGGTTGCCAATCAGGTAGGTGACCAGTTCATCGGTTTTGCTGCGAAACTGCGCCGTATTGTTATCAATGCGGAACTCAACGCGTAACACTTTACGCGGCAGTGCAGGAACGTAGTGGATAACGATCCCTTTTTGCGCGTCCGTGACCACAGGAACGTTTATCTGCGGCAGGTCGATATTTTTATTCGGTACCCGGCCAAACGTCTGTGCCGCCATGCTTGCCAGCTCAGGCAACGGTTTGTTGCTGTAGATGACCGCTTTCATCAGATTGGCGGAGTAGTATTTATCGCGAAAGGCATGCAGGGCATCCAGCACCGGGCTGTTCGGTTTATCGCTCAGCGTCTCCAGGTTACCACCGGAAAAACGCGATCCGGGGTGCGCCGGGTTAATGGTTTCTGCACTCACCTGCGCCATGCGCATCCCGTCTCGCGTACGGGCAAGGGTCAGTTCAGCATTAACGGCATTGCGTTCGCGGTCAGCGTATTTTTTATCCAGCAGGGGAGCCGCGATAGAATCCGCCAGACGATCCACTGCACCTCCCAGCGCATCATTCTCTACTTCGAGATAGAAGGCTGTACGGTACGGCGCCGTGCTGGCGTTGTGGCTGCCGCCATGCATTTTGAGAAATTCGGACAGGCTATCTGGCTGTGGGTATTTTTTGGAACCCATAAGCGTCATATGTTCCAGATAGTGTGCAAGCCCAGGGTGGGCTTCCGGATCTTCCAGCGACCCAACCGGCACCACCAGTGCCGACAGGGATTTTACCGCCTGCGGATCGGAAACCAGCAGCACAGTCATCCCGTTATCAAGGCGAATAGCCTGATACTGACGGGTATCTTTTTCGCTCTTACGGATAGTTTCCTGAATGGGTTGCCAACCGGAGCCTGCCTGAGTGAAAGGTGCCCAAAGGGCGACAAACAAAACAAACGCTTTGAACAAGGTGCTGCCTGGCATTACGACCTCTTTATCACGGCTACATCATTAACAAACTGCGTGCTGGACTCACCAACATCTCTTTCTTTGGGTACATCAGTCCGTGATAAGAAGTGCATCATAAATGAACACCCCATGCTGCGCAATTTTTATACAGCGCTCAGGACTGATTAAATTTGAACAACGGTAACAGGTAGCGTTGTGCTTCTTCCGTGATAGCCTCGAAGTATTCAGGCTCAAGCGTTCGCCATAAACGTTGATACCAGACATCCTCACCTTCGCCGCGCACCATCATGTTACCTTCATACGCCTGCATGAATTTACTCCGTGCTTTCTGCAGTGAAGCGTCATCCGTTAACATGGCATCATTCTGTGCGTCATAACAAGCTTTTATCCAGGCGCCACCGCTCTCGGGCAGTAGCAGGAGCGGTTTATTCATTCCCCGCAGATAGCCTTCAACGTACAAGGATAAATAACGTAACGCCTGCTCTGCGTCCATCGGCGGAAAGCGCCATTCGCCCTCTTTGCGGACAAAAATACGGCTTTCGCCTTTATGGCCGCCAGCACTGTAGACAAGATGTTCGAGCCAGAGTTGCAAACCTTGTGAAACGCTAAGCATGGAAGGACGCCAGCGCAGGAGCCCATCCGGCTGTACCTGAGTTAGCCAGCCCGTGAGCTGCACACCCTGGCAGTTGAGATCGATTTCAAGACTGGTTCCGGGTTGCCGGCATTCCCTCACGCGTTCTGCCAGAGATTCCATCTCCTGGCGCTGCGCCTCCCAGACAATTTCTCCGAACGCCCCGTAGGGTAACTGCCCCGCAGCACGGTAGCGGCGGTAAAGCTTGTCGGCATCTTCCTCTTCAACCAGCGCGTTCAGCAGCTGCAGGTTTAACTGATACCGCTCCAGCCCTTCCAGCGTAAACGGCTCTGCATCAGGAATTTCACTCTCTTCAGAACGGAAATTGACCTGCAACCGTTGCTGGAAGAAAGCGCGTACCGGATGCCCCCAAAACCGCTGAAGCTGTTCAAAGGTCAGGGTGTCTATCGGGCGAGGATCAAGCTCCTGAATGAAATCGGTATGCGCTCTCCCCTCTTTTTTCGCCGCAGGCAGCCATTCGTGGGCATAGCTCTGATGATCGCTGACCACGTAGTTCACCGGGTCAAACGGCATGCGGCTATGGAAGCGGGTGATATGCGCTTTCACTCGCTGCGCACTTTCATCACAGTTACGGGCTTCATCCCCCGCCAGATAGTGGCTCTGCCCGATATAATCCACCAGTTCCTGCACCAGAACAGAAGGAAAGCGCTCGCTGTTGTCCTGGATAGAGCGGCCGATATAGCTGATATACAGCTGACGTTGAGCCGAAATGAGCGCCTCAAGGAAGAGATAGCGGTCATCGTCACGACGGCTACGATCGCCCCGCTTTGGATTCGCACTCATCAGATCAAAACCCAGCGGCGCCAGGGCGCGTGGATAAATACCGTCATTCATTCCGAGCAGGCACACCACTTTGAACGGGATAGAACGCATTGGCATCAGGGTGCAAATATTGATTGGGCCTGCCAGGAAACGCTGGCTAATTCGCTCCTGATCGAGCCGTTGCGTCAGCTCATCGCGCAGCAATGACAACGGGATAGCCTCGTTATAGTGGGAACTCACGCCCTCTTCGACGATTGCCTGCCACTGCGTTTCAATGAGCGCCATAGCGGCTTCGGTATCACTGTCCGGCAGGAAGAAATCATTGAGCAACGCCCTGCATACCGGGAGCCACGCATCCAGTGGACGCGGCTGCATCAACTCGAGCCGCCAGCGGTTAAGTTGCATCAGCAGGGAAGCTAAATGACCGACCAGCTCAGCGATCAACCCGCTGGACTCATCGTAGGGCAGGACTTCATTCCACTCGCCCTGGCTGCTTTCCATCGCATAGCCCAGCAGCATACGCGTCAGGCCAAACCGCCAGGTGTGCTGGCCGGTAGGAGGAAGCTCGAACGCCTGAACGTTGTCATCATCAATGCCCCAGCGTACGCCGGACTCGTTAACCCACTGGCGAAGGTAGCGCAGCCCCTCTTCATTGATATAGAA
Organism: Enterobacter cloacae complex sp. 2024EL-00711; assembly: GCF_047529885.1. Taxonomy (NCBI): domain Bacteria; kingdom Pseudomonadati; phylum Pseudomonadota; class Gammaproteobacteria; order Enterobacterales; family Enterobacteriaceae; genus Enterobacter; species Enterobacter cloacae complex sp. 2024EL-00711. The sequence continues at coordinate 13,313 of NZ_JBLIZC010000005.1, forward strand.
ACGTGCGGCCAGGACTGGGACATCCAGTAATGCCAGGACATCTTCGGAGATAAACCGGCTATCCGGTAATGAAAGCAAAGTAATAAAGGCCTGCAAGGCCGGATGAGACTGGCGGGCCCGTCGGTCAGAAATGGCGTACGGCAGGTAGCGTTCACCTGTCGCACTCCCAAAAACAGCCTGAATAAAAGGACTGTAACTGTCGATATCCGCCACCATCACCACAATGTCACGTGGCGTCAGCTCAGGATCGTCCTGCAGCATCGCCAGCAGTTGATCGTGAAGGACTTCAACCTCGCGCTGCGGGCTGTGGCAAACGTGGATCGTGACGCTGCGATCGTCGCCGTCCAGCTTGCGCTTACTGTCGCTGCGTTCAAATTCTTTCGCCGTAACGCCCATGACGGCGCGGTTTTCGAGATCCAGAATGTCGAGCTGGATATTATGCAGCAGGCTATCCGGAGCGATCTCGACGAAGGCATCCACATCCCCTTCGCCTGACGACGTGATGTCTGAGAGCATGTGAATGTAGTCACGGCCCAGCTTTCCCCAGGAGGCAAGCAGCGGGTTCGGCAGATTTTGAATGCCGTGCTCATCAAATAGCTGTGCGGCAGACGCGCTGTCTTTAAACAGTGGCACGGTACGCTCTTCAAACAGGCGTCGTCTCTGACGAGACACCAGCCGCGAAAGCCAGCGTTCATCCTGAATGTCGCCCCAGTACTGGCGACACGGATTGGTAAAGAGGATATGTATGTCGATGTGTTTACCCAGCGCACTCAGCGCCTGCAAATACACCGGTGGCAGCGCCGAGATGCCGCAGATAAACACGCGAGAGGGCAGCCGGGCTGGTCGCTCAGCGCTGTTTTCCAGTATGGAGATAAACCGCTGGTAGAGGTTTGCACGGTGCCACTTCGGCTGGCCGAGTTTCTCAGTGTGTTCCACCAGCGCTTTCCAGAGCGGTGCCTGCCAGACTTGCGCCTCCGGTAACCCGTCGACCCGCTCGCCCGCTTCCCAGCGAGTCAGCCATTCCGGGCGATACACCAGATACTGGTCATAGAGATCGGCGGTGCGCGATGCCAGCTGGAACAGCTTGCGTTTATCGGTGTCGTCATTGAGGTAGTGGCGTAGCATGACGAATTCATCATGCTGCAGCATGTCCGGCAACAATGCCATCAGCTTCCAGCTCATGCTTTGCTTGTTGAAGGCACTCTGTTCCGGGATGTCCGGCAACACGCGGACAAACATCTCCCAGATAAAACTCGCGGGCAGCGGGAAATCGATATTTGCGGCAATGCCGAATTTACGCGAAAGCGACATCTGCAGCCACTGCGCCATACCGGTGCTCTGCACCAGCACCATTTCTGGCTCAAAAGGATCGTCAAGCCGCTCGCGCTCAACGATAAATTCCATCAGCGCTTCCAGCACATCCAGACGATTTGAGTGGTAGACCCTTAACATAGACGCTCCCGACTACTGGCTAACCGGGCAATGCAGACGCGTCATCTCGCCGCGCCGCCCCAGAGGAGAAATAAGTGTAACCGTGATGCTGACACATCCAGAGAGTGTTGTCTGCCCCCGACTGACCTGCCAGCCTGCCGGGAGAGCAATTGTTGAAAGCTGAGACTGATTCCAGGCATGGTGCCAGAGCTGACGATACTGATTAAACATGGAGAACCGCGTCGCCAGTGCCCGCTGATAACCCGACAGTGCCGTGACAATCATCACCAGCAGCATCATCGCCAGTAATACCTCAACCATGCTAAAGCCTTTTTCTCTGCTCACGGCAGCTGGCATAACGCACTCTCCTTAAGCGGACAAAAATCACTCCAGCCGTGTGGCGAGAAATGGATCTTACCATCGATGATTTCGCCTCTGCGCCATAGCTGCAGGTCATCACTCCCGGCGATAAGCAGCACACGCGCTTCATTCAGTAGCCGCAGGCAAACTCGCCATGCCGATACCTTTTTGCACTGGATCTCAGGCTCAGACAACCAGCTCTGAACGCGTCCCCATTCAAGCGCTGACTGCACGGATGCCTGCTGTTGAACCGAGCGGCTCTCACCGCCCACCAGTGCGCTAAACGTGGCCAGCTGCTGATTGAGGCCGGTGAGGATCAGCGTGCCCAACACCAGTAAAAGTAACACCAGCGCCAGCGAGGACATCCCACGCTGCCGGTTCACAGGTTGTACCCCGTGACGCCATAAAAAGCCTGACAGGGGGCCCCCTGCTCGCCCTGACGAAGGGCGGTCATTTCAATATTCAGCTGGGGGGCAAACCCCGCATGCTCAACTTGACTCACCACAAAGTGCTGGATGAGAAGCCTGTTGGGGTCAGTGAGTTTCTCCCATCCTTTACCCTCACACGAGGTCGCCCCATGCAGGGTCTCCAGTGCACCTGATTCCAGACGAAAACCTGTGCTGTCGTTTTCCGAAGACGAGCTATCCCAGTTACCGTTACTGTTTGCATCCCACCGTACAATGACACAGCGACCTTGCCTGCCGATCGTCAGTCCCTGCCCCGCACAGTTTCCGGCGCAATACCCCGCACGCTGAAGCTGTTTGCCGAGGGAAAAAAGGCGTTGCCACACCTCCTCCTCAAGCTCCCGCTGACCGGACTGCTGTAAAACAGCCCGCTGCAAGCCCGGTAAAAAGCGCGAGGCGCTTATCAGTAAAAGACTGCTGATCGCCGTGGCAATCAGAACTTCCATCAGTGAGAAACCCTGCTGGTTTAGGGACATGAACCTTCTCCTGTGACATTGCACATCCTGATTCGCCCTCCATTCGAGACAATGACGAGCCATTCTCCTGCACGACTTTGCAGGCGTATTCGCCCTGCCCATGCCGTATCCCTGAGTCCATAGAAGCCAAATAACGGCGTTATTTCACTTACCGTGACCTCCGGCCACAGGGAAATAAATACAAACGGACTGCCCTTATCACAGCCCTGCACGAATGCGCTCATCAGACAGGTGACGCCCCTGTCGCGCCGCAATGTGACCTGGTGGTCACGGTTGTGCCGGTTTGCGTCATTGCGCAGAAATGCCAGGTAATCGCGCACCTGCCCGGCGGTTTGCCAGAGCCGTTGCTGCCGTTGCCAGTTGTCCCAACCGTATAGCCCGGAGGCGCTGAGAATGACCACCAGCGAGATAGCCACCAGGGTTTCGATAAGCGTAAAACCGTTCTCTTTTTTCATGCCGGGAGTGTGGCGAAATGGCCTGGAATTGACGAGCTACGGATGACCGTTTTACGAGCCCTTATCAAGGAAAGTTAAACGGTTGCAGTGCGTTGCATACGTTCTGGATAACGCGTTGGAAAGCGAGAAGAAGGCGAAAAAAAACCGGCGCTAAACAGCACCGGTTATGTCACGATTGACGGCCTCAGATAGCGACGGGCGCTTTGATGCCTGGATGAGGGTCATAACCCTCAATCTCAAAATCGTCAAAGCGGTAATCAAAAATGGATTCCGGTTTGCGTTTGATAATCAGCTTAGGCAAGGCGCGCGGTTCGCGAGTCAGCTGGAGATGCGTCTGCTCCATATGGTTGCTGTAGAGGTGGGTATCCCCACCGGTCCAGACAAAATCGCCCACGTCCAGATCGCACTGCTGCGCCATCATATGCACTAACAGCGCATAGCTGGCAATGTTGAACGGCAGGCCGAGGAACACGTCGCAGGAGCGCTGATAGAGCTGACAGGAGAGCTTGCCGTCTGCCACATAGAACTGGAAGAACGCATGGCACGGTGCCAGAGCCATTTTATCCAGCTCGCCGACGTTCCAGGCGGAAACGATAATACGGCGCGAGTCCGGATCGTTTTTCAGCTGGTTCATCACGGTGGTGATCTGGTCAATATGGCGGCCATCCGGCGTAGGCCATGCGCGCCACTGCTTACCGTACACCGGGCCCAGGTTGCCGTTTTCATCTGCCCATTCGTCCCAGATAGAGACGTTGTTTTCATGCAGATACGCAACGTTGGTATCGCCTTGCAGGAACCAGAGCAGTTCATGAATGATCGAGCGCAGGTGGCAGCGCTTTGTCGTCACCAGCGGAAAACCTTCCTGCAGATTGAAGCGCATCTGGTGGCCAAAAATGGAGAGCGTGCCGGTACCGGTACGGTCATTTTTCGGCGTGCCCTCATTGAGCACTTTTTTCATCAGTTCAAGATACTGTTTCATGGTTCCTCAGGAAAGTTGTTGCTTTGGACGACGACGATACGCCCAAATCATCATAATGACACCCGCGACAATCATCGGAATGGAGAGGATCTGCCCCATGCTGATGTACTGTACCCATTCGCCGGTGAACTGTGCATCCGGCTGGCGGAAGAACTCGACGATGATACGGAATGCACCGTAGCCAATCAGGAACAGACCGGAGACAGACCCCATCGGACGCGGTTTACGGATAAAGAGATTCAGGATGATAAACAGCACCACGCCTTCCAGCGCCAGCTCGTAAAGCTGAGACATATGGCGCGGCAGAACACCGTAAGTATCGAACAGGGATTGCCACTCAGGATGAGACGGTAGCAGCGCCATGTCCTCTGCACGCGAACCCGGGAACAGCATGGTAAAGGAGACACTCGGGTCGACACGTCCCCAGAGCTCACCATTGATAAAGTTGCCCAGACGTCCTGCTCCCAGACCAAACGGGATCAGTGGCGCGATAAAATCTGACACCTGGAAGAAGTTGCGCTTGGTGCGTTTGGCAAAAATCACCATCACCAGGATCACACCAATCAGCCCGCCGTGGAAGGACATGCCGCCATCCCAGACGCGGAACAGGTAGAGTGGATCGTTCAGGAATACCGGGAGGTTATAGAACAGAACATACCCAATACGGCCGCCCAGGAACACGCCAAGGAAGCCTGCATACAGCAGGTTCTCGACTTCGTTTTTGGTCCAGCCACTGCCGGGACGACTGGCGCGACGGCCAGCAAGCCACATGGCAAAAATGAAGCCGACCAGGTACATCAGACCGTACCAGTGAAGCGAAACAGGTCCTATTGAGAAAATGACCGGATCAAATTCCGGAAAATGCAGATAACCACTGTTCATCTGTCACCACAAGATGTTGTTATTCCGCTGAAAGTGGACAGCGGTAGAAATGCGATTCTGCTGTTAGCAGAGGCTCCAAAGTTGCGAATCATAGCATAAGGCGGACGCGGAGGATGCGCCAGAGATGTAAAAGATGTGTATAGAGGAGTGTGTTATATCCTCACCGCCGCCCTGTAACAAAGGACGAGGACGGAGTGAGGGGAAAAGTACGTATTAGCGACCGCCGCGAATCAGGCCGCCCATACCGCGTCGCTCCATGAAAGCAGCCACCTGATGACGCACTTCGGCGGCCAGCTGCGCTTCAAGACTGCGTTCAGCCAGCTCGCGGGCATCCTCAATATCGATATGCCGCAGCAGGTACTTCACGCGGGCAACCGCACGGCCGTTCATGGAGAGGTGGCGGTACCCCAGCCCAATCAGGATTGCAACGCACATCGAATCTCCGGCCATTTCACCACACAGGCGCAAATCAATATCGTGCTGTTCGGCTTCTCGCGCGATCATCGCTAACGCCCGGATCATCGCAGGGTGCAGGCTGTCATAGATGCTGGCAACACGCGTGTTGTTACGGTCGACGGCCAGAATATACTGCGTCAGGTCATTGGTACCGACCGAGATAAAGTCGACACGGTTAGCCAGCTGCGGCAGCATAAAGACCATTGACGGCACTTCAAGCATCACCCCAATTCGTGGTTTGGGGATCGCATAGCCAATCATCTCTTCGACTTCACGACCGGCACGCTCAATCAGACGCCGCGCCTCGTCAATCTCATCAATGCTGGTGACCATCGGCAGTAAAATGCTGAGGTTACCCGTCGCCGCATTCGCGCGCAGCATGGCACGCACCTGGATCAGGAAGATCTCAGGCTGATCGAGCGTAATGCGTATCCCACGCCAGCCCAGGCACGGGTTTTCCTCACTGATCGGCATGTACGGCAGCTGTTTATCTGCCCCGACATCAAGGGTGCGCAGGGTGACCGGTTTGTCGTTAAACATCTGCAGCATGCCCTGATACTGCGCGACCTGCTCCTCTTCAGAGGGAAAGCCACTTTGCAGCATGAACGGGATTTCGGTGCGGTATAAGCCGATACCGTCGATGCGGCTGCCGAGCTTCTCTTCATGCTCGGGGCTTAAACCTGCGTTGAGCATGACTTTGATTCGCTCGCCGCTTTTGAGCTGCGCGGGCAGATTAACGTCATCCTCTGCCAGCTTGCTTAATTCATTCTCTTCGCTGATAAGGCGCTGGTATTCCTGAAGCAGAACCGGCTCAGGATCAACCAACAGCTCACCGCGATAACCGTCGACCACCAGGGTGCGTCGGTGCAGCACCGATGGCTGGATATCCGCCCCCATAACGGTGGGAATTCCCAGCGCACGCACCATAATGGCCGCGTGCGAGTTCGCCGCGCCATCGCGTACCACTACGCCCGCCAGGCGGTCATGAGGCAGTTCAGCCAGCGTTGTCGCGGAGAGTTCATCGGCAACCAGCACAAAACGTTTTGGCCAGGCATTCGCGCCCTGAATAGTGTCATCAAGATGGAACAGTAAACGCTGCCCCAGGGCGCGTAAATCACCGGCCCGCTCTTTCAGGTAACCGTCGGTCAGTGCCGCAAACTGCTCGGCAAATTTTTCGATGACCTTTTTAACCGCCCACTCCGCAACCGCACCTTTGTCGACTTCGTCAAAAAGCTCGCGGCGCAGACGTGCATCGGAGAGAAGGTGCGAGTAAAGGTCAAAAATGGCCGCCGTCTCTTTTTGCGCCCCAGCGGCAAAGCGCTTGCTGTAGCGACGAAACTCATTCGACGCCTCTTCCAGCGCGGCGGTGAGACGCTCACGCTCAAGCGCTTCATCAAGCGTTGAGGCTTCGTACACCTGCTCCATCAACGGCAGGGTGGCGTCCATCCAGCCTTCGGCGATAGCGACGCCCGGCGACGCCGGAAGCGCGCGAATACGCGTATGGCGATACTGACCAAACAGTGCCGTCAACTGGGACTGGGAGAGGATCGCGGCCATCTGCGTGGCCAGCGTGACGAGGAAAGACTCTTCGCTTTCATCGTACTGACGCAACTCACGCTGCTGTACCACCAGCACACCAAGCAGCTGACGGCGCTGAATAATCGGCACGCCCAGGAAGGCGCGGAAACGATCTTCTTTTACGGAGGGGATATATTTAAAGCTGGGGTGTTTTTGCGCGTCGGCAAGGTTGATAGGTTCGGCGAGTCGCCCAACCAGACCAACGATACCTTCATCAAACGCGAGCGTTACGGTGCGTCCACGTGGCTTTTTCAAACCACGGGTCGCCATCAGGTAATAGCAACGCCGATCGTGGTCGGCCAGATACACCGAACAGACTTCGGTCTCCATCGCAAGACAGATGTCGGTAACCAGAATGTTCAGCGCCTCATTCAGACGCGGCGCACTGGCCACCTTCTCGACTATTTCTCGCAAGCGGGTGAGCATGATTTGCGTAGCTTAACCTCTTTTACGTCGCCAGGCAGGTGCGCTCTGCGGCTTAGGCGGGATCTCCTGAAGCTGCATAACAACACTTGCGAACTCTTTCATCACCCTACGGTAAACATCGCGTTTAAATGACACGACCTGACGAACAGGATACCAATAGCTCACCCAACGCCAGCCATCAAACTCCGGCGTACTGCTGGTTTGCATATTGATATCTGAATCGTTGCCCACCAACTGCAGTAGAAACCATTTTTGTTTCTGGCCGATACAAACCGGCTTTGTGTCCCAACGCACCAAACGTTTCGGTAACTTGTAACGCAACCAGTTGCGGGTCGAAGCCAGGATGCGAACATCTTTTCGGCTTAAACCAACCTCTTCAAACAGCTCCCGGTACATCGCTTGTTCTGGGGACTCTCCCGGGTTGATCCCGCCTTGCGGGAACTGCCAGGAGTGCTGACCATATCGACGGGCCCACATCACCTGGCCCTGACGATTACAAATTACTATTCCTACGTTCGGGCGGTAGCCATCGTCATCAATCACCGGACTACCCCAAACTAAACCTTATATATGAATGATTGTTTCACACTACAGGGAGGCGGTAAACCACTCTCTTACAGGGCTGCAACCTAATAACATTTGAATAACTCACAAATACAGGCAGAGTTATAAACAGATGAGCAGCTCTGAGGGGAATTTTATTCACCTTTTCTGTGGATATAGTTGTGAAGAAGTGTCTGATTACCGATGAACAACCTCAGCCGCCGTCAATCTCCCTCCATTACCAATAAAAAATAAAATCATTATTTTCATAAAGTTAATCGTAATAAAACCGACCCACACCGCTTAAGCGTGACGATCATCACATCAGGGATCGTTGTGCTGATGAAAGATCGAACAGCGTCGGTTTTATCCACAGATTGTGCCAATAAGTTAGGCACAATTTGTTTGAAAATTGGATTTTCGTCCCACGTCAAGGCTGTAAATTGAAACAGTAGTCAGGGTTATGCCCAGTTATCCCACTTTTCTGTGGATAACATGGTGTAAGATCCTGTTCATTGTCAGTGACCAGAATTGAACAACCGAATTTTTGTCCTTCGCCATCCATTTTTAGCGTGCTAAAAAAACCTATAAATCATACACATGGCATATTCGTACAGAAAAAGTTAAACTCTATCCACAGGGGACAATTTCTTAGTGTATTTTTTAATCAAAAGGTTACCTTCATGCATTCGCTTTTACCCTTGCTTTCACCGCCGTCCAGCGAAACCCAGTTGCTACAGCAGGCGCAGCGTCTGGCTGGCTTTTCGCTTGGCGAGCTGGCGGCAATGGCTGGCCTGCCGATCCCTCAGGATCTGAAGCGGGATAAAGGCTGGATCGGCATGCTGCTGGAGCTGTGGTTGGGTGCAAGCGCAGGGAGTAAACCGGAGCAGGATTTCGCCGCCCTGGGCGTAGAGTTAAAAACCATTCCCATCGATAGCCTTGGGAAGCCCCTGGAAACGACATTTGTCTGCGTTGCACCGTTAACCGGGAATACTGGTGTGACGTGGGAAACCAGTCACGTTCGCCATAAACTGAAGCGCGTGCTTTGGGTCCCCGTAGAAGGAGAACGTCAGATCCCGCTGGCTGAACGCCGGGTTGGCGCACCGCTGCTGTGGAGTCCGGATGAAGATGAAGAGCATCAGCTGCGTCTGGACTGGGAAGAGCTGATGGATATGATTGTCCTCGGTCAGGTTGAGCGCATCACCGCCCGACACGGAGAGGTGTTACAGCTGCGGCCAAAGGCGGCGAACAGTAAAGCGCTCACGGAAGCAATCGGTGCCCGGGGCGAGCCGATACTGACATTGCCACGTGGTTTTTATCTCAAAAAGAACTTTACCGGGGCGCTCCTTGCTCGCCATTTCTTACTCAAAACGTAGTTTTTTACTTATTTTGAGAGCTCTCAAACATAATCACCTGGTTTTTAAGATTTTACCGCTTCCTCCTGTCGAAATATCGGGTTATTACTACACTATGATTTGATACGAGCCAGGTGAGGACGATAACGATGAAAAAATGGGCAGTGTTAATTTCAGCAGTCGGATTAGCGTTTGCAGTATCGGGCTGTAGCAGCGATTACGTGATGGCGACAAAAGATGGCCGGATGATCCTGACAGACGGCAAGCCGGAAGTCGATGATGACACCGGCCTGGTCAGCTATCGCGATCAGTCCGGGAATAAAATGCAGATCAATCGCGACGAAGTCTCGCAAATTATCGAGCGATAAACAGAGAGAGGTCAGTACCTTGCTGGCCTTTTTGATTTTTTTCTTCCCCTTTTGCTTCCCCTCTGCCATGTTTATATTCCTTTGTCGGGAGGTTCCTGACGCGGTCTACATGTCTATTGAAGGAAGCCGGCTATGCATTATCACCGTATCCCCCACAGCTCTCTGGAGATAAGCCAACTGGGGTTGGGCACGATGACATTTGGTGAACAAAACAGCGAAGCCGATGCCCATGCACAACTCGATTATGCCGTCAGCCAGGGCATTAACCTGATTGATGTCGCAGAGATGTACCCTGTTCCTCCACGCCCGGAAACGCAGGGGCTTACCGAAACCTACGTCGGCAACTGGCTGGCAAAACGCGGCAATCGCGAAAAACTGGTTGTCGCCTCGAAAGTCAGCGGCCCTGCGCGTAACAGCGATGCCGGGATCCGCCCAAACCAGATCCTCGATCGCAAGAATATCCGTGCCGCGCTGGATGCCAGCCTGAAGCGTCTGCAAACCGATTATCTTGATCTCTACCAGGTACACTGGCCGCAGCGTCCAACCAACTGCTTTGGTAAGCTCGGCTACAGCTGGAACGAAAGTGCTCCCGCCGTTACGCTGCTTGAAACGCTGGAAGCACTGACCGAATGCCAGCGAGCGGGCAAAATCCGCTACATCGGCGTGTCTAACGAAACGGCTTTTGGCGTTATGCGCTACCTGCACCTGGCTGATAAACACGATCTGCCGCGCATTGTCACCATCCAGAACCCCTACAGCCTGCTCAACCGCAGTTACGAAGTGGGTCTGGCCGAAGTGACGCAATATGAAGAGGTTGAGCTGCTCGCCTATTCCTGCCTGGGCTTTGGTACGCTGACGGGTAAATACCTGAACGGTGCGAAGCCAGCCGGCGCGCGTAATACGCTCTTCAGCCGCTTTACCCGCTATAGCGGCGAGCAGACGCAGAAAGCCGTCGCGGCCTACGTTGATATTGCGAAGCGCCACGGGCTCGATCCTGCCCAGATGGCACTGGCCTTCGTACGCCGTCAGCCGTTTGTGGCCAGCACCCTGCTGGGCGCAACGACGATGGAACAGTTGAAAACCAACATTGAGAGTTTCCATCTGGACCTGAGCGAGGACGTGCTGGCGGAGATTGACGCGGTGCATCAGGTTTATACCTATCCGGCACCGTAAAAAAAGCAAAACGGCAACCTCTGTTGCCGTTTTTAATGTTTGCACCCGCTTGTGAAAAGGCGCTGAAGACGACCCGAATCAGCGGCGGCGCTGCCAGACCCACAAGCCGGCAATCGCCAACGCGAACAATCCACCGAACCCGACGCCAATCCCTACCACAGGCGCACCGGCTTTAACCGCCAGCGAATACAGGCCCAGCATCAGCAGCATCGCCAGGTTTTCACCGAGGTTTTGCACCGCAATAGCATTGCCCGCCCCGACCGTCTGCTTGCCACGCTCCTGTAATAGCGCATTCAGTGGCACCACGAAGAAGCCTCCCAGAATACCAATCAGGATCAGCAGTACGTAGGCTGGCAATAACGCGTGTTGCAGCGCGAAAAAAAGCACCGCAACGCCAATCAGTATCCCTGCCGGCATGCAGCGAGCAACGGTGTCGAGCGTCACCAGTTTTGCCGCTGCCCCCGCGCCCACCACAATCCCGATCGCCACCATCGCATTAAGGTAGGTTGGCGTCGCGTTGTCCGTGATCCCCAGCGCCACCGGCACCCACAGCACCAGCAGGAAGCGCAGCGTAACGCCAGCGCCCCAGAACATGCTGGTGCCCATCAGAGAGAATCGCGTTTCACCGTTACGCCACAGTACGCGGCAGGCATTGAAGAAGCTGCCGGTCATCGGCTTAAAGCGCCAGGATTGCCCCGGACGCGCCACCGGCAGTTTCGGAATAAACAGGTTAGCGACTACCGCGCCACCGTACACCACGGCACACACGCCGAGGGCCGCCAGCACGTGCCAGTCAGCGAGGACACCGCCTGCGACGGAGCCAAGCAGGATTGCCGCAATGGTGGAGGACTCCATCAGCCCATTGGCTTTCACCAGCTTATCACCGGTGGTCAGCTCCCCGAGGATGCCATACTTCGCCGGGGAGTAGGCTGCGGCACCAATGCCGACCAGCGTATAGCCAATAAACGGATTGAAACCAAAACAAATGCTGGCGGCTCCCAGCAGTTTCAGGCCGTTGGCAAACATCATTACCCGGCCTTTCGGGAAGCTGTCCGCAACCTGTCCGACAAACGGTGCAAAGATAATGTAAGCGCCCACAAACACCATCTGCAGAACCGGCTGACTCCAGTCGGGGTAAAACTCAGCCTTGAGCAGTGCCAGCGTGGCAAACAGCAGCGCGTTATCGCCAAAGGCGGAAAGGAACTGGGCGGCAATCACCGCCATCATGCCTTTTGAGCGCAGAGAGGTGTTAGTGTGTACTGACTCACGCATTATGTTGTTCCGCCTGTTCAACCATGCCCTTGAGGGTCACGAAGTCGGGCTTACCGCTGCCGAGCACCGGAAGCTGTTTCAGGTAGCGAATATCACGAGGTACCGCCAGCTCCGGAATGCCGTGCTCGCGGGCATAGCTCAGTAACTGGTCGCGCTTAAGCTCGCTGTCGGTGGTGAACAGCACCAGCGCCTCGCCTTTACTTGCATCACTCTTCACAACCGTGGCATGCATCTTGTCGGCGGAGACGCCCGATGCCAGCTGTTCAACCATCTCAAGCGAGACCATTTCACCCGCAATCTTGGCAAAGCGTTTTGCACGCCCCTGGATCTGCACAAAGCCTTGCTCATCGAAACGTACAATATCGCCGGTGTCGTACCAGCCCGTTTCAATCTCGCCATTAACGTTTTCTGCGGTCGGTGCTTCCAGCACGCCGGGGTTTTCCACGCGCAGATAGCCGTTCATCACGTTTGGCCCTTTCAGCTGCAGACGGCCGCCGTCTTCAATACCAGGCACCGCCAGCAGACGAGCATCCAGCCCAGGCAGAATTCGGCCTACTGTCCCCGGTTTCGCCGCCATTGGCACGTTGATAGAGACCACCGGCGCACACTCTGTCACGCCATACCCCTCGAGGATGCGCAAACCAAATTTGTCCTGCCAGATCTGTCGCGTGCTCTCCTGCAGTTTTTCCGCGCCAGCAACCACGTAGCGCACGCGGAAGAAGTCATACGGATTGGCGAAACGCGCGTAGTTCCCGAGGAAGGTTGAGGTTCCAAACAACACGGTACAGTTACGGTCATACACCAGCTCCGGCACAATGCGGTAATGCAACGGGCTTGGATAAAGGAAGACTTCGGCACCGGTCAGCAGCGGCGTGAAAAGCCCCACCGTCAGACCAAACGAGTGGAACAGCGGCAGCGCTGACATAAACCGGTCTTTCGCGGTAAAGTCGGCAATGCTTTTGATCTGCTCAACGTTCGCCAGAATACTCTTGTGACTGTGGACGACGCCTTTCGGGTTGCCTTCAGAGCCAGAGGTGAAGAGGATAATCGCGTCGTCTTCCGGCTGCTGTTTCACCTGGGCCAGACGCGGCATCAGCAGATGAGCAAAAATCCACAGTTTGTCGCCTGTCGTCACGTCCGCTTTAAGATCTTCCAGGAAGACCCAGCGTACCTGGGTAAGCTGTTCAGGAAGATGCCACAGTTTGCCTTTGTCGAGGAACTGGCGGGAGGTAAAGACGGTTTTGATTTGCGCTGCCGTGATGGCGCTGGTCAGCCCTTTCACGCCCGCCGTGTAGTTCATCATCGCCGGAATACGGCCACGGGAAACGGCTCCAAAAATCACCGCCGCACTGATGCCTGCGTTGGGCAGCATCAGGCCAATCTTTTCGCCCTGCTGACTGTACTTCTCAAGAATACGGCCCACGAACAATGTTTTGGTCAGCAGCTTGCGATAGGTATCCGGGGTAAAGTTGATGTCTTCGATGCAGTTTTTCTTCGCGCCGTAGCGGTGCTGTGCCGACAGCAGGGATTCATACAGCGTCTCGCGCGGGCGAACCGCCATACGCGCTTCCATCATAATCTGGTGCAGCATCTCTCCGGCAATTTTACGGCGATCGCGTGCACGGGGCGCGTCAGGCATCGGTAACGACGTTGGCGGCAGGATATGCAACGTAATTTTTGGGAACACGCGCTGCTTTACCAACCCTTTCAGACGGCTGAAATAGGAGCGCTCCGCCCCTTCAATACGCAGTGGCACCACGGTTGCTTTTGACTTCGCCGCGACAAACCCGGCGCCGTCGTAGATTTTCATCAGTGAACCGGTCACCGAGATGCGCCCTTCCGGGAAAATAACCACCGGACGCCCCTGCTCCACCAGACGCACCAGATGTTTAATCATCATCGGTTTGGTCGGGTCGAGCGGCACAAAATCAATCAGCGGCGTGAGCCAGCGCATGTACCACTGCTGGCTGATGGAGGTATAAACCGCAAACACCGGACGCACGGGCAGAAATAGCGCCAGCAGAATGCCGTCGATAAAGGAAACATGGTTTGGTGTGATAAGAACGCGTTCGCCGCGAAGCGCCTGAGCATCGCCAGTGACGCGAATGCGAAAGAGAATACGGAAGAGTGTACGGAAGAACCCAAAAAGCATCTCAACTCCCTTTGCCAGCCAGTGTGAAGGGTTGATAGTAAATGGTGGCAGATTACACGAGAAGTGATACGGGAGCGACTGCAAAGTTGAGGCGAAAAAAAACCTGCGCATCCGCGCAGGTTGGTGCAAGAGAAGAGTACGAAACCGTACTAAGAATTCTCACCAATCAATACCTCTGGGATCTCGACTCTATCAATCTCCCCCTCATCCTCGCCATCGGACAATCGCAACAGCCTGAGGCAAAGTGTAACTAAAGGTTCAGATTGACATTATTCAGACATGACTGGCCGTGTAACGATTACACGGCCAGGGTTGTGCTGCGTCACGTTTGTGGAGGGCGAACCCCCGCGCCCCTTGAATGCAGGGCGCTTTTCCGCAACACTATTTCGTGTGTAAACGCTTACCCCCACTAAGAAGGTATGTAATGGCGACAATAAAGGATGTGGCCCGTCTGGCTGGTGTTTCCGTGGCGACCGTCTCGCGCGTGATTAACGACTCCCCTAAAGCCAGTGACGCATCACGCCAGGCGGTGCAAAACGCCATGGAATCATTGAATTATCATCCGAATGCCAACGCCCGCGCCCTTGCCCAACAGTCTACTGAAACCATCGGACTGGTGGTGGGCGATGTGTCTGATCCGTTTTTCGGCGCCATGGTAAAAGCGGTTGAACAGGTTTCTTATCAGACCGGCAATTTTCTGCTGATCGGCAATGGCTATCACAACGAACAAAAAGAACGCCAGGCTATCGAACAGCTGATGCGCCACCGCTGCGCTGCGCTGGTTGTTCACGCCAAAATGATCCCCGATGCTGAACTCATTCATCTGATGAAGCAGATCCCCGGCATGGTGATCATCAATCGAATTATTCCCGGTTTTGAGAAACGCTGCGTGGCACTCGACGACCGGTACGGCGCCTGGCTTGCTACCCGCCATTTGATTCAGCAGGGCCATACCCGCATTGGTTATCTCTGCTCCAATCACCCGATTTCCGATGCTGAAGATCGCCTGCAGGGCTACTACGATGCCCTGCGCGAAAACGGCTTGCCGTGTAATGACCGGCTGGTGGCCTACGGCGAGCCGGATGAGAGTGGCGGCGAACAGGCAATGACAGAGCTGCTGGGACGTGGACGGAATTTCACGGCGGTTGCCAGCTATAACGACTCGATGGCCGCCGGGGCAATGGGGGTGTTAAATGACAACGGAATCGAGGTGCCGGGAGAAATTTCACTCATTGGCTTCGATGATGTGCTGGTGTCCCGCTACGTGCGTCCGCGCCTGACCACCGTACGTTACCCGATTATCACAATGGCAACGCAGGCTGCGGAGCTGGCACTGGCGCTGGCCGAACAACGCCAGCCACCGGATATCACCCACCTGTTCAGCCCCACCTTAGTCCGCCGTCACTCCGTAGGTTCGCCAGCAGAAGCGGGAGAGGAATAGCGATACAGATGTACCGTTTTGTTCGGGTATTCGAGCGCATCGCCAATGTACTGCCAGCCGTAACGTTCGTAGAAGTCGCGGCAGGCAGACCACAGATGCAGTTCGTGATACCCGGCCTGTGCGGCATAGGCGATAACATGCTGCTGCAGTTTTCCCGCCAGTCCGTTACCACGCGCCGCTTCATCAACGTAAAGCGCAGCCAGCCACGGACAAAGATCCTGTCGGGTGATTAAATCGCAGCGCCAGATCCCGACCGTACCCAGAAGCTGTTCGCCCTTCAGAGCAATAAAGGTCAACGGTAACGCGCCCGGCGTCTGGCTGTGTTCAACGATGCTCTGGAAAAACGCCCGCGTAAGCCCGTCACCGAACGCCTGCCAGATCCAGTCAGTTACCTGTTCCGCATACTGAGGCGCGGCATAGAGAGGCAGAATAGTCACACCAGCTTCCCCTGAAACACGGGCACAGATTCAAAAAGATAACCGTCAAAATCCGGCGCATCTTCATCGGAGAGTTCAAGTAAACTCTTTTTCACATTTTCCAGATGCTGGAACATCGCCTGCCAGGCACCCATCACGTCACGACGACGCAGCGCCGCGAGGATAGTTTGCCTGTCGCCCAGCCATTTCAGGCGGTATGCACGGCTGGCGATATGCCCATTGAATTGCTGCCACAGCGGGCTGCTGTCCATGTGGTGCCAGATACTTTCTACCGTTGCCAGCAGCATCTGGTTTTGCGTTGCCCCCGCCAGCACCAGGTGAAACATTTTATTGTTGTCCTGGCTGTTATCGTTGGCGGCAATGGCGCGCTGCTCCTGCTCAATAATACGGCGCAGATTGTCGATGTCTGCGCGTGTCGCCATTTTGGCAGCAAACGCGGCGATGTTGCTTTCGAGGAGCTGGCGCGCCTGCAGGATCTCAAAGGGGCCGACGTCGCTGTTCAGAAAACGTTCTTCTTCGTTTTCGTGTTCTTCAGGAATGCGCATCACATAAACGCCAGACCCCTGGCGGATATCCACCGTGCCCTGCAGCTCCAGCATCAGCAATGCCTCACGCACGATGGTACGACTTACACCGTACTTCTCAGCAATATTTCGCTCGGGCGGCAGACGGGAACCTACGGGATAGTGCCCCTGGATAATTTGCGCCCGTAAATCCTCGCCAATTTCCTGGTACTGTTTTTTTTCCGGCAGGATGACAGCCTTATCCACGTTTTCACCTGTTTTTTCAGTTAATGCGCAGGCCGGGCGTCCTCCCGGCCAGTTTGTGCGCTATTTTACCAGAACCAGCATGGTTTTCGCTTACTTCCATTCATCATCGACCGGGAGCGTGAGCACGCGCGCATCGCGCAGCTGCCGGAACCAGCTCGCCGACCTTTTCGCCCGCCTGGCGCGATTGTTATCGAGATCGATCTCAATCAGCCCGTAGCGGTTTTTGAAGGCGTTCATCGGCGATACGTTGTCCGTGAAGGCCCACAGCATATAGCCATGACAGTTTGCCCCCTCCTCCCGCGCCAGCAGCGTGTAATAGAGGTGCTCGCGAATGAACGCAATGCGGTACTCGTCGTCAATGACCCCGTCACTGTTGCGAAACTGCGCTTCGTTCTCCACGCCCATCCCGCTCTCCGCCACGAACCAGTCGATATTGCGGTAGTCATTTTTTATCCGCATCGCCATATCGTAGATAATGCGGGGATAGATTTCCCAGCCGCGGGATTTATTCATTCGCCGTCCTGGCAGTTCGAACGGTTCGTAGTAGTACGCCGGGTGGAACGGTGTCTCCGGGTGCCAGGCACGAGACGGCGCTTTCACCCGATGCGGGTAATAGAGGTTTATCCCCAGCTCATCGACGGTGTTCTGCGCAATCAGTTCCAGCTCTTCTGCGGTGTAGTCCCACGCCACCTGATGCTGTTCCAGCAGCGTAAACAGTTCTGACGGGTAGCGCCCGTGCACCAGCGGATCGAGAAATACGCGGTTATAGAACAGATCGTACTTCTCTGCGGCGTTAACATCGTGCGGTGCGCACGATCGAGGATAGGTGACTTCGGGGTTGAGAATACAACCCACCGAGCCAGGGTAGCCTTTGGCACGAAACAGCTGTACAACCTTTGCCGTCGCCAGAACCTTATGGTGGTTCCACTGCATCCATTTACCGGTATTCTGCTCGTAGGGCCAGCGCAGCGCATCGAGATAAACGCGGGTCTGTACCACGATCGGTTCATTGAAGGTAAACCAGCGGGTGACTTTACCGTGGTAGCGTTCAAAGACTTTTTCCGCATAGCGGACAAACAGGTCGACAACCTGCTTTGAAGCCCAGCCGCCGTAAGTGTCAAGCAGCACGCCCGGCAGCTCGTAATGCTCGAGGCAGATCATCGGCTCAATACCCTGACGGTGCATCTCATCGAACAACGCGTCGTAATAGGCGGCGTACTCCTCGTCCACCGTCACTTTTTCATAGTCGGTTAAAAAACGTGACCAGTTAATCGAGGTTCGGTAGTGCGTCAGCCCCGCCTGCTTCATCAGCGCCACATCCTCGCGAAAGCGGTTGATAAAGTCGGTCGCCACCGCCGGGCCATAGCCGTTGTGCCAGACGTGGCGATCGTTTTTGTACCAGAGATCGATCCACGAATCCTGCCCCGCCTTTTTGCCGCACCAGCCTTCGGTTTGCCAGGCTGACGCGGCCGCGCCCAGAATGAAATCCTGCGGAATGGTTATCTGTTTTGTCGTCATCACATCCTCATGCATTGTCGGTCGCCTGTTGCAGCGCGGCCTGTTCGGCACGTCGTGAAGCAATCTTCACAAACGGCAGGTAGATAATGACGGCAGTCACAATGCAGATAAGCTGAGTGATGACCGCCCCCATCGATCCGGCGGTGGAGAGCCAGGCGTTGATCAGCGGCGGCGTGGTCCACGGCACCATCACCACGGCTTTACCGGCAAAGCCGGTTACGGTGGCAAAGTAACCGATAGAGCCGGTCACCAGCGGCGTGATAATGAAAGGAATGGCGAGGATCGGGTTAAGCATGATTGGCATGCCGAAGATCACCGGCTCGTTGATGTTAAAGAGCCCCGGACCAATGGAAAGCTTGGCGATCTCTTTCATCTCTTTGCGTTTGGTGGCAATCATGACCGCGATCAGCAGGCCGATGGTCAGCCCCGACCCGCCGATGCTCATATACACATCCCAGAACGGCATGGTGATGATATTCGGCACCTCTTTGCCCTGCTCAAAGGCGCTCATATTAACGGTGATGGCGCCTAACAGCAGCGGCTCGCGGATCGGCTTGATCATCTGGTTGCCGTGAATACCAATCACCCAGAAAAGCTGTGCGACAAACATCAGCAGCAGAATGCCTGGCAGGCTTTGCACCACGCGCTCCAGCGGCTGTTGCACCACCTGATAGACCGCGTCATAGAGATACATGCCGGTGAGTTGATGGAAGACGAAACCCAATGTGGCAATCGCGGTAGTGGTGATGATCGCCGGGATCAGCGCGGAGAACGATGCCGCCACGTTTGGCGGTACGGTGTCCGGCATCCTGATCTTCAGCCCCTTGCGGTTTTCCAGCCAGCAGTAAATTTCAACCGACAGAATCGCGATAAACATGCCGAGGAACAGGCTGCGGGTATCAGAGAACTGACGCAGCAGCACGTCTTTCACCACGTGCATTTCACCATCCACCACCATCTCGACGGTTGTCGGCGTCACGCAGATAAAGCAGATCACCGCCAGCAGGCCAGGGAATAACGATTTGATCCCGTTGATGCGGCCCAGTTCGATGCCGATTAAGAACACCGCGCCAATGTTAAGGAAATTCAGGGTGGCGTAATTGAGCGCGCTGGTGATGGGTTTTAGCGTGGCGAGAAAAGAGAGGGACTGGAAGCTCGCCAGGCCATTTTTCGGATCCAGTACCATATTGGAGATCAAGACAGAGAATGCCCCAACGATGATGACCGGCATTAAGGTAATAAAGGCAGACTTGATCGCCATGATATAGCGATAACTGTTGAATTTTGTGGCAAAACTGCCCAGAGCGTCGATCAGTTTTTCCTGTAATGCCATAGGGTAATACCTCAGTAAAAGGGCTTTTATTGGATAAGGTGTACAGCCGGATACTATTGGCATACCAAAAATAGCTACATGTCGGGTTTTGTTCTGTGATTAAGCTCTCAACGACGTAACAGGTATTCCAAAATGCGGTTTATATCGTTTTTGGCATACCACTTAAAACCCTGTATTTCGAACTGACCGATCGTTACCTAAAAGCGTGATCGTGCTGGAAGTTTTGCCCTTCCCGCATCGCTTATGCACCGGATGGTCTGTGTTAAACTGCAGATCGTTACGTGGAATCAGGAATGTCTAATGGCAACAATGCTGGATGTCTCATTGCGCGCGGGCGTGTCGAAAGCCACGGTATCGCGCGTGCTGAACGGCACAGGTCAGGTTAAAGAGAGTACGCGTCAGCAGGTGTTTAATGCGATGGAAGAGCTGGGCTACCGCCCGAATTTTCTCGCGCGTTCGCTGGCGAACCAGACCAGCAACAGCATTGGTCTGGTGGTCTCTACCTTTGATGGTTTTTACTTTGGTCGTCTTCTTCAGCAGGCCTCCCGACAGACGGAAACCCACGGCAAGCAGCTGATCGTCACGGATGGTCACGACGCCCCGGA
This sequence comes from Enterobacter cloacae complex sp. 2024EL-00711, assembly GCF_047529885.1. NCBI lineage: Bacteria > Pseudomonadati > Pseudomonadota > Gammaproteobacteria > Enterobacterales > Enterobacteriaceae > Enterobacter > Enterobacter cloacae complex sp. 2024EL-00711. Next base: position 33,787 of record NZ_JBLIZC010000005.1, read on the forward strand.
GCAGGAAGAGCAGGCGGTACAAATGCTGGCCGATCGCAAATGCGATGCCATCGTGCTTTACACCCGCTACATGAGCGAAAAAGCGATCATGAAGCTGATCCATTCGGTGCAAACCCCGCTGGTGGTCATCAACCGTGAAGTCAGCCAGGCGCCCGATCGCTGCGTGTTCTTCGAACAGCAGGATGCCGCCTTTAAGGCAGTGGATTACCTGATCAACCAGGGCCACCGGGAGATCGCCTGTATCACCGTCCCGATCCACACGCCAACCGGGAAAGCGAGGCTGATGGGCTACCGTAAAGCGCTGGAAAAGCACGGCATTCGTCTGGACGAGCGGCGGATTAAGTATGGCGATGCGGGAATGACGCGAGGATATGAGCTCTGCAAAGAGCTGATTGCCGACGGTATAGCGTTTAGCGCTCTGTTTGCCTGTAACGATGATATGGCGCTGGGTGCGTCCAAGGCGTTACACCAGGCGGGGCTGCGGATCCCACAGGATATTTCCCTGTTTGGCTTTGACGATGCCCCATGCGCGAAATGGCTGGAGCCAGCGCTCTCGTCGGTTTACCTGCCCATCGACAATATGATCGTTACAGCTATCGATCAGGCGATCCGGCTGGCAAAAAACCAACCGGTCGACGCGATCCCGCCGTTCACCGGTACGCTGGTATTACGCGACTCGGTCACGACGGGGCCGTACTTCACTCAGACGAGTTCCAGCGCCAGCAGTTCCTGAATGGTCTGGCGGCGGCGGATCAGCCGCGCCTTGCCGTTATCAAACAACACTTCTGGCAGCAGCGGGCGGCTGTTGTAGTTTGAGGACATTGACGCCCCGTAGGCACCGGTATCGTGCAGCACCAGATAGTCGCCTGGTTTAACTTCCGGCAGCGCGCGGGTTTCCACTTTCCCCCCTTCCTGCTGGGTAAAGACATCACCAGACTCACACAGCGGGCCCGCGACAACCGTCTCGATACGCGGCGCGTGAGTTAAATCGCGGCCATCGGCAGCCAGAGCCGAAATGTGATGATAGCTGCCGTACATTGACGGGCGCATCAGATCGTTAAAGCCGGCGTCAATCAGCACAAAGTGGCGCGAGCCCATCTCTTTCACGCTGCGAACCTGCGCCACCAGCACACCGGATTCAGCCACCAGGAAACGACCCGGCTCAATTTCCAGCTTCACGGCATGACCAAGATGCGCGGCGACCTGGTCACGCGCGGCGCTCCACAGGCCGTAATAGTGATCGGTGTCGATCGCCTCTTCCCCTTCACGGTAGGGAATGGAAAGACCGCCCCCGGCGGAGATCGCCTCCAGATCCTGACCAGACTCGATCACCTGGCGCACCATTGCGCCACAAACCTGCTCAAGGTGCGCGTAATCCACACCGGAGCCGATGTGCATATGAATGCCCACCAGCTTCAGATTGTAACGCTGCAGTACGTCCAGGGCAGCGGGCATATCGGCGTACCAGATACCGTGCTTGCTGTTTTCGCCGCCGGTATTGGTTTTTTGGCTATGACCGTGACCAAAGCCAGGGTTCACGCGCAGCCAGACGCGGTGGCCCGGAGAAACTTGCCCAAGCTGTTCCAGCATATCCACGGACCCGGCGTTTACCGGCACCTGTAGCTCATGGACGCGAGCAAGCGTGGCGTCGTCGATCACATCGGCGGTAAACACAATCGCGTCAGGATCGGCTTTCGGATCAAACCCGGCCGCCAGCGCGCGCTCAATCTCCCCCAGGGAGACGGAGTCGACCTTCACACCCTGCTCACGCATCAGACGCAGAATGTGGATATTGGAGCACGCCTTCTGGGCAAAACGCACCACGTCAAACTGATGCAGGGCAGCAATCTTCTCGCGAACAATCTGCGCGTCGTAGACCCACACCGGACAGCCAAACTCGGCAGGCAGGCGTAGCAGGTTTTCGGCATTCAAATCGGTATCAGTCTGGTTAAGCGGGCGTGGCATGGTCTTTCTCCGGGGTGACATTTTTTTATGATTACGCCACAGCAGGAAGAGAATAAAAAATATCGTTTTATCGCGAGTCTATGCAAAAATGATATGGACAGTTCTTTGTATTCAGGTGACCTATGCCCGCCGTCAATTTACGCCATATCGAGATTTTTCACGCCGTGATGACCACGGGCAACCTCACCGAGGCTGCGCAGATGCTCCATACCTCGCAGCCAACGGTCAGCCGCGAGCTGGCGCGATTCGAGAAAGTGCTGGGACTGAAGCTGTTCGAACGCACCCGCGGCAGGCTTCACCCGACGGTACAGGGGCTGCGCCTGTTCGAGGAGGTGCAGCGCTCATGGTACGGCCTGGATCGCATTGTCAGTGCGGCGGAAAGCCTGCGCGAGTTTCGGCAGGGCGAGCTATCGATTGTTTGCCTGCCCGTCTTTTCGCAGTCTTTTTTGCCGACGCTGCTCCAGCCTTTTCTGGCCCGATATCCGGAGGTGAATCTCACGATTGTCCCGCAGGAGTCACCGCTGCTTGAGGAGTGGCTCTCCGCACAGCGCCATGATTTAGGCCTGACCGAAACCCTCTCTACGCCCGCGGGAACGGAACGCACGGAACTGCTCTCTTTAGATGAGGTGTGCGTGCTGCCAGCCGGGCACCCGCTTGCCCGCAAGCAGATTCTGACGCCAGCGGATTTTCACGGTGAAAACTACATTAGCCTGTCACAAACCGACAGCTACCGGCAGCTGCTGGATTCACTGTTTGCCGAGCATCAGGTGAAGCGCAGGATGGTGGTTGAGACCCACAGTGCGGCCTCCATTTGCGCCATGGTGCGCGCCGGGGTGGGCGTTTCGGTGGTGAATCCACTGACGGCGCTGGATTACGCCGGGCGCGATATTGTCATCCGCCCATTTAGCCTGTCAGTCCCGTTCACCGTGAGCCTGATCCGCCCCCTCCATCGCCCGGTCTCAGCACTGGTGGAGGCGTTTACGGAGCACCTGATAGCCCATGCCCGTCAGGTGGCGCTTCGTTTATCCGATCGGCAAAGTTTATGACAGCATAAACTCCACGGCATCGGCGGCATGAATCGCGGCGGTATCGAAGACCGGAATCGGGCTTTGCTCAACCGGCACCAGTAAACCGATTTCCGTACAGCCGAAAATCACCCCTTCCGCCCCCTGCTGCGCGAGTTTTTCAATCACGCTGACGTAATATGCCCGGGATGATTCGCTAAAGGTGCCGAGGCAGAGTTCATCAAAGATAATCTGGTTGATGCGGGCCCGGTCAGCCTCATCCGGGATCAGGCTTTCAATGCCAAACTGGCTGCTCAACCGACCGCGGTAAAAATCCTGCTCCATGGTGTAGCGCGTTCCCAGCAGCGCCACACGACGTAATCCAGTTGCGGTGATGGTCCGCCCGGTTGCATCGGCAATGTGCAGGAAGGGCAGCGAACAGCGCGCTTCGATATGGGACGCGACTTTATGCATAGTGTTGGTACAGAGCAAAATCCCCTCTGCTCCCGCACGCTCCAGCCCCAGCGCGGCCTCGGCCAGTATTTCCCCGGTTTTATCCCATTCACCGCTCGACTGGCAGGCTTCGATTTCATGGAAATCTACGCTGTGCAGCAGCAGGCTGGCAGAATGCAGGCCCCCCAGACGTTGCTTCACCCCTTCATTAATCAGGCGGTAATAGGGGATTGTCGATTCCCAGCTCATCCCCCCTAGCAGGCCGATCGTTTTCATCATCCCTCCTTAAGTGTTTATCCCAGTGAAGCAAACTTGTGATCGTGTTTCCAGTTCTTTGTCACGTCGTTTCTTTTTAACCCATGGTGATATAAATTAAATGAAACATTGTTTTAATACATTCTGGGGTGACGATATGTTTATTTTCCACAACGAGACCACGCTTGACGATCTGGGGAACGGCGTGACGCGCCGTATTCTTGCCTATGCCGGTAAAATGATGGCGGTGGAGGTGAATTTTGAACAGGGCGCGACAGGCCCACTGCATAACCATCCTCATGAACAGTTAACCTATGTGCTGTCCGGCGAGTTTGAGTTCACGATTGGAGATGAAAAACATGTGGTGACAGCCGGGGATACCCTCTACAAAAAGCCATATGTGATGCACGGCTGCGTGTGTCTTAAACCCGGCAAGCTGCTGGATACCTTCACGCCGGTACGTGAGGATTTTTTGAAATAAAAAAAGGGCGCTGATAACAGCGCCCTTCTCGTCTGCGTTTTTTATTCCGTTACAGGCTCGACCAGAGGATTGCGGCTGAGCATGGCCTCACGCAGTAATACGCTGCCACAGGCAAACAGCCCGCCCAGCAGTCCCGCCAGGATCACAATCAGGGCTTTGCCCGGACCGTCTTTTTTCACCGGCATGGATGGAGAGAGCTGATACTTGAACGGTTCAAGTTTGACGTCTTCGACAGACAGCTTTTTCAGCTGCGCCAGGTAGTATTCCCGGTTCTGGAAGTCTGCGTTCAGCTCAGCGATGTCCTTGAGATTTTTTTCAATCTGCAGTTTTTGCGCGATACCGTCGGCACCGAGCGCAACGGAATAATCCGGATCGTCTTTAACCGCCTGACCGTTGCTGTAGACCGGCTTTTTGATACCCGCCGCGTTGGCCACTTCCAGAGAATAGTTAAGACGCTGCAGATTGGTGTTGTGAACATTCGTCAGACGTACCCGATCCAGCTCCAGCTGTTGCTCCACCACTTTGGTTTTCAGGGTGATCTGGTTACGGATATTCTCCATGGTTTCCTGCTCAACAATCTGCGAGATGTAATCCACGTAACCTTTAAGAACCGTTTGCGCATCCCCCGCCGTCGGCGCGGTGAAGCTCAATGTCCACGAGACGTACGGCGCTTTATCCGCATCTTTTGCCAGGGTGTTATCTACCGCTTTCATCTTTTCGGAGATATTGACCACCGCACGATGCAGCTCAAGCGGATCCACATCAGTGCCTTCCAGCTGTGCCATCACGTAAGGTGAGGATTTCATGTACTCCTCAAGCAACGACTGCGACTGGAACTTTTTAATAAACTGGTTAAACACGTCCGGACGGGTAATTTTCACGTCCACGTCGAGCACCTGCAGGGCGACCATCATCTGGCGCAGCGGGTTCCACTGCGTCTGTTCCGCCGGTGTGATCACCGCTTTACTGGTCCATTTTTGTGGCAGTAAGAACGCGATGGCCAGTCCAACCAGTGCGAATGCGAAGGCAATCACGACGATACGTTTTTTTGCCGCCAGAAGAACTTCTAACAGTCCCAGAAGGTCAATTTCTTTGGAACTGACTGCCGGGGCCGCGTAATGGGGGAAGTCGAGATCCGTATTTTTTTTGAAATCCATTGCTGACATAGCCATTCTTCTTTTGAGGGTGCAGACCATTTCTGCCTGATTGGTTACAGTGGTCCGATGATACAAGAAAGTAAGAATTATCTGAACGAAAGAATGATCCAGCTGTAGACCTGCTATCAGAATTAGTAGTTAGTTTCTCCACGGTATTGTCTTTATTAATCATCCGGTTCTTTCCGCCCCGCCCGCCTCTCTCTTCTTTGAACGCCTGAAATAGCGCAAAAATGCCATCCTCATCACCTTATTGAAACACCGTTTCGACTTTGATCACATTTCCGCTATTAAGCGAATGACGCAGAAACAAATAGCAATAATATAAAATAAAACGGCGTTTTATTATCCAGGAACACGAGTTCTACCGTATTGAAACCCAGGCGTTTCGCTCAACGATGAAATCTTAAAAAGTCTTATAAAACAAAGTTAAATGAAGTAACCGTGACACGTATTACCCAGAACATTGCCGTTCAGGCTCGGTTTCGACAGCCTGAAAGGTTGTTACAGACGCAGATTCCGTTTTAAACCATTGATTACCAGGTAGGTAAGTATGAATGAAAACAAGCTGCTGGGGCTCGCGTGGATATCACCCTACATCATTGGGTTGATACTCTTTACGGCTTTCCCCTTCGTCTCATCGTTTTTCCTGAGTTTTACGGATTACGACCTGATGAGCCCGCCGGTATTTAACGGCATTGAAAATTATCGCTACATGTTTACGGAAGACACGCTCTTCTGGACATCAATGGGAGTGACGTTTGCGTATGTATTTCTGACCATCCCCCTGAAGCTCGCCTTTGCATTAGGGATTGCGTTTGTTCTGAACTTTAAATTACGCGGTATTGGATTCTTCCGCACCGCCTACTATATTCCGTCGATCCTCGGCAGCTCCGTGGCCATTGCTGTTTTGTGGCGCGCGCTCTTTGCCATTGATGGTCTGCTGAACAGCTTTATTGGCGTATTTGGTTTTGACCCGGTGAACTGGCTGGGTGAACCCTCGCTGGCCCTGATGTCGGTTACCCTGCTGCGCGTCTGGCAGTTCGGTTCCGCGATGGTCATCTTCCTGGCCGCGCTGCAAAACGTTCCGCAGTCGCAGTATGAAGCTGCGATGATCGATGGGGCATCCAAATGGCAGATGTTCACGAAAGTGACCGTGCCGCTGATCACGCCGGTGATTTTCTTCAACTTCATTATGCAGACCACCCAGGCGTTCCAGGAATTTACCGGACCGTATGTCATTACCGGCGGCGGGCCAACGTATTCCACTTACCTGTTCTCACTCTACATCTACGACACCGCGTTCAAATACTTTGACATGGGTTACGGCGCAGCACTGGCGTGGATCCTGTTCCTGGTGGTGGCCATTTTTGCCGGTATCGCCTTTAAGTCATCGAAATATTGGGTGTTCTACTCCGCCGATAAAGGAGGCAAAAATGGCTGATATCCAACAACTTTCCACGGCGAGGACGATTGCCGAGCGTGAAGTCGCCCGCACGCTGCGCAGAGAGAAAATTAACGCCGCTGTGCGCTACGTGATCCTGCTGTTTGTCGGCCTGCTGATGCTTTATCCGCTGGTGTGGATGTTCTCGGCGTCGTTCAAACCGAACCACGAGATTTTCACCACTCTCAGCCTGTGGCCTGCCCATGCGACCTGGGACGGTTTTGTGAATGGCTGGAAAACCGGTACCGAATACAACTTCGGCCATTACATGCTGAACACCTTTAAGTATGTGATCCCGAAAGTGATCCTGACCATTATCTCCTCCACCATCGTGGCGTACGGCTTTGCGCGCTTTGAAATCCCGTGGAAGAAATTCTGGTTCGCTACCCTCATCACCACCATGCTGCTCCCCAGCACCGTGCTGCTGATCCCGCAGTACCTGATGTTCCGTGAAATGGGCATGCTCAACAGCTATATGCCGCTGTACCTGCCGCTGGCCTTCGCCACCCAGGGGTTCTTCGTCTTCATGCTTATCCAGTTCCTGCGCGGCGTGCCGCGTGACATGGAGGAGGCGGCGCAAATTGACGGCTGTAACTCGCTTCAGGTGCTGTGGTACGTGGTGGTGCCGATCCTGAAACCGGCCATTATCTCCGTCGCCCTGTTCCAGTTCATGTGGTCAATGAACGACTTTATCGGGCCGCTGATTTATGTCTACAGCGTGGATAAATACCCGATTGCACTGGCGCTGAAAATGTCCATCGACGTCACCGAAGGGGCGCCGTGGAACGAAATTCTGGCAATGGCGAGCATCTCCATTCTGCCATCCATCATTGTCTTCTTCCTGGCACAGCGCTACTTCGTCCAGGGCGTCACCAGCAGCGGAATTAAAGGTTAAGAGGGAAATATTATGGCTGAAGTTATCTTCAACAAACTGGAAAAGGTCTACTCCAACGGCTTTAAAGCGGTACATGCCATTGACCTGAAAATCGCTGAAGGAGAGTTCATGGTGATCGTTGGCCCCTCCGGTTGCGCCAAATCCACCACCCTGCGCATGCTGGCTGGCCTGGAAACCATCAGCGGGGGTGAAGTCCGCATCGGCGATAAGATTGTGAACAACCTCGCGCCAAAAGAGCGCGGGATTGCGATGGTGTTCCAGAACTACGCGCTCTATCCCCACATGACGGTGCGCGAAAACCTGGCCTTTGGTCTGAAGCTGAGCAAACTGCCAAAAGATCAGATTGAATCTCAGGTCAACGAAGCGGCCAAAATCCTTGAGCTGGAAGAGTTACTCGACCGCCTGCCACGCCAGCTTTCCGGCGGCCAGGCACAGCGCGTGGCGGTAGGCCGTGCGATTGTGAAAAAGCCGGATGTATTCCTGTTCGACGAACCGCTGTCAAACCTCGACGCCAAACTACGCGCCTCAATGCGCATTCGTATTTCCGACCTGCACAAGCAGTTGAAGAAATCCGGTAAACCGGCGACCACCGTCTACGTCACCCACGACCAGACCGAAGCGATGACCATGGGCGACCGCATCTGCGTGATGAAACTCGGCCACATCATGCAGGTTGATACCCCGGACAACCTCTACCACAAGCCGAAAAACATGTTCGTGGCAGGCTTTATCGGCGCGCCGGAGATGAATATTCGTCAAAGCCAGCTGGTGGAAAGCGCCGGGAAACTGCACATCGCCATCGGCAATGAAACCATGCCGCTGAACGCCGGGATGCAGGAGAAAGTCTCCGCTTATGCCGGGCAGGCCATTTACTACGGCGTACGTCCGGAATTCGTTTCCCTCTCCGACGCACCATTCGTTGACGGGGGCTGCAGTGGCGAAATGGTTCGCGTGGAAAACATGGGCCACGAATTCTTCGTCTATCTGAAGGTTGCGGACTACGAACTGACCGCCAGAATTCCTTCCGATGAAGCTAAGCCCATGATTGATAAAGGCCTTCATCGCAAGGTGTATTTCAAATTTGATATGAATAAATGTCATATTTTTGACGCAAAAACTGAACAGAACCTCTCTCTCTGATGGAGTTTATAAAAATGAAAAAAGTGCTTTTAAGCGCAGCAATCTCCGCGACGCTGGGCCTTACCGCTTTGCCATCGATGGCGCAAGATGTCGAATTACGCATGTCCTGGTGGGGCGGTAATGGCCGCCATCAGGTGACGTTGAAAGCGCTGGAGGAATTCCATAAGCAGAACCCGGATATCAACGTTAAAGCAGAGTACACCGGCTGGGATGGGCACCTCTCCCGCCTGACCACTCAAATTGCGGGCGGCACCGAGCCGGATGTGATGCAGACCAACTGGAACTGGCTGCCAATCTTCTCGAAAACCGGCGACGGGTTCTACGACCTGAACAAAATGAAAGACGTGATCGACCTGACCCAGTTCGATCCCAAAGAACTTCAGTCCACCACCATCAACGGCAAGCTGAACGGCATTCCGATCTCCGTCACCGCACGCGTGTTCTACTTCAACGACGAGACCTGGAAAAAAGCCGGTATTGCATACCCGAAAACCTGGGACGAGCTGATGGCAGCGGGTAAAACCTTCGAGAGTAAACTCGGCAAGCAGTACTACCCGGTCGTGCTGGAGCATCAGGACACGCTGGCGTTGCTGAACTCGTACATGATTCAGAAGTACAACATCCCTGCCGTGGACGAGAAAACCAAGAAGTTCGCCTACAGCAAAGCGCAGTGGGTGGAATTCTTCCAGACCTACAAAACGCTGGTGGATAGCCACGTCATGCCGGACACCAAATACTATGCGTCGTTTGGTAAGAGCAACATGTATGAGATGAAGCCGTGGATCCAGGGAGAATGGGCGGGAACCTACATGTGGAACTCCACCATCAACAAGTATTCCGATAACCTGAAGCCACCGGCAAAACTGGTGCTGGGCAGTTACCCGATGCTGCCGGGCGCAACCGATGCGGGCCTTTTCTTCAAACCGGCGCAGATGCTCTCGATTGGTAAATCCACCAAAAACCCGGAAGCGGCGGCGAAACTGATTAACTTCCTGCTGAACAGTAAAGAGGGGGTGGATACGCTGGGTCTGGAGCGTGGCGTGCCGCTGAGTAAAGCCGCGGTGCAGTTCCTGACCGCAGACGGCACCATCAAAGAGAGCGATCCGTCGGTTGCGGGGCTGCGTCTGGCGCAGTCTCTGCCAGCCAAACTTTCCGTGTCACCTTACTTTGACGATCCGCAGATTGTGGCCCAGTTCGGCACCTCTCTGCAGTACATCGATTATGGACAGAAATCCGTGGAAGAGACCGCCGCTGACTTCCAGCGTCAGGCTGAACGTATTCTGAAACGCGCGATGCGCTAACGAAAAACCGGGTGGCCTCTTCGCCACCCGGCAACAGATTACACGCCAATATTACGCAGCTTCTCGCCGGACATCAGCCTGCGCTCGATATGCTCCAGCGTGACGCCTTTGGTTTCAGGGATCAGCCAGAACGTGACCCCGATAAACGCGACGTTGAGAACCGTATAGAGCCAGAAGGTTCCTGCCGCGCCAATTGAATCCAGCAGCGTCAGGAAGGTCGCGCCGATGATCATGTTCGACACCCAGTTGGTGGTCGTGGAACAGGTGATGCCAAAGTCACGGCATTTGAGCGGCTGAATTTCGGAACACAGGATCCACACGACGGGCGCAGCGCTCATCGCATATCCGGCAATACACATCATGGTCATGCCAACAGAGAGCCAGGAAAGACCGCTTGAGGCCGTGCCGTTATCAAACTGCATCAGGCAGTAGCCAAGGATCAGCGTACCGAGCGCCATGACGCTAAAGCCAATCTTGAGTGCCGGTTTACGTCCGGCTTTATCCACGGTGAACACCGCGATAAAGGTGGCGAACATAAAGGTCAGCCCCACCACCAGCGTGGCAACCATTTGTTGTTCCGTGGTGGTGAACCCCGCCATTTTGAAGATACGTGGCGCGTAGTACATGATGATGTTCATCCCGGTGAACTGCTGCATCGCCTGCAGCAACATGCCGAGGAACACCGCGCGGCGTACGTTGCGGTTGATCTTAAACAGCGCCCAGCCCCCCTGCTTCAGCTTCAGGCTTTCGCGGATCTCGTTCAGCTCTTCACGTGCTTTTTCTGAGGTATCACGCAGCATCCGCAGCACCTCTTCCGCTTCCACATGACGGCCCTTTTGCGCCAGCCAACGCGGACTGTTTGGCAGGAAAACCACCAGAACAATCAGCACCAGCGCCGGGAGCGCCAGCACGCCCAGCATCGCACGCCAGTTGCTGCTGTAGCTGAAATAGGTGTCAGACAGAAACGCCAGCACGATGCCCAGCGTCACCATCAACTGGTACATACTGATCATCTTGCCGCGCACGTTCTCGCTCGCCATTTCGGAGAGGTACAACGGCGCAGTGTAAGAGGCAATCCCCACCGCCACGCCGAGCAGCACGCGGGAGAGCAGCAGCATTTCCACGTTCGTGGCAAATGCTGACCCAATAGAGCCGGCGACAAACAGAATCGCCCCCACCATCAGGCTGTATTTTCGCCCGAGGCGGAACGAAAGCCAGCCGTTAAACAGTGCGCCGATGGCCGCACCCAGCATCATGCTGCTGACCACCCACTCCTGCAGGCGGTTACTCAACGTAAAGTGATCGGTGATAAAGGGCAGCGCCCCGGCGATCACGCCAATATCCAGACCGAACAGTAAACCGGCCACTGCAGCCGCGATGGAGACAAACTGATTCATGCGTCGGGTATCACGCAACGCGGCGGGCATAAGGGTAGAGTCATTTATAGATGTCATATTTTCCTGCCTGAACAGCGAAATTCGTTAACTGAAATTACGAGATAGCGCGGAAAAGTGTCAGGCCGTAATTCGCGAAGATATGGATTATTTCGCTGTGGCATAGCGATCTGTGATGGACATTACAATTTCAACTAACGATGAAATACCGCCAGTTTTTATTAATCATTTAATTTTTAAGCAATAAAACTGTGATACATATCATTTATGATTTTTTAGTATGGATTTTTCGTCTTGAGCCATATGGATAATGGCAATTTTTGGGTAAAAAAAACCTCCACCCACCGGCAGAGGTTTAAGACGGAATACGCAATTAACGCGCCAGCCAGCCGCCATCGACCGCCACGGTATAGCCGTTGATGTAATCGGATGCCGGAGAGGCCAGGAACACGATCGGCCCCTTAAGATCGTCCGGAAGGCCCCAGCGGCCCGCCGGGATACGGTCGAGGATTTCCGCGCTACGCTGTTCGTCAGCACGCAACTGCTGAGTGTTATTCGTCGCCATGTACCCCGGCGCAATCGCGTTGACGTTGATGTTGTGCTTCGCCCACTCGTTTGCCAGCAGACGGGTAACGCCCATCACCGCGCTCTTGGATGCGGTATAAGACGGCACGCGGATACCGCCCTGGAAGGAGAGCATAGAGGCGATATTAATGATCTTGCCGCCTTTCCCCTGGGCAATGAAGTGTTTCGCCGCCGCCTGGGACATAAAGAAAACGCTCTTAATGTTCAGGTTCATCACGTCGTCCCAGTCGCGCTCGCTGAAATTAATCGCGTCTTCACGGCGAATCAGTCCGGCATTGTTCACCAGAATGTCGATATGGCCGAATTCCGCCACCGCGCGATCCAGCAGTTCAGGGATGGCGTCAATTTTACGCAGATCGGCGGTCAGGCTCAGAAAACGACGCCCCAGCGCGGTGACGCGCTCGATGGTTTCAGTAGGCTCAACAATGTTAATCCCGACGATATCGCAGCCCGCTTCCGCCAGCCCTAACGCCATACCCTGGCCCAGTCCGGTGTCACAACCGGACACCACAGCCACTTTACCCTGCAGAGAAAATGCATCCAGAATCATGTTTGTTCCTTAATCTTTCAACGCCTGTCACCAACAGGCAGGTTTATGCTTAACTGCCTGCGGCTAGCGCAGATCGTTAACCGCGACGTGGTCCATGTCATCAAAGACCTGGTTTTCACCGACCATACCCCAGATGAAGGTGTACGCTTTCGTGCCTACGCCCGAATGAATAGACCAGCTCGGCGAAATCACCGCCTGCTCGTTATGCATCACGATATGGCGCGTTTCCTGCGGTTGCCCCATCATGTGGAACACGCAGGCGTCCTCGTCCATGTTGAAGTAGAAATACACTTCCATACGGCGCTCGTGGGTATGGCACGGCATGGTGTTCCACAGGTTGCCCGGAGCAAGCTCGGTCAGCCCCATGCTGAGCTGGCAGGTTTCCAGCACATCCGGAACAAAGTATTTATTGATGGTGCGACGGTTGCTGGTGAGGTTGTCACCCAGCGTCACCGGGGCGACATCCGACGGGGTCACTTTTTTGGTGGGATACGGGGTATGTGCGGGCGCACAGTTGTAGTAAAACTTCGCCGGTTTACCGCTGTCGATGCTGGCGAACACGACCTCTTTCGCCCCTTTACCGACATACAACGCGTCGCGATGACCTATCTCATAGCACTGTCCGTCTACGGTGATGGTGCCGGGGCCACCGATGTTAATCACGCCCAGCTCGCGACGCTCAAGGAAATAGCTCACACCAAGCTGTTTACCCACTTCTCCGCCCACGGAGACGGTCTGCGTCACCGGCATAATCCCGCCAACGATAATACGGTCGATATGGCTGTAGACCATGGTGTAATTATCGGCCTCGTACACCTGCTCGACTAAAAACTCATTGCGCAGCCCCTGAGTATCCAGCGTTTTGGCGTGCGCACTGTGGATGCTTTGTCTGACGTCCACCGTAACCTCCAGAAATGATCGTGCCCGCAGGCAGAAAATTAACGAAACGACGTTCCGTTTTCATGATGAGCACAGTCTAGCCCCAGAGAAGGGGGTTTTCAATTACATTTAAAACAACGTTTCATTTTTTCTGTTTGTTTATACCAGAAATGGCGTTCGGATCACGATAAAGAGAGCCAGACATTAATCTCGCCAATGAAACAGACAAAGTGCGCCATCAGTCACACATAATGAAACATTGTTTTGATAATTTAATACTCACTTTTTAATCTACTTTTATCGTTCAAAGGAGTGCATTATGGCTAAAGGTATGCGGGTCAAGCTGAACTACGAGATCAGCCACGATCCGGATACAGGCGTGGAAGTCACCCGCCTGACCCCACCCGACGTGACCTGTCACCGCAACTACTTCTACCAGAAGTGCTTCTTTAATGATGGCAGCCACCTGCTGTTCGCAGGGGCGTTTGACGGTCACTGGAACTACTACCTGCTGGATCTGCTGAAGGCCGAAGCGGTACAGCTGACGGAAGGCGCGGGGGATAATACCTTTGGCGGGTTCCTCTCTCCGGATGATAAATCCTTCTACTATGTGAAGAACGACCGCACGCTGCTGGAGGTGGATCTCCATACCCTGGTAGAACGCGAGGTGTACCGTGTCCCCGATGACTGGGTCGGTTACGGTACCTGGGTCGCCAACAGCGACTGCACCAAACTGGTTGGGATAGAAATCGCCCGACGTGACTGGACGCCGCTCAACGACTGGAAAATTTTCCACGACTTCTTCCATAAGGGGCCGCACTGTCGACTGCTGCGGGTGGATCTGAAAACCGGTTTAAGCACCACAATCCACGAAGAGAAAAACTGGCTTGGCCACCCTATCTATCGTCCGTTCGATGACAACACGGTGGCGTTTTGCCATGAAGGGCCCCACGACCTGGTCGACGCCCGCATGTGGCTGGTCAACGAAGATGGTACGCACGTGCGCAAAGTGAAAACGCATGCGGAAGGCGAAAGCTGTACCCATGAATTCTGGGTGCCGAACGGTTCTGCCCTTGTGTATGTCTCTTATCTGAAGGGCCAAAAGGGCCGCACCATCTGCAGCTTCAATCCGGATACGGGCGTCAATGACGCAGTCATGCCAATGCCCGCCTGTTCCCATCTGATGAGCAACGTTGACGGCTCCCTGCTGGTGGGCGACGGTTCAGGCACGCCGGTTGATGTGAAGGATACGCACGGTTACACCATCGATAACGATCCGTATCTGTACGCCTTTGACGTGGCAAAAAAAAGCTACTTCCGCATTGCCCGTCACGACACCTCCTGGGCAACGGTGGCAAATAGCCGCCAGGTCACCCACCCGCATCCCTCCTTTACTCCGGACGAGAAAGCGGTGCTGTTCAGTTCCGATAAAGACGGTCAACCCGCCCTCTATATCGCGAAACTTCCTGAGCAACCTGAAATGTTGCATGCATGATTTGAGTTTGTGTTTCTGTAACTGGCCTTGCCCTCCGTTTCGGAGGGCTTTTTTTTCAGTGGGCTTTTGCCCGTTGGGCGGCGCTTATCAGACATGGGAAAGCCGGGTAGGCACTGGCGCTACCCGGCAATGTTCAGCGGAATAACGTGATATCAGAAAGAATAGGCCACGCCTAAACGAAGGCGGGTCTGGCGTTCATCGGTATCTTTCACGCCGATGTTACCCACTTCAACATACGGTGCCCAGTTTTTATCCCATTTATACGCCAGCTTGGCGTTATATTCGTTGGAATAATCTTTGTTATTATTACGAACCATACCTTCAGAACTCTTCGCATAAACATAATTGAGTTCGGTACGCCAGTCACCCATTACCCAGCCAACCCAGGCATCACCACGGTTAACTTTGTCGTCATCTTTATTCGAGCTTGACGGGTAGCGGGTATATTCATAACGATAACGCGCGGCAACGTAGAAGCCATTGTCGAAACTATATTGCAGATGCAGATTCGGTTTATATATTGTGCGGCTGTCGTTACTTTCAAGGGTAAACGCTGGCGTCAGTGCAATATTCTCAGTCGCTTTCCAGCGCCAGCTAATTTGATCTTCATGCCCGTTACCCACCACATCCGCAAACGGCTGGTCGGCTTTATCACCACCGGATTTCCATTTAGCTTCTACAGAAAAACCGACCCCGTTAGCAAAGCGATGTGAGACCGAGACACGGTCAGCATTGGCACCACTGTCGATATATTCATGGCGCAGATCGACGGTAACGGCCTGAGCCATGAAGGACGTACCGATAAGGGAAGTAAGGACCAGAGATTTCTTAAACATGAAAAAACCCTCAACTGAAATAATGTTTCTTATTTATGAAACTGCAGTTTATTTTTTAAAGAACATTATTTTAGTGACAAAGATCGTAATTATTTGTTTCATTTTTTTTGGCAAAGATGGACGTGACACCCATCAACAAACAGGGTGTATTAACGTGAAATTATCGGAGGGGGATCACACTAAGACGTTAACAACGATAATAATTAAGGCCGTAATTATTCAATAGCAGAGTGAGAATGTGCTAATAACGGTTAATTCGTCATACGTTATGTAAAAAAAAACCTCCTGAAGGGAGGCTCTTTTATGCGGGCGGGATTTTAGCGTTCAATGGCGAGGGCGACACCTTGTCCACCACCGATACAGAGCGTCGCAATGCCTTTGCGGGCATTGCGCTTTTTCATTTCATGCACCAGCGATACCAGAATTCGACAACCGGACGCGCCGATAGGATGACCCAGTGCGATTGCCCCACCGTTCACGTTCACCCGCAGGGGATCCCATTCCAGCATTTTGCCAACCGAGATTGCCTGCGCGGCAAAGGCCTCGTTGACTTCAATCAGATCCACATCAGAGAGCTGCCACCCTGCGCGTTCCAGGCAGCGACGGGTAGCATAAACCGGGGCGATACCCATTAACGCAGGATCAACACCCACGCTGGCAAATGCCTTAATGCGGGCCAGGACGGGCAGATCCAGCTCGAGGGCTTTGCTTTCACTCATCATCATCACGGCCGCAGCGCCATCATTAATGGAGGAGGCGTTTCCCGCCGTCACTGAGCCCTGAGTTTCAAACGCAGGATTGAGCCTCGCCAGCCCTTCAGCGCTGGCGTCGGTGCGCGGCTGCTCATCGGTATCCACCACGGCAACCTCACCGTTCTGACGCTGCGTGCTGACCGGGACGATTTCATCCCGAAAGCGCCCGGCATCAATCGCCGCGCGCGCTTTTTGCTGCGAGCTTAACGCGTAAGCGTCCTGCAACTCACGGCTGATACCATACTCACGTGCCAGATTTTCCGCCGTCACGCCCATATGATAGTCATTGAACGCATCCCACAGACCGTCATGCACCAGACTGTCGAGCAACTGGCTGTTGCCCAGCTGCGCGCCGGTACGGCTGTCGGTCAGCACGTGTGGTGCCCGGCTCATATTTTCTTGTCCGCCGGCAATCACGACATCCGCTTCACCACACTGAATGGCCTGCGTCGCCAGATGCAGCGCTTTTAACCCTGAGCCACAGACGTCGTTGATGGTGATAGCGGAGACGGTATTGGGCAGGCCGCCCTTAAGCGCCGCCTGACGGGCAGGGTTTTGCCCGGCACCGGCGGTCAGCACCTGTCCCAGGATCACCTCATCAATTTCATGTGCTGCAATCCCGCTGCGTTCCACCAGCGCTTTCACCACTACGCTGCCCAAATCAACAGCCGAGTGGCGTGCAAGCGCCCCCTGAAAACAGCCGATAGCCGTACGCAACGCACCCACTATAACGACATCTTTCATCACAACCTCTGTGTTAAATGACATGACGATAGTAGTGGATTGTTATTGGCAATTATCTTAATTGTTTAAAAATAGTGAGTTTAATCACAAGGATTAGCGCGCATCCTGCAGATACTGCCGCAGCCAGCTTCCGGCAACGCCGGGCGGGGATCGTTTATTCCAGAGCAGATCGATACCGATCGCCCGTGGCCAGCCGGGGACATTCAGCTGCACCAGCGATTTCGCGGCGGCAAATTCATCCACCAGCGCGCACGGCAGCACGCACCAGCCAAACCCCTGAACCGCCATACTCAGCAGTAACAGGTAGTTGGGTGCCGACCAGACGGGTCCGCGTGCGAGCGTTGCCTCCCGCTCCAGATAGGTGCTGAGCCGCAATTCCCGCCAGCCGTGCAGCTCATCGGCCTGGATTTCTTGCTGCCCGGCCAGAGGATGGTTGGTCGCGACATAGATTGCCATCCGGGTCTGTATCGGCAACCGGGTAAAACCAATATCGGTCGGATAACTGTCACGCGCTTCTGTGAGACCAACCTGCGCACGCGACTTCTGCAGCAGATCGATAACGTCCTCTTCCTCGCCAATCAGGCATTCAAATTCGGTATGGGGAAAGCGCTGGTCAAACTGGTTCATCAGGTCTTCCAGCACGTCCGGGTTGAGGGTATCGGAAAGAACAAACGTCAGGCGCGCCTCCGTTTGTGCCGTTAACGACACCGCCAGCTCGTCAAGCCGCGTGCTGGCCGCGAGGATCGCCTGCACATAACCCAGCACCTGTTCGCCCTGGGCGGTTAACACCGGCTGACGGGCCGAACGGTCAAACAGATCGAAGCCCAGATCGGCTTCAAGATTGGCGATGGATGTGCTCACGGTCGACTGGCTTTTACGTAACCGACGCGCGGCGGCAGAAAAAGAGCCCGCCGCGACGGTCTCAACGAATGCGGTAAGGGCTTCAGGAGAATAACGCATGCACTATCTACTTTATCGATGGATAC
This sequence comes from Enterobacter cloacae complex sp. 2024EL-00711, assembly GCF_047529885.1. Taxonomy (NCBI): domain Bacteria; kingdom Pseudomonadati; phylum Pseudomonadota; class Gammaproteobacteria; order Enterobacterales; family Enterobacteriaceae; genus Enterobacter; species Enterobacter cloacae complex sp. 2024EL-00711. The sequence goes on from NZ_JBLIZC010000005.1 coordinate 52,100, forward strand.
CATCTTTAATATATCACCTTTAGCGATAACAATAGGCCGCATCAACGCCAAAATGCGTATTCACGAGGTCTAAAACTATGCAACATCAGGATGCGCTCCAACGTAAACTGCCGGAGCGGATATTTCATGCCGTCTGTTTCGAAGGGATTGCCACGGCGATCCTCGCCCCGACGGCGGCGTGGCTTATGCAACGTTCCGTGGTGGAGATGGGTGGATTGACCATTATCCTGGCAACCACCGCCATGCTCTGGAACATTATCTATAACGTCGGCTTCGACCGTTTCTGGCCGGTTCACCGCATCACACGCACGGCAAAAATCCGCGCACTGCATGCGCTGGGATTCGAGTGCGGGTTTATTGTGATCGGCGTGTCGATAGTCGCCGCGGTGCTGGGCGTCACGCTGCTGCAGGCATTCACACTGGAAATTGGTTTCTTCCTGTTCTTCCTGCCGTACACCATGTTCTATAACTGGGCTTACGATACGCTGCGCGAGAAATTCCTTAAACGTCGCCAGCAGCGACGCGCCCTCGCAGGCTAATTCCCTCTGGCCGGACGCCCGCTCCGGCCAAACTCCTTCGAAGCAACTGCGCTCTCAACCCATAATTATGGTAAATTGCGCTCCATTCTGTTGGTTTGATAGTTGATACGTTGCTCTAATGTCGAAAATTTGGTCAAAAGATGAGACTCTCTGGAGTTTCGCTCTCTATGGCACGGCCGTGGGCGCAGGAACGCTGTTCTTGCCCATTCAGCTGGGCTCCGCAGGCGCTATCGTCCTGTTTATCACTGCCCTTGTGGCCTACCCATTAACCTACTGGCCGCACCGCGCGCTGGCACAATTTATCCTGTCGTCGAAAACAAAAGGCAATGAAGGGATCACCGGCGCCGTTTCCCATTATTACGGCAGGAAGATAGGCAACCTGATCACCACGCTCTATTTCATCGCCTTCTTCGTGGTGGTGCAGATTTATGCAGTGGCCATCACCAACTCGTTAACTGAGCAGCTGGCAAAACACATGACGGTGGATACCGCCGTTCGCGTGCTGGTCAGTTTTGGCGTGGTGCTGGTGTTAAATCTGATCTTCCTGATGGGACGGCATATCACCATAAAAGTGATGGGCTTCCTGGTGTTTCCGCTGATCGCCTACTTTCTGTTTGTCTCGCTCTATCTGACCGGAAGCTGGCAACCCGCGCTGCTCACAAGCCAGATGGCATTTGACCGCCATACGCTGCATCAGGTCTGGATTTCGATCCCGGTGATGGTATTCGCTTTCAGCCATACGCCGATTATCTCGACGTTTGCCGTTGACCGCCGTGAGAAGTTTGGCGACGCCGCCATGGACAAGTGCAAGAAAATCATGAAGGTGGCGTACCTGATTATCTGCCTGAGCGTGCTGTTCTTCGTGTTCAGCTGCCTGCTCTCTATTCCACCGTCCTATATCGTTTCGGCAAAACAGGAAGGGGTAACCATTCTGTCGGCGCTGTCGATGATGCCCTCTTCTCCGGCATGGCTGGGGATTTCCGGGATTATTGTGGCGATTATCGCCATGTCGAAATCGTTCCTCGGCACCTATTTTGGGGTGATCGAAGGGGCGACGGAGATTGTGAAGTCATCGCTGAACCAGGTGGGCGTGAAAAAGAGCCGCGCCTTTAACCGCGCGATCTCCATCATGGGGGTGTCGTTAATCACCTTTGCGGTGTGCTGCATTAATCCGAATGCCATTTCGATGATTTATGCCATCAGCGGTCCGCTTATCGCCATGATCCTGTTTATCATGCCGACGCTGTCGACGTACCTGATCCCGTCCCTGAAACCGTACCGATCTGTCGGCAACCTGCTGACGCTGATCGTTGGCGTACTGTGCGTGTCAGTGATGTTTGTAGGCTAAACGCCCCTGCGCCCGGCGTTCTGCCGGGCGCGTTATTCGTCACGCCCTGAGATGTCGAGCGGAAACGGCCTGTCCTGCACGACCGTTTTCATGACCAGCGTTGAGCGAAGATGCTGAACGCCGGGCATCGCAGAGAGCTTCTCATCATAGAGTTTCTGAAAAGCCGGCAGGTCGCGGGTCACGACGTGCATCAGATAATCAGGATCGCCAAATAAACGCTGCGCCAGCACAATTTGCGGGATCTCTTCCACCGCCTCCTCAAAGGCGCTCACCGCCTTTCTGTCGCCCTCTTTCAGCGTCGCAAACACGATCGCCAGAAAGTTAAACCCCATTTTGGCGGGATCGAGACTGGCCCGGTATCCCGTAATGGCCCCGCTTTGCTCCAGCGCCCGCACGCGCCGGTGACACGGCGAGAGGCTCAGGTTCACCCGTTCAGCCAGCTCCGTAAGAGATAAACGGCCATCAGCCTGCAACTGCGCAAGAATTTTTCGATCAATGCTGTCCATGTGGAAGATTTTGTCAATTTCACCGTCTTTTGAGCATAACATTGAAAACTCATTTCGTCCGGATACCGATATGCTTTCTCTCTGTTGACGGGTGAAATTCTGGAGTTTTACAGACGATGGAAATGAGTATTGTGGCCGGGTTTTGGGTGGTGTCTTTCCTGCTCATCATGACACCGGGCGCCGACTGGGCTTACGCCATTAGCGCCGGCATCCACGGGCGGCGCGTGGTACCCGCAGTGATGGGCCTCATGTCCGGGCATCTGCTGGCGACACTGATTGTGGTCGCGGGCGTGGGCGTCATGATGGCGCAACATCCGCTGGCATTATCCGGGCTGACAATAGCGGGAGCACTTTACTTGCTGTGGCTTGGTATCTCACTGTTACGCGCTCCTGGCGCACCGGAAAGCGCCACAACCTCGGCGGCAAACTGGAAACAGTGGGCGGTGAAGGGATTATGTATCAGCGGCCTTAACCCGAAAGTTTTTTTGCTGTTCCTTGCCCTGCTTCCACAATTTACTGACCCGAAGGGAAGCTGGTCGGTTGCGATGCAGATGTCCGCGCTGGGCTTGCTACACCTCATCACCTGTACGCTGGTCTATCTGCTGGTGGGATACGGTTCAAAAGCCATCCTGGCCACCCGCCCGCAGGCCGCGCGTCTGGTGAGCAGAGCATCAGGGGGAATGATGGTAGTGATTGCGGCGGTGCTGCTGTTTGAACAGATCAGATGAAAAAACACCGGCCATTGCCGGTGTGTTTCTACGCCCGAATATCGTCATATTCCCGCGTATTATCAAACTCATGTTTGGCAAACGGGCATAGCGGGATAATTTTTCGATTTTCACCGCGCATCTTCGCGACCACTTTTGCCACCAGCTGTTTACCCACACCTTGCCCTTTCAGGCTCGGATCCACATCGGTGTGCTCGATAATGCTCAGATGTTCACCGGTCGGTACGAAGACAATCTCTGCAACCTGGTTACCGTCAGCATCGTTGACGTAAAACTTGTTATGGCCTTCCAGAATATCCATGGTTCCTCGCTTATTTTTGGCGATACTTCAGCGCACCGCTCGGGCAGGTATCAATCACATGTACAACCGTTTCGACGTCCACTTCATCCGGTATAATCCACGGTTTACGTTTCAGGTTGAAGAGCTTAGCGCTCCCGCGCACGCAATTTCCTGAGTGTTTGCAGATCGCGGTGTTGAAGTAAACGTCAATTTTCTCTCCGGTATAGGCCCGGTAGCCTGCATCCAGTAGCGCTTTATCCACGACATTGCCTCTGTAATTATTCGGGTGCTGAATGAAGCATAGCCTTACGCGATCCTGATAGCTATAACCCCCAAAACGAAAAGCCAGGTCACAACTCTGTTTTCGCCAGATTGCATCCCCCATTTCCTCATGTCAGTCTGCGCAGACCGCTCTAATCAGACTCCCCGCGTCAGGTCGTATGAAACGCAGACTCTCTTTTCAGGTAAAACTTTTTTTAGCGCTGGTGTGCTTCTCCTGCCTGCTGTTAGTTCTGCTGGGAACCATCCTGTTTCATTTTATTGACCGGCAATTGCATCACGATCTCGGCCAGCGCGCCCGGGTTCAGGCCAGCGAAATCGCGTTGATGCCGGGTCTGGCGGAAAACGTCGCGGCCAGAAATATCCCCGCCATCGCCCGTTTAATTCAGCCTATACGGGCCGAAAGTGATGCCAGTTATATTGTCATTGGCGATACCCGGGAACAGCATCTCTATCATTCAGAATCACCGGAACGCATCAATTTACCGATGATCGGCGGGGATAATGCGGAGGTATTACAAGGCAAAACAATTATTTCGGTGCGTAAGGGTGGGATTGGGGTTTCACTGCGCAGCAAAGCGCCCATCTTTAATGCGCAGCATCAGGTGATTGGGATTGTCTCGGTCGGTTATTTGACGTCGTACATTGCGAATATCAATGCGCGTATTCTCTGGCAGTCCGGGTTATACGGTATGGGTCTGTTGCTGTTACTGTTTATTTTTTCCTGGTTGTTTACCCGCAATCTTAAAAAGCAGATGTTCCGCCTTGAGCCAAAAGATATTGCGCAACTGGTCTTACAGCAACGCGCGCTGCTGGAAGCAATGTATGAAGGGGTATTTGCCGTCAATGAAGAAAAGCAGCTGATTTTAATTAACCGTGCCGCCAGAGAGATGCTGGATATTCATCAAAGTGAGAAAGCGCTTATCGGCAAACCGCTGGAAGACGTTCTGCAAACGTCCCCCGGTTTTTTATCTCAGCGCTACGCCTCGGTTAGCCGCGGCAGCCACGACCAGATTGCGGTGCTTAACCAGCGCGAGGTGATTGTGAACCGCGTGGCGATTGAGGTTGAACCTGGTGTTGAAAGCGGTTGGGTTTATAGCTTTCGCGACAAGAATGATATCAACACTCTCAGCAGCCAGCTAAGCCAGATTAAACGCTATGCGGATAACCTGCGCATTATGCGTCATGAACAGCTGAACTGGACCGCCACGCTGGTGGGGTTGCTGCAGATGAAACACTATGACGAGGCGATCCGTTACATCCAGGCACAGTCAGAAGGAGCGCAGCGCGTGCTGGACTTCGTCTCAGCCCATTTTGTCTCGCCGGCCCTGTGCGGATTGCTGCTAGGGAAATATGTCAGCGCCCGGGAAAAGGGCGTTGAACTGCAGTTTGATCCCGCCTGCCAGCTCACCCGCATGCCTGCCAGCATCACGGAAACGGAGCTGGTGTCGGTGATTGGCAACCTGCTGGATAACGCCGTTGACGCCACCCTGAAAGCCCCGGTTCCCGCACCTGTAGAGCTTTACATTTCCGATCGCAACCAGGAGTTGCTGATAGAAGTGGCCGATCGGGGTTGCGGGGTGGATGAGGCGATGAAACCGCATCTTTTCCGCCAGGGATTCAGCAGCAAGCCGGAAAGCGAGAACGACATTGTGGGCACAGAGCACGGTATTGGCCTGTTTCTGGTGGCAGGCTATATCAACAAGGCGGGCGGCAGCATTGAGATAACGGATAACGCTCCTCAAGGCACGATATTCTCTGTGTTTATTCCCAATCCACTCCCCGTTCGACAGGGCTAACGCATGACCACGACCCGAGCACTTGATGTTGTGATTGTTGAGGATGAGCCGCACCTGGCGGAACTGCATCGCGAGTATATCGAGCAAAATTTCCATTTGCGCGTGGTGGGCATTGCCGCGTCGATTGAGCAGGCGTGTAACCTGATACGCCAGCATCAGCCGAGACTGATACTGCTGGACAATTATCTCCCGGACGGTAAAGGCGTGGCGTTAATCGATAACCCGCTCCTGAAAAGCTATGAATGCTCGGTGATCTTTATCACCGCAGCCAGCGATATGCAGACCTGTAGCCATGCCATGCGCAGCGGCGCGTTTGACTACCTGATTAAGCCTGTTTTTTTCCAGCGTCTGCACGCCTCGCTGGAGCGTTTTATGCGTTTCATCCACACCGTGCAGCAGGTGAAGGTTGTCGACCAGCATGCGCTGGATCGCCTGTTTAACCTCCCCGCTGCGGACACCTCGCAGACCCCGTCCACAAAGGGTATTGAGCCCCACACCCTGGACCGTATTAAGCGTTTATTTGCGGAACACCCCGAAAAAACAATGTCGGTGGAAGAGGTGGTGGAATACGTCGGGATCAGCAAAACCACGGGCCGCCGTTATCTGGAATACTGCGTGGAAAGTGGGTTAATCAGCATCGAAATGCTGTATGGCAATATCGGTCATCCCAGAAGGCTTTACCGCAAAGCGGCAGAGAAAACGTAATCCGCAACCGTTCGTTTGCTAAGCGTCGCGGATTTTATGGTGTTAATTGCTGAAACGACGCCGACAATCACACTTCGGAACCGCAACCCGCGCCCCCCTATTGTCGGCGCGGAGCCATGCGCTATGTTGACAATTAGTTCCTCAAATGTAACTAAAAGGTTAACTATAATGTCGAACATTTTCCGAATTTCTCTGATTACCGCTACCGTACTGTGTTCTGCTTCCGCACTGTCTGCTTTGCCGCAGGGCTACCCTGCTGACTATCAAAAAATGGTCGATGCCGCGACCAAAGAGGGCAAAGTGGTGATCTACTCCACCACCGACACCAAAGCTGCCGGGCCGCTGATTGAGGGCTTCGAAAAAACCTATCCGGGCATCAAAGTTGAATATAACGACATGAACAGCACCGAGCTGTACAACCGTTTTATCAGCGAACAGGCCTCGGGTGGCGGTAGCGGCGATGTGGTCTGGAGCTCCTCCATGGACACCGGGCTGAAGCTCGCTACCGACTACGCCATGGAGTACAAATCACCGGAGCAAAGCCAGCTGCCGAAATGGGCGGTCTGGAAAGATAAAGCCTACGGTACCACCTATGAACCCGTCGTGTTTATCTACAACAAACGGCTGATCCCGGCGGGCGACGTGCCTGATTCCCATGCGGCGCTGGCTAAGCTTATTGCCAGCCAGACGGATAAATTCAAGAGCAAAGTCACCACCTACGACATCGAAAAATCGGGTCTGGGCTTTATGCTCTCGGTGCAGGATCACAAGGCCGATCCTAACTACTTCAAAACCCTGGCCGATATCGCCAAAGGTGGCTTAGCCGTTCAGTCTTCAACCGGCACCATGATGGAGAGGGTGTCATCAGGGGAAAACCTGATCGGTTTTAATATCCTCGGCTCCTACGCGGAAGCGCGCGCGAAGAACGATCCGTCGCTGGGGATCGCCTATCCAAAAGATTACACCCTGGTGTTATCACGCGTGTCGTTCATCAGCCAGCAGGCGCAAAACAGCAATGCCGCGAAACTGTGGCTGGACTACGTCCTGTCTGAAAAAGGACAAAGTATTCTGGCAAGCCAGGCGGATATCCCGTCCATTCGTAACGATATCGACGGCAAAAATGATATCGACGGCCTGACGAAAGTGCTCGGCAATGCGCTGAAACCTATCCCGGTTGATGAAAGTCTGCTGGAGTATCTGCAGCCGAAAAAACGCCTGGAGTACATCAAACAGTGGCGTACCGCTGCCGCCAAATAAGCGTCTGAGCGCGACGCGGGCCGTCGCGCTCCTGTTACCTGAGTTCGTTTTGCTGGGCTGCAACACCAGGGATACCCCATGAATACATTTCGCAGAAAGTGGCAAAGCCTGCCGCGCGGTATTGTCGTGTTGATAACCGCCCTGGTTATCTACACGCCGCTGTCGTTTATCGTGATACAGAGCTTCTTGTCCGCCCCGTTCTTTTCACCGGCAAAAGAGTGGAGCCTTGAATCATTTGGTTTTATCTTCACCGACCCTGATTTCTATAAGGCGCTGAAAAGCGGTTTTATTCTCGCTTTCGGGCTGGTCATCATCGCCATTCCGTTAGGGGGCGTGCTGGCCTTTCTGATGGTGCGTACCGACCTGCCCGGCCGCCGTCTGATTGAACCGCTGATCCTCGTGCCGGTTTTCGTGTCGCCAATGGTGCTGGGATTCGGCTACGTGGTGGCCGCCGGTCCGGTGGGCTTTTTATCCCTCTGGGCGCAGGCGCTGATTGGTTTCGTACCGTGGAATATCTACGACATGTCGAGCATCGTGGTCATTGCTGGCCTGACGCATGTTCCGCATGCCTATCTCTATATTTCGTCCGCGCTGCGAAGCGTCGGTTCCGATGTGGAAGAGGCCGCACGTACCGCGGGTGCGTCGCCGTTACAGGTGATGACCTCGGTCAGCCTGCCGATGGTGCGACCGTCCATTTTGTACGCCATCGTTCTGCTGTTCTTCCTCGGTCTTGAAGTGTTTGGTCTGATGCTGGTCCTCGGCGATCCGGAAGGCAACATGGTGCTGGCAACCTACCTGTACCAGCTGACCAACAAGCTTGGTACCCCTTCCTACCACCTGATGGCGGCGGTTGCGGTGGTGCTTATCTGTATCACCATTCCGCTGGTCATGCTGCAGCGTCGCCTGATGCGCACCGCCAACCGTTTCGTGACCATGAAAGGCAAAGCGTCCCAGGCCCGGGCCTTACCTCTGGGTAAATGGCGCTGGGTGGCGGGCGCGGTGGTCGCTTTCTGGCTCACCGTCACGATCGGCGTTCCCCTGCTCGGCGTGGTGTTACGCGCGTTTATCTCAAACTGGGGCGTGGGCGTTTCGCTGTGGGACGAGCTTTCCCTGAGTACTTTTCGCACGATATGGGCGCAGCCGAACCTGCTGCGCGCCATCGTCAACTCCATGTCCATTGGGGTCATTGGCGGCGCGCTGGCCGTGGCGTGCTACCTGTTTGTCGGTATCGCCATGCACCGCAAACCGGACAATACCACGCGTTTCCTGGATTACAGCGTCCTGGTGCCGCGCGCCGTGCCTGGCCTGCTCGCGGGTCTGGCCTTTCTCTGGGTGTTCCTGTTCCTGCCAATGTGGCTTGATAACTCGCTGAAATCGGGCTGGCTTTCCGGGTTCGCCTGGAGCGACTGGATGCGTGAAAACCTGATTGTCTGGCTACGTTCGCTGCGCAGCACCATATTCAGCGTCTGGCTGGCCTATACGGTGGTCTGGATGGCTTACGGGCTGAGACTCATCTCGTCCACCCTGCTGCAGGTTGCGCCGGAGCTTGAAGAGGCCGCCCGCAGTACGGGGGCTACGCGTGGCCAGATCACCCGCCATGTCACGATCCCGCTCTCCCGCTACGGCCTTATCGGTTCGTGGCTGCTGATGTTCCTGATTTTTGAACGCGAATATTCAACGGGTGTGTACCTGCTTTCACCCGGCACGGAAACCATCGGCTCGATGCTGGTATCCCTCTGGGCCGCGGGAGCCATTGATATTGTGGCGGCGCTCTCTTTTATTAACATCCTGCTGGTGGTGGTAGGTCTGGGCATTGCCCTTCGTTTCGGAGTCAAAATACATGATTGAATTAGCGGTTAACGATCTGCACCTGACCTACGGTGACAATCCTGTTTTAAAAGGGGTCTCCATGAACCTCAACCGCGGCGAAGTGGTCTCCCTGCTGGGGCCTTCCGGCAGCGGGAAAACCACCCTGCTGCGTGCGGTGGCGGGCCTGGAAAAACCGACTCAGGGCTCGATTATCATTGGCAAAAACAAAGTCTATGACGGCACGCCGCGCAGTGAGATCCCGGCGGAAGAGCGTAACCTGGGCCTGGTGTTTCAGTCGTATGCGCTGTGGCCGCACAAAACCGTTTTTGAAAACGTGGCCTATCCGCTCAAGCTGCGCAAGGTTCCGGCCAAAGAGATCCAGCAGCGCGTACAGGACGTGCTGGACCAGCTCGGGCTAGGCCATCTGGGCAAACGCCACCCGCACCAGCTCTCCGGTGGACAACAGCAGCGCGTGGCAATTGGCCGGGCGCTGGTCTACAACCCGCCGGTCATTTTACTGGATGAACCGCTCTCTAACCTCGACGCCAAGCTGCGCGAAGAGGCTCGCGTATTCCTGCGTGAGCTGATTATCAAGCTGGGCTTATCCGCGCTGATGGTAACGCACGACCAGAATGAGGCGATGTCGATTTCCGACCGTATCCTGCTGCTTAACAACGGTAAAATCGAGCAACAGGGCACACCGCAGGAGATGTACGGCTCGCCGAAAACGCTGTTTACCGCTGAGTTTATGGGCAGCAATAATCGCCTGCACGGTAAGGTAACGGAAGTGCGCGACGGCAAAGCGCGTATCGAAGGCAAAGGCTGGGTGCTGTGGGGCCAGGCCGGTGAAGGGGTACGAAGCGGTGAAGACGCCACCGCGGTGATCCGCGTCGAGCGCGTGGCGGTGGTCGAGGGGCCGGGGGAAAACCAGCTGGCGCTCCCGTTACTGACCAGCATGTATCTCGGTGATCGCTGGGAATACCTGTTCCGCACGCCGGGGGATGATTTTGTCATTCGCGCCTATGGTCACGAGGCCCGGGACCCGCTGCACTGCCACCTTTCGCTGCCTGAAAAGCACGTGTGGATCTTTCCGAAAAATTAAATGTAAAAAGGCTGCGATAAGCAGCCTTTTTTATACCCGACATACTGCCTGCACACGGGAGTGAAAGCCTTACGTCATCAGCTTACCAGGCAAGACTGCCCGCGCTGAGTCAACGTCCATAAGGTTGTGACCGCCGGGATGAACGCGGACTGACCGGCGTTCAGCGTCATGGTGGCACCCTCGGCGTGGCTGAGCGTGGCACTCCCCTTCAGCACCAGCAGAATTTGCGCACGGTCTGTCCGGATGCTTTGCTGCTCGCAATGTTCAATGACGCTAAAGCGAAAATCCGTTACCGGGATCGGGTATTGCTGCATCCCCTCTTCCCGCTGCGGATGCATCCTGAGGCGGTCGGCTGGGGTTTCGTCAAACACCGTACAGCGCACCAATTCTGCCATGTTGATGTTCTTGGGGGTTAAGCCCGCACGCAGCACGTTGTCTGAACTGGCCATGACCTCTACCGCCGTACCGTTCACATAGGCATGTAGCGTACCGGCGTGCAGGAACATCGCCTCACCCGGCGCAAGCGTAATGCAGTGCAGATACAGCGGGGCCAGAGCCCCGATGTCCCCCGGGTAGTCTCGCAGTAGCCGTTCGATAAAGGGCGCTACCGGAGCAAACACCCCGCATGCAAGTCGCGCTTCCAGACACGTCAGCACGCCCTCTTTTTCCGCCGGCTCAAGCGCCATCAGACGCGTAAAAAAGGCCTTAAGCCCTTCAGCATGCAGGTTGTTGCGAAACAGCGACAGCGCGGACGTCAGGGCCGGGGCATCCAGGCGCAAAAAGTGATTAGCAATCTCCTGATACGGCCGGAAGCCGTTCATGGCCATAAAAAGCGTCAGGGCAAAAACCAGCTCAGGCTTATGGTTCGCATCGGTGTAATCCTCTCCGGGCAGGTTACCCTGACGGGCGAACCCGTCTTCTGCCTGGCGCTTATTGGGATGTACCTGCAGCGACAGTGCGCGCTCCGCTGACAGCAACTTCAGCAGGTAAGGCAACTGCCCCGCAGTTTCTCCCGCGCACGTGCCCAACATCTCTGCCGGCCTCTGTGAAATAAGGTCCTGTAAAGAGCGTAAACCTGTATCGGTTTCAATCTCCGAGCAGCCTGCGGGGTGGCTTCCCATCCAGACCTCGGCCTGGGGTTGATCGTCAGGGTTGAGCAGGCCAAAAAGATGATTAAGCGCTACGCGACTGCCCCAGGCGTAATTTTTGATGCCGTTACGCATCCGGTAAAAAGGCTGACTCATTGCGTATCCTTTTCACATTCGCCAGGGGTGAAGCCATTTTCAGCCGCCAGCTGCGCAAACCACAATGCGTTACGTTTGATTTGTCGCTCCCCGGTGGCTAAATCCAGACGCCAGAAGCCATATCGCCGCTTGAAGCTGTTGATCCAGGACCAGTTATCAATGAAGGTCCACTGATGAACACCAAAACAGTTGGCGCCGTCAGCGATACCACGATGCAGCTGAGCCAGATGCTCCTCCATCAGAGCGATACGGAAGGTGTCATCTATCACGCCATCGGCCTGCACCGGCCCTTCGGACTGCAGATCCATCGCGATGCCAATTTCCGCCAGATACCATTTGATGTTGCCGTAGTTATCGCGAATATTGCAGGCAATGTCATAGATAGCTTCCGGGTGGATCTCGTTATTGTCGCGATAAGGGTTAAACCGTCCCTGAGGATCAATGTAATTTTCGAAATAGACTTCCGGCGTGAAGTAATCGAGCGCGTAAACGCTTTCCCGCGCTTTCACCCTTCTCGGCACATAATAATTCACCCCCAGAAAATCAATTCTCGACTGCAGGATCGTCTCCACATCCTGCCGTGAAACCTCTGGTAAGCAGCCGTTTGCGGTTAAGATTTCGCACAGTTCTTTGGGGAATTCATGTTTAACCAGCGGGTCGAGGAAGCTGCGGTTAAACAGCAGGTCGGCATACCAGGCCGCTTTTTTATCGGCCTCGCTGTCGCTGCGGGTATAAGAAGGCGTGAGGTTGAGCACGACACCAATCTCACCCGGCAAGCCCATTTCACGGTAGACATTCACCGCCCTGGCGTGCGCCAGCATAATATTAAAGGCGACCTGAGCCGCCAGTTTGCCATCTTTTTTACACGGATAATGGAAGTCATATAAATAACCGCCTTCCACCGGCACGATCGGCTCATTAAAGGTTATCCAGTATTTCACCTTATGGCCAAACAGCTCGAACGCGGTGCGGGCGAAGCGGGCAAAAAGCTCGGTTACGTAGGATGACTCAAATCCGCCATATGCTTTTTGCAGCGCCTCGGGCATATCAAAATGGTAAAGATTGATGATGGGCTCGATGCCGTTGGCAATCATTTCATCGAAGTAATCGTTATAGAAGCGGACGGCGTCGCGGTTTGGCTGTCCGGTTTTGAAATCATCGATCAGACGCGACCACTGAATAGAGGTTCGAAACGAGTTAAACCCCGTTTGCTTCATCAGGGCTACGTCTTCTTTATATTTACTGTAGGTTTCACAAACGTGCTGCGGACCAATCTGCTGAAAAAAACGCTCCGGTTGTTCGGCAAACCAGCTGTCCCAGACAGAACGGTGCGGCTTATTGGCTATGCCTTCCGTCTGCGGACCTGATGCCGCTGCGCCCCAAAAAAAACCTTCCGGGAATTGATACCGGTTCATAACGCCTCCTGAATGAAAAAAAGGGCTGCCCCGAACAGGGCAGCCAAATAACTACTCTGCAGTGACTTCAATTGATTTGATGAACATATATCCCCAGTCGCCAGAGAACTTGCCAAAGCTAATGGTGTTGTCCCCTGCCCTGAGCGCGACCGGTACGATCATCGTCTGGCCTTTCTCATCCGTTTGCGGGAATTCAATGCTCACCGGCGTTCCGCCGTTCACAATGAACGAGTTTTTCTTACTCCCCCATTTGCCGTTAAATTTCGCGTGCAGGGCAAACTTACCGTCCCAGGGGGCGTTAACCTGCCAGGTCACGCTGTCTCCGTCATTGGCAAAAGGACCAAGGAAACCGTCTTCACCAATCGCTAACGTATCTTTATCGCTTTTGGTGATGTTCAGTTTCCCCTTGCTGACGTCCAGCGTTCCGCCGCCAAAATGACAGTAGTCCGCCGGCACGGGTCCCGCCGCGGCCTTCACGCTAACGTTTACCGTCTTGCTGCTTTTCAGCAGTCCATCGTCAGCGGTAAAGGTCAACGCATAGTCACCGGGAGCCGAGAACCAGGCACGGGTTTCCGCTTTGGTGCTGTCACAAAAGTGGACGTTATCCTTGCCTTCGTGATGCCATGCCACGCTGACCTTCGGCTCCGGCAGATTGTCATCCTGCCAGGCCGCGGTGAGCTGAACGCCTTTATCCACGGTGGTAGAGAGCGCATCCTGCAGAGTGATGACCGGAGGCAGGTTTTTCTGCGTATGCTCAAGGCGAATCACGTTTGAAGGCGCAGACTGACCGCTTTCGTTCTTTGCGATCACCCGGTAGTAGTAAGTCTGGCCCAGCGTCAGGCTGCGATAGTCATCACGGAAGAGATCCATTTTTGCCGGATCCCACTCATTTTTGCCGTCAGAAATATCCTGACCAACGCGGGTCCACGGGCCGTGTGGCTGAGTCGCTCTCTCCACATCGTAATAACGCCCGACGGGGGATCCCATCCAGTTAATGGCAAACGGTGAGTTGCTCTCGCGCAGCTTAGGCGCTTCCGGGACCGGTAGAGCCGGCGCCTGACTCAACCCCGCCATTTGCGCCGAGGCGGTTCGCACCAGATTGACGACCTCCATCTCCTGGTTTGCTTTGCCCTCGACCGGGAAGCCAGGCAGGTGGTAGCTGTAGTGCCCGGTAAACTCTTTGTGCCAGTAAAAACCACCATCATGGCGATGACCACGGAAGCCCCAGATAAAGCCCCCCGCCGCCTGCGCGCCATTGACCTCGGTATGCACAATGGCCTGCATGATAGTGTTAAGGTCTTTTTGATCGAGCAGACCAAATTCACCAACCAGATAGACCTTTTTGCCGCCAATCGCCTCCAGATCGTTGCGAACCTGCTCGGGGTGGTTGTTCTCAGCGTTGGTGTAATAGTGGTTACTGATGATGTCGACGTTCGGATCGTTGAGCGCGAAATCATTCACCTTTTTATAGGTACCATCGACGACAAGCTGATGGGGCGCCCACTTGCGGATCCAGGCCGACGTTTTCTGCAGGAAATCAGCGTTGGTGTTTTCCAGCTCATTACCCGTTTCCCAGGCCATGATCGCCTTTTCATCGTAGTAATGGCGTCCCGTAATGGTGTTGGTACGGGTAATCACCTGACGGATCACATCCTGATAAGCACGGTAGGTTTTACTGTCGGTTCGATAAAAATCTTCCGACTTTTCATGATAAAACGCGGCCAGCTGTTCGCGTCCCCCCCACCACCACCAGTGGTCAATAAACGGCAGAATCAGGCGCAGCCCCTGCTTATCCGCCTCGGCAATCATGTTGTCATACACTTTCATGGCCGTTTCATTCAGCCGCGGCATGCCGTCCGGCGTTGCCGGTGCCAGAATATGTGTCTCACGTCCGCAGGCAGCATCATTTTCCTGCTGCACGGAAAGCACATATACGCGCTGTGCTTTAGCACCGGTTTGCACCAGCGCTTTGATCCAGTTCTCCTGCTCTTCAGCAGTCGGCCATCTAAAGTATTGCCCCCAGCCGCGCGGATCCGCCTTACAGGTTCCGCGCGCGTCATCTTCTATACGATGCAACTCCGGGGCGTGGATCCCGGCGAAGCGAAAGACGCGATTGCCATCTTTTAACGCTGCGCCATCGCGAGTAATAAAGTGTTCAAAATGGGATTGCTCGGCCGCCAGAGCCCCCGCGCTTCCCAGCGCGGAGAGTAAGGAGACGAGAAGCAGTTTTCGAATCGGGAAAGCCATCTCTTTTCTCCTCAGAACCAGACTTCAGCCTGTACACCAAAATTCAGCGTATCGGTATCGCCGCTACGTGAATATCCCCCCGGACTCAGGGTGCCAGTGCTCCAGTCGTAATTTCTGTCCATCGCATCCGAGACGCCTTTATCCCATTTTGCGTAGGTGGCAAAGAAGCGCAGTTGCGGACGGCTCCAGAAACCTGAATCAAAGGTCAGGGTCGGCGCAATGGTCACCTTGGTCAGGCCACCTTTCCCTTTACCGTTTACGCCCATGTAGTTTTTATCATCCAGATATTCGTAGCCCACCTCATATTGCATGGCGAAGTTTTTGGTTATCTGATGATACGGACGGATACCCGCGACCCACATGGAACGTCCCCAGCCGTCATCGTCGTTGGTCCACCAGCGGTAGTTTTTGTCTTTCTGATAAAACGCAAAGGTCGATACCTCCACGTCACCCAGGTTGGCCATGCTGTCCAGCACGACGCGCCAGGATTGCGTATCCTCAAGGTTTGCCCAGCCCCAGCCGTTTTTACCCAGCGAATCTGCGGCGGCCAGGCCTTTGCCATACTGGAAAGCGATGCGGGAGTACCCGTTAGTCAGGCCGTAGAAGCTGTCAAAGTTGTACAGCGCGGTCACGCCGTACCCCTTCTCAGCCGAGGTAGGATGGTTTTCATTGCGGTTCATGTGGTGGCCGATAAGTTCGACGTCGAGCCCAGTGCCGCCGATCTTTTTAAACCACAGGTTAAGCGAATAGTCGTCCGGATAGCCCTGATCCCCCAGATCTACCGGATAAGCTTTGGCTTCGTCGGTGGTCGAGAAGGCATACACACCCGCATCAAAGCGCGCAAAGCCTAAATCCAGGTTATCGAACCCGCCCCCGGTTCCGTTGTACTGAATGTACTCCCAGTCGAACTGGTGGCTGGAAAGGTTGGAGCTGCTGTAGCGTTTACCGGCCCAGAAGGTCATGTCCGGGGCAAAATCGAGATTCGTTAATTCAGCAAACCCTTCGCGGAACTGGGTCTCTTTGCCGTCATCGTCAGTACAGTTCCAGTCGGCGGTACATTTGGTCTGGTGCGTCAGGTTGGCCTGAATACGTGCGACTGCGCCTGAATCCGACTTCAGCGTTACCGTCGGGATCAGCTCAATTTTGGTATCTTCTTCGTTACCCAGACGCCATTTCCCGTCAGGCATCAGCCCCACCGAATCGACCCGGTTGCCATCGCTATTGGCAAGAATACCCGAGCGTAAATAGCCGTGGAGGGCGAAATCATATTTCTCATCGGCGCTGGCATAACCGCTGATGACAGTAAGAGCAATCAAGGACAGAGGTATTGATTTCATTAACGTTTGCATAGGTTCCCTTTGAATTTTTATTTTCACGGTTAAACGTGCAGGGGAAATGTAAGGATCAAATTCGGAAATGTACATCCACAAACGGAAAGCGCTTTCCATGTTTGCCGGATTGAATCACAAATTTAAGATCAAAGAGAAAATTTTTGTGAAGAATGTCACGAAATAATCTTCTGCCCATCAGGAACGGGCAGAAGCAGGGAGGCGGGGATTATTTTTCCAGCTGCATCAACTGGCGTTCATGAACCTTGAAGAAGGGGCGATAGAGCATCCATGCATTGAAAAAGGCGAACAGGCACATGCACATATTTTTCCAGCTGCCGTTCGCCGACCAGGCTGCGCCCAGCGGTGAAGGCATAGACCAGGGCAGCATGGCGACGGCTCTGTCGAGCACGCCAAGCTGGGTTAAATACCAAGCTATACAAGCATTTATCAGCGGTACAAACACAAAGGGCAGTAAAAAAACCGGGTTCATGATGACGGGGAAACCAAACAATATCGGCTCGTTAATGTTGAACAGCGACGGCAGAAGGCCAATTTTCCCGACGCTCTTCAACTGTCGGGATCGGCTTCGCATCGCCATAAAGACCAGCGGCAGCGTAGAGCCGATACCGCCAATCAGCAGATAAAAATCCCAGAATCCCTGCAGATAAATATGGGGCAGCACGGCTTCCCCGGCGGCCAAGGCCCGCTGGTTTTCAAACAGATAGGTGAGCCAGAACGGGTTCATGATGCCCGTAATGATCAGGGCACCATGAATACCGACGAACCATAAAAGATTACACAGAAACAAGGAGATAAGCACCGCCGTAAGGGTATCGGATGCCACGATAAGCGGGCGTAACGCCTCGCCAATCAGCTGTGGCAAAATTTGTCCGGTCGTCTGCAGCATCACGGCATTCATTACGCTAATGGAGAGCATGATCACCAGCAGCGGCATCAGCAGCTGGAAACCATTTCGCGTCATCACCGGTACCTCCTCCGGCAGACGAATGCACCACCCTTTTTTGTAGAAAAACCTTATTATTTCAATAGAGTAAGCGCTTGAAATGAGCGCAGTGAAAAGCCCCATCCCACCCAGAAAAATATTCGTTGCACCGTTATCCCGAAAGCCAATGAACAGCAAAAAGGAGAGGCAGCCGGTGAGCCCACACAGCCGTTCCGGGAGTTGATACTGCTTGGCCAGACTGGCGCTGGCACCAAACGCGACAATCAGCGCCACCAGTCCGAGCGTCAGCTCAAAGGTTGGCAACAGCATCGGACGCAGCAGCAGATAGACGTGTCCGAGGCGCGATGCACTTGAAATGGCGAACGGTGGAAACAGCAGTGGCACCATCAGGCTTCCCACAATCACAAAAGGCATGGCGAGGGAAAAGCCGTCCCGCATCGCGGTAATATGTTGATTTCTGGTGATTATATTGGCTGCTGGTGTGAGACGTTGCTCAATCAAATCCACAGCAACATTCATCAAATGAATGTTCATAACTCGACCTTAATAGTTCGTGAATAGCCGCGATGATCTCGCACATCCGGACAAAGTGAAAGATTCCCTCAGGTGATCGCGGTCACAATTACCTTATCCACCAACGGAAAGCGCTTTCCGTTTTGTTCCATGATGACTATATTCCAGCCATAAGTTCAAAGGAGACGTTATGAAAAAAATCATGTTGTGTTGTTCTGCCGGGATGTCCACCAGCCTGCTGGTGAAAAAAATGGTCGACGAAGCGCAAAAGCGTGGCCTGGAAGCGGAGATCAAAGCGTTTGGCGTGGCCGAATTCGCCGAGCAGGTCGGTCACTATCAGGTGGTGCTGCTTGGACCGCAGGTGAAGTACATGCAAAGCGATCTTCAGAAACAAGCTGATAAATACGGGATCCGTGTTGAGCCTATCAACATGATGGATTACGGCATGCAAAAAGGGGGCGCCGTTCTCGATTTCGCCCTCTCCCTGATAGATAACAAATAACGAAGGGAAAACCCATGAGCTCTCTGTACGCGAAACTTATCCAGGTCATTGAACAGAAAATTACCCCGATGGCAGGCGCCGTCGGGCAGCAGAAGTATGTGACCTCGATTCGTGACGGCTTTATCACCGCCCTGCCGTTCATGATCGTCGGTTCCTTTATGCTGGTGTTTATTTTCCCGCCCTTCTCACCCGACACGTCCTGGGGTTTCGCCCGGGCATGGCTGCAATTCTCGTTGGATCACCGTGAAGCCCTGATGCTGCCGTTCAACTTCAGCATGGGGATCATGACGATCTTCATTTCAGTCGGGATCGCCGCGAGCCTGGCCAAACATCACGATCTGGATGCCCTTACCGCCGGCATGCTGTCGCTGATGGCATTTCTGCTGGTGGCTGCACCGTTAAAAGACGGGCAGATTTCTACCGCCTATTTCTCCGGGCAAGGGATCTTCACGGCCATTCTGGTGGCTATCTACTCTACCGAGCTGTATGCCTTCCTGAAGCGTCACAATATTACCATCCGCCTGCCGCCAGAAGTGCCTACGGGCGTTGCGCGTTCGTTCGAAATTCTGATCCCGGTGCTGGCAATTGTTGTCACTCTGCACCCGCTCAACCTCTTCATTGAGGCCCAGCTCGGCATGATTATTCCGGAAGCGATTATGTCGCTGGTGAAACCGCTGGTTGCCGCCTCCGATACGCTGCCTGCCATTCTGCTCTCGGTGCTGGTGTGTCAGGTTCTGTGGTTTGCGGGCATCCACGGCGCGCTGATTGTCACCGGAATTATGAACCCGTTCTGGATGGCGAACTTGTCGGTTAACCAGGCAGCAATGGCTGCCGGTCAGGCGATCCCGCACATTTACGTTCAGGGATTCTGGGATCACTACCTGCTGATTGGCGGGGTCGGCTCCACGCTGCCGCTGGCGTTACTGCTGCTGCGCAGCAAAGCAGTACATCTGCGTACCATTGGGCGTATGGGCGTGGTGCCGGGGATGTTTAATATCAACGAACCGATTTTATTCGGTGCCCCTATCATCATGAATCCGCTCTTTTTCCTGCCGTTCGTGCTGGTTCCGATGGTCAATGCCACCCTCGCCTATTTTGCCCTTGATTTCGACCTGGTCAGTCGCGTGGTCTCGATGACACCGTGGACAACGCCTGCCCCTATCGGCGCATCCTGGGCAGCCAACTGGAGCTTTAGCCCGGTGATCCTCTGCCTGCTGTGCATGGTTACCTCAGCGGCCATGTACTTCCCGTTCCTCAAAGCGTACGAGAAGCAGCTGCTGGAACAAGAGCATGAAAATGCGGTTGAACAATCTGAAGAAGCGGCACAGTCCGCCTGATAGTGAAAACACAGAGGTTACGGATGGAATTAGAAGAACAGGTCATGGGCATTATTATCAATGCCGGTCAGTCACGCAGTCTCTGCTACGAAGCGCTTGGCTTCGCAAAAAAAGGTGACTTTGCCTCAGCCGACGCGCGAATGAAAGAGGCGGCGCACTTCGCCCGTGAAGCGCATCTGGTGCAAACCCAACTGATCGAAGCTGACGAAGGGGAAGGCAAAACCAAAATGACGCTGGTGATGGTGCACGCTCAGGATCATTTGATGACCTCGATTCTGGCGAAAGAACTGGTGACGGAGCTGATCGAACTGTACCGCACTCGTCAGGCATAACCATTCAGGAGAGGCGCTGGCCTCTCCTTTTCGAGGAACGTATGCACTATCTTGGACTTGATA
Organism: Enterobacter cloacae complex sp. 2024EL-00711; assembly: GCF_047529885.1. Taxonomy (NCBI): domain Bacteria; kingdom Pseudomonadati; phylum Pseudomonadota; class Gammaproteobacteria; order Enterobacterales; family Enterobacteriaceae; genus Enterobacter; species Enterobacter cloacae complex sp. 2024EL-00711. The sequence goes on from NZ_JBLIZC010000005.1 coordinate 72,400, forward strand.
TTGGCGGCACAAAAATGGAAGCCGTCCTGCTTTCGCCTCAGGGCGAATGCCTTTGGCGTGAGCGTCGTCCGACGCAAAAAGAGAGTTATGACGCCTTTATGCACCATCTGCTGGCGTTTATCGGCGAAGCGCGCGCGGTAAGTGAAGTGCCATTCAGTATCGGTATTGGCCTGCCGGGGGCCATCGACCCACAAAGCGGGCTGATTAAAAACTGCAACTGCCTGGTGCTCAACGGTCACGACCTGAAGCATGATTTAGCAAAGCAGCTCAATCAGCCCGTGTGGATAGCCAATGACGCGGACTGCTTCACCCTGTCTGAAGCGGTTGATGGCGCAGGCGCAGAAGCAGATACCGTCTTTGGCGTAATTGTCGGTACCGGATGCGGCGGTGGCGTGGCGGTACATAAGCGTCTGCTTCAGGGGCCAAACGCCATCGCTGGCGAATGGGGACATAACCCGTTGCCTGGCTATGCCCCCGAGACGGATGGTCCGGCGCAGTCCTGCTATTGCGGGAAACATAACTGTATCGAAACCTTTATCTCTGGCACCGGCTTTGCCCGCCGTTATCCCAGCGAACTGAGCGCGCAGGCCATCATTGAAGCGGCGGCCCAGGGAAACCTGACCGCGCGGGCCCACTGGCGACACTTTATCGACGCTTTTGCCCGCAGTCTGGCCTCGGTGATCAATATTCTTGATCCGCAGGTTATTGTGTTGGGCGGTGGGTTATCAAATGTCAGCCAGCTGTACGACGAACTTCCGGCCGCCATCAGGCCCTACATCTTCTCGGAAAGCTGCCGTACCCGTATCGTCCCGGCCCGTTACGGCGACGCCAGTGGCGTGCGTGGTGCGGCGTGGCTACCGGGTTTGCACGCCACGCAGACGTGAAACCGCCTGTGGGGGGCGCTAAGATTCTTAAGGTGGGTTATGTTAAGATAACCAAAACCCACCACGCAGAAAATGCTATGCCAACGATTGACGATGTATCACGATTAGCCAATGTCTCACGAGCAACCGTCTCACGCGTGTTGACGGGGACGCGCGGCGTGCGCGAAGAGAGCCGTGAAGCCGTGCTGCGCGCCGTAGAAGAGCTTAATTATCGCCCAAGCTTTGCCGCGCAAAACCTGGCAAGTCAGTCATCAAGCTACGTTGGTCTGGTTCTCTCTGCGAAGGATGAAAGCAGCGGTGCACGTTTGCTGCCTGCGCTCTCCCGCGCCATGAAAGCGTTGAATAAAACGCTCATCGTGGAGTACGTAAACGATCCTGTTGAGCAGGCTGTCACCGTTGATGATCTTCAGCGCCAGTGCGTTGCTGTCGTAGTCTTTGGGCCGGTTGCGGCCGGTAGTGCAGAGAATGTCATCTCCTTCGATCGTCCCGTGGTGGATGCGAAACCTCAGGGATATGACTTTGCCTTTGCGACGGAAAGCGCCTGTCGCTACATGACGGGTAAGGGCCATCGCAATATCGCACTGGTGATTGACAGCGAACACGATGACAACAGTAAAAAGATGGTGGAAGGCTATCGCAACGTCCTGCAAAACTACTCTTTGCCGTTTAATCGCCAGCTGGTGTTAACGGCGAATGAAGATGTTGAACAGGCGCTGCTGACGCTCATCAATAGCCTGAGCAAGTTTTCCGCCATTGTGGTTAAACGTGATGCCTATGCCGCTGAAGCGATGCGTCTGTTCCGGGAATTTGGCATTTCCGTTCCGCAGGAAGTATCGCTGCTGAGTCTGGAAGATTCGCCTCTGGCAACCCAGCTCTATCCACAGCTGACCTGTATCTCGTGGCCAATGGATCAGTTGCTCACTCAGTGCGTTGAGCGCATTAAAAGCCTGGTGGATGGCCGACCTGTTCGCACGTCAGAGCTCTCCCCCGTGATTGGTAAACTCACACCTCGCCAGTCGGTGATGGAAAAAAGCTAGCGGGTACGCAGCGATTGCCGGCTTAAGGGTGTGATAACACAATAAACGTTATCCCTGTTCTGGAGCGAGATGATGAAAACCTTTCTGTTCATAAGTGCCCTCACCCTTTTCCCGGCGCTCTCCTGCTATGCCATCGCCCAGGAAACGCCCCTGCCGCTGAAAGAGCAAATTCATACCGATGAAGGTACGTTATGCGTGTATGGCGATGCTGCGCGCAGTGAAAAGGTTGTGATGCAGGGCGGCAACGATTGCCCACAGAGTAAAGCGGTAAAACAGTCCTGATTTTTTTGAAGGGGTGGAGTTATTACCAGGCGGTAAGAATTTACCCCCCTATTTTTTTGATTAAAAGTCAGTCCTGCGACAAATTAAGATGGAGTCTGGTCATTAAGCGATAAATGAGGTCTGTACTCGTTATGCCCTGCCGCAAGCCATTTATGATTTTCCGGGCATGAAAATATCGCTGAATCCGTGCTCACTCAGACATAACGCCCACGGCTTCCCGCTTCACTTCGGGTACTTCCATACCGCCAGACTTCTACCATAAGTTCCAAAAGATGGCGTCTTAAATAGCATCCTTAAGACAGCGTTTCAATGCAAAACCCCGGTTCGGTCTGGCGGAGGATACAGAAGATGTGTTTGTCAAAAAATACTTTTTTAAGGGGATGTCCTCACGTGGTTTATACAGATATAAATTACATTGTGATGTGTTAATGAATGGGGAGCAGATCACGGCGGTTATACCTGAGTTTGTTCTCAACCATCCTTAAGCGGATGTATGGAAACAATAGTCACAATGGAATATCAATATACTGGTGACTTGAAGAAGTAAGATCTTGGGGGCGTTCTGCCCCCTTATCCTTTGGGATACGAAAATTCTGCGGTGACTAAATGCGATTCTGACTTATCAGATTGGACGCCATACGCGAAGTTATATCGTTTTCCAGATGTAAACTTAAATCCAAATACTGGAAGACTCTCACCCTTCGGTACATAAACAGGCTTGTCATCGAAAATCTTGTGAAGAGAGTCGCTATTATCGCTATTGATTTGAATAGCAGTGATCCGTTCCTGCGGCTCCAGTGGTGACACCACACAAATTTGATTATCTTTGATTAATGCCGTTGTAGATTCTCGACCTACCATTCGATCACCAGGCCCAGGGCATCCCGTTAAGAGGAATACAACACCCAGCAATATTTTATTCTTCATGTTTAACGCCCCTTCCCTGTTACGATTTTCTGATAAAGCGAGGGGACATCCTGCAACATATCAACGCCCCTGTACATCCCCATGCGCCCTGGTCTCTGATAGTAAGACCACTTACTGATACCATAAACCAGCAGTAACCAGTAATCAGCCAAAATAGAGGCTTGCTGTTCAAGAGAGTAATCAGTGAGCTTTTCTTTATCCAGCTTGTAGGTATATTCAGCAGCCCAGCTAAAAGCCCCCCTCACTCTCACCCATTGCCCATGTTGGTGTTACCACACATGCCCCAGTTCATGGATGAAAACGTATTTATCTTCGATAAAAACAGAGTTTGCGGAAAAATCTTCTCTGTACATCGACTTTCTGTACCATAACTCTCCGTTGGGAGTCATCGCATAGTTTTGTTTCTGTAGTCCGAAGGGTAAATAGCTGTCGCAATGAATCCAGACACGGCTATAAACTATTGAATCTCCGAACACCCTACGAGCCATTGCAATCTCGCCTAACGTCATCCGGCGTAATGTACCTTCCTCCGCCTGCGCGCTCATAAACTGCCCTCCTTGTATGATTTATCTACATCGTAAAATCATAATTCGAAATAGTCTATACGCGAACTTTAGCCATTCATCAAACGCAGTGACGGTGCAAACACTACTCCCCGTTGCTTTTATCCCCCTCCTCTTGCCGCATAGATTCTATAAACTCTCGTTGCTCTTGTGTGAGTTCAAGCTCATCCAGCAAGCGATCTAACTCTTCTTCAGGTGATTCCTTTTGGTTCTGTCTCTTCCCGCTAGCCATGCTCACCCTTGAGTTAATAGGATTAATCTCAGGGTATCCAGGGTGCATAAAATGCGCAACTAACAGATTTTGGACAATAGCAGTCATAAAGCCCCGTTAGCGGTACAAGCAACAAGCAGAGCGTAGCGACTTCATCATATTGTCAGAAGGATCACACCTTATCAGGGTGCTCGTATATCTGTCGAAGCGCTGGAAGAGCCTGTATATCGGGCTTTAATGCGAGTGATCAGTCTGTCGATGTCATAACAATGCCAGGATAGGTTTTTTTCACGTTTTACTATCGCAGTGTGAGGATGCAACTGCCGCCAACGCTGAGTTATCCTGTCATCTCACCGTGTAACTTAGCGTGACAGTTACCAGGGGCGGATCATAATGGTAGAACCCATAGGCGACTAAAACAGGTAACTATTTAATTTGCTGATAGAGAAGGATTTAAAGGGCTTCTTAAGAAAGGGAGAGACTGGAGCGGGCGAAGGGAATCGAACCCTCGTATAGAGCTTGGGAAGCTCTCGTTCTACCATTGAACTACGCCCGCTTTGAGGTGCGTAAGGCATTATAGACCTTACGCCTCTTCATACAAGCCTCTTTGCAACTAAATGGCGATTATATAATCACTTAGCACTTTGGCTTACTGCCTGGCGCCGGAAGATAACGCTGCGGATCGATGGCTGTAGCGCGATAGCGGATCTGGAAGTGTAACTTCACCGAGTCCGTGCCGGTACTGCCCATGGTGGCAATCTTCTGCCCAGCCTTCACATTCTGCCCGTTGTTCACCAGCATCGTATCGTTGTGGGCATAGGCAGTGATGTAATCTTCCCCATGCTTAATCATGATCAGGTTACCGTAACCGCGCAGCTGGTTGCCGACGTAGACCACCTTCCCTGCCCCTGATGCATAGACTGGCGTGCCGCGCGCAGCAGCGATATCAATGCCTTTATTGCCTCCCTCAGACAAGGAGTAAGGCAACACGACCTTGCCGCTGGCAGGCCAGACCCAGCAACGCTGGCCGACCGGAGGCCATGAGGACTGCGGCACCGCGTAAGACGGCGTCACTTTGGCTGTTTTGCCTTTAGAGGATTTCTTCGTTGAAGACGCGCCACCGTTAACCTTCAGTTTCTGCCCCACCTCGATAGTGTAGGGTGGAGAGATGTTATTCAGACGCGCCAGATCCTTCACGCTGGTCCCCGTTGCGCGCGAAATCCGATACAGCGTATCCCCGCGCTTAACGGTATAGACCGCACCGGAATAGCTGCCCATATCCGACGACTTGCTTCCTGAACAGCCTGCCAGTAATAGCGTCAGCGTCAGACAAAAAACGGCGGTAATGGGATTTCTCGTCAGGCTTCCTGCAAACAAAACAGATCCTCGGTCAGCGTGAATGGCGCACTATGATACCAGCCCAGACTGATATGGGTCAGCCCTTTTCCGCTCTTGAGAGCAAACGGCGCATGGAGGAATGCGGTATAATGCAGCTGCTGATGGTGCTGAGCCATCCGCATCGTTGGCACTGGAGCATCAATGAGTATTCAAGAACACGTTATTTTGGTAAATGACCAGGGAATGGTGATTGGCACTCAGGAAAAGTACGCCGCGCACACCGCCCACACCCCGCTGCACCTGGCTTTCTCATCGTGGCTTTTTAACGCCAGAGGTGAGTGTCTGGTTACCCGACGCGCCTTAAGCAAAAAAGCCTGGCCAGGGGTCTGGACCAACTCCGTTTGCGGACATCCTCAGTCAGGTGAAAAGACGGAACAGGCTATCATCCGCCGTTGCCGCTTTGAGGTTGGCGCGGAGATCGCCAATATTACCCCCATCGCCGCTGAATTCCGTTACCGTGAAGCCGATCCTTCGGGGATCGTGGAGAACGAGATTTGCCCGGTATTCGCAGCACGTGTCACCAGCGAACTGCATATTAATCACGATGAAGTGATGGAGTATGAATGGGTCGAACTGGAAGCGTTGTTCCGCGCACTGGACGCTGCCCCCTGGAGCTTTAGCCCGTGGATGGTGCAGGAAGCGACGGTCGCCCGCGACGCGCTCAGGGCCTTCGCGGCGCAATAAAAAAGCCCCTTTCGGGGCTTTTTTTACTGTCTTAACGGCTTACTTCACCGGGCGCATCGCCGGGAACAGGATCACATCACGGATGGTGTGGCTGTTAGTGAACAGCATAACCATACGGTCGATACCAATCCCCAGACCTGCGGTTGGTGGCAGACCGTGCTCCAGCGCAGTCACATAGTCTTCGTCGAAGAACATCGCTTCGTCATCGCCCGCCGCTTTCGCGTTAACCTGATCCTGGAAGCGCTGAGCCTGATCTTCTGCATCGTTCAGCTCGCTAAAGCCGTTGCCGATTTCGCGGCCACCGATGAAGAACTCAAAGCGGTCAGTGATTTCCGGGTTCACATCATTACGACGTGCCAGCGGAGAAACTTCTGCCGGGTATTCGGTGATGAAGGTCGGCTGAATCAGGTGCGCTTCGGCCACTTCTTCGAAGATCTCGGTCACGATACGGCCCAGACCCCAGCTCTTCTCAACGTTGATACCGATGCTTTCCGCGATCGCTTTCGCAGAGTCGAAGTTATCCAGATCGGCCATGTTGGTTTCTGGACGGTATTTCATGATCGCTTCGCGCATGGTCAGTTTTTCAAACGGCTTGCCGAAGTCGAAGACTTCTTCACCGTAAGGCACTTTAGTGGTGCCCAGAATGTCCTGCGCCAGGGTACGGAACAGAGATTCGGTCAGCTCGATCAGATCTTTATAATCCGCATACGCCATATAGAGTTCCATCATGGTGAACTCTGGGTTATGACGCACGGAGATGCCTTCATTACGGAAGTTACGGTTGATTTCGAACACGCGGTCAAAACCACCGACGACCAGACGCTTCAGGTACAGTTCCGGCGCGATACGCAGGTACATGTCCAGATCGAGGGCGTTGTGATGGGTGATGAACGGACGTGCAGACGCACCGCCTGGGATCACCTGCATCATTGGGGTTTCCACTTCCATAAAGTCGCGGTTAACCATGAACTGGCGGATACCGGCCATGATCTGAGAGCGAATCTTGAAGGTCTTACGGGATTCATCGTTGGAGATGAGATCCAGGTAACGCTGACGGTAGCGCGCTTCCTGATCCTGCAGGCCATGGAATTTGTCCGGCAGCGGGCGCAGGGCTTTGGTCAGCAGACGCAGTTCGGTGCAGTGGATAGACAGCTCACCGGTCTTGGTTTTGAACAGCTTACCTTTCGCCCCCAGGATATCGCCCAGGTCCCACTTCTTGAACTGCTCGTTGTAGATGCCTTCCGGCAGGTCGTCACGGGAGACGTACAGCTGAATACGGCCGCCAACGTCCTGCAGCGTCACGAAGGAGGCTTTACCCATGATACGACGGGTCATCATGCGGCCAGCAACGGCCACTTCGATGTTCAGCGCTTCCAGCTCTTCGTTCTCTTTACCGTCGAAGTCAGCGTGCAGTTGGTCTGAGGTATGGTCACGACGAAAATCGTTCGGGAACGGCACGCCCTGCTCGCGCAGTGCTGCCAGCTTCTCGCGGCGGGTTTTCAGTTCGTTATTAAGATCGACTACCGCGTCAGCGCCCTGTGCTTGTTGTTCAGACATGTTGGTTCCTCATAACCCTGCTTTCAAACTTGCTTCGATAAATTGGTCCAGGCTGCCGTCCAGCACCGCCTGCGTGTTACGGGTTTCAACCCCGGTACGCAGGTCTTTGATGCGGGAGTCATCAAGGACGTAAGAACGGATCTGGCTGCCCCAACCGATGTCAGATTTGTTATCTTCCATCGCCTGTTTCTCAGCATTTTTCTTCTGCATCTCCAGCTCATAAAGCTTCGCTTTCATCTGCTTCATGGCCTGGTCTTTGTTCTTATGCTGGGAACGGTCGTTCTGGCATTGCGTCACCAGCCCGGTTGGAATGTGGGTGATACGCACCGCAGATTCCGTACGGTTAACGTGCTGACCACCCGCGCCGGATGCGCGGTAAACGTCGATACGCAGATCCGCCGGGTTGATGTCGATATCGATATCTTCGTCAACTTCCGGATAGACAAACGCGGAGCTGAAGGAGGTGTGACGACGGCCGCCGGAGTCGAACGGGCTCTTACGCACCAGGCGGTGAACACCCGTCTCGGTACGCAGCCAGCCGTAGGCGTAATCGCCAATAATCTTGATGGTGACAGATTTAATACCGGCCACTTCACCTTCAGACTCTTCGATGATTTCGGTTTTGAAGCCGCGGGCTTCCGCCCAGCGCAGATACATGCGCATCAGCATGCTGGCCCAGTCCTGGGCTTCGGTACCGCCAGAACCTGCCTGAATATCGAGATAGCAGTCAGCGTTATCGTATTCACCGGAGAACATGCGACGGAATTCAAGCTGTGCCAGCTTCTCTTCGAGCACGTCGAGTTCAGCCACGGCTTCGTTAAAGGTTTCTTCGTCGTCAGCTTCGACGGCCAGCTCCAGTAAACCGGAAACATCTTCCAGCCCCTGAGCCATTTGATCCAGCGTATCTACGATAGCTTCGAGAGAGGAACGCTCTTTACCCAGCGCCTGCGCGCGTTCAGGTTCGTTCCAGACGTCCGGCTGTTCCAGCTCGGCGTTTACTTCTTCAAGACGCTCTTTCTTGGCATCGTAGTCAAAGATACCCCCTAAGAACGTCAGAGCGCTCCGTGAGGTCCTGAATACGGTTTTTTACCGGATTAATTTCAAACATGGTCTGTTTTCTTTTATGGACTTGTCAAAATGCGGTGATAAGAGCGGGATTGTACCGAATCCACGCCCTTTTTTATAGAGATTACTGCCGCTAAATTGGCCAGATATTGTCGATGATGATCTGAAGGGTGCGGTTACCGCGGAACTCGTTTATATCCAGTTTGTATGCCAGCTCAACTTCGCGCACGCCGTTGTCCGGCCAGACAGCGGTATCGACGTTAAAGGCAATACCGTCCAGCAGCGGGCCACCGCCTACAGGCTCGACCATCACTTTCAGATGACGCTCACCGACAATGCGCTGTTGCAGCAGACGGAAGCGGCCATCGAACAGGGGTTCCGGGAACATCTGCCCCCACGGCCCTGCATCCCGGAGCATCTGTGCCACTTCCATCGTCATCTCAACCGGCGTGAGTTCGCCGTCGGAAACCACTTCGCCCTGCAGCAGGGCCGGGTCAATCCAGTCGGTGACCAGCTCGCCGAACAGACGCTGGAACTCGTCGAACTTCGCCTCTTCCAGCGACAAACCTGCCGCCATGGCATGGCCGCCGAACTTGAGCATCAGACCCGGGTAGAGGGTATCCAGACGCTCCAGCGCATCGCGCATGTGCAGCCCCTGAATCGAACGCCCGGAGCCTTTGAGGGTGCCATCACCAGCCGGTGCAAACGCAATGACCGGGCGGTGGAAACGCTCTTTAATACGCGAAGCCAGAATGCCCACCACGCCCTGATGCCACTCAGGGTGATACATCGCCAGGCCGCCCGGCAGCGTATCGCCGCTGCGTTCCAGTTTTTCGCACAGGGTCAGCGCTTCAACCTGCATTCCCTGTTCAATCTCTTTACGGGTCTGGTTCAGGGCGTCCAGCTCATTAGCCAGCACGCGCGCTTCACCAATGTTGTCGCACAGCAGCAACGCGACGCCAACGGACATGTCGTCCAGTCTGCCGGCCGCGTTCAGGCGAGGCCCCAGGGCGAAGCCCAGATCGCTTGCCGCCAACTTGAGCGGATCGCGGTTAGCAATCTCAAGCAGCGCTTTGATACCGGGACGGCATTTGCCCGCCCGGATGCGGCTTAAGCCCTGCCAGGTCAGAATACGGTTATTGGTATCGAGCGGCACCACGTCTGCGACGGTCCCCAGTGCGACCAGGTCGAGATACTCGGCCAGGTTCGGCACGGCAATACCGCGGGCGTCGAACCAGCCCTTATCACGCAGCAGCGTGCGTAACGCCAGCATCAGATAAAATGCCACGCCGACGCCTGCGAGTGATTTCGACGGGAAATCGCAGTCGCGCAGGTTCGGGTTGATGATCGCTTCCGCGGCAGGCAGCGTTTCACCCGGCAGGTGGTGATCGGTAACCAGCACCGGGATCCCCAGCTGATGCGCATGATCGACGCCCGCATGGGAAGAGATCCCGTTGTCTACGGTCAGGATCAGCTGTGCGCCGCGGGCATGGGCCTGATCGACCACTTCCGGGCTGAGGCCGTAACCATCTTCAAACCGGTTCGGCACCAGATATGTCACGTTGTCGCAACCCAGCGCGCGCAGGCTCAACACGCTCAGCGCGGTACTGGTTGCGCCATCAGCATCAAAATCCCCCACCACCACAATACGCGTACCTTCACACAGCGCGTTGTAGAGTATTTCTGTGGCTTTTTCGATGCCGTTTAACTGCTGCCATGGCAACATCCCTCTAACGCTGCGCTCAAGGTCGGCGGCGGTACGCACGCCACGGCTGGCGTATAGCCGCTTTAGCAGCGGCGGGAGGTCGTCAGGCAAATCAGCATGTTCAACCGCCTCGCGGCGGCGCAGTTTTATTGGGGCTTTCACGCGAATTATTTACCACCAAACTGTTTCTGGTGCGCGTCGAGGAACTCTTTCATCTCTTTAGGTCCCTGATAACCCGGAACAACATAGCCGTTGCTCAGGACAATCGCTGGCGTACCGTTCACGCCAAACTGCACACCCAGCGCGTAGTGGTTAGCGATATCAATGTCGCAGGATGCAGGCTGCACGCCTTTGCCATTCATCGCGTCATCAAAGGCTTTGTTGCGGTCTTTCGCACACCAGATAGCTTTCATATCCTGCTCTGGCTTGCTCTCAACGCCCGCGCGCGGGAAGGCCAGATAACGCACGGTGATCCCCAGCGCGTTGTAATCTTTCATCTCTTCATGCAGCTTATGGCAGTAGCCACAGGTGATGTCGGTGAAGACGGTAATGACGTGTTTTTCCTGCGCCGCTTTATAAACGATCATCTCTTTTTCGAGCGCGTTCAGGTTTTTCATCAGCAGCTGGTTGGTTACGTTGACCGGCTGTGCACCGCTCACGTCGTACATTGGCCCCTGAATAATGTGTTTTCCGTCCTCGGTCACGTACAGCACGCCGCTGTTCGTCAGAACCGTTTTCATGCCGGCAACCGGTGCAGACTGGATATCACTGCTGGTGACGCCAAGCTTCGCCAGAGACTGTTTGATAGCGGCGTCATCCGCATGGGCAAAACCGGTAAATGAGGCTGCCAGCAGGGTGAACAGCGCGAAAGACTTTTTCATATAAGATCCTAATTCGTCGGCACTCACGCTCGTGGGTGGTGCTGTTGGTGTAGCTGCCGCAGCCGTTCCGTCGCGACATGGGTATAAATTTGGGTCGTGGAAAGATCGCTGTGTCCCAGCAGCATCTGCACCACGCGCAGGTCGGCGCCGTGGTTCAGCAGATGCGTCGCAAAGGCATGACGCAAAACGTGTGGCGAAAGCTTTTCACTGTCGATACCCGCCAGTGTGGCGTAATGTTTGATGCGATGCCAGAACGTTTGCCGCGTCATCTGTTGTGCGCGCTGGCTGGGGAACAAGACGTCGATTGAAGCGCCATTAAGCAACCATGGACGACCGTGCTCCAGATACGTTTCCAGCCAGTACACCGCCTCTTCACCCAGCGGCACCAGCCTTTCCTTGTTTCCTTTACCGATTACGCGAACCACGCCCTGACGAAGACTAATGTCGCTCATCGTCAGGCCGACCAGTTCAGAAACACGCAAACCGGTAGCATACAATAGCTCAAGCATGGCTTTATCGCGTAACTCCAGCGGCAGGTCAACTGCGGGTGACTGTAATAATCTCTCAACTTGTGCTTCGCTGAGATCTTTCGGCAGCCGCTGCGGGAGTTTCGGGGAGGCCAGGAGCGCGCTGGGATCGTCTTCGCGAATTTTCTCACGGTTGAGGTGCTGGAACAGCCGACGCATTGCGCTGAGCAAACGTGCGGAACTGGTGGCCTTGTAGCCCCCTTCCATCCGCTCGCCCAGCAGCGCCTGCAGGTCGTCGCTTTGTGCGTTCGCCAGCGACAGCCCACGGTGCGCCAGCCACTCCACCAGCATGGTGAGATCGCGCCGGTAGGCACTGAGCGTATTCTCGGCCAGGTTCTTCTCCAGCCACAGTGCATCGAGAAACTGTTCGATGAGTGCGAGATCCTTTTCCACATCAGCCCCTTTGATTCTGCAGTCAGGCCATTATGCCTGATTGCGATCGGTTTCTGGTACACTACGCGCAAAGTCAAAGCAAGAATTGAGATAGTCACGCGATGAATATTGGTCTGTTCTATGGTTCCAGCACCTGCTACACCGAAATGGCGGCAGAGAAAATTCGGGACATCATTGGCCCGGAACTGGTGACGTTGCATAACCTGAAAGATGACGCGCTTACGCTGATGGAGCAGTACGACGTGCTGATCCTCGGCATCCCGACCTGGGATTTCGGCGAAATACAGGAAGACTGGGAAGCCATCTGGGACCAGCTTGATACGCTTAACCTCGACGGCAAAATCATTGCCATGTACGGCATGGGAGATCAGCTGGGTTACGGTGAGTGGTTCCTGGACGCACTCGGCATGCTGCACGACAAACTGGCACCGAAGGGCGTCACGTTTATCGGTTACTGGCCAACCGAAGGGTACGAGTTCACCAGTAAGAAACCGATTATTGCCGATGGGCAGCTGTTTGTCGGGCTGGCACTGGATGAAACCAACCAGTACGATCTCAGCGATGAGCGCCTGCAAAGCTGGTGTGAGCAGATTCTGGGCGAAATGGCAGAACAGTTTAGCTAACGCGAATTACTCCTGCGTCAGCTGCTGTAATAACATCCGACGCAGGTCCCGCCACTCAGCGCTATCCATACTGTCCGCGGCCAGCCACAGATGCTGGCGACGCCCGCTGTCCACGCTACGTAGCCGCAGCATCATGCCGGAAGCGATCATCCAGGGCATACCGAGAATTTCCCACTCTTTTCCCTGCCAGCGCAGGCGGGAATCCATCAGTAATTTGATCTCCCCCTGACGGGCATGAATGCGGCGCTGGCTGCGCACGCTGTCAAACACCACAAACGACAGCAACAGCAGCCACAGAGGCGTATAGCTAAGCGGCCACGGCATCAGTAACACAAAGGCCGCGACCAGGCCGTGGAGCAACAACGACATCCACTGCGAGCGCCACGAGACGCGAAGGTCAGATTGCCACAGGACCACGTTCCTGATTCCGTGTTTGAATTAATTGCACCATCCGTTGCAACTCGGTGTCGGCGGGTTTGCCGTGATTCATCAGCCAGTTAAATAAATCAGGATCGTCAGACTCAAGCAGGCGAACAAACAGACGCTTATCATCATCGCTTAAGCTGTCATACTCATATTCGAAGAAAGGCATGATGGAAATATCAAGTTCACGCATGCCGCGACGGCACGCCCAGTGAATACGGGCCTTGTTGTTAATATCCATGTTCTGTTTCCTGCATTACGTTTGGCACAGTCGGCACCCCGTCCAGTGTTCTTGATTTCTCTGCGGGGACACCAGCTAGTGTAACGTGTTTTTGACCGTTTCTTTACTGGAATATTGCGAACCACGAGCGCGCTTCCACAATAAACCCTATAAAGACAGCGGATTACACTATTTTGCGTGGCGCTACGCATAACCGGGTTATGGCACAAATGGCCTGTTGAAAGCGCTTGCAATGCCAGCAGGCTCTTTTACCATTAGGCATTATCAAAGCGTTAAGCAATTCAGGATATCGTTATGGCCTTTACACCATTTTCTCCTCGCCAGCCCGCCGCCTCTGCGCGTCTGCCGCTGACGCTTATTACTCTTGATGACTGGGCGCTGGCGACACTCACCGGTGCAGACAGCGAAAAATACCTGCAGGGCCAGGTAACCGCCGACGTCAGCCAGATGGACGAACACCAGCATCTGCTGGTCGCACACTGCGATCCAAAAGGGAAGATGTGGAGCAACCTGCGCCTGTTCCGTCGCCAGGAGGGTTTTGCCTTTATTGAGCGCCGCAGCCTGCGGGACGCGCAGCTCACCGAGCTGAAAAAATACGCGGTCTTCTCAAAAGTCACTATCGCCGCGGATGATGAACACGTTCTGCTGGGCGTGGCAGGCTTCCAGGCCCGTGCGGCGCTGAAAAATCTGTTCAGTGAACTCCCGGATGCCCAGAAACAGGTCGTCAGCGAAGGCGCAACGTCTATCCTGTGGTTTGAACACCCGGCGGAACGCTTTCTGTTAGTCACGGATACCGCGACCGCCGAACGCGTCACCGAGGCGCTGCGTGGTGAAGCCCAGTTTAATAACAGCCAACAGTGGCTGGCGCTGAACATTGAAGCCGGTCTGCCGGTGATTGACGCCGCAAACAGCGGGCAGTTCATTCCTCAGGCCACCAACCTGCAGGCGCTGGGTGGCATTAGCTTTAAGAAAGGGTGCTATACCGGCCAGGAGATGGTGGCACGCGCCAAATTCCGCGGAGCCAACAAACGCGCACTGTGGACCCTGGCGGGCCACGCCAGCCGCGTGCCTGACGCTGGTGAAGATTTAGAACTGAAGATGGGCGAGAACTGGCGCCGTACCGGCACGGTGTTAGCCGCAGTTCAACTGGATGATGGCCGCCTTCTGGTTCAGGCCGTCATGAACAACGATATGGAAGCCGACAGCGTGTTCCGCGTGCGTGACGATGCCAATACGCTGAGCATTGAGCCTCTGCCGTATTCGCTGGAAGAGTAAGGCGTCATTGGCCGGCGACGAGATAAAAAAACGGTAACCTGACGGTTACCGTTTTTTTTTGCTTACTCTCACGAAGAGAGGGCGGAGGCAAAAAGATCAACGTTCTGAAATTAAACCTGCCCCACATAGAGATAAATCGCTAAAAAGTGGCACACGCTACCGCCCAGCACAAACCCATGCCAGATAGCATGATTGTACGGGATACGCTTGCAGACATAGAAAATGACGCCCAGCGAGTAGACGATGCCCCCAACGGCCAGAAGCGTCACGCCCCCTACCGCCAGCTTGATCGCCAGTTGATAAACCACAATCAGCGAAAGCCAGCCCATCGTGAGATAGGTCACCAGCGACAGCACCTTAAACCGGTGCGCAATGGTCAGCTTAAACAGGATCCCCAGCAGCGCCAGGCTCCAGATAACAATCATCAGGCCACGCGACAGCGGCGAGTTAAGACCCACCAGCAGGAAAGGCGTGTAGGTACCTGCAATAAGAAGATAGATAGCGCAGTGGTCGAATTTCTTGAGCCAGATCTTGGCCCGTTGATGCGGGATAGCGTGGTACAGCGTCGACGCCAGGAACAGCAGGATCATACTCCCGCCATACAGACTGTAGCTGGTAATGGCCATTGCGCTGGCATTCGTATCCACCGCCTGCACCAGCAATAACACTAAACCGACAATCCCAAAAACCAGGCCAATACCGTGGCTAATACTGTTGGCTATTTCCTCAGCCAGCGAATATCCCTGTGCAATTAATGGTCTGCTCACCATACAAAACTCCGGGAAAACTAACGATGAATATTCATCACCTGTATATGCTAACTGAGAATGATTCCAGTGAACACCTGTTAGCTAAAATAATTTCACAAGCATAATTTTTATCTATAAATCATGCACATAAACAAATTATTCACCTAACATTTGTTCACATTAAAATTTAATCATTAAGAATCAAGGGCATAAAATTGGATCCTGCCGACTTGCTGCATGTTATGATGGATAAATGATGTCTGAATGAGAGTTTCGCCATTGTGAGTATGTTCACCCACGCCGCCATTGCCAGTCTCAATAATCTGGAAATGATGGTCTACAACTATGTCATTAAAAATCGTGACAAAGTCATGTACATGACCATCCGCGAGCTGGCGGATGCGGCCGGCGTCTCAACGACCACTATCCTGCGCTTTTGCCGCAAACTCAACTGCGAAGGCTACTCTGAATTCCGCGTGCGCTTTAAGCTCTATTTAGAGCAGAACGAACCTCAGCAGGCAAATTTTGGTGCCAGTGAAATTATCAGCTTCTTTAAAGGCGTTAATAACGAAGAGTTCGATGCTTTATTAGATGAGGCGGTCGATATTATTTTATCCTCCGAACGTATTATATTTGTTGGTGCGGGCACGTCTGGCTCGCTGGCAAAATATGGCGCACGCTTCTTTTCGAATATCGGTAAATTCAGCAACCACATCGACGATCCTTATTTCCCGGTCACCAATGATATGGCTAAAAACGCGCTGGCGATTGTGCTGTCGGTATCCGGTGAAACCGAAGAGATCCTGCGCTTTGCCAGCCAGTTTAGCCTGCATCGCTGCAAAGTGCTCTCCATTACCAGCCACGAGCACTCGCGCCTGGCAAAGCTCGCGGACTTTAACCTCTCCTGGCATGTCCCTCAGACGCGGATAGGCGGCGTGTACGATATCACCACACAAATACCCGTCATCTATATTCTCGAATCGCTTGGCCGGAAACTGGCGAAGAAACTGACAGAATAAAACACCTTGTTTTTTCGATGTGACAAATTACATTTTCAGCGAATTGTTATATCGTGACATTTAATTCCGCTTTGCTAGACTCGAACGCAATATGTCATTTACTGAGAATAGCAGCGATGAAAAAACTTACCCTACCAAAAGACTTTTTATGGGGCGGCGCAGTGGCCGCTCACCAGGTTGAAGGCGGCTGGAACAAAGGCGGTAAAGGGCCGAGCATCTGCGATGTCTTAACGGGCGGTGCGCACGGCGTGCCGCGCGAAATCACGCAGGAAGTCGTGCCGGGGAAGTACTATCCGAACCACGAAGCTATCGACTTCCATGGCCATTACAAAGAAGACATCAAGCTGTTTGCTGAGATGGGCTTCAAATGTTTCCGCACCTCTATCGCCTGGACGCGTATCTTCCCGAAAGGGGATGAAACACAGCCGAATGAAGAAGGCCTGAAGTTCTACGACGACATGTTCGATGAGCTGCTGAAATACAATATTGAACCGGTCATCACCCTCTCCCACTTCGAAATGCCGCTCCACCTGGTGCAGGAGTACGGCGGCTGGACCAACCGTAAAGTGGTGGATTTCTTTGTGCGCTTCGCGGAGGTGGTGTTTGAGCGTTACAAAAATAAGGTCAAATACTGGATGACCTTTAACGAGATCAACAACCAGCGTAACTGGCGTGCGCCGCTGTTTGGCTACTGCTGCTCAGGCGTGGTTTATACCGAGCATGACAATCCGGAAGAGACCATGTACCAGGTGCTGCACCACCAGTTCGTTGCCAGCGCGCTGGCGGTGAAAGCGGCGCGTCGCATTAACCCGGAAATGAAAGTCGGCTGTATGCTGGCAATGGTGGCGCTCTACCCGTTCTCCTGTAAACCAGAGGACGTGATGTTTGCACAGGAATCCATGCGTGAACGCTATGTCTTTACCGATGTCCAGCTGCGCGGTTACTACCCATCCTATGTGCTTAATGAATGGGAACGCCGTGGCTTCACCATCCATATGGAAGCGGGTGACGAGCAGATCCTGCGTGAAGGCACCTGTGACTATCTGGGCTTCAGCTATTACATGACCAACGCAGTGAAAGCGGAAGGCGGTACTGGCGATGCTATCTCAGGCTTTGAAGGCAGCGTACCGAACCCGCATGTGAAAGCCTCTGACTGGGGCTGGCAGATTGACCCGGTGGGTCTGCGCTATTCCCTGTGCGAACTGTACGAGCGTTATCAGAAACCGCTGTTTATCGTGGAAAACGGCTATGGCGCCTACGACAAAGTAGAAGAAGACGGCAGCATCAACGATGACTACCGCATCGACTACCTGCGTGCGCACGTGGAAGAGATGATGAAAGCCGTCACGTATGATGGCGTGGATCTGATGGGTTATACCCCGTGGGGCTGCATCGACTGCGTGTCGTTCACTACCGGCCAGTACAGCAAGCGCTACGGCTTTATTTATGTGAACAAGCACGACGACGGTACCGGCGATATGTCACGCTCGCGGAAAAAGAGCTTTAACTGGTACAAAGACGTGATTGCCAGCAACGGCGAGACGCTTTAACGCTTTTCTCCTCTCCCCGATGGGGAGAGGAGATGTTTATTTCCCACCCGCCAGTTCAATAAAACTTCCCGTCACATACGAGGCTTTCTCGCTCAGCAGCCAGACAATCGCCTGCGCCACCTCTTCCGGCTGACCGCCACGCTGCATAGGCAGCATGGATTTGACCCTATCCACCCGGCCCGGCTCACCGCCAGATGCATGAATCTCGGTGTAAATCAGCCCGGGACGCACGCAGTTTACGCGGATCCCTTGCGCTGCCACTTCCAGCGATAATCCCGTCGTCAACGAATCGACAGCACCTTTGGACGCGGCGTAATCCACATATTCACCCGGAGCACCGAGGCGCGATGCCGCGGATGACACGTTCACGATCGCGCCGCCTTTGCCACCATGTCTGAACGACATGCGTTTTACCGCTTCGCGGCAGCAGAGGAAATAACCGGTCACGTTCGTGGCTAACACGCGGTTGATCCGTTCAGCGGAGAGGTGTTCAATCGTGGATTGTTCAAACAGGATCCCGGCGTTGTTCACCAGTGCGGTAAGCGGTCCGGCTTCACGATCGATACTGTCGAACATTGCCAGCACCTGAGCTTCATCACTGATATCTGCGCGCACGGCAAAAGCGGTCCCCCCCGCGTCGGTAATCATCGTGATCACATCCGTCGCGGCTTTAATGTTGTGGTGATAGTTCACCGCCACGGTGTAGCCTTCGCGCGCCAACTGCAGCGCGGTAGCTTTACCAATACCGCGGCTGGCGCCGGTGACCAGTGCAATTGCCATCTATGTCTCCTTATAAAAAAAGCCGGGTAGCGTTAACGCTACTCGGCCTGTACACATTATAACCGCGAAACGATTACTGGTATTCGCTCATTGGCACACAAGAGCAGAACAGATTACGGTCACCGTAGACGTCATCGAGACGTTTCACGGTCGGCCAGTATTTGTTTGCTATGCCAGCCGGGAACACCGCCTGCTCACGGGTATAACCGTGCTCCCACCCGGAGACCAGCTCATTCTGGGTATGCGGTGCGTTAACCAGCGGGTTATCAGCCAGCGTCCACTCGCCGGCTTTCACGCGGTCGATTTCAGCGCGGATAGCCAGCATCGCGTCAATAAAGCGGTCCAGCTCAACTTTGCTTTCAGACTCGGTGGGTTCAACCATCAGCGTACCCGCCACCGGGAACGACATGGTTGGCGCATGGAATCCGTAGTCGATCAGACGTTTAGCAATATCCAGCTCGCTGATACCTGTCTCTTCTTTCAAAGGACGGATATCGAGGATGCACTCGTGCGCCACACGACCATCACGGCCCGTGTAGAGTACCGGATACGCTTCTTTCAGACGCGTTGCGATGTAGTTAGCATTGAGGATAGCCACCTGGCTTGCCTGCTTCAGCCCTTCCGCGCCCATCATGCGGATATACATCCAACTGATGGGCAGGATTGAGGCGCTACCGAACGGTGCCGCAGAGACCGCGCCCTGACGGGTCAACATGCCTTCAATCTGCACTACGCTGTGGCCTGGGACAAACGGCGCCAGGTGTGCTTTCACACCGATTGGGCCCATACCCGGACCACCACCGCCGTGTGGAATACAGAAAGTTTTATGCAGGTTCAGGTGCGACACATCCGCGCCGATAAAGCCCGGAGAGGTAATGCCAACCTGTGCGTTCATGTTCGCACCGTCGAGATAAACCTGACCGCCGAACTGATGGACCACTTCACACACTTCACGGATGGTCTCTTCGTACACACCGTGGGTGGACGGATAGGTCACCATGATGCAGGAGAGTTTTTCGCCCGCCTGCTCGGCTTTCGCACGCAGATCGGCCAGGTCAATGTTGCCATTCTTGTCGCAGGCCACTACCACCACTTCCATACCCGCCATCTGGGCAGACGCCGGGTTGGTGCCATGCGCAGAACTTGGGATCAGGCAGATATCGCGATGCCCTTCATTGCGGCTTTCGTGATAGTGACGAATTGCCAACAGGCCCGCGTATTCCCCCTGCGCCCCGGAGTTTGGCTGCATGCAGAGTGCATCGTAACCGGTCAGCTTCACCAGCCAGTCGGAGAGCTGGTTGATCATCAGATGGTAACCTTCCGCCTGCTCTGGTGGGCAGAACGGGTGCAGCTCGGAAAATTCAGGCCAGGTGATTGGGATCATCTCTGCCGCAGCGTTCAGCTTCATGGTGCAGGAGCCCAGCGGGATCATCGCCTGGTTCAGCGCCAGGTCTTTGCGCTCCAGAGAGTGCATATAGCGCATCATCTCGGTTTCGCTGTGGTAGCGATTGAACACCGGGTGAGTCAGGATCGCATCATCACGCAGCATGCTTTCCTGGATAGAGCGGCTGTCGAGCGCGACATCTTTATCGAGCGTATCAATATCCAGGCCGTGTGCATCGCCCAGCAAGACGTTAAACAGGTTAACGATATCTTCGCGGGTAGTGCTTTCATCCAGGGTAATGCCTACCGCGTTATGGATGTCGCTACGCAGGTTGATCTCTGCCGCGTCAGCACGAGCCAGCACCGCGGCTTTGTCAGCCACTTCAACGCACAGCGTGTCAAAGTAATGGGCGTGGCGCAGTTTCAGGCCTTTCTGCTGCAGACCACAGGCCAGAATATCCGCCAGACGGTGAATACGGCTGGCAATGCGTTTCAGGCCAACCGGACCGTGGAAGACAGCGTACAGGCTGGCGATATTGGCCAGCAGGACCTGCGAGGTACAGATGTTGGAGTTCGCTTTCTCGCGACGAATATGCTGCTCGCGAGTCTGCATTGCCATGCGCAGCGCGGTGTTACCGGCGGCATCTTTTGAAACGCCGATGATACGGCCAGGCATGGAGCGTTTGAATTCATCTTTTGCGGCAAAGAACGCCGCATGTGGGCCACCGTAGCCCATCGGGACACCAAAGCGTTGTGCAGAACCGAAAACAATGTCCGCGCCCTGTTTACCTGGAGCCGTCAGCAGGACCAGCGCCATAAAATCAGCCGCGACGCTGACAACCACTTTGCGGGCTTTCAGCTCAGCAATCAGTGCGCTGTAGTCGTGAACGTCACCGGTGGTGCCGACCTGTTGCAGCAGCACGCCAAACACATCCTGATGATCGAGGACTTTGTCGGCGTCGTCGACAATCACGTCAAAACCAAAGGTTTCGGCACGGGTACGAACCACATCAAGCGTTTGCGGATGCACGTCCGCTGCCACGAAGAAGCGGTTGGCATTTTTCAGTTTGCTCACGCGCTTCGCCATTGCCATTGCTTCGGCGGCGGCGGTGGCTTCATCCAGCAGTGAAGCGGACGCGATATCCAGGCCGGTCAAATCCAGCGTAACCTGCTGGAAGTTCAGCAGCGCTTCCAGACGGCCCTGAGAAACTTCTGGCTGATACGGGGTGTAGGCGGTGTACCAGCCCGGATTTTCCAGCATATTACGCAGAATAACCGGGGGTAACTGCACGTTGGTGTAGCCCATGCCAATGTAAGACTTATAGCGCTTGTTCAGGCCGGCAATCGCCTTCAGCTCCGCCAGAGCGGCGAATTCAGTGGTGGCTTCACCCACCTGAGGCGGCGTGGCAAGCTGGATGTCTTTTGGCACAATCTGGCCGATCAGTGCATTTAATGAATCCGCGCCAACTGTCTTCAGCATCTCCTGCTGTTGCTGAGCATCCGGCCCAATGTGACGTTCAATGAAGGCGCCACGGTTTTCAAGCTGGCTTAAAGTCTGTGTCATGAGCGATGGTTCCTGAAACGTGCAGTGAATGTGTTTTCTCCCTCTCCCGGAGGGAAAGGGCTGGGGTGAGGGTGTCGTCTGTTCCCCTCACCCTACCCTCCCCCCAAAGGGGAGAGGGTTAAGGCTTACTCGTTTTCTAACAGCGCTTCGTACGCGGTGGCATCCAGCAGCGCGGCGACCTGCGATTCGTCGCTGGCTTTGATTTTGAAGATCCAGCCGCCTTCATAAGGCTCGCTGTTCACCAGCTCCGGGGAGTCGCTCAGGGCGTCGTTCACGGCAACAATTTCACCGCTTACCGGGGCGTAGATATCAGAAGCCGCTTTTACGGACTCGGCCACGGCGCAGTCATCGCCTGCTTCCACGGATGCGCCGACTTCAGGCAGGTCAACAAACACCATGTCGCCCAGCAGCTCCTGCGCATGCTCGGTGATCCCTACGGTGTAAGTGCCGTCCGCCTCTTTGCGCAGCCACTCGTGTTCTTTGCTGTATTTCAGTTCTGCTGGCACATTGCTCATTGAAGTTCTCCTGATAAAAATGATTAGGCGACCGGCTTACCGGCGCGAACAAAAATCGGTTTGGTCACGTTGACCGGCATTTCACGGTTGCGGATTTGCACCACTGCCGTTTCGCCAATGCCCGCCGGAACACGCGCCAGTGCAATACTGTAGCCCAGCGTCGGGGAGAAGGTACCGCTGGTGATCACGCCTTCACGCGGGTTGCCGTCAGCATCTGTAAAACGCACCGGCAGCTCGCCGCGCAGCACGCCTTTCTCGGTCATCACCAGGCCAACCAGCTGTTCAGTGCCCTTTTCACGCTGCATTTCCAGCGCTTCACGGCCAATAAACTCACGGTCAGCCGGTTCCCAGGCGATGGTCCAGCCCATGTTGGCCGCCAGCGGTGACACGCCTTCATCCATCTCTTGCCCGTAGAGGTTCATACCGGCTTCCAGACGCAGCGTATCGCGCGCGCCCAGACCTGCCGGCTTAACGCCGGCTTCCACCAGCGCACGCCAGAAATCGGCGGCTTTCTCATTCGGCATGGCAATTTCATAGCCCGCTTCACCGGTGTAGCCGGTGGTCGCGATAAACAGATCGCCTGCCTGTACGCCGAAGAACGGCTTCATGCCGTCGGTGGCTTTACGCTGCTCATCGCTGAACAGAGAGGCGGCTTTAGACTGCGCGTTCGGCCCCTGTACGGCGATCAGCGACAGATCATCGCGGACGGTGATGTCGATGGCGTAAGGCTCAGCGTGTTGGGTAATCCAGGAGAGGTCTTTTTCGCGGGTGGCGGAGTTTACAACGAGGCGGAAGAAATCTTCAGAGAAGTAATAGACGATGAGGTCATCAATTACGCCGCCGGAGGCATTTAGCATGCCGGTGTAGAGCGCTTTGCCTGGCGTCTTCAGTTTGGCGACGTCGTTTGCCAGCAGATAACGTAAAAACTCCCGGGTGCGGCTGCCATGCAGGTCGACAATCGTCATGTGTGACACGTCGAACATACCGGCATCGGTGCGCACCGCGTGGTGCTCATCAATCTGCGAGCCGTAGTGCAGCGGCATCATCCAGCCATGGAAGTCCACCATGCGTGCGCCGCATAACACGTGTTGTTCGTACAAAGGAGTCTGTTGAGCCATCTTTTCCTCGTTGAATAAGCAGGGCTGTCTTGCGTTTCGCACACCTGAACAGTGCCACGAAACCCGGCGCCGCGATCGCTTTCTGGACCCCGACGCAAACGTTCTCTTTTACCTGAACTTACCACCGAAACCGGCGATTAACCATAAGGTAAAACGGGTCATCACATTAGCTTATGACCTAAAAACACGAAAAAGCTTACAGAGTTATTCACTGGCAAACTGCGATTAAACCCGCATAAAATTAACATTGCTCTAACAGGATTTAGCAGATGGTGATATTTCATGCGGAAAAACGGGCGGAATTTCCGTAACAAAAAAATAGTAAGATTAGATTTTCTAATGCGAAAAATGCGGTGAAATTAGATTATTTCAAACGAGCGAATTTCCCCGGCGCAGAGGCCGGGAAAACAAAGTGTGACGGGGGTCTATATTAGCGCAGCCAGTCCGGCAGGTCGTTAAGACCCATCGCCTGGCGAAGGAGTTGAGGTTTTACGCCCGGAAGGGTATCGGCAAGTTTAAGGCCGAGGTCGCGCAGCAGTTTTTTCGCTGGATTCGCGCCGGCAAACAGCTCACGGAAACCCTGCATGCCTGCCAGCATCACCGCTGCACTGTGCTTACGGCTGCGTTCGTAGCGACGCAGATAGAGATGCTGGCCGATATCTTTGCCTTCGCGATGCAGGCGACGCAACTCTTCAACCAGCTCTGCCGCGTCCATAAAGCCAAGGTTCACGCCCTGCCCGGCCAGCGGATGGATCGTATGCGCCGCGTCACCCACCAGCGCCAGACGGTGCCCCGCAAACTGACGCGCATAGCGTCCGGTTAACGGGAACACCAGCCGCTCGCTCTCAAGGGTGCATAGCCCAAGACGGTTATCAAACGCGACGCACAGCGCCTGGTTGAATGCCTCGGGAGTCGCCTCCTGCATCTGTTGCGCTTTATCAGGAACCAGAGACCAGACAATCGAACACAGGTGCGGATCGCTCAACGGCAGGAATGCCAGAATGCCGTCATTGTGGAAGATTTGGCGCGCCACCCCACCGTGCGGCTCTTCAGTGCGAATCGTTGCCACCAGAGCATGATGGCGATAGTCCCAGAACGTCAGCGGAATATCCGCCTTGTTACGCAGCCAGGAGTTGGCACCGTCAGCGCCCACAACCAGTCGCGCGGTCAGCATGTCACCGCTTTGCAGGGTGATAAACGCGTCGTTTTCTCCCCAGGCGACCCGCTGGATTTGCGCCGGTGCCAGCAGCGTGACATCGCTGCAGGACTGGGCTTTTTGCCACAACGCATGGTGAATAACGGCATTTTCGATGATGTGTCCCAGATGGCTGTAGCCCATGCTTTCATCATCAAACGCGATATGACCAAAGCTGTCTTTGTCCCACACTTCCATGCCGTGATAACAACTGGCACGCTGCGCCACGATATCTGACCAGACGCCAAGGTGCGTCAGCAACTTTTCACTGGCCGCATTGATTGCCGAGACGCGCAGTTCCGGCGGCGCGTCCTGCGCGACAGGCTGAGGCACGTTTTGCTCCAGTACCGCAACGCGCAGGCCGCTGCCCTGTAAACCACAGGCCAGCGCCAGTCCTACCATTCCGCCGCCAACGATGGCGACATCAACATTTTGCACGGTGATAACTCCTTAACGCGCGACCCAACCAAGAGTCCGCTGCGCCAGCACGTCACGTGCCGGAATGAATAATTCCATCGCCATCAGCCCAAGATTGCGGCCTGCAACCAGGGGTGCCCAGCGATTGGCAAACAGATGCACCAGACCATCCGTCACACCAATCGTCGCCTCTTTATCTGCCCGGCGTCGCTTCTGGTAATGGCTGAGCACCGACCAGGCACCACAGTCTTTTTGCTCGCTCCACGCCTGTGAAAGCGTTTCTGCCAGGCTCATCACGTCGCGAAGCCCGAGGTTAAACCCCTGCCCGGCGATGGGATGCAATGTCTGCGCGGCATTGCCGACCAGCGCCATGCGATGGGAGATAGACTGCGAGGCGGTGGTCAGCGACAACGGGTATACGCTCCGCTTTCCCGCGTGGGTAATACGTCCCAGCCGCCAGCCAAAGGCTTTTTGCAGCTCGGTACAAAAACGTTCGTCAGACCAGGTTTGTATCTCAGCCGCGTTGTCCTGCGGATGGCACCACACCAACGAACTGCGATCGTGGGACATGGGCAGCATCGCCAGCGGGCCATGCTGGGTGAAACGCTCAAAAGCGCGGCCGTTGTGAGCGCCCGCTGTCGAAACGTTAGCAATGACGGCCACCTGCCCGTAGGGCTGTTGTCGCCACTCCACGCCGCACTGCGTGCCGAGCGAAGAGCGCGAACCGTTTGCCGCTACCAGAAGCTGGCCTTCAAGGACGGTACCGTTTTCCAGCACCACGTTGACCGACGCGTCACTGCGGCTAAAGCTGGCCACACGCGCCGGGCAATGCAGGGTCACGCCTGGCGCATCCTTAAGCAGGCGGAACAGGCGTAACCCGACGTCGTGCAGCTCCACGACCCGGCCCAGCGCATCTATACGGTAATCATGCGCATCCAGGGTAACGAAACCGGCATGACCGCGATCGCTGACGTGAACGGTGTTAATCGCCGTCGCGCAGTCGGCTATCGCCTGCCAGATGCCAATGCGTGAGAGTTGCTGACAGGTACCCTGCGCCAGTGCAATGGCGCGGGCATCAAAACCGGGGTGATCAGAGGCCTCTGGCGCAACGGCCTCCACCAGATGCACCGGCAGTTTTCCCTGCGTAAAATGCGAGATGGCCAGTGCCAGCGTGGCTCCGGTCATCCCGCCGCCAACGATAATCACGCTCATACGCGTGCCGCTGCCATCAGCGCCTCGATATCGTCAGCATTTTTCACGACGCTGGCGGTCAGGTTTTCGTTGCCGGTTTCGGTAATGACGATGTCATCTTCGATACGAATGCCAATCCCACGGTATGCTTCCGGCACGTCGGCATCCGGCGCGATATACAGCCCCGGCTCAACCGTTAATACCATGCCTGGCTCCAGCACGCGGGAACGATCGGCACCGTATGCCCCCACGTCATGCACATCCAGCCCCAGCCAGTGGCTCAGGCCGTGCATAAAGTACGGACGATGTGCGTTCTCGGTAATCAGGGTATCCACGTCGCCTTTCAGAATACCGAGCTTCACCAGACCGGTGATCATGATGCGTACCACTTCGCCAGTCACTTCCTGAATGGACGTGCCTGGACGGTACAGCCTGAGCGCCGTCTCGAGCGATTCGAGGACGATGTCATACACCGCGCGCTGTGCGGGGGTGAATTTACCGTTCACCGGGAACGTACGGGTAATATCGCCCGCATACCCCTGGAATTCGCATCCGGCGTCAATCAACACCAGATCCCCGTCGCGCAGCGCACTTTCGTTTTCGGTGTAGTGCAGAATGCAGCCGTTTTCACCGCCGCCGACAATGGTGTTGTATGAAGGATAACGCGCGCCGTGGCGGTTAAATTCGTGATGAATCTCCCCTTCCAGCTGGTATTCAAACATTCCCGGGCGGCATTTCTCCATGGCACGGGTGTGTGCCAGCGCACTGATTTCACCCGCGCGGCGCATCACGTCCAGCTCTTCCGGGGATTTGAACAGACGCATCTCATGCACCACCGGACGCCAGTCCGTCAGGGTGGCTGGCGCGGACAGATTCTGCCTCGAACCTTTGCGCAGCTTATCCAGAGCGGTAAAGACAATCTCATCGGCATACGCATACTCGCCCTGCGCGTGGTAAAGCACATCCAGGCCATTGAGCAGTTGATAGAGCTGCTGGTTGATTTCACTGAATGCCAGCGCCCGATCCACCCCCAGCTTCTCTGGCGCAGCCTCTTGCCCTAAGCGGCGGCCAAACCAGATTTCGGCTGTGAGATCGCGAACGCGGTTAAAAATCACGCTGTGGTTGTGGGTGTCATTACTCTTAATCAGCACCAGTACCGCTTCCGGCTCGTTGAAGCCGGTGAAGTACCAGAAATCGCTGCTCTGGCGATAGGGGTATTCGCTGTCGGCGCTGCGCGTCACTTCTGGCGCAGCAAAAATCAGCGCGGCGCTGCCCGGCTGCATATTGGCCAGCAGCGCCTGACGACGGCGCGAATACTCTTGATTTGAGATAACCATGACACCCTCCTGTGCGTTATTTTTCTTAATGTAAGGTTGGCTTGCGGACTTCCGGCGCGGTCGGCTGCGAACGCGTAAAGTGGTCGTGGCACAGCAAAGCAGCAACGCGAACGTATTCGATGATCTCTTCGAGAGACATTTCCAGCTCTTCCTGGTCTTCGTCTTCATCGTAGCCCAACTGCGCAATGTTACGCAGATCGTCGATCGCCTCACCCGCTTCGCCGGTCACTTTATCGAGTTTCGGCTGCGTGACGCCCAGCCCCAACAGGTAGTGGTTGACCCAACCTGCGAGCGCATCGGCACGATCGAAGACGCTGACGTCATCGCCTTCAGGCAGATAAAGCTGAAAAAGGAAGCCATCGTCTTCCAGCGAATCGCTGATCGCGGAGTGCATTTTACGCACGGCTTCCGCCAGCTCGTGACCAAACGCCAGCCCTTCGTTCGTCAGGTCGTGGATCAGCGGCTGCCATGAGCTGTCGCTGTTTCCGCCGCACAGCATGCCACTGATCAGACCGTGCATTTCCGCAGAGGTTAAACCGACTCCCTGCTGGTTCAGTAACTGGTTTAAATCCTTGTAACCAGGCATTTCGTTCTGTATAGACATGCGCATTCGTCATCGTTGGGAGGAATATTCATGATATGCTACCACTTTGGACCCTGGTGATACCAGAAAAGGGCTTGTATCTTCACATCAGGGTAGCTATAGTGTCGCCCCTTCGCAGCCCCTGGGGCAGTAAGCGAAGGCAGCGCAGTCAATCAGCAGGAAGGTGGCATGTCTGCACAACCCGTCGATCTCCAGATTTTTGGCCGTTCACTGCGAGTGAATTGTCCGCCTGAACAAAGGGATGCCTTGAATCAGGCTGCGGACGATTTGAATCAGCGGTTGCAAGATCTCAAAGAACGCACTAGAGTCACAAATACTGAGCAGCTGGTTTTCATCGCCGCGTTGAACATCAGTTATGAACTGACTCAGGAAAAAGCGAAGACCCGCGATTACGCGGCAAGCATGGAGCAGCGCATTAAAATGCTCCAGCAGACCATTGAACAAGCATTGCTTGATCAAGGTCGCAATCCCGAAAGACCGGGACCAAAGTTTGAATAACACTTCTCAGTTGACTATGGTAGAGTAACTGTGAAGACAAAATTTCTCTGAGATGTTCGCAAGCGGGCCAGTCCCCTGAGCCGATATTTCATACCACAAGAATGTGGCGCTCCATGGTTGGTGAGCATGCTCGGTTCGTCCGAGAAGCCTTAAAACTATGACGACACATTCACCTTGAACCAAGGGTTCAAGGGTTACAGCCTGCGGCGGCATCTCGGAGATTCCCTCTCTTTTTCTTCTACCGACTACCATGACCCAACTCCCTGAAGTCTCTTCCTCACGCCAGGACATCCGTCAGCTCATGCGTCAACGCCGTCGTGCGTTAACTCCCGAACAGCAAGCACAGTTTGCCCAGCAAGGCGCTGCCCGTATGATGGCCTATCCCCCTGTTGTGATGGCGCGTACCGTCGCCCTGTTCCTCTCGTTTGATGGCGAGCTGGATACTCAACCGCTGATCGAACAGCTGTGGCGCGCCGGGAAAAGAGTGTACCTGCCGGTGCTGCATCCGTTTAGCCGGGGAAATTTGCTGTTTTTACATTACCATCCGCACAGCGAACTGGTGGTGAATCGTCTGAAAATCACCGAACCAAAACTCGACGTCCGCGACGTCCTCCCCCTATCAGAACTGGATGTGCTGATCACGCCGCTGGTGGCGTTTGATGAGCAGGGTCAGCGCTTAGGGATGGGTGGCGGTTTTTATGACAGGACGCTGCAAAACTGGCAGCAGTATCATTTACAGCCTGTGGGATACGCATATGACTGTCAGGGCGTGGAAGCCTTGCCGGTAGAGAAGTGGGATATTCCGCTGCCTGCGGTAGTGACGCCGGGCAAAACCTGGCGCTGGTAAAATAAAGCCGGGTAGCGACCCGGCTTTATGCTCACAGAAACAGAATCAGTACAGCAGACGGGCGCGAATGGTACCCGGAATGGCCTTCATGCTCTGCAGCGCTTTTTCCGCTACATCTTCGTCCGCTTCAATATCAATTACCACGTAACCCATCTGAGAGTTCGTTTGCAGATACTGCGCGGCAATGTTGACGCTCTGCTCGGCAAAGATCTGGTTGATCGCAGTCAGCACGCCCGGACGGTTTTCATGGATGTGCAGCAGACGACGGCCACCGTGCAACGGCAGAGACACTTCCGGGAAGTTCACGGCAGAGAGCGTAGAACCGTTGTCGGAGTATTTGCTCAGCTTGCCCGCGACTTCCAGACCGATATTTTCCTGCGCTTCCTGCGTCGAGCCGCCGATGTGCGGCGTCAGGATCACGTTGTCGAATTCGCACAGCGGAGAGGTGAACGGATCGCTGTTGGTAGCAGGCTCAGTCGGGAAGACGTCGATTGCCGCCCCCGCCAGATGCTTACGCTTCAGCGCATCGCACAGCGCCGGAATATCGACAACCGTACCGCGCGCGGCGTTGATCAGCAGTGAACCTGGCTTCATCAGCGCCAGTTCCTCAGCACCCATCATGTTTTTCGTCGACGCATTTTCCGGCACATGCAGGCTGACCACGTCGCTCATGTTCAGCAGGTCAGAGAGGTGTTGAACCTGAGTGGCGTTGCCCAGCGGCAGTTTGCTTTCGATATCATAAAAATAGACATGCATCCCCAGGGATTCAGCCAGGATCCCCAGCTGAGTACCGATGTGGCCATAGCCGATGATACCGAGTTTTTTACCACGGGCTTCGTATGAACCCGCAGCCAGTTTGTTCCACACGCCGCGGTGCGCTTTGGCGTTAGCTTCCGGAATACCACGCAGCAACAGCAGCAGCTCGCCAATCACTAACTCCGCCACGGAACGGGTGTTGGAGAACGGGGCGTTAAAGACAGGCACACCGCGTTTTGCGGCGGCATTCAGATCAACCTGGTTGGTACCGATGCAGAAACAGCCGATGGCAACCAACTTTTCCGCCGCGGCAATCACGTCTTCAGTCAGTTGGGTACGGGATCGCAGGCCAATGAAATGGGCATCACGGATGGACGCTTTCAGCTCTTCGGTGTCCAGCGCGCCTTTGTGAAATTCGATGTTGGTGTAACCTGCTGCACGAAGGCTATCAAGCGCTTTCTGATGCACGCCCTCAACCAGCAGGAATTTAATCTTGTCTTTCTCCAGTGATACCTTTGCCATTTACCTTACCCGACCCTGTTTTTGTCTGAACTGATGTTGTGCTGGATTAAAATCCGCTGTAGCCAACATATCAAAAAAAACTATTGCAGCAATATGAACGTTTGCGTCGGCACTCTGAAGAAAAGTCATACAGAGCAAAATGACAGAGGAAAATGCTGTAGAAATTTGCGAATGCGGCAGGATCGGCAAACGAGAGGTAAAAAGCGTGACACAAGTCACCGAATTTAGCTTTTCAAAATTTTTTAGCGGGGGGAGGGCTCCCCCCATCAGATCATTTTACGATGGTTTGCACGCCATCTGCCGTGCCGATCAGCGCGACATCCGCGCCACGGTTGGCGAATAACCCCACAGTCACTACGCCTGGAATACCGTTAATGGCATTTTCCAGCGCAATGGCGTCGAGAATTTCCAGACCGTGAACGTCGAGGATCACGTTGCCGTTATCAGTGATGACGCCCTGACGATATTCCGGGCGTCCACCCAGTCTCACCAGTTCACGCGCCACAGCGCTACGCGCCATTGGGATCACTTCTACCGGCAGCGGGAATTTACCCAGGATATCAACCTGCTTTGACGCATCGGCGATACAGATGAATTTATCCGCCACGGAGGCGATGATTTTTTCACGCGTCAGCGCCGCACCGCCGCCTTTGATCATCTGCATATGGCCGTTGATTTCATCCGCGCCATCAACGTAGATGCCAAGACGGTCAACTTCATTCAGATCGAAAACGGTGATGCCAAGGCTTTTCAGCTTTTCCGTGGAAGCGTCGGAGCTGGAAACTGCGCCCTCGATCTGCCCTTTCATCGTGCCCAGCGCATCGATAAAGTGTGCCGCCGTCGAGCCCGTACCAACACCGACAATGGTACCCGGTTGCACATACTGGAGAGCGGCCCATCCTACTGCTTTTTTCAGTTCATCCTGCGTCATGATCGTTTAGCCTGTGGTGTGAAAACGTAGGCCGCATTATAGAACACGTCGGGTGGATTTCGTCTGCCACGAAGGGAAAATTGTGTCATAGTGCAGATTAAGCAAAATTAAGGAGTCAGCCAGAGCAATGAAACGTCCGGACTACAGAACACTACAGGCACTTGATGCAGTTATTCGTGAACGCGGTTTTGAGCGCGCAGCGCAAAAGCTTTGTATCACTCAGTCCGCCGTATCACAACGCATCAAACAGCTGGAGAACATGTTCGGGCAGCCTCTGCTGGTACGTACTGTTCCACCGCGTCCAACGGAGCAAGGGCAAAAGCTCCTCGCCCTGCTGCGCCAGGTTGAACTGCTCGAAGATGAGTGGCTGGGTGACGAACAGACCGGCTCAACGCCGCTGCTGCTCTCGCTGGCGGTGAACGCCGACAGTCTGGCAACCTGGCTGTTGCCGGCCCTTGCGCCGGTATTAGCAGACTCCCCGATTCGCCTGAATCTGCAGGTTGAAGATGAAACCCGTACGCAGGAGCGCCTGCGTCGCGGTGAAGTGGTTGGGGCGGTCAGTATCCAGCCTCAGGCGCTGCCGAGCTGTCTTGTCGATCAGCTGGGCGCACTGGACTACCTGTTTGTCGGCTCAAAAGCGTTTGCCGAGCGCTACTTCCCGAATGGTGTCACCCGCGCCGCGCTGCTGAAAGCCCCTGCGGTGGCGTTCGACCATCTGGACGATATGCATCAGGCCTTCCTGCAGCAAAACTTCGATCTGCCGCCGGGCAGCGTGCCATGTCATATCGTGAACTCGTCTGAAGCGTTTGTGCAGCTCGCACGTCAGGGCACCACCTGCTGTATGATCCCGCACCTGCAGATAGAGAAAGAGTTGAAAAGCGGTGAGCTGATTGACTTAACGCCGGGGCTGTATCAGCGCCGGATGCTCTACTGGCACCGTTTTGCGCCAGAAAGCCGCATGATGCGCAACGTCACCGACGCGCTGCTGGCGTATGGGCATAAGGTGTTGAGACAGGATTAAGGAACAATTCCCCTCTCCTGACGGGAGAGGGGGATCGTGAAGACAGATTACTGCGCTTTTGCCGGCTCAGTCTGCTGACTTTGGGTCGGCTGCAGCTGGAACACCACATCAACCTGATCGTCGAACTGAATCGTCGGCTGCTCATAAGTTTCCTGAGCAGACACCGGCGCCGCGTCGGCCTTCATCATCCGCACCATCGGGCTTGGCTGATAATTTGAGACGTGGTAACGCACGCTGTATACCGGACCGAGCTTACTGTTGAACCCGGACGCCAGCTGTTGCGCCTGATGGATTGCATCATCAATGGCGGCTTTACGCGCCTGGTCTTTGTATTTTTCCGGTTGCGCAACGCCCAGTGAGACGGAACGAATTTCATTCAGACCCGCTTTCAGCGCGCCATCCAGCAGCGAGTTCAGTTTATCGAGCTGACGCACGGTCACTTCAACGGTGCGCACGGCACGGTAGCCTTTCAGGATGCTTTTACCGTTCTGGTAGTCGTAATCAGGCTGGGTACGCAGGTTGGCAGAGCTGATGTCTTTTTTAGCGACACCGTTCTGCTCCAGGAAAGAGAGATATTGCGCAACACGATCGTCAGCCTGCTTCTTGGCAGAAGCGGCATCTTTCGCGGCCACGTTCACTTCAATTGCCAGCGTTGCAA
Source organism: Enterobacter cloacae complex sp. 2024EL-00711 (assembly GCF_047529885.1). Taxonomy (NCBI): domain Bacteria; kingdom Pseudomonadati; phylum Pseudomonadota; class Gammaproteobacteria; order Enterobacterales; family Enterobacteriaceae; genus Enterobacter; species Enterobacter cloacae complex sp. 2024EL-00711. The sequence goes on from NZ_JBLIZC010000005.1 coordinate 105,731, forward strand.
CATCGGGTACCGCATCCACGCTTGCGGTGCCTGAAGTGACGATGTGCGGGCCATCAGGCAATTCACTTGCCTGCACCGACACCGCACCTAAACTCACTAATGCCGCCAGGGCCATCACTTTAAACTTCACTGTCATTCCTCCATGTTGCGAAGAGTGCCCAACAACAGGGCGCATGCCAGCAAGCTTAGCGGCTCTCGCTCAGTTGTCCATAAGACAACGCTTAGTTGAGCAATTCCTGAACATGATGAATCCCCTCTTTTGCCAGCTGAAAGGCGATAAACCACATTACCACGCCCACCAGCGTGTTGATGATCCGCTGGGCTTTAGCGGTACGCAGACGCGGGGCCAGCCATGCCGCCAGAATCGCGAGACCGAAGAACCACAGGAATGAGGCGCTGACGGTACCCAGGGCAAACCAGCGTTTTGGCTCAACGTCGAGCTGCCCACCCAGGCTGCCCAGCACCACAAAGGTATCCAGATAAACGTGCGGGTTGAGCCAGGTGACCGCCAGCATGGTGACGATAATCTTCCAGCGGCCCTGCTTCATGACCTCGGCGCTCGCCAGTTCGAGATTGCTGCTCATTGCCGTTTTCAGCGCCCCGAACCCATAACACAGCAGGAACGCCACGCCACCCCAGGTCACCAGCGCCAGCAGCCAGGGAGACTGCATCAGCAGCGCACTGCCGCCAAAGATTCCGGCGCAGATCAGCAGCAAATCGCTCACCGCGCACAGCAGGGCAATCATGAGATGATACTGACGGCGAATGCCCTGGTTCATCACGAACGCGTTTTGCGGGCCAAGGGGAAGGATCATGGCCGCGCCTAATGCAAGGCCTTGAAAATAGTAAGATAACATGAATAAATTCTCAGCAAGTTGTCCTGGGAGCTGACTATACTGCGAGAATCTTATTAGAGGAAATTGATAATATTAATTGGTGATTAGTATTGCTAATAAAAAGGCCCGGTGGCGTTGCCGCTCACCGGGCCTCCTGAGGAAGAGGATTACTCGGCTTCTTTCTCGCGTTTAAGGTTCACGTCCATCTGTGGATACGGGAAGCTGATCCCGTTGGCATCAAAATCACGTTTGATACGTTCCAGAACATCCCAGTAAACGTTTTGCAGATCGCTGCTTTTGCTCCAGATGCGCACAACAAAGTTGATGGACGATGCCCCCAACTCGTTCAGGCGAACGGTCTGCTCTTTATCTTTCAGAATACGATCGTCGGAGGCAATGATATTGGCGATCAGCGATTTCACCTGATCGATATCAGAATCATACGCCACGCTGATAATCAGCTCGTTACGACGCACCGGCTCGCGGGAAAAGTTAATGATGTTGCCCGCGATGATTTTCCCGTTCGGTACCACCACGATACGGCCATCAACAGTTCGCAGGGTGGTTGAGAAAATCTGCACCTGCAGTACGGTGCCGGCAATACCGCCCAGGTCAACGTACTCGCCAGAGCGGAACGGACGGAAGGTTACCAGCAACACACCCGCAGCCAGGTTCGAGAGCGACCCCTGCAGCGCCAGACCAATGGCCAGACCGGCGGCACCGAGAACAGCAATCACCGAGGCAGTCTGTACGCCAACACGCCCCAGTGCAGCAATCAGCGTAAAGGCAATAATACCGTAGCGCACCAGTGCAGAGAGGAAGTCAGCCACAGTGGCGTCAATGTGACGCGCCAGCATCACGCGGTTTACGGCGTTTGATACGATACGTGCCACGATCATCCCGACGATGATGATGGCAATCGCCGCGACGATGTTAACGGCATAGCTCAGCAGCAGCGCCTGGTTGCGCACCAGCCAGTTACCGGCATTATTGATGCTGTCTACAACATCGAGTTGTTCCATTTAGTCTTCCTTTTGTTATCCCAAAAACACAAAATCCATCCCCCATGGAGACAGGCAGGTCAGTAAAGGGTAAACAAAAAGGACCGGTTTTGCCAAACAGATCACATAAACGGACCGGGCAGACCATTGAAAAAGCATAAAAAAAGGCCCGCATTCGCGGGCCTTCTGATGCTATGAGGAGCTTAAATTACAGAACATCAACCGCGTTCAGTTCTTTGAAAGCCTGCTCCAGACGCGCCACCATGGAAGTCTGCGCAGCACGCAGCCATACACGTGGATCGTAGTATTTCTTGTTCGGCTGGTCTTCGCCTTTCGGGTTGCCCAGCTGGCCCTGCAGGTAAGCTTCGTTCGTTTTGTAGTACTGCAGGATACCGTCCCATGTTGCCCACTGGGTGTCGGTATCGATGTTCATTTTCACTACGCCGTAGCTTACGGAGTCTTTGATTTCCTGAGCAGAAGAACCGGAACCGCCGTGGAAGACGAAGTTCAGGCTGTTGTGCGGCAGGTTGTGTTTCTTAGAAACGTATTCCTGAGAATCACGCAGGATGGTTGGGGTCAGAACCACGTTACCTGGTTTGTAAACGCCGTGTACGTTACCGAAGGACGCTGCGATGGTGAAGCGTGGGCTGATTTTGCTCAGCTCGGTGTAAGCGTAATCAACGTCTTCTGGCTGGGTGTACAGTGCAGAAGCGTCCATGTGGCTGTTGTCCACGCCGTCTTCTTCACCACCGGTGCAACCCAGTTCGATTTCCAGGGTCATGTCCATTTTGGCCATGCGCGCCAGGTACTTAGAGCAGATTTCGATGTTTTCGTGCAGGGACTCTTCAGACAGGTCGATCATGTGAGAAGAGAACAGTGGCTTACCGGTCGCTGCGAAGTGTTTTTCACCCGCGTCCAGCAGACCGTCGATCCACGGCAGCAGTTTCTTCGCGCAGTGGTCAGTGTGCAGGATAACCGGAACACCGTAGTGTTCAGCCATCTGGTGTACATGGTGCGCACCAGAGATTGCGCCCAGGATTGCCGCGCCCTGAGGAACGTCAGTTTTCACGCCTTTACCAGCGATGAATGCTGCGCCACCGTTAGAGAACTGAACGATAACCGGTGCTTTAACTTTTGCAGCGGCTTCCAGTACGGCGTTAATGGAGTCGGTACCAACGCAGTTAACTGCTGGCAGAGCGAAGTTGTTTTCTTTAGCTACCTGGAACACTTTCTGAACGTCATCACCAGTGATCACGCCAGGTTTTACGAAATCAAAAATTTTAGACATGTTGCTTAGTCCTGTATCTTCGGCCGTTAGAAAAGGTGCGAGCTCTTAAAGCGCGCTGAAAATTGGGCAGGTTTCCCTGCCCTTGAATGGCTTACTTCTTAGCGCGCTCTTCGAGCATTGCTACTGCTGGCAGTACTTTGCCTTCCACGAACTCGAGGAATGCGCCGCCACCAGTGGAGATGTAGGAGATCTTGTCAGAAATACCGAACAGGTCGATTGCTGCCAGCGTATCACCGCCGCCTGCGATAGAGAACGCTTCGCTGTCTGCGATAGCGTTAGCAACGATTTCAGTACCTTTGCGGAAGTTCGGGAATTCGAACACGCCAACAGGACCATTCCACAGGATAGTTTTTGCGTTTTTCAGGATTTCAGCCAGTTTCTGTGCAGAAACGTCGCCCAGGTCCAGAATCTGCTCATCATCTTTGATGTCGTTAACAGATTTCAGGGTCGCAGTCGCTGTTTCAGAGAACTCAGTCGCGACGCGAACATCCGTTGGAACCGGGATATCGCAGGTGGTCAGCAGACGTTTTGCTTCGTCAACCAGATCCGCTTCGTACAGGGATTTACCGACGTTATGGCCTTGTGCCGCCACGAAGGTGTTCGCGATACCACCGCCAACGATCAGCTGGTCAGCGATTTTAGACAGGGAATCCAGTACGGTCAGTTTGGTAGAAACTTTAGAACCACCAACGATTGCAACCATTGGACGAGCAGGTTCTTTCAGCGCTTTACCCAGTGCGTCCAGCTCAGCAGCCAGCAGAGGACCGGCACACGCAACGTCTGCGAATTTACCGATACCGTGGGTTGAAGCCTGCGCACGGTGAGCAGTACCGAAGGCGTCCATCACGAATACGTCACACAGTGCAGCGTATTTTTTGGACAGCGCTTCGTCGTCTTTCTTTTCGCCTTTGTTGAAGCGAACGTTTTCCAGAACAACCAGTTCACCGGCAGCGATGTCTACGCCGTCCAGGTAATCTTTTACCAGGCGAACCGGGTTGGACAGTTTGTCTTTCAGGTAATTAACAACTGGCAGCAGAGAGAACTCTTCATTGTACTCGCCTTCAGTTGGACGACCCAGGTGGGAGGTCACCATCACTTTAGCGCCCTGCTTCAGAGCCAGTTCGATGGTTGGCAGAGATGCACGGATACGCGCGTCGCTGGTCACTTTGCCATCTTTAACCGGTACGTTCAGATCAGCACGGATGAAAACGCGTTTACCAGCCAGATCCAGATCGGTCATCTTAATTACAGACATGGTGAATCCTCTCGTTGATTCTTAAAGTTTTGCAGACGCACGATGCGTCTTACCTGAAACCTTGAGCGGCCATTGCTAACGTGGTGTCGAGCATTCGGTTAGCAAAGCCCCATTCGTTATCACACCAGACCAGCGTCTTGATAAGGTGTGCGCCACTGACGCGCGTTTGAGTGCCATCGACAATGGCGCTGTGCGGGTCGTGGTTAAAATCTACTGAGACCAACGGTAATTCCGTATAGTCAACTATACCATGAAATGCCCCCTGTGCCGCTTTTTGCAGCAACAGGTTGACTTCACAGGCTTTTACCGGTTTTTTCACCGTCACGCTCAGGTCAATTGCGGTGACGTTAATCGTCGGTACACGTACGGCAATTGCTTCAAAACGATCATTAAACTGCGGGAAAAAACGGGTGATACCTGCCGCCAGTTTTGTGTCCACCGGAATGATTGACTGGCTCGCGGCTCGCGTGCGTCGTAAGTCCGGATGATAGGCGTCAATCACCTGCTGATCGTGCATCGCTGAATGAATCGTGGTTACGGTGCCGGATTCAATGCCATACGCATCGTCTAACAGTTTGATGACCGGAATAATGCAGTTGGTGGTGCAGGAGGCGTTGGAAACAATGCGGTGTTCGGCTTGCAGCTCATGCTGATTCACGCCAAATACGACGGTCGCGTCGAGGTCGTTGCTGCCAGGATGGGAAAACAGGACTTTTTTCGCACCTGCTGTCAGATGCGCTTCGCCATGCTCGCGGTTACCGTATACGCCAGTACAGTCAAGTACGATATCCACACCCAGTTCACGCCACGGTAGCCCGGCAATACTGCTCTCATGCAGCACGCGGATGGCATCGTCGCCGACAAACAGCTGATCTCTTTCCTGGCGAACATCCCAGGCAAAGCGTCCGTGGCTGGTGTCATATTTCAACAAATGCGCCATGCCCGCAGCATCCGCCAGTTCGTTGATAGCCACCACGGTTATTTCCGCCCGACGCCCGGATTCATATAAAGCACGAACCACGTTACGCCCGATGCGACCGAAGCCATTAATCGCTACGCGTACGGTCATAGATCTCCTGCAAAGCTATCCCTGAGTTTGAGGTGGCTGAAAGAGTAATCCAGCTACGCCCGAAGGGGAATCCTTGCTGTCACAAACTGCGATTGATTGGTCAATTGTCGAACATTTAATCGACTGAAACGCTTCAGCTAGAATAAGCGAATCAGTGAATAAAAGGAATGTCTGTCCAGAGCAATAAGCGCGCTATATGACTTGCGTCACATTTTGGATGGAATAATTCACAGGAACGTTACATGTTTGAGGAATAGTGGACATATAAAGCGGATAGCGTGAAAAAACAAAACGGTAACCCAAAGGTTACCGTTTAGGGTGTTTGCGCCCTCTTCTCAGTGAGAGCACGGACAGGGGCTCGCGCCCCTCCCCTACAAACGATTACAGCAGTTCTTTTGCTTTCGCGACAACGTTTTCAACGGTGAAGCCGAACTCTTCGAACAGCAGCTCTGCCGGAGCAGATTCACCAAAGGTGGTCATGCCGACGATTGCGCCGTTCAGGCCCACATATTTGAACCAGTAGTCAGCGATACCTGCTTCTACTGCCACGCGCGCGGTAACGGCTTTAGGCAGTACGGATTCACGGTAGGCTGCATCCTGCTTGTCGAACGCATCGGTAGACGGCATGGAAACCACGCGCGCTTTAACGCCTTCGGCAGACAGTTTTTCCCATGCGGCAACAGCCAGCTCAACTTCAGAACCGGTCGCGATGAAGATCAGCTCTGGCTGACCCGCGCAATCTTTCAGCACGTAACCACCACGGGCGATGTTCGCCAGCTGCTCTGGAGTACGTTCCTGCTGTGCCAGGTTCTGACGGGAGAGGATCAGTGCGGTTGGGCCGTCCTGACGCTCAACACCGTATTTCCACGCCACGGCGGACTCAACCTGGTCACATGGACGCCATGTGCTCATGTTTGGCGTCACGCGCAGGGAAGCCACCTGCTCTACCGGCTGGTGAGTTGGGCCATCTTCGCCCAGACCGATGGAGTCGTGGGTGTAGACCATCACCTGACGCTGTTTCATCAGCGCAGCCATACGCACGGCGTTACGCGCATACTCAACAAACATCAGGAAGGTAGATGTGTACGGCAGGAAACCACCGTGCAGGGAGATACCGTTCGCAATCGCGGTCATACCGAATTCACGCACACCGTAGTGGATGTAGTTACCGGCAGTGTCTTCGTTGATTGCTTTAGAACCAGACCAGATTGTCAGGTTAGATGGCGCCAGGTCAGCGGAGCCGCCCAGGAATTCTGGCAGCAGCGGACCGAACGCTTCAATCGCATTCTGAGAGGCTTTACGGCTGGCGATTTTGGATGGGTTCGCCTGCAGTTTAGCAATGAACTCGTTCGCTTTGGCGTCGAAGTCAGACGGCATGTCACCCTTCATACGACGGGTAAATTCAGCCGCTTCCTGTGGGAAGGCTTTCGCATAGGCAGCGAACTTCTCGTTCCATGCGGATTCTTTCGCCTGACCCACTTCTTTAGCATCCCACTGCGCGTAAATTTCAGATGGGATTTCGAAAGCAGGATATTTCCAGCCCAGCGCTTCGCGCGTCAGTGCGATTTCCGCGTCGCCCAGTGGCGCACCGTGGGAATCGTGGGTACCCGCTTTGTTTGGAGAACCGAAACCAATGATGGTTTTGCACATCAGCAGTGACGGCTTGTCCGTCACTGCGCGCGCTTCTTCTACTGCACGTTTAATCGAGTCAGCATCGTGACCGTCAACGCCACGCACAACGTGCCAGCCGTAAGCTTCGAAACGCTTCGCGGTGTCGTCAGTGAACCAGCCTTCAACGTGACCGTCGATGGAGATGCCGTTGTCGTCATAGAACGCAACCAGTTTGCCCAGCTTCAGGGTACCTGCCAGGGAGCACACTTCGTGAGAAATGCCTTCCATCATGCAGCCGTCGCCCATGAATGCGTAGGTGAAGTGGTCAACAATGTCATGACCTGGACGGTTGAACTGCGCGGCCAGGGTTTTCTCGGCAATCGCCATACCCACCGCGTTAGCAATACCCTGACCCAGCGGACCGGTGGTGGTTTCTACACCTGCGGTGTAACCCACTTCCGGGTGACCTGGCGTTTTGGAGTGCAGCTGGCGGAAGTTTTTCAGCTCTTCAATTGGCAGATCGTAGCCAGTGAGGTGCAGCAGGCTATAGATCAGCATTGAGCCGTGGCCATTAGACAGCACGAAACGGTCGCGGTCAGCCCAGGAAGGGTTCTGCGGGTTGTGGTTCAGGAAATCGCGCCACAGGACTTCGGCGATATCAGCCATCCCCATAGGGGCGCCCGGGTGGCCGGATTTGGCTTTCTGTACTGCGTCCATGCTCAGCGCACGAATAGCATTAGCAAGCTCTTTACGTGAGGACATTTTAACTCCAGATCGGACTGTTAAAGGCCATGCCCTTGACGACAGCGCGTTTTGGGCTACGCCGGAAAAAAGTGCCAACAATGTAACCCAAGCGGCATGTCATGTACATGGAGCATTCTTTTGCAGCTTAAGAAATCTCTGGATCATGCTCGCATGTTGCGCAATCTGCTCGCCCGGCCCCGTAGATATTCCTTATACTTAGCCCGACCCCGGCTTCGTTGCCGGTGCACTTTTCAGATTTTATTCAGATTAACGAGTACGGAAGCGACATCATGAAAATGCGTGCAATAGTGCTGGCCCTGGGTACAACGCTCCTGCTGAGCGGCTGTCAGAATATGGATTCTAACGGCCTGATGTCCTCAGGCGCAGAAGCCTTTCAGGCCTACTCCCTGAGCGACGCACAGGTTAAAGCGCTGAGCGACCAGGCCTGTAAAGATATGGACGGAAAAGCCACGCTTGCCCCGGCCAATAGTACCTACACGCAGCGTCTGAATAAGATAGCCTCCGCGCTGGGTGATAACATTAACGGCCAGCCGGTGAACTATAAGGTGTACATGGCCAAAGATGTAAACGCCTTCGCGATGGCGAACGGCTGCATCCGCGTTTACAGCGGGCTGATGGATATGATGACCGACAACGAAGTTGAAGCGGTTATCGGCCATGAAATGGGCCACGTTGCACTTGGCCACGTGAAGAAAGGCATGCAGGTTGCGTTAGGCACTAACGCCATCCGCGCCGCGGCGGCGTCTACGGGCGGTATCGTCGGCAGCCTGTCACAGTCGCAGCTTGGCGATGTGGGTGAAAAACTGGTTAACTCTCAGTTCTCGCAGCGTCAGGAATCCGAAGCGGATGACTACTCCTACGATCTGTTGCGCAAACGCGGCATTAATCCATCAGGTTTAGCCACCAGCTTCGAAAAACTGGCCAAACTGGAAGCCGGTCGCCAGAGCTCTATGTTTGATGACCACCCGGCGTCAGAAGAGCGCGCACAGCATATTCGCGACCGTATGGCCGCAGACGGAATTAAATAATTCGAAAGGAGGCATATTTGCCTCCTTTTTATTTCGCATGAATTGTTAATTTAACCGCACATATCGGTAATAGCGCTTGAGTACCTTTCTAAGCCGCGCAAACACTGGCTTATTGCCCTGAAACGTCTCGTCACATAATTATTGCAATCATTTACCATTCGGGTAATTATCGAGCTCGCAGTAATTCAATTTACAATATTAAGACAGAGACGTTCCCTCCGTGAAAAAAGAATTTTCATTAATTGCGTTAAGTTTATTCGCCGCATTACCCGCCGTTGCAAGCCAGCAATCCGACAGCAAAGGGTTTGTTGACGACAGCCATTTAGATCTGTTTTTACGCAATGCGTATATCAGCCGTGATTATCATCAGGGCCAGCAGGACAAAGCCGAATGGGGTCAGGGTATCGTTGCCACGTTTGAATCCGGCTATACCGAAGGGCTGGTTGGCTTTGGTGTGGACGGCATTGCCCAGTATGGCGTGCGTCTGGATGGCGGTCGTGGAAAGAGCGGCGCGGGCGGCATTGACTTCTTTAAACAGGAAGACGATGGCCGGGCTAAATCCGATCTGGCGAAATTTGGCGCCACAGCAAAAATGCGTATTTCCAATACCGTGCTGAGCTACGGTAACCAGCGTCCGGAATTACCGATTGTGAATGCCGACAATTCCCGTCTGCTGTTTGAAAGCTTTACCGGCACCATGCTGACCTCAAAAGAGATCGCGGGTCTGGAAGTGAACGCCGGTTACTTCACCGATGAGCAGCGCAAAAGTGACGACCGCCACGACAGTGGCCTGAAGAGCCTCTCCTTCGGCGGTGCGAGCTACCAGTTCAACGACCAGTTCAGCGGTGCGCTGTATGCCTCTCATGTGGAAGAGGTGATGAACAAGCAGTACCTGGGAATGAACTTCAAACAGCCGTTCAGCACCGGGCAACAGCTGGTGCTCGATTTCAACGGCTATAACTCACGCCTGGATCAGCGCTACGCAGACAGCCTTGATACCGGACGCAGCAATAGCATCTGGAGCCTGGCGGCAAGCTACATCTGGGATATTCATACCTTCAAGGTGGCGTATCAGCAGAGCAGCGGCAGCACCGGCTATCACTATGGCAGCTATCGCGATCAGGGTGGCGTAGGTGACGGCGGCAATACCATCTGGCTGGCGAACTCCTACTGGTCTGATTTCAACGGCGAAGACGAGCGCTCCTGGCAGGCTTCTTACGCGCTGGACTTCGGCGGTCTGGGCTTACCAGGCCTGAGCTGGACCACAGCTTACGTGCGTGGCGACAACATCAAGACCTCTGAAACCAGCAACGGTAAAGAGCATGAGTGGTTTAACCAGATCCAGTATCAGGTGCAGGACGGCCCGGCTAAAGATCTGAAACTGAAACTCCGTTACTCCGTCCTGCGCGTGTCCAGCAACGCCAGCGACTATAACGTGGGCGGGGATGAGATCCGCGCGTACGTGGAATACCCGTTTAACGTGTTCTGATTAAACCCCTCACCCGCCCTTCTCCCTAAGGGAGAGGGCTGGAGTGAGGGTAAACACGCTTAGTACAACGTCTTCTGCGGCGGCCCGGCAAACTTCAGCGCGCCAATCTGTCCCATCCGCACTTCCACTACCGACGGTCCTGGCATGGCAAGCGCTTCGGTCATCACCGCGTCAAAATCCTCCGCCCGTTCGACGCTCCACGCCTGTAACCCCATCGCATGCGCCAGCTGCGTAAAGTCCGGGGTATGCAGCTCGTTATAATACTGACGCCCGCCGAAATACTTATCCTGAATGCCGCGCATGACGCCGTAACCGCCGTCGTTCATCACCAGCAGCGTCACGTTGGCCTTCTCCTGCGCCAGCGTTGCCATCTCGCCCAGATTCAGGCTTACGCCACCATCGCCCACCAGCCCCACCACTTTGCGTTGCGGGTTGGCAATCGCCGTGCCAATCGCCATCGGTAGCCCCATGCCGATGGCGCCTGCCAGCGAGTGAATGTTCATCAGCGGTCCATTGGCGCGGAACAAACGGCTGCCCCACAGGCTTCCGGAAACGGTGATATCACGAACCAGCAGGCCATCTTGCGGCAGCGCGTTCTCGATGGCGTCGTTGAGCTTCGCATAAGCACCGCACTGCTCACGCAGCCCCGCAACAGCTTTCGCCAGCGCCTGCTGCACCTGCGTATCCCACTGCGCATCGCCCCATTCACGCCCCTGCGCTTTAGCCGCCAGCGCGGTTAACAGCGCCGCGCAGTCGGCCACAAGGGTTGTGTCCATCAGATAGTTGCGGCTCGCCGCCGCGGGGTCGATATCAATCTGGACGCGGGGATGCGGTAATTCAAGCGTCCACGAGCGGGTTTCGTTGCTGCGCAGGCGTGAGCCAGCGACCAGCGTAAAGTCGCACTGGGCGATCAACGCCTCAACTGACGGCGAGTTATGAAACGCCCGCAGGCTGGCGCGATGGCTGTCCGGCAGCACGCCGCGCGCGTGGGTGCTGGAGATAACCGTCACTCCCGCATCCGCCAGTTTTTTTACCGCATCAGCGCTACCGAGCGCTCCGCCACCCAGCCACAGCAGCGGCTGTCTGGCCTGTTTAAGCTGCGCCCACAGCGTGTCGACCACTGCCGTATCAACCGCGGAAACCGACGTCGGTTTCACCGGAGCGGTGATCAGCGACACGGGGATTTTCGCCCCCTGAATATCAATCGGGATCTCCACGGAGACCGGCCCGCACGGCGGAGTTTGCGCCTCCTGAATGGCCTTGTGAAGGATCGCTATCGCCTGGTTTGCGTTGCTGATGCGGTATGCCCGTTTTGAGCTGGCCTTCAGGAAGGTCAGCTGGTCGCGGGTTTCGTGGATAAAGCCGGTGTCGGCATCCAGCCAGGCTTTTTCCACCTGGCCCGTGATATGCAGCAGCGGCGTGCAGGCATTCATGGCTTCCACCAGCGCGCCGACGGCGTTACCCGCCCCGGCGCCGGTACTGGTCAGCGCCACACCGAGCCCGGAAAAACGGCCGTGGGCATCGGCCATGGTGACCGACCCCGCTTCGCCACGTGCGGGCACAAAGCGAATATTCCCGCGCTGCCCTACCGCATCGGCGATGGGTAAATTGTGGATGGAGATGACGCCGTAGATGGCCTCAACCTGATACTGCTCCAGCGTTCTGGCGATGGCGTCGCCGACGGTTATCATTTCGCTCATTACTCACCCTTTCTCAGTCGCACCAGTGGTTGACGCTGTTACCCGTCGCCAGATAAATGCTCTTTTGCTGCATCCAGGCTTTCAGCCCCTGAATGCCCTTTTCGCGGCCCAGACCGCTCTCTTTAAAGCCCCCGAACGGGGTCGAAATCGCAAACACTTTGTAGGTGTTTATCCACACCGTGCCCGCTTCAAGCTGCTCGCTCAGGCGCAGGGCGCGCCCGGTATCCCGCGTCCAGATCCCGGCGGCAAGGCCATAAACGGAGTCATTCGCCTCACGGATCAACGCGGCTTCATCGCTAAAGGGCATCGCCACCAGCACCGGGCCGAAGATCTCCTCCTGACAGGCGCGCGCGCTGTTGCTCAGGCCTTCGATGATGGTGGGCTGGAAGTAACTGCCGTTTGCCAGCAGTGGATCGGCAGGGATCTCCCCGCCACACAGGACGCGGCCCCCTTCACGCTTTGCCAGTTCAACGTAAGCCTGCACGCTCTTGCGGTGCGCGTCGTTAATCAGCGGTCCCACATGGGTGCCGTCGGTAAAGGGATGCCCGACCCGCAGGCCGCGCGTTAACTCGAGCAGCCTCGCCATCAGTGGGGTGTAAAGGCGCTCATGGATAAAGAGCCGCGAACCGGCAATACAGGCCTGACCCGCCGAGCTGAAAATGCCGTAGCAGATCCCGCGCGCAGCCAGCTCAACGTCGGCATCTTCCAGTACGATGGTCGGGGATTTACCGCCCAGTTCCAGCGAGGCCGGGATCAATTTTTCCGCCGCCACGTGCGCCAGATGACGGCCCGTGGTGGTGCCACCGGTAAAGGAGATTTTTCGCACTTTCGGGTGACGCGCCAGCGCATCGCCAATCACCGAGCCTTTGCCCGGCAGCACGCTCAGCAGCCCGGCGGGTAAGCCTGCCTGCTCAAAAATACGCGCCAGCTCCAGCGCCATCAGCGGGGTGGCTTCGGCTGGTTTGAGAACCACCGCGTTACCGGCAGCAATGGCCGGCGCCACTTTCTGCATTTCGCTGGCAATGGGGGAATTCCAGGGCGTGATAGCCGCCACCACGCCGAGCGGTTCATATCGGCTGAGGGTAAGCACATCAGGCTGGCGTGGGGTCGGCAATTCACCTTCCAGCAGCTCGCAGGCGGCGGCAAAATAACGCGCCGTGCCTGCCGCGCTCATCACCAGCCCCTGCGCTTCCGCCAGCGGTTTACCGTTGTCGCGACTCTGCATGCGGGCCAGTTCATCGACGCGGGATTCGATCAGATCCGCCACCTTATGCAGGATCTTTGCACGCGCATGCGGCAGGCTGTTACGCCAGGCCGGATCGCGCCACGCGCGCTCTCCGGCGTCGATAGCCTCCTGCAGATCGTCCAGGCTTGCCGCGTGGAGCGTGGCGTTCACCGCACCGTCTGCCGGGAAATGGCTCTGCATCAGGTTACCGCCGCCACGCCGCCAGTTGCCGCCAATGAAAATGTTAAGATCGTCCATCGTCGCTCCTCAGCGCTGCGTCAGTTCACGGCAGGCGCGAACCGCGCTGAGTGCCGCCAGGGTGGAGGTTTTGGGGTTGCTGGCAAGCGGTAGCCCGCTCAGCTCCAGATGGAACTCGCCAAACATCCCTTCGACGTGCAGCGTGTGGGTATTGCGTTGAGTGGCCGGGTCAACCATCAGTTGCACGCGGGTGTCATCCATCCCCACGCCGCCAAGTGCCACGGTCGCCGCCACGTTGGCGTTGGCCGGAAACAGTCGTGCCGCTTCGCGTGCGCTGCCTTCAAAGAAGATCTGCGCCTCGGACACGGCGTTAAGATCGATAAGCTGCTCGGCATAGCTGCCGCGCCAGCTGGCCGGGCTTTTACGCGACTGGTAGGTCACCTTCTCAAGCCCGCCCTCTTTTGCCGCCGCCAGGCCATCAATGCCCGCCACCGCCCCGGAGAGCAACGTCAGCTTTCCGCCTGCGTTAAGCAGACGCTGTTCCAGCGCGCTGTCTGCCAGCGCTCCGGTGGAGATCACCGCCAGATGCCATCCACGGCGTAAAATCGCTTCCCCGTACTGCGCCACCGCCTGCTGGCTGGCACATTCCAGCACCAGATCGGGAGTATCCGTACATAATGCGGGCGAGGTCAGTGCCACCACCGCATCGCCAAACTGCTGGCGAATCGCGGCATGATGCGTCTCGCGCGCCACGATCCAGCCGATGGCCACCTGCTCGGGCAGACGCTCAATGACCGCCTGCGCCATGGCACCGTAGCCGATTAACATGATTTTTTTCATGATGTGTCCTTACAGATGACGGCAGAAGCCGCCGGAAACGTCCAGCGCCGCACCGGTGGTAAACGAAGCCAGCGGCGACGCGAGGAACAGCAGAGCCTGCGCAGGCTCCTGCGGCTTACCGAGACGCGCCATCGGAATGCCGCGTTTGCGGGCAATATCCGCCGTCCACTGCGGCCAACTCTGACTTTTATCCGCCCGGTTCTCAAAGCGACGCCGCCACTGGCCGGATTCCACCATGCCAAGCAAAATGGAATTCACGCGGATGCCCTTACTCACCAGCTCTTTCGAGAGCGTGAGCGTCATATTGAGCAGCGCGGCACGTGCTGCGGAGGTGGCAATCATGTGTTCCTCTGGCTGCAGCGCCAGCAGCGAGTTCACGCAGGTAATGGAGGCAATATCCGATTGCTCCAGCTGCAGCTGAAAAGCCTGTACGGGGTTAATCACCCCAAACAGTTTCAGTTCGGCTTCATGCAGCCAGGCCTCGCGCGGGGTGTCATTGAAGTGCGCCACATACCCCTGTCCGGCGTTATTAATCAGCAAGTCTGTCCCGCCAAAGCGGGACTTAACGGCCTGGGCAAAGGTCTGAACCTGGTCTGCATCCAGCACGTCGCAGCGGTGAGAGAAAATCTCGCCATCAGGGAATTCGTTTTGCAGCGACGCATGCGCGCTGGCAAGCCGGTCCGGGTCGCGGCCACAGAACGCCACTTTTGCCCCCTCGCCCAGCAGCAAGCGCAGTGTTTCAAAACCAATGCCAGAAGAACCGCCGGTGACTACCGCTACGCGCCCGTCAATTTGTGCATTCATCGCGCACCTCTTCGTTGATACGTAAAAGCTGTTGATTAAAAAACGCGTCGTTATCGAGATAGCTGGCGTGCCCGGCCAGGGGAATCGCGGTAAACGGCATGCCGTAACGTAGCGCCAGCCCCTGAACCAGCTCAGGCTGGGTAATGGCGTCCTGCTCACCGCACCAGACTTCAAAGTCACCGGCGTAACGCTTCAGCCAGCCGTGAATATCGTCATGTGCCAGCATCCATGCGGCAGCGAGGTAGCCTTCCGGGCGCAGTTTGCGCATGCCCGCCGCAACGGTGGCAATATCGTCCTCACGCGCGCCCGGGCGTAATAATTTAGCGGCCCGGGTTTGCGCCAGGATCTCGCCCCCAAGCGCCATCTGCTGCTCCCGGTTACGCCAGACCTGCTCGCGCTGCGCCGGCTCGGCCTGGCCGTAACCCTGCGCGGCATCGGCCAGTACCAGATGCAGCACGCGTTCGGGATACTTCGCCGCAAAGGCGCTTGCCACCAGCGCCCCAAGCGAATGCCCGACCAGAACGACCTGCCAGACGCCCGCGCGGTCCAGCATGGCCGCCAGCGCGTCGGCGTAATCCCCCGCGTTGGCGCGCTCAACCACCAGCATCGGGCTTTCGCCATAACCGGGCATGTCCCACGCCAGCACGCGAAAACCGTTCAGCGCCATCTGTTTATGCCAGGAGGCAGCGCCGGAGCTGATGCCGTGGAGCAGCATCAGCGGGATGCCGCTTCCCTGTTCACGAAAGCCCGTCATCGCGCCCCCTTAGTTCCGCTTCACTTTCGACAGCGGGTGATCGGCCGGATAGGTCGGAATTTCCGGCTTGTTGGTGCCGAGCATCACGCACATCAGCGCCTCTTCTTCACCATGATTGAACAGACCGCGATAGATGCCCGGCGGAACGGAGATCAGATCGCGTTCGCGCAGCACGGTTTCGGTGTAGTGATCGCCGTCCTGGATCATCAGCGTGATCTGCCCTTTAAGCATGAAGAACACCTCTTCCACGTCGTCATGCAGATGCAATGGCCCCTCGCACTTCGACGGCAGCACCATGGTGGAGAAGGTAAAGTGCTCAGCCGGCACGGTATTGGTATCGCTTGCCACGCCCGTCGCCCCGGTACCGATGTAGCGCATCTGCGCACGGCGGTATTTAGGATCGAAATCGGCCTGGAACTTCAGCGCGTTCCAGTCATATTTACGCCCTTCAAAGCGCGCAATGCGCGACTCGACCCACTCTTCCATGGTCAGATGGTCAGGTTTAATGCCTGGTTTTGCAGTTACGGTTGAATCAGTCATGACACTCTCCTCAGTAACGTCTCAGCAGCGGCAGTAACAGGACGCAGCCCACCGCCGCCATCACCGCCAGAAAAATCAGCCCGGAATCCATGCTGTGGGTGAAGGCGATCAACGCGCCCATCACCGCCGGCGACAGCGCGCCCGCAAAGTTTCCCAGCCCGTTGAAAATACCGCCCGCCGTCGCGCTCACCCGGGGATGGGTAGCCTTCGCCAGCAGTGCGAAAATGTTCGGCGCACCGGTGCCCCACATAAAGGTGCTAAAGCTCATCGCCGCGATAACGGCCAGCGGAGTATCAAGATGCATGACCGCCGTCAGGCCTAACCCCGCGCCAGCCATCGAGATAAAGCAGGCCACCGCGCGTTTATCGACCCGGTCAGAAAGCCATGCGCCAATCACCTCACCCGCCAGCATGGCAATAAACGGCATCGACGACAGCCAGCCCGCGTGTTCAAGATGAATGCCTTTCCCTTTAATCAGGTAACCCGGCAGCCAGCCATTGATTCCCCACAGGTAGGTGAGAAACGCGATGTTAAAGATGCAGATAATCCAGAAGTGCGGGCTGACAAACAGCTCGCGCCGCGCGGCACGTCGTTCATCCTGTGATTCGCGATCCGCAGCCGGTTTGGCACCCAGACGGATCCCGCGCAGACCGATGCGCACGAACACCAGCACCGGCACGGTGAGCATCGCCATCACAAAGAAGGTGCTCTGCCAGCCGAAGGCATTCAGCAGCCAGATAGAAAGAGGGAAGCCAATCGCCGCGCCTACCGGGGTACCCAGCAGCCACAACATGGTGGCTCGCGCCTGCAGATGCTGTGGGAAGTTATGCCGCACAATGGCAAACGCCAGCGGAAACAGCGGCCCTTCTGCCACGCCCAGCAAAATGCGCAGGACGATCATGACCGTGTAGTTATGGGTAAACCCCATGGCCACCATCAGCACGCACCACACCACCATCATGCCGGTGAGCAGGCGAAGCGGTGCAATCTTGTCCCCCAGTCCGCTTAAAAAGACCGATGAGAAGCCGTAGCTCAGCAGAAAGGCGCTCATCAGAATGCCGAGGCGCGTGGTGTCAAAATCAATGCCCATCGCCTGCTGAAAATGGCTGTCGGAAAAGAGCGCCGCAATGCTGATTTTGTCGAAAAATGCCAGCAGTACGCAGGCCAGCAATGACAGCGGGATGGCCCAGCGCACCGCTTTTTCGGGCGTGCGGGTGCCCTCACCGCTTGCCTCAACCGGCGCGGTGTTAGTCTCAAATGTGGTCATGTCTCCCCCTACGGGTGCGGGTTAGCTATCGCAATGACATCAGTGAAAAAGTCGGGTCAGCCAGCGGCACATCGGACAGATCCCTTCCGGCAGCCATCCAGCGCTTCGCCAGCTTGACGGTACGCGCATCGTTGAACGCCACCAGCTGGATCAGCCGTCCGTTTTCATCCAGTGAGAAAAACAGCGCATTATCCCGGGCAAGGGTTGTGCAGCCGGCCTGCGGAATACCGAGGATCTGAATGTTGTGCTGGTATTGATCCGACCACAACCACGGCGCGTCGTCATAGCCGGGGGCATCGGGAATGAGCATGGCCTTTGCCGTGGCAACCGCCTGATTCTGGGCAAAGGCCCACGACTGAATGCACAGCCCATAGTGATGGTGCTGGGCCACATCACCGGCAGCAAAAATAAACGGATCCGACGTTCGCCCCTGAGCGTCCACCACGATCCCGCGCTCAGTCTGCAGACCCGCATCGCGCGCCAGCTCCAGATTGAGATCAACACCGATCCCGACGACCACGGCATCAAAGGTTTCACGCTTGCCGTCACAGTGAATGACCGGCAGACCATTGTTATCTTCCAGCTCCAGCGCTCCGCAGCCGGTGCGGATATCCACGCCCTGTTCGCGGTGAAGTGTTTCCAGCTGCTGCGATACCTCGGCGCTCACCGAACGCATGCACAGCGCGGGCTGCTGCTCAAACAGCGTCACGGCGACGCCACATTTACGCGCGGAGGCCGCAATCTCCAGGCCAATCCAGCCTCCGCCGATAATCGCCAGGTTTTGACTCTCTGCCAGGCGCGCCTTCAGCCGCTGTGCGTCCTGCCAGTGGCGCAGGGTATAGACCTGCGGGTGGGCCGCCCACGCGTCGCCCGGCAGACGCGCCCGACCACCGGTAGCGATTAAAAGAATGTTGTAACTAAGGCATTCACCGTTGCTTAAGCGCACCGTTTTCGCGTGACGATCGAGAGATTCCGCGCGCACCGGCCGGCACCATGTCAGGTTCAATGCCTGTTGCGCCGCTTCAGGAAAGAGACGCGGTAGCGGCGCGTCCGGCTCCAGTAACGCAGCCTTGGACAGCGGCGGGCGTTCGTAGAAATCCCACGCCTCTTCCGCCACGACGCAAATCTCGCCGTCGAAGCCTTCGTCACGCAGGGTTTTCGCCGCCCAGCCACCTGCCTGACCGCCGCCAATAATGACAATGCGCGAGGTCATACCGCCTCCGGCTTTTTCTGCTGACGGCGAGTGTCGTGGTCAATCCCACCCTCAACCGCCCACTCGGTGAACGACACCAGCGAATGTTCCAGCTCGCGCGGCTGCCAGTTTTCGGTGAGGTAATCATCGTTGGTGTAGTATTCAAACGCCCCGCCGGTTGGGCTGTTGACGTACCAGAAATAGGCCGAGGAGACCGGATGACGCCCCGGGCCAATAAAGGTGCTCCAGGCGTTTTTGTTCATCGCTATCCCACCGCCGATCACCTCGTGAATGTCGCGTACGGTAAAGGCCACGTGGTTCAGACCCCGCTTACGGTTAGGCAACTGAAGAAGGAACAGGTTGTGATGCCCGCCGCGCACGCCACAGCGCAGGAACACCGCACGGTTGATGTAGCGGTCAGACACCTGGAACCCAAGCACCTCACGGTAGAACGTCTCCACCGCCGCCAGCTCCTCCACGAAGAACACCACGTGGCCTACATTAATAGGCTGGGCGCGATCGTAGACCGGGCTTGGCGTGTCGATACGGCGGGCATCGCCCCACTGGTTAATCGGCTCGACGTTCAGCTCCACCGGCACCTGATGGCTGACCTGTACGCGCAGGGTCATGCCGTTCGGATCGCGGCACTCCAGCGCGTCGCCCACCTCACGAAAACCGGGCTGCTTCTCAAGCTTCGGGCGCAGCGCCTCCAGATCGTCCCGGGTGGCGACTGCCCAGGTCATCCGGCGCAACGTATTTCCTGCTTCAAACGCTGGTGGCAGGTCAGGGCTGTCGACAGGATTTAGCTCCACGCGCGCGCCGCTCAGGGTAGTAAAACGCTGGCCGCTGGCATCGCCCGTCAGGCCAAAATCACGCATAAATTTGGCGCAGTGCGTCAGGTTTTCGACGCCAAATTCCAGCTTTTCAATTCCGGTTATACACATCGTTCGTTGCCTCGTCTGGCCCAGATTGGGCGTAAAACATGCCCGACGCAATGAAGCGCCTGGCGTTAACCTGATGATTTAACTGGCCTGTGACAAATACCCTAAGAAGCCAGAAATTTTATCCGCCGCCATGCGGACATCGTTTTGCAGGCGCTCGCGATCGGTCTGCGGGATCTCCTCCGAAGGCACCAGAATGCTCACCACGGCCGCCACCCTTCCGCTGCGGTCATACACCGGATAAACGATGGAGGAGATGCCATGACGGAAGAAGGATTCGCCGATCACATAGCCGCGTGCTTTGTCCTGCTGCACCATCTGCCACAACGCTTCGCGGTCGTGGATCTGGCCCGGCGTGTTGCCCGGCAGACGTTCGTGCGGGAACAGCTGTTCGAAATCGGCTCGCGAAATATCGGTCAGCAGCATGCGACCCAGCGACGTGCAGTGCACCGGCAAACGGGTACCAATGCTCACCTGATTGATGCGAGAACCGGCGGCGCTGACGCGGGCGATATAGATGATGTCGCGCCCGTCGCGGATCGCCAGATGACTGCTGCACTGGCTGACGTCACGCAGCTGCTCGATGACCGGCTGACCGACCTGCGCCACATCCAGTGAGGCGATGTATTCAAAGCCCAGACGCAGGACGTTCATGCCAAGTGAGAAGGTATTGGTTCGCGTGTTGCGCTCCAGAAAACCCATGTATTCCAGCGTTTGTACCACGCGGTAGGCGGTGGCTTTCGGCATATCGACCAGCCTGTGCAGCTCGGCAAAGGTCAGTTCACGGTGCTGCTCGCCAAAGGCCAGCAGCAGCTGTAAGCCTCGCTCCAGCCCGGGCACCAGGTACTTCACTTCGTGATCGCTTGCCATAGTTGCTTTACCTCAGTTAAAGACAAAACCGCCGTTGACCGGAATCAGCTGTCCGGTGATAAACCGCGACAGATCGCTTAACAGCCAGACCACGCTGCCGGTGACGTCTTCCGGCTGCTGCGCCCCGGTGAGCGCCCGGCCGTTTTCGTAAAGCTGATGCCGCTCTGCAGGGACATATTCCGTCGCTTCGACGCGGGTTAAGCCCGGGGCGATGGCGTTAATACGAATGCGTTTTTCACCCAGCTCACGTGCCATTGAACGGGTCATGGCAATCACGGCGCCCTTGCTGGCCACGTAGGCCATCAGGCGCGGCGCGCCCCACAGCGCGGTATCGGAAGCCACATTGACAATGGCTGCCCCTTCGCGCAGCAGCGGTACCGCATCCCGGGTAACCAGCCAGGTGCCTTTAACGTTAACGCTCATCACCCGGTCCCACAGATCCGGATCGTAATCAAGCATGTCCTTGCCGCCGACCCCGGTCGCCATCGCCGCGTTATTGACCAGACCGTCGATCGGTCCCTGTTCGCCAATGGTGCTGAACACCCGCGAAATGGAGAGCGGATCGGCCAGATCGATAACGTGTGATTCAATCGCATAGCCCTTCTCACTTAAGCCATGCGCGCTTTCAGCCAGCTCGCCCTGAAGGATGTCGCACATCACCACCGCTGCGCCCTGCTCTGCGCAGGCTTTCGCGAAATGAAAGCCCAGCCCACGCGCGGCACC
Source organism: Enterobacter cloacae complex sp. 2024EL-00711 (assembly GCF_047529885.1). Taxonomy (NCBI): domain Bacteria; kingdom Pseudomonadati; phylum Pseudomonadota; class Gammaproteobacteria; order Enterobacterales; family Enterobacteriaceae; genus Enterobacter; species Enterobacter cloacae complex sp. 2024EL-00711. The sequence continues at coordinate 127,127 of NZ_JBLIZC010000005.1, forward strand.
GGTTACCACGATGCGTTTCCCGTTCAGCAGCCCATTCATCAGGCGGCTCCCTGCTGAGCTTCACGCGCCGCCAGCTGCTCTTTCGCCGCTTTTTGCATCATGCGGCGCAGGCGCGAAAGGCCCACATCATGCTGGTAAAGGTATTCATGTTCCCGTGCATCTGGCGCCATGCTCTCCAGCACCACGCGGTCCTGCTCAAGGACTTCCCAGTGCAGTTTTTCCAGACGGTTACGGTACATGAAACGCCACATATCGCGCTGCCAGCCCTGCACGCGGCGGATACGCCAGAAGAAGACGCGGCAGTTATCGTTATCTTCCGGCACCACCATGCCAACAATGAAGAAGTGACCGCCCGGCCCGAAACGCTTCTTATAAGGAATGGACAAACGCATCCAGTAGGTGCCGCTGTTGCCCAGCTCAACCCAGTCGAAGTTGACGCCGCTCTGGCCTTTTTTCTCGAAGATAAACCCGGTTTTCGTTGGCTGCAGAACCATATCCGCTTTGCGATCCCCTTCCGCCATAGAGTGCGACGAAGAGTGCAGATAGGTGCCGTGCATCGGGTCCATCACGTTTTCCAGTGCGTACTGGTAATTGCATTTCCACGCGGCGGTGCAGAGAAAATTGCTGTAGGCGTCGGTGTCAGCCAGTTCGTCCGGGAAGCTCAGTTCGTCGGGTTGCTGATCGGCGGTAACGCCAAACCAAAGGAAGATGGCTCCGTGCACTTCCTGCACGTTGTAGCTGCGCACACACTGCTGGCCGACCAGCGGACATTTATCCACCGCAGGCACATCCTTCACTTCGCCGTTGCCCGCCACTTCCACGCCGTGATACCAGCAGGCGATACGATCGCCCAGATTCCAGCCCATCGACAGACGCGCGCCACGGTGCGGACAGCGATCTTCCAGCGCCTGCACCTGTCCATCTTTGTTGCGCCAGACCACAATCTGTTCGCCCAGACGGGTGATCCCCACGGGCGCAGACTGAACTTCCCAGCTCGCCAGCACCGGGTACCAGAGGCCGCGCAGACCTTTATCAAGATAGTTTTGTACGGTAGTCGTCATCGCATTGCCCTCAGTAGCCGTTAACCTGTAAGAAAGCCTGGAAGCTGGCATCACTCCATGGCTCGCCCTGCTGATCGTGCATACGTACCGCGTTCAGCCCGTTGACCAGTTCCGGCACGGTTTCCGCGCCCTGTTCGAAAAGGTCTTCCAGCGTGGAGATAAGCGTGATTTCCCAGTTTTCCGGTACGCGGCTGCGGGTCTGCCAGATCAGGTTCTGGTAATCACCGGGCTTATGGATGGCGCCGTTACCGCCCTCAGCCGGAGGGGTAAACTGACGGCTTTCCGGCAGCGCCGGGTTGAAGTTCAGACTTTCGCTCATGCCACTGTCTCCTCGACGAAGGTAATCTGGATCTGGTTTTCAAATACCCGAACCGGGTAACGATTGAGGTTACGTCCGCCGGGGCCGTGCAGGCACTGGCCGGTTTTGACATCGAAAACCGCCTCATGCAGCGGACATTCCACTTTACCGTCCTCGACGAAACCCTGACTCAGCAGCGCGTAAGCGTGCGGGCATACGTCTTCCAGCGCGTAATATTCGCCATCAATCAAATAAACGCCGATCTCTTTGCCCTCGACGTTACCGCTAAAAGGGAAATCTTCCTGTACTTGTTCTGCGTCACATACGCCTATCCAGCTCATCACGATCCTCCAGGCTTTTGTTTCATATATGAAACTCTGTTTCTTATTTAATACGGTCAATATAAAAGCGATGAATGTTTCGTCAAGCGCGAATGTGACGAATTTGTTAATCAGTCGAGGTTTAATTAGCTAAGTGTGCAAGCGATCACGAAAAAATGCAGCGATATGAAATTTTCATTATTCAGGCGTGAATGAATACATTTTTTTGATGATCTTTTATTTTTTAAAATAGAGATTGACTTCTTTTCTTTTTATTCCTTAAAAATTATATGCGCACATACCTATGGCGTTTCACCTGTGAAACTTTAATTTAATTTATCTCATTAAAACAAAGAGTTTCACAGGTGAACCATTTTAGTTACGTGACAATAACGTTCATAAAAAATATAAACAGACAGCACGATTAAGGCGGATTAAATGACGGCAAGATGGCAAGGCACGTTGGCACTCCTGGTGCTCATTATTATTTCCTACGTTGACCGCGTAAATATCTCGGTGTTGATTTTAAACCCTGAATTTGCCGAACATTTTCAGCTAAATGAAAACAGAATGTTACAAGGAATGCTCATGACCTGCTTTTTGCTGGGTTATGGTTTTTCTGCTTTACTATTGACCCCAGTTATCGAAAGCAAATTACATTATCGACAGGGATTGTTAACCAGCATTGCGATATGGGCCGTGGTCTGCGCCATCTCGCCACTGCTGGGGTCGCTGATGGGCATGCTCATCGCCCGCCTGATTTTAGGCATTGCCGAAGGCCCACTCTTTTCACTGAAAACACGCTTTATCAGCGATAACTTTAGCGCCGGGGAAATTGGTAAGCCCAACGCCGTTACCGCGCTGGGCGTTTCACTGGGGCTGGCGGTAGGCTTTCCGCTGATCACCTGGCTGATGGCACACCTTGGCTGGGCGGGCTCATTTTATGCCCTCGCGGCGATCAATCTGGCGCTGGGTGGGGGGTTAATCTGGCGTTTCCTGCCGGCCCCTCAACATACGGAAAAGCGCCGAACGTCCGGGTTTGTGCAGACCTTTACGCTTGCCTGGCAGACGCCGCTTCTGGGCTGGATCCTGCTGGTTGAAATCGCCACGCTGAGTTATCTCTGGGGCAGCAGCGCCTGGCTTCCGGCCTGGCTGCGCGATGAACACCACTTCTCCCTGCACGCGACCGGCTTTCTCGCGGCTATCCCCTTCCTGCTGAGTCTTGGCTCAAAGTTTCTGGGCGGTGTGCTGCTCGATAAAATGCGCCCGGACCAGGCACCGCTGCTGTTTGTGGTGGGCGGGATCTTAACGGCGAGTTCCGTCGTCATGCTGATGCTGAGCCACCAGCCCGGCTGGCTGGCGCTGTTTATGCTCTCGGCCAATATTTTCTGGGGACTTCAGGGGGCCGCCATTCCGGCGGTTATCCAGCATCATGCGGCGCGGGAAGCCGTTGGCAGTGCCTACGGGATCATCAACGGGATTGGGAATATTTGCGCGGCGTTTATTCCGCTGCTGATGGGGATGGTGATGAAATCGGTGGGTTCAGTCAGCTCAGGGTTTTCGGTGCTGGTCGTCTCGCAGGTTATCACCCTGCTGGCAGGAGGCATGTTGCTGCTGCGCATGCGTCGCGCAGCAGCAATCCGGGCGTAAGGCTTATTCGCCTTTTTTCGCGGCCTGGATGTAGAGCATTTCCAGCGCGAGGGTGGCCGCTGCCAGAGCAGTGATCTCTGACTGGTCGTAAGCCGGAGCCACTTCCACCACGTCCATACCCACGATGTTCAGATCCTTCAGGCCGCGCACCAGTTTGATGGCGCGGTCAGAGGTCAGGCCGCCGATCACCGGCGTGCCGGTGCCCGGGGCAAACGCCGGATCCAGACAGTCGATATCGAAGGTCAGGTAAACCGGCATATCGCCGACAATCTGTTTTACCTGAGCGATGATGTCATCCACGCCGCGATCGTTCACCTGGCCGGCATCCAGCACGGTGAAGCCGTTGTCTTTATCAAACTCGGTACGGATACCGATCTGCACAGAGTGGTTTGGGTCGATCAGACCTTCGTTTGGCGCGGTGAAGAACATGGTGCCATGGTCGAATTCACAGCCGTTCGCGTAGGTGTCGGTATGGGCATCAAAATGCACCAGCGCCATCTTACCGAAGTGCTTCGCGTGAGCACGCAGCAGCGGCAGCGTGACGAAGTGGTCACCCCCGAAGGAGAGCATGCGTTTACCGGCAGCCAGCAGTTTTTCGGCATGGGCCTGCAGTTTTTCACTCATCTCGCGCGCGTCGCCAAAGGCGTACACCAGGTCACCGCAGTCAACCACGTTCAGGCGCTCGCGCATGTCGAAGTTCCACGGGAAGCGGTTGTGCTCCCAGGCCAGGTTAGTGGAGACCTGACGAATAGCTGCCGGACCATGACGGCCACCAGCACGGCCTGACGTGGCCATATCAAACGGCACGCCGGTGATCACCCAGTCAGCGTCACTGTCGTACGGCTGGAAGTTCATCGGGAGACGTAAAAAACCAAACGCGTTAGATACCAGAGAGTTATCGTACTGATGGCCTAAAGTGCTCATGTCCTGACCTCTTTAAAGTCGATACATTAAAAACAGATGAAAAAAAATCCCCTCCGCGTCGTTAAACCCGACGAGGAAGGGATTGATTCGTAAATCGCTTATTGGGGCGAATTATCGCCGCTAATTCATACGGGTTCAAGTGAGTATAGGCGAGGGTATTGCCCCTTGCCCTCACCCCGCCCCTCTCCAACAGAGAGAGGCAGGTTTACTTACTCGTCTTCCAGATAAGTGTATCCGTAAAGACCCGCTTCAAACTCTTCCAGGAACTGCTGCTGCAGCGCGTCGTCCAGACCGGTATTTTTCACCTGGTCACGGAACTGGGTCAGCAGCTTTTTCGGATCCAGCTGAACGTATTCGAGCATATCCGCCACGGTGTCCCCTTCGTCGGACAGCTCAACTTCTACGCTGCCGTCAGGGAAGACAAACACGTCAACCGCTTCGGTGTCACCGAACAGGTTATGCATGTTGCCGAGGATCTCCTGATAAGCACCGACCATGAAGAAGCCCAGCATCGGCGGGTTCTCCGGATCGTACTCTGGCATAGGCATCGTGGTCGCGATACCGTCGCCGTCGACGTAGTGATCGATAGCACCGTCGGAGTCGCAGGTGATGTCCAGCAGCACCGCACGACGTTCCGGGGCGTGGTTCAGCCCTTCCAGCGGCAGAACCGGGAACAGCTGATCGATACCCCAGGCATCCGGCATCGACTGGAACAGCGAGAAGTTGACGTACATTTTGTCCGCCATGCGCTCCTGCAGTTCGTCAATAATCGGACGGTGGGCACGGTTGCTCGGGTCCAGCTGCTGCTGTACGTCGTGGCACATGTTCAGATAAAGCTGCTCTGCCCATGCGCGTTCCTGCAGGCTGAACGTGCCCGATGAATACCCCACATGAATATCATGCAGGTCCATCTGGCTGTCGTGCAGCCACTCGCGCAGCGAACGGCGGGTACCCGGCTCGTGCATCTCCTGCCAGGTCTCCCACATGCTTTGCAGCGCACGAGGCGCGTCCTCAGCCGGCGGGGTTACCTCGGAAATTTCACTGCGTTCAACGCCGATAATGTTCGATACCAGCACGGTGTGGTGTGCGGTAACCGCGCGACCAGACTCGGTGATCACAGTTGGGTGCGGCAGGCCGTGCTCTTCACAGGCATCGCCAATCGCCCAGATGATGTTATTGGCATATTCGTTCAGGCCGTAGTTCACGGAACAGTCGGACTGCGAGCGGGTACCTTCATAATCCACGCCCAGACCACCGCCCACGTCGAAGCACTGAATGTTTACGCCAAGCTTGTGCAGCTCAACGTAAAAACGTGCTGATTCGCGTACGCCGGTGGCGATGTCGCGAATGTTGGCCATCTGCGAGCCGAGGTGGAAGTGCAACAGCTGAATGCTGTCCAGACGACCACGCTCACGCAGAATCTCAACCAGCTGCAGAACCTGGGTCGCCGCGAGACCAAATTTGGATTTTTCGCCGCCTGAGGACTGCCATTTACCGGAACCCTGCGACGCCAGACGCGCACGCACGCCCAGACGCGGGATAACGTTCAGACGCTCTGCCTCTTCCAGCACGATAGCGATCTCTGTCATCTTCTCGATAACCAGATAGACTTTGTGGCCCATCTTTTCGCCAATCAGCGCCAGACGAATGTATTCACGGTCTTTATAACCGTTGCAGACGATCACCGAACGGGTCATGCCAGCATGTGCCAGCACGGCCATCAGCTCCGCTTTGGAACCCGCTTCCAGGCCCAGCGGTTCACCGGAGTGGATCAGGGATTCAATCACGCGGCGGTGCTGGTTCACCTTGATAGGGTAAACCAGGAAGTAATCGCCTTTATAGCCGTAAGATTCACGCGCGCGTTTAAACGCGGCGTTAATGGAACGCAGACGATGTTGCAGGATCTGCGGGAAGCAGAACAGTGCAGGCAAACGCTGGCCCTGCGCCTCGCGTGCTTTCACCAGTTTGGCGAGATCCACGCGCGCTTCAGGAACGTCAGGATCCGGGCAAACGCTGATATGGCCCAGTTCGTTGACGTCGTAGTAGTTATTGCCCCACCAGGCAATATTGTAAGTGCGCAGCATCTTGCTGGCTTCCTGGGAGCTCATCGCAACCTCCTGCATGGAACGTAGTACACCCTGTTCGCCCGCTGACGAAGGCGAAAGCGAAGACATGTCGTCAGACATAGCGAACCTCAACTCTTTGTATTAAGTGTAAAACAGTTGACTACTATCGCAGCGTTATACGGCGATAACAACCCATAAACGGATCCATTTCCCAGCAGACTATGCTGAAAACCAGACCGTGCGACCGGTTTCATATTCATATCATTGTAAACACGTGTCCGAACTTAATTATGACAACGTTCGGCGAAACCACGAGAAAACTCTTGTCTTAACAAGAGCGCCCTTGTTCAGTTTTCACAAAGCGTGACCGGCTCTGGAATCCTGAGAAGCCCCGAGATGGGTATAACATCGGCAGGTTTGCAGATTAGAAATGCGGGTTGCGGGAATCAAATACGCGCCAGAACGGCTGCGCTGAATTAGCGGAAAACACTGGTTCATTATCTCGTATCACCTCCACGGCCGCTCCTGCTGAAACGGACCACAAGCCAAAGCTAAAAGTTCACTGCTTAACCCGGCTGGAAGTGGCGACACGATGAGTTCATCGAGCGCTTATTGGTATGAGCCGCGCGCCGCGTTTTATACCGAGAACAGGGGTAAATTGCAAAAGATAAATGCGCGGGTTGCCAGCGCCGTCAGGAAAAATTTCCAGCAGCGAATTCAACTCAGTGAGAGGTTAGTCAAAAAAAACTGGAAATCGGGCGAAGAACTGACCTAAAATAGCCATCCAGATGTTAATCCATCCATACTGATTAACACTCAGACTGCCAGTGTCATTAACCTGCAGGCCTTGGTAGAATTATCTCCTTTGGCTATCCCACACAGCAGCTTGAGCTAAACAAATTCCTTTTAGGTGAAATAAAACATGGCAAAACACCTGTTTACGTCCGAGTCCGTATCAGAAGGACATCCAGATAAAATTGCTGACCAAATCTCCGATGCGGTGCTTGATGCGATCCTGACGCAGGATCCAAAAGCGCGCGTCGCGTGTGAAACCTACGTCAAAACCGGCATGGTTCTGGTTGGCGGTGAGATCACCACCAGCGCATGGGTGGATATCGAAGAGATCACCCGTAACACGGTTCGTGAGATCGGTTATGTCCATTCTGATATGGGCTTTGATGCCAACTCTTGCGCGGTACTGAGCGCAATTGGCAAACAGTCTCCGGACATCAACCAGGGCGTTGACCGTGCCGATCCGCTGGAACAGGGCGCGGGCGACCAGGGCCTGATGTTTGGTTATGCAACCAACGAAACTGACGTGCTGATGCCAGCGCCAGTGACCTACGCACACCGTCTGGTGCAGCGTCAGGCTGAAGTGCGCAAGAATGGCACCCTGCCATGGCTGCGTCCTGATGCGAAAAGCCAGGTGACCTTCCAGTACGACGACGGCAAAATCGTCGGTATTGACGCGGTCGTTCTGTCTACTCAGCATTCCGAAGAGATCGACCAGAAATCCCTGCAGGAAGCAGTGATGGAAGAGATCATCAAGCCGGTTCTGCCAACTGAATGGCTGAGCTCCGCAACCAAATACTTCATCAACCCAACCGGACGCTTTGTTATCGGCGGCCCAATGGGTGACTGCGGTCTGACTGGCCGTAAAATCATCGTTGATACCTACGGCGGCATGGCGCGTCACGGTGGCGGTGCCTTCTCCGGTAAAGACCCGTCTAAAGTTGACCGTTCTGCTGCGTACGCTGCGCGTTATGTTGCGAAAAACATCGTTGCTGCTGGCCTGGCTGACCGCTGTGAGATTCAGGTTTCCTACGCTATCGGCGTGGCTGAACCGACCTCCATCATGGTTGAAACCTTTGGTACCGAGAAAGTGCCATCCGAGCAACTGACGCTGCTGGTGCGCGAGTTCTTCGACCTGCGCCCATACGGTCTGATTCAGATGCTGGATCTGCTGCACCCAATCTACAAAGAAACCGCTGCATACGGTCACTTTGGTCGTGAACATTTCCCATGGGAAAAAACCGACAAAGCCGCTCTGCTGCGTGAAGCTGCCGGTCTGAAATAATCAACTGACAGCGAATGTTAAAAAAGGCCAGCCTCGTGCTGGCCTTTTGCTTTTGTCAGCCAGATAGCCTGACATTGCGCTTTGCGTGAAACCGATTACACCCCACCCGATATACCTCGCTTTCAGAATAATCTCTTTGCATGATCGCATGTCTTATGCTGTTACATTTCCTTTCAGTTAAGTCTGAAATTCATTCAAACGCGATGCGCATCAACTAATTTACCTCTATATTTTCAAAGCTTTAATTTTATTTACGGTTACACACCAGTGTAACCGATTACACCAATGTGATTTATCTCACATATTTATCCGGGTTGCTCACTTACCCTTAACATCGATAAAACTGATAACCCAACTGGAGGGCATAATGCCTGACAATAAAAAACAGGGGCGTACGTCCAATAAGGCGATGACATTTTTCGTCTGCTTCCTCGCCGCCCTGGCAGGATTACTTTTTGGCCTGGACATTGGCGTGATTGCCGGTGCGTTACCCTTTATCACTGAAGAGTTCCAGATAAGCGCTCACACCCAGGAGTGGGTAGTAAGTTCCATGATGTTTGGTGCGGCCGTGGGTGCCGTGGGCAGCGGCTGGCTCTCTTTCAGGCTGGGCCGCAAAAAGAGCCTGATGATCGGTGCAATCCTGTTTGTTGCCGGTTCGCTCTTCTCAGCAGCGGCTCCAAACGTTGAGGTATTGCTGCTTTCTCGCGTGCTGCTTGGTCTGGCCGTGGGTGTGGCATCGTATACCGCCCCACTCTATCTCTCTGAAATCGCACCCGAGAAAATCCGTGGCAGTATGATTTCGATGTACCAGCTGATGATCACCATCGGCATCCTCGGGGCTTACCTTTCCGATACCGCCTTCAGCTACAGCGGCGCATGGCGCTGGATGCTTGGCGTGATCATTATCCCTGCCATTCTGCTGCTGATTGGCGTTTTCTTCCTGCCGGACAGCCCACGCTGGTTTGCAGCGAAGCGTCGTTTCGTCGATGCCGAACGCGTGCTGCTGCGATTGCGCGATACCAGCGCGGAAGCGAAAAACGAACTGGAAGAGATCCGCGAGAGCCTGAAGGTAAAACAGTCAGGCTGGGCGCTGTTTAAAGAGAACAGCAACTTCCGTCGTGCGGTATTCCTGGGCGTGCTCCTGCAGGTGATGCAGCAGTTCACCGGGATGAACGTCATCATGTACTACGCGCCAAAAATCTTTGAACTGGCGGGGTATACCAACACCACCGAGCAGATGTGGGGGACCGTCATCGTTGGGTTGACCAACGTTCTGGCGACCTTTATCGCTATCGGTCTGGTGGACCGCTGGGGCCGTAAGCCAACCCTGACGCTGGGCTTCCTGGTGATGGCCGCCGGTATGGGTGTTCTCGGCACGATGATGCACGTGGGGATTCACTCTCCAACCGCCCAGTATTTCGCTGTGGGGATGCTGCTGATGTTTATCGTCGGGTTTGCGATGAGCGCCGGTCCGCTGATTTGGGTGCTGTGCTCTGAAATCCAGCCGCTGAAAGGGCGTGATTTCGGTATCACCTGCTCCACCGCGACCAACTGGATTGCCAACATGATTGTCGGTGCGACGTTCCTGACCATGCTCAATACGCTGGGCAACGCGAACACCTTCTGGGTCTACTCCGGCCTGAACATCTTCTTTATTGTTCTGACGCTGTGGCTGGTTCCTGAAACCAAACACGTGTCACTGGAACATATTGAACGTAACCTGATGAAAGGTCGTCCACTGCGCGAGATTGGCGCACACGACTAATTCTCTGGCGGGAGGTGCCTCTTGCACCTCCCCGCTTCGCGCTTTATGCTCTGCCCCTATGAAAGCACCCCGTCTCCCCATCGCCCTTCAGCAAGCCGTTATGCGCAGCCTGCGAGAAAAACTCGCCCAGGCCAACCTGAAACTCGGCCGGAATTACCCTGAGCCGAAACTCGTCTACCAACAGCGTGGCACGGCGGCGGGTACGGCGTGGCTCGAATCCTATGAGATCCGTCTGAACCCGGTGCTGATGCTGGAAAATCAGCAGGCGTTTATTGAGGAAGTGGTGCCACACGAGCTGGCGCACCTGCTGGTATGGAAACACTTTGGCCGCGTGGCACCCCACGGCAAAGAGTGGAAGTGGATGATGGAAGCCGTGCTGGGCGTTCCGGCACGCAGAACCCATCAGTTTGAACTTGAGTCGGTACGCCGCAATACCTTCCCCTACCGCTGCCAGTGTCAGCAGCATCAGCTTACCGTTCGCCGTCATAATCGCGTGGTGCGCGGCGAGGCCACCTACCGTTGCGTCAAATGTGGTGAACCGCTGGTCGCGGAATAACCAACTGAACTTTCAGGAACTTTCCTGATCTGACTGATTGCATACAGGAACAACATTCGTTACGTTGCGGGCTCGTTTTGACACGGAGTGTAAGATGTCCCGTAATTTTTCTCTCGCGGTCGCTTTTCTGGCGACAGCACTCTCCGGCCAGGCTCTGGCCGACGGTATTAACAGTTTCTCCCAGGCAAAAACGGCAGGCGTAAAGGTCAACGCGGATGTTCCCGGTGATTTTTATTGCGGCTGTAAGATTAACTGGCAGGGTAAAAAAGGGATCGTTGATCTCGAATCCTGCGGCTATAAAGTGCGTAAGAATGAAAACCGCGCCAGCCGCATCGAGTGGGAACACGTGGTGCCGGCATGGCAGTTTGGCCACCAGCGTCAGTGCTGGCAGGAGGGCGGTCGTAAAAATTGCGCCAAAGATCCGGTCTATCGCCAGATGGAAAGCGATATGCACAACCTGCAACCCGCGGTTGGCGAGGTGAATGGCGATCGCGGCAACTTTATGTACAGCCAGTGGAACGGCGGAGAGGGTCAGTACGGCCAGTGCGGCATGAAAGTTGATTTTAAAGAGAAAGTCGCTGAGCCCCCGGCCCGCGCGCGCGGCAGTATCGCCCGCACCTATTTCTATATGCGTGACCGTTACGACCTCAACCTTTCCCGCCAGCAGACGCAGCTGTTCAACGCATGGGACAAGCAATATCCGGTGACGGAATGGGAATGCCAGCGTGACGCGCGCATCGCGAAAGTTCAGGGTAATCACAACCCTTACGTCCAGCGGGCTTGCCAGGCGCAAAAGAGCTAACCTACACTAGCGGCAATTCGCTTACACCGCATGACATATGGAATTTCTGACTATGCGCATTCCTCGCATCTACCACCCTGAGCTGATTACCGTCGGCCGCGAAATTGCCCTCTCTGACGATGCCGCCAACCATGTTGGTCGCGTACTGCGCATGGGAGCAGGACAAGCTATTCAGCTGTTTGATGGTTCTAATCAGGTTTTCGACGCGGAAATTACGCGTGCTGATAAAAAAAGCGTGCATGTAACGATATTGCGCGGCGAAGTGGATGACCGTGAATCTCCGCTGCACATACACCTGGGACAGGTGATGTCGCGCGGAGAAAAGATGGAATTCACCATCCAGAAATCCATTGAACTGGGTGTAAGCCTCATTACGCCACTTTTTTCTGAGCGCTGTGGCGTTAAACTGGATGCGGAACGTCTGAATAAAAAGATCCAGCAGTGGCAGAAAATTGCCATTGCTGCCTGTGAACAGAGTGGCCGCAACCGTATTCCGGAGATCCGCCCGGCGATGGATCTGGAGGACTGGTGTGCTGAAGAGGAAAGCGGGCTGAAGCTCAATCTCCATCCACGCGCCAGCGCCAGCATCAATACGCTGCCGCTACCCGTTGAACGTGTTCGCCTGCTGATTGGTCCGGAAGGCGGCTTGTCCGCTGACGAAATTGCCATGACGGCGCGTTACCAGTTTACTGATATTCTGTTGGGACCTCGCGTTCTGCGTACTGAGACAACGGCACTCACAGCCATTACCGCGCTACAGGTGCGTTTTGGCGATCTGGGTTAACGCTAAGCCTGAGCCCTCAGGCTTTTAACGGAGATGAAAATGATCAAGCTCGGCATCGTGATGGATCCCATCGCAAACATTAACATCAAGAAAGATTCCAGCTTCGCGATGCTGCTGGAAGCGCAGCGTCGCGGCTATGAACTCCACTACATGGAGATGAACGATCTTTACCTGATCAACGGTGAAGCCCGCGCACGCACCCGCATCGTTAACGTCGAGCAGAATTACGACAAATGGTATGAATTCGGCACCGAGCAGGATATTGCCCTTGCCGACCTCAATGTCATTCTGATGCGTAAAGATCCTCCGTTCGACACCGAATACATCTACTGCACCTATATCCTTGAGCGCGCGGAAGAGAAAGGAACGCTGATCGTCAACAAACCGCAGAGCCTGCGCGACTGTAACGAGAAGCTCTACACTGCATGGTTCTCTGACCTGACGCCTGAAACGCTGGTGACCCGCAACAAGGCACAGCTGAAAGCGTTCTGGCAGAAACACGGCGACATCATCATGAAACCGCTGGACGGCATGGGTGGCGCATCTATTTTCCGCGTGAAGGAGAGCGACCCGAATATTGGGGTGATTGCCGAAACGCTGACCGAGCTGGGCACGCGTTACTGCATGGCACAAAACTACCTCCCGGCCATTAAAGATGGCGATAAACGCGTTCTGGTGGTGGATGGTGAACCGGTGCCGTATTGCCTCGCGCGTATCCCGCAGGGCGGCGAAACCCGCGGTAACCTGGCGGCCGGTGGCCGCGGTGAGCCGCGCCCGTTAAGTGAAAGCGACTGGGAAATTGCCCGCCGCGTTGGCCCGACACTGAAAGCCAAGGGCCTGATTTTTGTCGGCCTGGATATCATCGGTGATCGCCTGACCGAAGTGAACGTGACCAGCCCAACCTGTATTCGTGAAATCGAAGCGGAATTCCCGATTTCGATCACCGGCATGCTGATGGACGCCATCGAGAAACGTTTACAGAAATAACCTTTCAATACTATTAGTGACAGCACCCCGGTTTGTCCGCATACTGGGGCTGTCGCTTTTTAAACCAGGAAACAGTACCTCTGACAATGAATTTACAGCATCACTTTCTTATTGCCATGCCTGCTCTCCAGGATCCGATTTTTCGCCGCGCCGTGGTTTATATTTGTGAATACAATGAAGACGGCGCGATGGGCATTATCATCAACAAACCGCTGGAAAACCTGCAGGTTGAAGGGATTCTGGACAAGCTGAAAATTTCGGCTGAAGAGCGTCTGCCAGAAATCAGGCTTGATAAACCGGTGATGCTGGGCGGGCCACTCGCAGAGGATCGCGGTTTTATCCTGCATACGCCGCCGGTCTTCTCTTCCAGTATTCGCATCTCTGACAACACCGTCATTACAACCTCTCGCGACGTGCTCGAAACGCTGGGTACCGCTGAGCAGCCGTCGGAAGTGCTGGTGGCCCTGGGCTACTCCTCCTGGGAGAAAGGCCAGCTTGAGCAAGAGATCCTCGATAACGCCTGGCTGACCGCGCCTGCGGACATGAACATTCTGTTTAAAACCCCTATTGCCGATCGCTGGCGTGACGCCGCGAAACTGATCGGCATTGATATCCTGACTATGCCTGGCGTAGCGGGGCATGCCTGATGAGCGGAACACTTCTGGCCTTCGATTTTGGCACCAAAAGCATAGGCGTCGCCGTGGGTCAGCGAATCACGGGTACCGCACGCCCGCTCACGGCCCTGAAGGCCAGTGACGGCACACCGGACTGGAACCTTATCGAGCGCCTGCTAAAAGAGTGGCAGCCGGATGACGTCATCGTTGGATTACCGCTGAACATGGATGGCACTGAACAACCGCTTACCGCCCGAGCGCGTAAGTTCGCCAATAAAATCCATGGCCGCTTTGGCGTCTCCGTGAAGCTCCACGACGAGCGTCTGAGCACCGTTGAAGCACGTGCAGGTCTTTTTGAACACGGCGGCTTCAGGGCTCTCAACAAAGGCAGCGTTGACTCCGCTTCTGCTGTCATCATTCTCGAAAGCTATTTCGAACAGGGTTATTGAGCGCCGGGGCCTGGAGTTGCCCCTGCGCCCGTCTTTCAGCCAGGCTCTGGTCAAAGTTCTGCATCCCCGCCTGCTGGCCGGTTTGAATAATACCGGGCAATTGCCACGTTTTTCCTTCGCGAATGAGATTCGCCGCCGCCGGAGTATTCACCAGCAGCTCATAAAGCGCCACGCGCCCGCCCTGCGCATCAGGGAGGAGCTTTTGCGCCAGCACCGCCCGCAGGCTGCCGGCCAGCTGATTGCGCACCGGATCTTTCTCCTGCGCCGGAAACGTATCGACCAGCCGCTCAATCGCCTGCGCTGCCCCGCGGGTATGCAGTGTCGCGAGCACCAGATGTCCGGTTTCCGCCGCCGTCAGCGCGAGGCGGATTGTTTCACTGTCGCGCAGCTCACCCAGCAGTATGACATCAGGATCCTGGCGTAACGCCCCGCGCAGCGCGTCGGCAAATGACGGGCTGTGTTGGCCAATCTCGCGCTGCTGGATCAGGCACCGTTCGCTCTGGTACAGAAACTCCACCGGGTCTTCGAGCGTCAGAATATGCCCGTCAGTATGGTGATTAAGAAAATCCACCATCGCTGCCAGCGTAGTGGACTTACCGCTGCCGGTTGCCCCGGTGACCAGGATCAACCCGTTGTCACTGGATAACAGCTCAGGAACAACCCGGGGCACCCCCAACGCGGAGAGTTGCGGGCAGACCCCGGGCAACAGCCGCAGCGTCATTGAGACGCCGCTTGTCTGTTTAAACGCGCTTCCGCGCAGGCGCTGGTTGCCCGCCAGGGTGACGGCAAAATCCACCTGCCCGTTCGCCCACCACGTTCCCTGCTGTTCATCGTTGAGCCACGCTTTTAATAGCGTATCGACTTCGGGCGGCGGAAACGGTGCGGGTTCAAGACGACCTGATCTGCGCCAGCGCGGTGGTGAATCACTGCACAGGTGTAGATCGGAGACATTATGCTTTACACTAAGGGCCACAATTTCTTCCACATCCATACAATACTCCTCGGAAAATGAACGACATTGCGCACAACCTGGCACAGGTCCGGGACAAAATCTCAGCTGCAGCAACACGTTGCGGCCGTGCTTCAGAAGAAATTACGTTACTTGCAGTGAGTAAAACCAAGCCTGCGAGCGCCATCGCAGATGCGATTGAGGCGGGTCAGCATGCGTTTGGTGAAAACTACGTGCAGGAGGGCGTGGATAAAATTCGCTTCTTCCAGGAACAGGGGAAGACGGATCTGCAATGGCACTTTATTGGCCCCTTGCAGTCGAACAAAAGCCGTCTGGTCGCTGAACATTTCGACTGGTGCCATACCATTGACCGTTTGCGTATTGCTTCGCGCCTGAACGACCAGCGCCCTGAAGCGTTACCGCCGCTGAATGTGCTGATTCAGGTCAACATCAGTGACGAAAACAGCAAGTCCGGTATTGCGCTGGAAGAACTGGATGCGCTGGCAGCAGACGTCGCGGCACTGCCGCGCTTAACCCTGCGCGGGTTAATGGCCATCCCGGCACCGGAGTCAAGTTATGAAAGGCAGTTTGCCGTGGCACAGCAAATGGCTGTAGCATTTGAGGCGCTTAAAGCGCGCTATGAAACGGTAGACACGCTTTCTCTGGGCATGTCGGATGATATGGAAGCCGCCATCGCGGCAGGCAGCACTATGGTGCGCATCGGCACGGCAATTTTCGGTGCGCGCGATTACACCCAATAATAAGGAAACCTGAGGAACGCCATGAAGACGTTGACTTTCCTGCTTTCAACGGTCATTGAGCTGTATACGATGGCGCTGTTACTGCGCGTCTGGATGCAGTGGGCCCGCTGTGATTTTTACAATCCGTTCTCGCAGTTTGTCGTGAAAATCACGCAACCTATCGTAGGACCGCTGCGTCGCGTCATTCCGGCGATGGGCCCCATTGACAGTGCTTCTCTGCTGGTCGCGTTTATTCTGAGCGTTATCAAAGCGATTGTGCTGTTTATGGTTATCACCTTCCAGCCGATAATCTGGATTGCCGCCGTTCTGATCCTGATAAAAACCGTCGGTCTGCTGATCTTCTGGGTGCTGCTGGTCATGGCGATCATGAGCTGGGTAAGCCAGGGCCGTAGTCCGGTGGAGTACGCGTTAATTCAGCTGGCTGAGCCGCTGCTGCGTCCAATCCGTAACCTGCTTCCGTCTATGGGCGGCATCGATTTCTCTCCGATGATCCTGGTTCTGCTGCTGTACGTCGTGAATATGGGGATCGCTGAGCTGTTACAGTCCACGGGCGATATGCTGCTGCCGGGGCTGTGGATGGCGCTATGAGTGCAGTGAGCACTTGCGCTGACGGGCTGGTTTTACGGCTGTATATTCAGCCTAAAGCCAGCCGTGACAGTATTGTTGGACTGCATGGCGACGAGCTAAAAGTCGCCATCACTGCCCCACCGGTTGATGGCCAGGCGAATGCGCATCTGACCAAATATCTGGCAAAACAGTTTCGTGTCGCCAAAAGCCAGGTGATCATCGAGAAAGGTGAACTTGGGCGGCATAAACAGGTAAAAATTCTCAACCCGCAATCTATCCCGACGGAAGTCGCGGCGCTGACAGAGCAGGATTAAACCATGCAGAAAGTTGTTCTCGCTACCGGTAACGCCGGTAAAGTGCGCGAGCTGGCCTCGCTATTAAATGATTTTGGACTGGATGTCGTTGCACAGACCGAACTGGGTGTGGATTCCGCCGAAGAGACAGGGCTGACGTTTATCGAAAACGCGATCCTGAAAGCGCGCCATGCCGCACAAATTACCGGTTTGCCCGCGATTGCCGACGACTCCGGTCTGGCGGTAGATGCCCTTGGCGGTGCGCCGGGTATCTACTCCGCACGCTATTCAGGCGTCGATGCCACCGACCAGCAGAATCTGGAAAAGCTGCTTGTCGCGTTGAAAGACGTGCCAGATGATAAACGCCAGGCTCAGTTCCACTGCGTACTGGTCTATCTGCGTCATGCCGAAGACCCTACACCAGTCGTCTGCCACGGCAGCTGGCCGGGGGTGATTACCCGTGAAGCGGCAGGCAGTGGTGGCTTTGGCTACGACCCGATTTTCTTTGTCCCGTCTGAGGGCAAAACCGCTGCGGAACTGTCCCGCGAAGAGAAAAGCGCGATTTCCCACCGTGGACGCGCCCTGAAACTGTTACTGGAAGCACTGCGTAATGGCTAATTTGCCACCTCTGAGTCTTTATATTCACATCCCGTGGTGCGTGCAGAAATGCCCGTACTGCGATTTCAACTCGCACGCGCTAAAAGGTGAAGTGCCGCATGATGACTACGTTGCGCATCTGCTGGCCGACCTGGATGCCGATGTACCTTACGCACAGGGACGTGAAGTTAAGACCATTTTCATTGGTGGCGGTACGCCGAGCCTGCTTTCTGGCCCGGCGATGCAAACGCTGCTGGACGGCGTGCGTGCGCGCCTGAACCTGGCCACGGATGCTGAAATAACAATGGAAGCCAACCCCGGCACCGTTGAAGCCGACCGTTTTGTCGATTATCAACGTGCAGGCGTGAACCGCATCTCGATCGGTGTACAGAGCTTTAGCGAGCCGAAGCTGAAACGTCTGGGACGCATTCACGGCCCGGAAGAGGCAAAGCGCGCGGCAAACCTGGCCACTGGCTTAGGCCTGCGCAGCTTTAACCTGGATTTGATGCACGGCCTGCCGGACCAGTCGCTGGAGGAAGCGCTGGACGATCTGCGTCAGGCGATCGCGCTTAACCCACCGCATCTCTCCTGGTATCAGCTGACTATTGAGCCAAACACGCTGTTTGGTTCCCGTCCGCCGGTGCTGCCGGATGATGACGCCCTGTGGGATATCTTTGAGCAAGGTCATCAGCTTTTGACCGCGGCAGGTTATCAGCAATACGAAACCTCCGCATACGCGAAGCCGGGTTACCAGTGTCAGCACAACCTGAACTACTGGCGCTTTGGTGATTATCTGGGGATTGGCTGTGGCGCACACGGTAAAGTGACCTTCCCTGACGGGCGCATCCTGCGTACCGCCAAAACACGTCATCCGCGTGGTTACATGGAAGGCCGCTACCTTGAACGTCAGCATGATGTTGAGGCGGCGGATAAACCGTTTGAGTTCTTTATGAACCGCTTCCGCTTGCTGGAACCCGCACCACGTGCGGAGTTTGCGCGTTATACCGGATTGCCGGAAGCCACGATTCGTCCGCAGATTGACGAGGCGCTGGCGCAGGGATATCTCACCGAGTGTGAGGATTACTGGCAGATCACCGAGCACGGCAAACTGTTTTTAAACTCCCTGCTTGAGTTGTTCCTCGCAGAAGATTCCTGAAGGCTGATTCAGGATTTTGCACCCCATTCTGCCGGCTGAGGAAAAGGCTGGCAGAGTGTGGGGATGGATATTACTCGTACTTATGCAAAACAGCTCAGACGGGAGCTGACAAAAGAAGAAAGACGGCTTTGGTATCTACTGCGCAGCCGCCGCTTCGAAAATTATAAATTTCGTCGACCACATCCTGTAGATCACTACATTCTGGATTTCGCCTGCTGTGCGGCTCATCTGGCTATTGAACTGGATGGCAGGCAACATGATGAAAAGCAGGAATACGATCGTCAAAGAACGTGCTGGCTTAACGAGAAAGGCTGGTATGTCATTCGATTTTGGAACAACGAACTCTGGAATAACGAAGAGGCGGTGTTAGAAAAGATCCTTGAAACACTGCAAATGCTGCAACCCTCACCCCGGCCCTCTCTCTGAAAGGGAGAGGGCGCAAACCATCCCCTCGCCCCTTTGGGGAGAGGGTTAGGGTGAGGGGAAATTACTTCAGCGTTCCCACCAGCGCCTTGCGGCTATCTTCCAGCGACACCACGCGCTTACAGACGTCTTTGCCGAACTGCTGGAAATCGTCTTCCTGGTTCTTCCACTCGTTCTGAATCGAGGTCTGCAGCCCACCCAGGCTACCGAGCACGCCCTGCAGTGGGTTACCGCCGCCTTTCAGCACCGCTTTAGCCCCCATCTCGTTAATGCTGTCCTGCAGGATGCCACCCATTGCCTGGTTCACCAGCTGCTGACCGTCGGCACGAACCTGATCGATTGCCTTGTAATGGAACGTCAGGCCGTCGGCGCGATGCTCAATAATGCGGTTCATCTGCTCTTTCAGCTGTTTGTCGAGCTTCGTCAGGCGGGTGCGCATGTTACTGCTCTCTCCCACCTCTTTGGTGATGATCTTATCCAGCGCGACGCGGCTCTTCTCTACGCGCGTCAGGGCACCTTCATCAATCCACGGCAGCGCGGTACGCAAATCGGCCTGGTAGTCTTTCGCCTGCTCACGCTGAGCGGGGGTCAGGTTGTACTGTTTACCGTTAAATGTGACGTTCCCGTCCGGCGTAATCACCAGATGACCGTTCTCGCCTTTGACCTGCACGGTTTGCGGGCTTAACACCACGTCATCACGCGGGGTGACGCTACATTTATACTCCGCATGAGCGGTGAATCCGGTTGCCATTAAGGCAACAGCCAGCAACGTTTTGCGCATCTTAAACACTCCCTCAGACAAAATGGGCCAGCTAATGCTGGCCCCTTACTGCTTAATTAGTCCCACCAAACATCAAAAAGTTCGCTGACGCGGACATCTTCCAGTTTGTGGTCTTCAAGCCATTTGCGCACAAGCGCCTGATGTTCTTCGGTGCATTTACCGACTTCCTGGGTGCAGATCAGACCCTCCCATGCCAGGTAACCGCTACCATCAAAGGCCAGCTTGTTTGGCTCGATCACTTCATTAATGAACGCATCTACGTCCTGATCGATCTGGTCTACGCTGGTGCCTTCCGGGAAACGCCACGCAACGGAGAAGCCCACTTCCTGGAATTCTTCGATGTGCATTTTTTTACGCAGACGACGGCTACGATTCTTTGCCATTATTTCACCCTCTCGAACATTAAGTCCCATACGCCGTGACCAAGACGATGGCCACGCTGTTCAAATTTTGTCACCGGACGTGAATCCGGACGCGGTACATAGTCGTTGCTTGCAGACTGGTTTTTATACCCGTCCAGAGACGACATGACTTCCAGCATATGTTCCGCATAAGGTTCCCAGTCGGTCGCCATATGGAAGACACCGCCCAGTTTCAGCTTACTTTTTACCAGCTCAGCAAACGGCGCCTGAACGATACGGCGTTTATTATGCCGTGCTTTGTGCCACGGGTCAGGGAAAAAGAGCTGAACCATGGTCAAAGAATTGTCAGGAATCATTTTGTGCAGCACTTCAACCGCGTCGTGACACATAACGCGCAGGTTCTCAACGCCCTCTTCATGAGCCGTTGCCAGACATGCGCCTACGCCTGGCGAGTGCACCTCAATACCGAGGAAATTTTGCTCCGGGCGCGCGTGGGCCATGGTAACCAGTGAAGACCCCATACCGAAGCCAATCTCCAGTGTTACCGGCGCGTCGCGGCCAAACAGCTCGGTAAAGTCCAGAGGCTGCTCGCTGAACTCAACGCCCATCACCGGCCAGTAGTTGTCCAGCGCATGTTGCTGCCCTTTGGTCAGGCGACCCTGACGGCGGACAAAGCTGCGAATACGGCGCAGCGGGCGACCGTTTTCATCAAATTCCGGTGAAATGACGTCGTTTTTCATAAAAGAGTTGTCTGCTTGTGAGAATGTTCGGGAAACGGGCATTATCCAAAGTTAAGGCTTCTATGCAAGCATGGGAAAGATCCGGTTTACAGCAGATTGACGCTGTGCTGCAATCGGCGTCCCTGATTATGCGAATCGATGACCATGCAAGCCTCTCAATTTTCAGCCCAGGTGCTGGACTGGTACGACAAATACGGGCGTAAAACCCTGCCCTGGCAAATTGAAAAAACGCCTTACAAAGTATGGCTCTCCGAAGTGATGTTGCAACAAACGCAGGTCGCCACGGTGATTCCTTACTTCGAGCGCTTTATGGCACGTTTCCCAACGGTGACCGACCTGGCCAATGCGCCCTTAGACGAGGTGCTGCATTTGTGGACCGGTCTCGGTTACTACGCCCGTGCGCGCAATTTGCATAAAGCCGCGCAGCAGGTGGCGACCCGACACCACGGCACATTTCCGGAAACCTTCGATGAAGTGGCCGATTTGCCCGGCGTCGGACGTTCAACCGCAGGCGCGATCCTCTCCCTGTCTTTAGGCAAGCATTTCCCGATCCTCGACGGCAACGTGAAGCGCGTCCTCGCACGATGCTATGCCGTTGACGGCTGGCCGGGAAAAAAAGAGGTCGAAAAACGGCTGTGGGAGATCAGCGAAGCGGTTACCCCGGCAAAAGGCGTGGAGCGCTTTAACCAGGCGATGATGGACCTGGGGGCCATGGTCTGCACGCGATCAAAACCGAAATGCGAACTTTGCCCGGTCAATAATCTCTGCGTGGCTTATGCGAACCACGCATGGGCGCAGTATCCGGGCAAAAAGCCAAAGCAGACGCTGCCAGAGCGCACCGGCTACATGCTGTTGATGCAGCATGGCGATGGCGTCTTTCTGGCGCAGCGGCCGCCGAGCGGCCTGTGGGGTGGTCTATACTGCTTCCCACAGTTTGAAGATGAAGAATTGTTACGGGAATGGCTTAAACAGCGCGGC
This sequence comes from Enterobacter cloacae complex sp. 2024EL-00711, assembly GCF_047529885.1. Lineage (NCBI taxonomy): Bacteria > Pseudomonadati > Pseudomonadota > Gammaproteobacteria > Enterobacterales > Enterobacteriaceae > Enterobacter > Enterobacter cloacae complex sp. 2024EL-00711. The sequence goes on from NZ_JBLIZC010000005.1 coordinate 149,087, forward strand.
ATCGCTGCCGATAACCTGACGCAGCTGACCGCGTTTCGTCATACCTTTAGCCATTTCCATCTGGATATTGTACCGATGTGGCTTCCCGTGTCCTCAATCACTGCCTGCATGGATGAAGGAACGGCTCTCTGGTATAACTTAGCGCAACCGCCATCAGTCGGGCTGGCGGCTCCCGTGGAGCGCCTGTTACAGCAATTACGTGCCGGTGCAATGGTTTAGCATCAGCCACCAACAGAGGAATGAGTATGGCCAGAACTATTTTTTGTACTTTCCTGCAGCGTGACGCTGAAGGCCAGGATTTCCAGCTTTATCCGGGCGAACTGGGTAAGCGCATCTATAACGAAATTTCCAAAGAAGCCTGGGGACAGTGGCAGAAAAAACAGACCATGCTGATCAACGAGAAGAAACTCAGCATGATGAACCCGGAGCACCGCAAACTGCTTGAACAGGAGATGGTGAACTTCCTGTTCGAAGGCAAAGACGTCCACATCGAAGGCTATACGCCGCCGGAACAATAACAGCGTGCGGGGGCAACTCCGCCGTACAAGCAAACACAACACGCACTCCCGGAATGATGAAAAAATTTTTAGCGCTAGCCCTTGTTGCGCCGTTGCTTGTCTCTTGTTCTTCCAAAAAAGGCGATGATTACAACGAAGCCTGGATAAAGGACACCAACGGTTTTGACATTTTGATGGGGCAGTTTGCCCATAACATCGAAAATATATGGGGATTTAACGAAGTTCTTATTGCCGGACCTAAGGACTACGTTAAGTACACCGACGCCTATCAGACCCGTAGCCACATCAACTTTGATGAGGGGACTATCACGGTTGAAACCATCGCAGGCACCGAACCTGCCGCACGGTTACGTCAGGCGATCGTGAAAACCTTACTGATGGGTGATGATCCAGGCTCAATCGATCTCTACTCCGACGCCGATGACATCACCATCTCCAAAGAACCGTTCCTGTACGGCCAGGTTGTCGATCAGACCGGACAGGCCATTCGCTGGGAAGGGCGTGCCACAAAATTTGCCGATTATCTGCTGCAGACACGCCTGAAAAGCCGCTCTAACGGCCTGAAGATCATCTACAGCGTCACCATCAACCTCGTGCCGAACCACCTCGACAAACGTGCGCATAAGTACATTGGCATGGTACGTCAGGCCTCGCGTAAGTACGGCGTGGATGAGTCGCTTATCCTGGCGATCATGCAGACCGAATCGTCGTTTAACCCGTACGCGGTAAGCCGTTCCGACGCGCTGGGACTGATGCAGGTCGTGCAGCACAGCGCAGGTAAAGACGTCTTCCGCGCTCAGGGTAAATCCGGTACGCCGAGCCGCAGTTATCTGTTCGATCCGCAAAGCAACATTGATACCGGTACCGCCTACCTGGCGATGCTCAACAATGTCTACCTGGGCGGGATTGATAACCCGACATCACGTCGCTATGCGGTGATCACCGCGTATAACGGCGGAGCGGGCAGCGTCCTGCGCGTCTTCTCGAGTGACAAAGTGCAGGCGGCGAATATCATCAACAGTATGGCGCCGGGAGATGTCTATTCCACGCTCACCACCCGACACCCGTCTGCGGAATCCCGTCGTTATCTGTATAAAGTGAACACGGCGCAAAAAAACTACCGTCGACGCTAAACCCTTTACTCTGCCCTCTTCCTGTGGGAGAGGGCCAGGTGAGGACATCAGACCGCGCCCTCCCCGCTCCCACCCATACGAAAATGTTATTTGCATCACAATCCAAACTGCAAATTAATGTGGATTGCATTTTTTTGCGGGAGGTAACAAAACATAACCTCGCCTGCTGATAGAATTGCATCAAATAACAACCCTGAATGTTCCTATAACAACATATCTCCCGCTCACTTGTGAGGAAAGTAACATGAACCTTAAGCTGCAGCTTAAAATATTGTCGTTTCTGCAGTTCTGCCTGTGGGGTAGCTGGCTGACTACACTCGGCTCCTATATGTTTGTGACGCTCAAGTTCGATGGTGCGTCTATCGGTGCCGTCTACAGCTCGCTCGGTATTGCGGCTGTCTTTATGCCAACGCTGCTGGGTATCGTGGCGGATAAATGGTTAAGTGCGAAATGGCTGTACATGCTTTGCCATCTGGTGGGTGCGGGGACGCTGTTTATGGCAGCCCAGGTCACCACGCCGGGGGCGATGTTCATGGTGATCCTGTTTAACTCGCTGGCCTACATGCCAACGCTTGGCCTGATCAACACCATCTCCTACTACCGCCTGAAATCTGCCGGTATGGAAATCGTCACCGATTTCCCGCCAATCCGTATCTGGGGCACCATCGGCTTTATCATGGCAATGTGGGGCGTGAGCTTCGCAGGCTTCGAACTGAGCCATATGCAGCTCTACATCGGGGCGGCACTCTCCGTGGTGCTGGCGCTGTTCACCCTGACCCTGCCGCATATTCCGGTGTCTAACCAGCAGAAAAACCAAAGCTGGAGCACCATGCTCGGTCTGGACGCCTTTGCGCTGTTTAAAAACAAACGCATGGCGATCTTCTTTATCTTCTCCATGCTGCTGGGTGCGGAACTGCAGATCACCAACATGTTCGGCAACACCTTCCTGCACAGCTTCGACAATAACCCGCTGTTCTCTGGCAGCTTTATCGTTGAACATGCGTCAGTGATGATGTCCATCTCTCAGATCTCTGAGACGCTGTTCATCCTGACCATCCCGTTCTTCCTGAGCCGCTACGGCATCAAGAACGTCATGCTGATCAGTATCGCTGCATGGATGTTGCGCTTCGGTCTGTTTGCCTACGGCGACCCAAGCCCGTTCGGTACCGTGCTGCTGGTTCTGTCGATGATTGTTTACGGCTGCGCCTTCGACTTCTTCAACATCTCTGGTTCGGTGTTTGTGGAAAAAGAGGTGAAACCTGAAATCCGCGCCAGTGCTCAGGGTATGTTCCTGATGATGACCAACGGCTTCGGCTGTATTCTGGGCGGTGTGGTGAGCGGTAAAGTGGTTGAGATGTACACCACTAACGGCATCACCAACTGGCAGCCCGTGTGGCTTATCTTCGCCGCGTACTCGTTGGTACTGTTCTTCGCGTTTATCGCACTGTTCAAGTACAAGCACGTACGCGAACCGCACGCTGCGCAGCCTATCGCGCATTAATGATGATCCCCTCTCCTTTCAGGAGAGGGGTAATTTCGCCAGCACCCATCCTACCGACAATAAATCCGCACTGCCCCCCGGGCTTAAATTCCGTTCAATGAGCGCATTGTCCATCTGTATTAATGCATCACGATCCCAGCCACGCGTCAGTAATGCCCGCGCATAACCCTGCACATAGCGCAGCCCTTCCATACCACCGCGCGACACCAGGTTACTGTCCTGATTCATCGCCATCAGGCGCAGCAGCAGGTCATGCAGCGCGTGCCCGTTCCATTGCGCCAGCGCTGCACGCACCGTAGCAAAACCGCTTTCCGCTTCGCCCCGCGCGCCGGTTAAACCATACTGCTGAAACTGCCGCTCCCCTGCCGTCGCCTGTCCACTGCGCGCCGCCAGCTCACGCGCCACCAGCCCGCGACAGAGGTGACTCACCTCACTACAGAGGCTCTCAGCCGTGGCGTGTTTCACACGTCCGGCGGCAAAGCACAGCAAACCGAGGGCAAAAATGCCGCCTTTATGCGTGTTCACCCCGCATGTTGCAGCGTACATTGCCTGTTCACAGGCAATGCCCATCGGGCGAATGATCCGTATTTGTTCCGCCGCGGGTTTATCCGCATGGGTATGACCCAGCTCTGCAAAGCGCGCAAACCACGGGGTGATGGCCGCAATACTGCGGGCAAACAGCGCATGGTCCATATCGCGGTGTGCACCGTTGTTGAGCTTATCCACCAGACCCGGCTTGGGCGTCAACGCCAGCTCCTGCCATAACGCCTCTTCGGCGAGCCCTGGCACATCGCATGGCTGCGGGTTAGTCGCGAGCAAACCAGTCATCGATCATCTTCTCCACGCGAGCCACCACCTGCTCTACAGGATGCTTACGCGAACGGGAACAGGCGTGGGCAGGCTCATCACATACCAGACAGCGCCGGAGGTGTGCCCCTAAAGACTGGCGCCCCACATGCCCCTGTGCCGGGCAGATCACATCCAAATCCCACAGCCTGCCGAGCGGGTGAGTCTGCTCCAGATCCGTACAGTGCGCTTTGATTTCCGCCGCCGGATGCGCCACGCACCAGATTGCTTCTGGCCCGGTGGGCAGCCACAGCACCTGGCGGTCCAGCACCTGCCAGCGGTTTTCCCACAGCAGCTGGTCGCACATCTGCAATGCCACGCCCATCGTATTGCGATAGCGCAGGCTGTCTTTGATCTCCCCGGGGGTGACGAGCGTGAGAGAAATCACCGGTTGTTGATAGTGCGTGAGCCAGTCAGTCTGGCGTGCTGCACGGCGCTCTTTCGCCGCCAGCAGCTCCTCCAGGCTGACACCCGCCCGCACGGGTGTCGCTACAGTCATCATTACTCCTTCACCTGTCGAACGGTGTCGATGACGTTGCCGTCGCGGTAGCGGATCACACCGACGATTTTGTCGGTAAACTCAATGGGTTTTGGTACGCCGGTCAGTGATATCGCCCGCTCGAAAAGCGCGTTGATATCGACAACGTTGAGACCTGCGGCAAGCAGTCGTTCGCGGATTTCCGGGCGTGCCGGGTTAACCGCGATGCCGTGATCGGTAACCAGCACGTCGATGCTCTCCCCGGGCGTCAGCCGGGTGGTCACCCGCTTCACGACGGTTGGAATACGGCTACGCAGCAGGGGGGCGACCACGATGGTCAGGTTCGCCGCCGCGGCCACATCACAATGTCCGCCGGATGCCCCACGCATTACGCCGTCAGAGCCGGTAATAACATTGACGTTAAAATCGACGTCAATTTCCAGGGCGCTGAGGATCACCACATCAAGCTGGTCGCAGCTTGCTGCCTTGCTGCCGGGGTTGGCATAAACGTTGGTGGAGATCTCCACATGATTCGGATTTCGTGCCAGCGAGGCCGCGGCCTGGCCGTCGAAACACTGGGTATCAAGCAGCTTTTCGATCAGGCCTTTCTCGTGCAGATCCACCAGGCTGCCGGTAATGCCCCCGAGCGCGAAGCGCGCCTTCACGCCGCTGCGCTCCATTTTCTCCTCCATAAAGCGGGTACAGGCGGTAGCCGCCGCACCGGAGCCGGTCTGCATGGAAAAACCGGGTTTGAAATAGCCTGAATGTTCAATCACATCCGCCGCGTAGCGGGCAATCATCAGCTCACGCGGATTACTGGTCACGCGAGCCGCACCGACGCTGATTTTCGCCGGGTCACCCACGCTCTCCACCTGCACAATGTAATCCACCTGATCCTGCACCAGGCTGGCGGGCATATTCGGGAACGGCACCAGCGCTTCGGTCAGCAGCACCACCTTACGGGCGAAATGCGCATCCACCATTGCATAGCCAAGCGAGCCGCAGCACGATTTCCCGTGCGTGCCGTTGGCGTTGCCAAATTCATCGCTGCACGGCACGCCAAGAAACGCCACGTCGATATTCAGCTCACCGTCCTGCAACAGCTTCACGCGCCCGCCGTGGGAGTGAATTTGTACCGGCTCGGCCATCAACCCGTGTGAGATAGCGTCCGCCAGCTTGCCCCGCATACCGGAGGTATAAATCCGGGTGATAACACCGCTTTCGATGTGTTCGATCAGCGCGTCGTTACAGGTCATCAGCGAGCTGGAAGCCAGCGTCAGGTTTTTAAAGCCCATACGCGCAAGCAGCGCCACGACGGTATTGATCACCCGGTCGCCTTCGCGAAACGCATGGTGGAAGGAGACGGTCATCCCGTCCTGTAACCCGCTGCGTAACACCGCCTCTTCGACCGAAGCACAGAGCTTACGGGTGTGTTTTTCGTCAGGGCTGTTCAGCCATGGCGTTGCGCTGTGGGCGGCCTCAAACGGTTTTAAGTCCCGCAGATGGGGGAAATTCACATGGAGAAGTTCTGTCTGATTCATTGTGTAATCCTTAACGACGCACGCCGGAGGCCGCCGCGCGTTCCAGCACCATCTGCGCGTGGTTAATAATAGGGGCATCGACCATTTTGCCGTTGAGCGACACGACGCCCAGGCCGTTACGCTCCCCCTCTTCTGCCGCTTCAATCACCCGTTTCGCGTGATCCACTTCCTGCTGGGTTGGGGCATAGGCGTTATGTAACAGGTCAATCTGACGTGGGTTAATCAGCGATTTACCGTTAAAGCCCATCTTGCGGATCAAATCGACCTCGCGCAGGAAGCCAGCTTCATCGTTAACGTCCGACCACACCACGTCGAAAGCGTCGATACCCGCGGCGCGGGCGGCGTGCAGCACGGCACAGCGGGCATAAAATAGCTCAGTGCCATCCCCGCGTTCCGTCTGCATGTCCATCACATAGTCAAAGGCGGCCAGCGCGATCCCAATTAAGCGCGGAGAACTGCGGGCAATGGCCACGGCGTTAATCACTCCAATCGCCGATTCAATAGCCGCCATGACGCGGGTCGAGCCCGGCTCGCGCCCGCATTCACGCTCGATACGCGCCAGATGCCCTTCCAGCTCATCGATATCCTCTGGGGTGTCGGTTTTCGGCAATCGAATCACGTCCACCCCTGCCCGCACGGCGGCTTCCAGATCCAGCAAGCCAAACGGCGTGCTCAGCGGGTTAATGCGCACCACGGTTTCGATATCCTGATACATCGGGTGCTGCAGGGCATGAAACACCAGCATGCGCGCGGTATCCTTCTCGCGCAGGGCGACGGCGTCTTCAAGGTCAAACATGATGGAGTCCGGGCGGTAGATAAATGCCGTAGAGAGCATGGCGGCGTTTGCGCCCGGCAGGAACAGCATACTGCGGCGGAGTTTGCTCATTTCAGCGCTTCCCAGTTGAGTGTCGGCTCATCGGCCGCGCGCAGGAGCGCGCTTTGCAGGCGGGCGCGGATCACACAGTCCAGCGCCCCTTTGTCTTCAACAATAATTAATCCCTGGTGCACGTTCATGGCGCGCAATGTGTCGTTAACGACCTGGCGAATATGTTCGCCAAACTGCTTAATCACTTCACTGTGGATGATAATTTCCAGCTCACCCTGAGCGGGGGCAATTTTTACCATCAGGTCGCTGGACTCCTGCGTACCGGCCAGCGCCTCCCTTACAATTTTCATGATAAATTCCTGATAGTTATGCGACTTCCGCACTCGCACGGTAATGCGTTTCGAGGTGCGCGAAGGTGGAGTCCGGGACAATCTCCCGGATCCGGGAAAACTGCTGTGTCTTAAGCAAGCGGCGGACTTCCGACGCGGAAATAGCGTTGCCGGTGACCTTGATGCGCGGCATTTCCACCACGTCAATCTGCGAGGCCAGCAGGTCGTGCAGCGTCTGGTTGTATTGACGGGTGATATCGCAAAACGGCTCCGAACCGATAAAGCGATGCGTAATACCCAGCGCCGGGGCGATGAAGTCCCGGAAGATCAGCACATCGATTTCGCTCCACGCCTGCTGTACTTTGCCGGTCTCTTTCAGGAAGTAGGCCGGGAACGTGGCGCGGGAGATGATGTACTGCGATCCTTCATGCACAATCACGTTCGGCAGATGCGCCACGCCCGCCCGTACCATCTCTAGCCGGGCGCTGAACGGGAAGAACGAGGCATCCTCGCGCACCACAAACAGATGCAGCGCATCGCACTGCCCCGCGGCCTGCTCGACCAGATGCCGGTGGCCGAGGGTAAACGGATTCGCATTCATCACGATCGCGCCAATCTTCTTCCCGGCCTTGCGCTGACACTTGAGCGCGCGGCAGTAGCGCTGGATCCCCTGCGGGGTGTTCTCCATCAGCACCGCGTTGTTCCCGCTCTGGGCAATCGGCCAGAAGCCGCTGCGGCCAAAGCGCTCCTTGTTGCACGGACGGGTGCAGAGGAAGAGGTGAAAATGGCCGCGCTCCAGCGCCGCGTTTTCCACCTCTGCCAGCAACCGTGCGCTGAGGTTCTCCCCACGAAGCTGCTCGTTTACCGCCACGCACTTGATGACGTTAGCGGCAAGCCCGGCACAACCCACCAGCTGCGTGCCGGACCAGGCTTCGACAAACAGCGTGATGTCGTTGTCCAGGCCAAGGCCGCTGTCTGCCAGCAGGTAACGGATCTGGCTTAAGCGTTCCGGGTGTTTCGCCACAAGGGTGTGGCGAAAATCGATAGTGGGTTGACTGTTCATGCCGTTTTACTCAGTGTGCTGCCGCAAGCCCGGTGGCGGGCGCTTCCATGATCACATTGCTCAGATGACCGATATGCTCGATCTCCACCTCAATGCGATCGCCCTCTTTCATGAACAGCGGCGGGTTGCGCTTTTTGCCCACGCCGCCAGGGGAGCCGGTGATGATCACATCGCCCGGGCTGAGGCGGGTAAAGGTGCTGATGTATTCGATAAGCTCCGCGACCTTGTGGATCATGCTGCTGGTGTTGTCTTCCTGCACCATACGGCCGTTAAGCCAGGTGCGGATCGCCAGCTGGTGCGGGTCCGGGATCTCATCAGCTGTCGCCATCCACGGGCCAAACGCTCCGGTCTGACGCCAGTTCTTGCCTGCCGTAAACCAGGTGTGCTGCCAGTCGCGGGCGGAGCCGTCCATATAGCAGCTGTAACCTGCCACATGGCGCAGCGCCTCATCACGGCTGATGTTCTCTCCGGCTTTGCCGATGATGACCGCCAGCTCTCCTTCGTAGTCGAATTCACTGGAGTGACGCGGCTTCAGCACCGGTTCGTTGTGGCCGGTCTGCGAATCCGGGAAGCGGACAAACAGCGTCGGCGCCGGGTTGTGCTGGTCAAACTCTTTGCGTTTGTCGGCGTAGTTCATGCCCACGCAGAGGATTTTTTCCGGCTGCTCAATCACCGGTAAGAAGGTGATGGCATTCAGAGGGACATCCACGGCGTCGTTGAGATAACGGGTGGCCTCAGCCAGCCCGTTGCCCTGCAGCAGCGCTTTGAGGTCGCTGTAGCGGTCGCCGAGACGGCGACCTAAATCAATCACACCTTCGGCCTGAACGATGCCGTAGCTGCGTGTTCCCTGGTATAAAAAGCTTGCGAGTTTCATTGTTCTTTCCTGAAGACTTAAACGAGGAAGTTGCCCAGTATCAGCAGAGAGATGGAGACGTTAATCGCACCGCCGATACGGGTAGCAATCTGGGCGAAGGGCATCAGGCTCATACGGTTGCCTGCGGTCAGAATCGCCACGTCACCGGTACCGCCCTGACCGCTCTGGCAGCAGGAGACGATGGCGACATCAATCGGGTGCATGCCAATCTTTTTGCCCACGAAGAAACCGGTCGCCACCAGCGCGGAGACGGTGCTGACAATCACCAGCAGGTTGGTCAGCGTGAATGCGGCGACCAGCTCATGCCAGGGGGTAATGGCCACGCCCACGGCGAAGAGAATGGGGTAGGTTACTGACGTCTGGAAGAATTTATACACCACCTGAGAGCCTTCCAGCAGACGTGGAGAAGCACCATTACAAAGCTTGACCAGCACCGCCATAAACAGCATGCCAACCGGCGCAGGCAGGCCAATCAGCTTGTGGCCGAGCATCCCCAGCATGTAGAGCAGAACGGCCAGCAGTGCGCCAGAAGCGATCGTTGTGACGTCTGCTTTACCGGAGAACGCAGGCTGTGCGGTGGTTTCATCGGTATTCGCACGGTTAGGCATCAGCTGGCCTTCGCCGGTCAGGTGCGGGTAACGTTTACCGAGCTGATTGAGGCAGCCGGAGATGATGATTGCCGTCAGGCCGCCGAGCATAACCATAGGCAGAACGCGACCGAGCGCCACGCCCTGGTCCATATGCAGCAGGGTGGCATAGCCGATGGAGAGCGGGATCGCCCCTTCCCCAACACCGCCCGCCATAATCGGCAGAATGATAAAGAAGAAGATCTGGAATGGCTCAAGGCCCAGCGCTATCCCTACGCCCATGCCAACAATCATGCCGACAATTTCGCCGCACAGCATCGGGAAGAAAATGCGCAGGAAGCCCTGAATCAGCACGGTGCGGTTCATGCTCATGATGCTGCCGACAATGATGCAGCAGATGTAGAGATACAGAATGTTGGTGGATTTGTAGAACTTCGTGGTGGACTCTACCACCACATCCGGCAGCAGACCGTAATAGACCAGTGCCGAAGGAATAAAGGTGGCGCAAATCGCCGCCGCACCGAGTTTACCGACAATCGGCAGGCGCTTGCCAAACTCACCGCAGGCAAAACCGAAGAACGCGAGCGTGGCGACCATCACCACGATATCGCTGGGCAGTTTGCCGCCGAGGCAATCAATGGCAATCAGCGCGCCGGCCAGGACAAACAGTGGCAGAGGGATAATTCCGATTTTCCACGTATCCATAATATGCCACCAGCGCTCTTTGAGTGATGGTCGCTGAATATCAATCGGGTCGTGGGTAACAGAGAAAGAATCGTCAGTTGTGCTCATAATAAGCCCCTTAGTTATTTTGTGCGTTCAGCTTAGAGTCACAAAGGCTTACTTTATGTGAGGGATGGCATATTAAAAGCGAAGTTTTTATGGCAGCTATGGTTTTAATGGTTTCTTTTATTTAATGTGATTTACGCCTTATTTATTGCCGTGGTTTTTATGGTTTCTTTTCTAAAACGAACAATCAAATAACATTTCTCCAGACGGCTTCAGGCGCATAGGCTATTCGGAAAATTCTTTTACAGGGCCTGCTGTGCAAGGGATCACAAGTTTTCGGCAAACCGGGCATCCGCGCGAAAAAAGATGATATATTGGCAATCTTTGCTGCTACCTCGCGTGATAGTTATGAAAGTATCGTTTCAGATTAAGCTGTTTATTTCGCTGGTCGCCTTTTTCTCAGTACTTTTTGCGTTACTGGGCGGATATTATTACGTCGATGTCGGCAAGCAGCTTTATCAGGAAATGAGCGCACGTGCCAAAATACAGGCGGAAGAGATCGCACTTATTCCCTCATTACGTGATGAGGTTGAACAAAAAGATATCAAAGCCATCCATGATTTTATGCAGAAAATTGCCGCTCACAGTGATGCCAGCTTTATTGTGATTGGGGATAATAAAGGTCTGCATCTTTTTCATTCGGTCTTTGCCGACAGAGTGGGCAAGACGCTTATCGGTGGAGACAATGAGGAGGTCCTGCAGGGAAAAAGCACCACCACCATCCGCAAAGGGGGGTTGGGTATTTCGCTGCGCAGCAAAGCGCCCATCTTCAACGATGCGGGGCAAGTGGTGGGGATTGTCTCGGTGGGTTATCTCACCAGCTACCTTGATACCATTACCGTCAGCAAAGTGGTCAATATTCTGCTGGCCGCCGTGCTGCTGTTGATTGCGCTCTTTATCTTCTCCTGGTTCTTTACCCGCAGTATCAAGAAGCAGATCTTCTCCCTGGAGCCACGGGAAATCGGCCTGCTGGTGCGCCAGCAAAAGGCGATGATGGAGTCTATCTATGAAGGGGTGATCGCCATTGATGATGAGCTGCGCATTGAGGTGATCAACCAGGCGGCGCGCAAGCTGCTTGGCCTGAGCCAGCCAGCCCGTGAACTGCGCGGGCAGCTGATTAGCCAGGTTATCGACCCTGTCCCGTTCTTCTCAACGCAGACGATGCTGGCGAAAGATACCCATGATGAAATTTGCCGTTTTAACACCCTCACGGTGATTGCCAGCCGGGTGCGTATCATGCTTGAGGATTCGCTGCAGGGCTGGGTGATCACTTTCCGCGATCGGAATGAAATAGACTCGCTTAGCGCCCAGCTCAGCCAGGTTAAACGCTATGTCGATAACCTGCGCATCATGCGTCATGAGCAGTTGAACCGCATGACCACTCTGTCCGGCCTGCTGCACATGGGCCGCTATGAAGAGGCGATTGGCTATATTCAGGCGCAGTCGGAACACGCTCAGGAGCTGCTGGACTTTATCTCTTCCCGCTTCAGCTCCCCGACCCTGTGTGGCCTGCTGCTGGGTAAAGCCGCCCGCGCGCGGGAGAAAGGGGTCGAGCTCAGTTTTGACCCGGCCTGCCGGCTGGACAGGCCGTTCCCGTCGCTGGCTGAAGAAGAGCTGATCTCAATCATCGGCAACCTGCTGGATAACGCCATCGAAGCGACGCAGCGCTCACCGCTCCCCCATGCACCGGTCGAAGTGCTGATCAAACTGAGCGAGCAGGAGCTGATTATCGAAGTGGCCGACCAGGGCGTTGGCATCAAACCGGAGATCCGTGACAGGATATTTGAACGCGGCATCACCACCAAAACACGCGGCGATCACGGGATTGGCCTGTATCTGATCGAAAGCTATGTTACGCAGGCTGGCGGCGCGATAGAAATTGCCGATAACACCCCGCGCGGCGCCATTTTCTCACTGTTTATTCCCGCCCGGCGTCCCGCCCAGCAACTGGAAGATACCGACTATGCAACATGAACTTATCGACGTATTGATTGTTGAAGACGAGAACGAACTGGCGCAACTGCACGCGGAACTTATCGGTAAACATCCGCGCCTGAGGCTGGTAGGGATCGCCTCGTCTCTCGCTGCCGCCCAGGTCCAGCTTGAAAGCAAGCAGCCGCAGCTTATGCTGCTGGATAACTATTTGCCGGACGGTAAAGGGATCACACTGATCAATGACCCCATGCTCACCCGCGCCAACTGTTCGGTGATTTTCATTACTGCTGCCAGCGACATGGACACCTGCAGCCAGGCCATCCGGAATGGCGCCTTTGATTACATCCTGAAGCCGGTCTCCTGGAAACGCCTCAGCCAGTCGCTTGAACGCTTTGTGCAGTTTGCCGAACAACAGCGGGTCTGGAAGATTGTCGACCAGCAGAACGTCGACTCGCTCTACCAGCTGCAGGCGAAAAACTACCGTCTGGATAACGGCAGCAAAGGCATTGAGGAGAATACGTTGGCACGGGTGCAGACGTTGTTTAACGACAAGGCGACACACTGTTTTTCCGTCGACGAGGTCGTGCAGGAGACAGGATTAAGTAAAACCACCACCCGACGCTATCTGGAGCACTGCGTGGAGGCGGGGTTTCTGAGCGTAGAGATGTTGTACGGGAAGATTGGGCATCCGCGGAGGATGTATAAGAGAAGTGCGGTGTGAGCCCTGACCCTCTCTTTAGGGGAGAGGGCCAGTATTACGGATGACGGCGACTATGACAATACATACCCGTACAGTCGCTTAATCCCGTCGGGATCCTTTTCGCTGTAAACGCCCTGCAGTTCCGGCGAGAAACCTGGCAGCAGGTTGATGCCCTCCTCCAGCGCCAGGAAGTAACGCTGTACCGCCCCACCCCAGATTTCACCCGGCACCACGCACAGTACGCCTGGGGGATACGGCAGCGCGCCCTCGGCGGCAATGCGTCCGCCGGCATCACGGATGCGCACCAACTCCACGTTCCCGCGAATATACGCCTGATTCGCATCCTGCGGATTCATCGCCCGTTCTGGCAGACTCTCTTTACGGAACATTGCCTTCTGCAGATCTTTCACGTCAAAGCTCACGTAGAGATCGTGCATCTCCTGGCAGAGCTGGCGAAGGGTGTAATCGCGATACCGTACCGGGTATTTCTGGTAGATGGTTGGCAGGACGTCAGCAAGCGGCGTATCGTCTTCAATATGCTGTTCAAACTGACCCAGCATTGCCACCAGCTGCGCCAGCTTCTCACTGCTTTCGGCAGGCGTCAGCAGGAAGAGGATCGAGTTGAGATCGCACTTCTCCGGCACAATGCCGTTTTCACGCAGGTAGTGCGCAAGAATGGTCGCCGGAATGCCGAACTCGGTATATTCCCCGGTTTCCGCATCAATACCCGGCGTGGTCAGCAGCAGCTTGCACGGATCGACGAAATACTGCTCGCTGGCATAGCCTTCAAACCCGTGCCATTTAGCCCCCGGCTCAAAGCTGAAGAAGCGGCGCTCGCTGGCGATGGCGTGAGTGGGATGATCCTGCCACGGACGCCCGGCCACCATCGGCGGAATAAACGGTTTGATCATATGGCAGTTGGCAATGATCGCCTTGCGGGCCTCAATGCCCAGCTCAACACACTCCGCCCAAAGCCGGCGCCCGCTCTCCCCTTCATGGATTTTCGCGTTCACATCAAGAGCTGCAAACAGCGGATAGAACGGACTGGTCGAGGCATGGAGCATGAACGCATTGTTGAGGCGCTTGTGCGGACAGAAACGCGCCTGGCCGCGAATGTGATTATCCTTTTTATGGATCTGCGAAGTCTGCGAGAACCCGGCCTGCTGTTTATGCACCGACTGCGTCACGAAAATGCCCGGATCGTTCTCGTTCAGATCCAGTAACAGCGGAGAGGTTTCCGCCATCATCGGAATAAACTGCTCGTAGCCCACCCAGGCCGAATCAAACAGGATGTAGTCACAAAGATGGCCGATCTTGTCGATCACCTGACGGGCGTTGTAGATCGTGCCATCGTAGGTACCAAGCTGAATGATCGCCAGACGAAACGGGCGTTTCTCCATGGCCTTTTCCGGCGCAACTTCACGGATCTGATTTCGCAGGTACGCGTCGTCAAAACACTGCGCGTCAATCCCGCCAATAAAACCAAACGGGTTACGCGCTGCTTCGAGATAAACCGGCGTAGCACCCGCCTGGATCAGCGCACCGTGGTGGTTGGACTTATGGTTGTTGCGATCGAACAGCACCAGGTCGCCGCGGGTCAGCAGCGCATTGGTGACCACCTTATTTGCAGCGGAAGTGCCGTTCAGCACAAAGTAGGTTTTATCAGCATTAAAGACTTTTGCTGCGAACTTCTGGGCATGCTTGGCGGAGCCTTCGTGGATCAGCAGATCGCCCAGTTTCACATCGGCATTGCACATATCGGCGCGAAATACGTTCTCACCGAAGAATTCATAGAACTGCCGTCCCGCAGGGTGTTTTTTAAAAAATGCACCGTGCTGGTGTCCCGGACAGGCAAAAGTACTGTTGCCCATCGCCACGTACTGGCTCAGGGTGTCAAAAAATGGCGGCAACAGATTCTCTTCATACCGGCTGGCCGCCGTCTCCAGTTCCAGAAACTCCTGAGCTTTACCTGATATCACTGCCGTTGCGCCATCAGGAACGTCTGACGGCTCTTGCGAGTAAATAAACACCGGAAGCTGAAAGCCCGTGCGTTTAAGCAATGCCAGAATGCCGCTGCAACTTTCCGCGGGGGTAATGACGACTGCCGCCACATCCGTAAAATCAGTGTTATCCAGCGTCACCTTTTCGCGGTGCGTAGACACAGTAGAGACCAGCTCGCGGCTGACGGCGATTTTCATGGTTTTCATAAGTGCAGTTACCCTCACCGAACGGTGAGACAGGAGTAGATAATATCGATACGGGTGAGCGTTCGCGCAGCGACAGACAACATCATCATTGGCGGCTCCGTACACAGGAAGGAGAAATTTCGCGCAATCATGTCACCTTTTATTTTGAGGTGCAAGAAGCAATCAGTATGTGTTAACCCGCCTAAACCTAAGCTTAACAGGCCCCTGGCGTGTCATAATCCTGCAATACCCATGATTAACTAACAGGAGTTCACGGTGGTTATCGGACCCTTTATCAATGCCGGTGCCGTATTACTGGGCGGCGTACTTGGCGCCGTATTAAGTCAGCGGTTGCCGGAGCGTATTCGCTCTTCCATGCCCTCAATATTCGGCCTGGCCTCGTTAGGTATCGGCATTTTACTGGTGATCAAGTGCGCCAACCTGCCGGTGATGGTGCTTGCTACCCTGCTCGGCGCGCTCATTGGCGAGTTCTGCTATCTGGAAAAGGGTATTAACAGTGCGGTCAGCAAAGCCAAAAACCTGATTGCCCACCCGGGCAAGGCGAAAAACGGCACTCACGAGTCGTTTATTCAGAACTACGTCGCGATAATTATTCTTTTTTGCGCCAGCGGCACAGGCATTTTCGGTTCAATGCAGGAAGGCATGACTGGCGACCCCAGCATATTGATTGCGAAGGCGTTTCTTGATTTCTTCACGGCCACCATTTTCGCCACGACCCTCGGCATCGCCGTCGCCGCGATTTGCGTGCCCATGCTGCTTATCCAGCTGGCCCTCGCTACCTGCGCCACACTGATCCTTCCTCTCACCACGCCGGCAATGATGGCCGACTTCACCGCCGTCGGTGGCCTGCTGCTGCTGGCGACAGGGCTGCGGATATGCGGAATAAAGATGTTTGCGGTGGTGAATATGCTGCCCGCGTTGTTGATTGCGATGCCGCTATCCGCGCTCTGGACGCACTTTTTTGCTTAAGTTTACGGCGAACTGGTGAGAGAGTGTGCAGTCCGTTACGAAAACAACAAATTTCGTTGACGGCAGAGGGCATATCAGGTTTAATGCGCCCCGTTGCCCGGATAGCTCAGTCGGTAGAGCAGGGGATTGAAAATCCCCGTGTCCTTGGTTCGATTCCGAGTCCGGGCACCACTCTTCAGAAAACCCGCCCTCGTGGCGGGTTTTTGCTTTTGGGGTAAAGCAAAGCTAGGGATCGTTCCCATCCGAATCCAGCAGTTTATTTTTAAAGATAAACAAACAAGCCTCGTTGAAGTTCTCTGCCCCCAGCCGTTCTGAGAGCGCGGTCCGTTTACGGTAGAGGCTTTTAATCGACGTATTCAGTTCCTGTGCCACCTCTTCCATCGCCATGCCAGCCCTGAGCAACCGCAGCATAATGGCTTCATGCGTGCTCAGCCGTAAGTTCAGCAGCCACTTTGTTGTCAGACGTTTGCCCTTCATGTTGAGCACCAGGTTGAATAACGACGCCATATCGGGTGCCGTGAGCGACGTGTTCATGAACAACTTCATGCTGAGCAGATTCTCCTCGCGATGCCGCATATCGAGCATAACGCAGCAGATTGTTTTTTTCGTTCTGGCCGGATGGCGTATCAGGTAATCATATAAACGCAGCGGTGCACGGCTATCAATCAATACAGAATATTCATCTGCGCCGTTATCAAATATCTTTCTGTCAATGGAGTCCAGCAGGATTATATCCGGAAAAAATATCCTCATCCCCCTGACAAGGTAGCGATCCTGTGTCACTAACACTATTGAAGTTGCCACTAACCATCCCTTTTAGATTAAAGCAAGAACGACCCTTCGGAAAGAAGTCCGCCTTCGTTTTATAGCGCTTTTATATTAACGATAAATGTATTCTGGCTTTGATTGACCCTCAATTCGCACATTCATTGATACGCCTTCCCATAGACTATCATTCAATGGCTGCCATTAATTATAAGTAAAAAACAATCTCAGAAAAGTCACTTTTATGGATATTAAGAATTTTTGTCATGAAACTTCCCAAACATGCACCGGAAAGTACTTTAATTCACACCAATAAGGCACATTAAAAATATAAACAAATTTGTCACAATATAAATAAAAATCAATAAAATCATAAAGTTATAAATATAAATTCATTTCAAAATAATCGTTTAGGACAGCTCATTACAGAATTATCTCAAAACAACCACCCTGCTTTTCAACATATTTATCTGCCAACATATCGGGTGTACATTACCAGCCACTTAGCCCTGACCATAAGGACCCATAATTACCTTTAAGTAAGTACCCCATAACGTAACTGCATTCAGATTAAACGTTCTCATTTATGGCCTTTAACCCCGTACTTAAAGGCAGCCGTGTTATGCAATGGATTTATGATAAACAAATGGCAAATAGATATGGAAAGATCACTTCGCTTCAATACGTTATTCTTTTACCGCACTCCCGCTTTATTGTTTCTGTTATTACTTTTCCCCTTTCTGGTTCAGGCAGCAGAATCAGTATATGTACAACAGATTCAGCAGGCGCGTAACGGTAATTACGCACCTTTTCTGCAATATCTTCAGCGTTATCAGCAGCAACATGCCCTGACGCCTGAGCAGGTTGCGGACTGGTTGCAGGTGGCGTCCTGGGCGGGTCGTGATGACGACGTTATTCAGGTCTGGCTGCGTTACAAGGTTTATATGCCTCTTCCTGCCCGTGGCGTGGCTGCTGCTGCTCAGGCAAGGCGAAACCAAAAGGCGTGGCAACCTGCGTTAATGCTCTGGAAGGAGGCGTGTAACCTTGCACCGGATAACGACGATTATCGCATCGGCTACATCAAAACCCTCGCCGACGCCCGCATGGATACACTGGCTCTGCAGGAAGCCCGGCAACGGGTGGCGGAAAAGCCCTCTCTGGCTCACCTCCAGACGCTCTCTTATGTCTATTCACGCCAGGGGAAAAACCAGGAGCGGCTTTTGGCAGACATCCGTGCGTTGAATAGTGCGCCAGCGGATGACGCCCTTCGTACTGAGTTGATTGATGCGTTAACAGACAACCGGGCCGACACGCCTGCCCTGCGGCTTTCACAAACGGTGACACTGCCCCCCGCGCAACGTCGCCGCCTGGCACTCAACGCCGCCGCCGAAATGGTACGCCTCGCCGATGTGCCTGCCCGTACTGAAACAGAGCGTTTGCAGCTCGCGCAAGCGGCGCTGAACCGCTATGACGAACTGCTGTCCCGCTGGCAAAACGAACCTCAGGCAGCGGAGGACGTTATCCGGGCCCGTGTCGATCGGCTTGGCGCGCTTCACGCCCACGGTAATTATCAACAGGTCATCAGGGAATATCAGGCATTAACGTCGGCTCAGCATCCCGTGCCGACCTGGGCAATTGGCTGGGTTATCTCCGCGTATCTGGAGGAGAAAAATGCCGATGCCGCCCTCTCGCTTCTCAAACGTTATCCGGACTATGCGCCGGATCCGCAGGACGACGATCATGCGCTCTTCTACGCCTGGCTGGATACCGGGGAGTATCAGGCCGCTCGCCAGTATGTTGAGCGAATAACCCGTAACACGCCCTGGACCCGCTACGATTTCGGTTCGCCAACCCCGCAACCCAACGATCAATGGCTCATCGGGCAGTCGCTCACCTTTAACTATTTGCTGATGACCAATGCCCTTCCGCAAGCCGAAAAGCTGGCGCAACGTCTGGCTGCGTCAGCGCCGGGAAATCAGGGATTACAGATTGATTACGCCACCTTACTTCAGGCGCGGGGTCTGCCGCGGGCGGCGGAGAAAAAGCTCAAAATGGCCGAGACGCTGGAGCCATCCAATATCGAGCTGGAACGGCAGCAGGCCTACGTCGCAATGGATCTGCAGGAGTGGCGACAGATGGATTTACTGGCCGATGACGTTATCGCCCGCGCGCCTGTCGACGGGAGCGCCCGACGTCTGGACAGGCTCAGAGACGTCCATCATCTGTCCGAACTGCGTCTGAACGCGGGCAAAGGACTGCACTCTGATAACCCCGTCAGCGGCACACACGATCTGAGCTGGGATGCCACGCTCTACGGTCCGCCCGTCGCGGATAACTGGCGGCTGTTTGGTGGAACCCGATTTGCGCAGGGCAATTTCGACGAAGGCAAAGGCAGCAGCCGCCACCTGTTTGCCGGCGTCGAATGGCGGCCTCGCGACCTTCTGGTCGAAGCAGAACTCTCCGGTAACCATTATCACGGTGCAAACAAGCCCGGTGCTCGCCTCTCGGCGGCGTACAGCCTGAACGATAGCTGGCAGGTGGGTGGAAACCTTGAACGTCTTTCACGCACGACGCCTTTACGGGCACTGCGTAATGGCGTCAGCGCAAACCGGGGAGAAGGCTGGGTCCGCTGGTATCAAAACGAACGCCGTGAGTACCAGTTTAACGCCTCTGCCAGCCACTTTTCCGACCATAACCGCCGCCAGGAGTTCGCCCTTACGGGTAAAGAGCGGCTGTGGCAGACACCCACCCTGATGCTGGATCTCGAACCGGGTATATCAGCGAGTACCAACACCCTGCGAGACACGCTCTATTACAACCCGGAGCGGGATCTCTCCGTAACGGCGGCCCTGTCCGTCGATCATCAGATGTACCGCCATTACGACACGCTCTGGAGCCAGCAGGTCGTTCTCGGCGGTGGGGAATACTGGCAGAAAAATCAGCCCGCTGGCGCCATCGCCCTGCTGGGTTACGGGCAGCGCATTCAATGGAACAACGTCATTGATAGCGGCGTGATGCTGAACTGGGACAAGCGCCCTTTCGACGGTAAACGAGAAAGCAATCTCTCCGTCACGTTTGATGCGAATTTACGCTTTTAAGGATGAATATGCTGAACAAACGTTTTTCTGTTAGCCTGATAATTATCGGCTGGTTATGCCTCAGCGCGAGCGTCTGCGCTCAGGCCCTCTCGTTTATATCCCCCCAGGAACGGCCACAGCCTGAGGCAAGTAAACCCTGGCCAAAAAACCATTTTCTGGTTCTGGCCTACCATGACGTTGAAGATGATGCAGCCGATCAGCGCTACCTGTCCGTTCGTACCAGCGCCCTAAACGAGCAGATCGGCTGGCTTGTGCATCACGGTTATCACGCCATTAGCGTGCAGGATATTCTGGATGCGCATGAGGGCAAAAAAACGCTGCCGCCCAGAGCCTATTTACTCAGTTTTGATGATGGCTACAGCAGTTTCTACACCCGCGTCTGGCCACTCCTTCAGGCCTGGAACGTCCCTGCGCTGTGGGCACCGGTGGGCAGTTGGGTAGATACGCCAGCGAATCAGCAGGTCAATTTCGGCGGACTGATGACGCCCCGCGAGCGCTTTGCAACCTGGGATATGGTGCGGGAGCTAAGCCAGTCTCCGCTGGTTGAGATTGGCTCGCATACCTGGGCTTCGCATTACGGCATACCGGCTAACCCACAGGGAAGCCGTGAACCCGCCATCGCCAACCGCTTTTACGATAAAGCGACGGGGCGTTATGAAACCGATCGGCAGTTCAACCAGCGGATCGCTGATGACGTGCGCAAAGTTACCGATAAAATTACGCGGGTGACGGGAAAAGCGCCCCGCGCCTGGGTCTGGCCCTATGGCGCCGCGAACGGCACATCGCTCGCCATCGCCAGAAAGCAGGGTTATCAACTGGCCTTTACCCTTGAGGATGGGCTGGCGGATGTGCGCGATCTCGGCAATATTCCGCGTCTTTTGATTTCCGGAAATCCCTCGCTCAAATCCTTTGCCAGCACGGTCAGCCAGATTCAGGAGGCCGATCCCGTGCGCGTCATGCATGTCGATCTCGATTATGTCTACGATCCCGATCCGGCCCAGCAAACCAACAATATCAACAAACTTGTCCAGCGGGTTTACGACATGAAAATCAGTCATGTTTTCCTGCAGGCGTTTTCCGATCCGCTGGGCGATGGCACGATCAAAGCGCTCTACTTCCCTAACAGCCGGCTTCCGGTGCGCGCCGATCTGTTTAATTTTGTCGCCTGGCAGCTGCAAACCCGTGCAGGCGTAAAAGTCTATGCGTGGATGCCGGTGCTCTCTTTCGATCTCTCACCCGCACTCCCGCGGGTACAGCGCTGGGATCGTCAAACGGGCCAATTGCACGAGGCTACCGACCCCTACATCCGCCTCTCCCCGTGGAACCCCGAGGTTCGTCAGCAGGTCACGGAAATCTATGAAGATCTTGCCCGCTACGCCAGCTTCAATGGGATCTTATTTCACGACGATGCGGTACTGACAGACTTTGAAGATGCCGGCCCGGATGCCCTGCGCGCCTGGAATAACCGCAGCATCGCCGCGATGCAACACGATCCGGCCGCCCTTCACGCCTGGAGTCGCTTTAAAAGTCAGACGCTCATCGGCTTTACCCGCAGCCTTAGCCAGGCGGTGAAAAACATACGCGGCCCGCAGATTAAAACCGCGCGGAATATGTTCGCCCTGCCCATCCTGCAGCCCGAGAGCGAAGCGTGGTTTGCACAAAATCTGGATGATTTTCTGATGACCTACGACTGGACGGTTCCGATGGCTATGCCGCTGATGGAATCCGTTCCGGCAGAGGAAAGCGATGCCTGGCTCACGCGGTTGATCGCCGCCGTTGCCGCACGGCCCGGAGCGCTCAATAAAACCATTTTCGAGCTACAGGCCCGGGACTGGGAGCAGAAACCTCAACGTGCCGTGCCCGACACGCGTCTGGCGCAGTGGATGCGCGTACTCCAGCTGAACGGCATCAAAAATTATGGTTACTACCCCGACGATTTCATCAACAACCAACCTGATATTTCACGCATCAGGCCTGAATTCTCTTCGTACTGGTACCCTGACAATGACTGATCGCATTATCGCATTCTCTATTTTATGCCTGGTATTCGGGTTGCCTCTGGGCGTGGCAGCCCTCTTTACCGGAGAACTGATTCTGGATTTTGTCTTCTTCTGGCCACTGTTCATGTCCGTGCTCTGGATAACCGGGGGGCTCTATTTCTGGTTTCAGCTTGAACGGCACTGGTCATGGGATAAGCAGACGCCTGCTCCCACGTTAGACGGCGATCCGTTAATTTCAATCCTGATCCCGTGTTTCAACGAGGAAAGAAATGCCCGGGAGACCATTAGCGCCGCGCTGGATCAGCGCTACCCCCATATCGAAGTTATCGCGATCAACGATGGTTCTTCTGACAACACCGCAGAGGTGCTGCAGCAGCTGGCGCACGAACAGCCGCGCCTGCGCGTCATTCACCTCGCAGAAAACCAGGGGAAGGCGGTGGCGCTTAAGGCCGGCGCGGCGGCGGCACGCGGCGATCTGCTGGTCTGTATTGATGGCGACGCCCTGCTCGATCGTGATACCGCAGCCTATCTGGTAGAGCCGCTGATTAAGTATCCCCACGTCGGGGCCGTCACCGGGAATCCGCGTATTCGCACACGATCAACGCTGATTGGCCGTATTCAGGTAGGCGAGTTCTCATCGATTATTGGTCTCATCAAACGGACGCAGCGGATCTACGGCAGGGTCTTTACCGTCTCCGGGGTTATTGCGGCCTTTCGCCGACAGGCGCTGGCAGATGTGGGGTACTGGAGCCCGGATATGATCACCGAAGATATCGACATCAGCTGGAAGCTTCAGCTTCGACACTGGGATATCTTTTTTGAGCCGCGGGCGCTGTGCTGGATCCTGATGCCAGAGACGTTAAAAGGTCTGTGGAAACAGCGTTTACGCTGGGCTCAGGGCGGTGCAGAGGTCTTTCTGGTTAACCTTCGCAAGATCGTGCGCTGGGAACATCATCGCATGTGGCCGCTGTTTTTAGAGTACGCGTTGTCAACGCTGTGGGCATTCGCCTATGCGGTGACCGTGTTGCTTTTCATTGTCAGCCATATCATTACGTTACCCACAAACCTGACCGTCGAGAGTCTGTTTCCTCCTGAATTTACCGGGTTGCTTCTGGGGGTCATGTGTCTGATGCAATTCCTCGTCAGTTTGTATATCGAGCGACGCTATGAAAGAAACGTGGCGAGTTCGCTTTTCTGGGTGATCTGGTTCCCGATGGTGTACTGGATGATTGGTCTGTTCACCACCCTCGTCGCCTTTCCAAAAGTCATGCTTAAACGCCAGCGTGCACGTGCGCGCTGGATCAGTCCGGACCGGGGAAAAGGAAGCATTCAATGAACGAAAATACGCTAATTCTGACTGAACATCGGCTATTGCCCCGTCTTTTTGATGCGGTGCTGACGCTGCTGGCATGGGGAGGTTTTCTGTTTTTCCTCTATGCCAATCTGTGGATGCAGGTAACCGAGGAGAGCAACTACCGCTGGGGCATTATTATTGCCTCGTTTAATACGGTGCTGATCTATTTGCTGATCGCCGCGCTTAACGGCTGGTTGCTCATTCTGTGGTATCAGTACAATCGTCGTCGCGCCCAGGTAAGGCGGCGGCGTCCCGATGCCTGGCGTCACGATGAGCTGGCGAGAAGCTTTAACGTTCCCCCACAAATCATTTCAGAGATGAGTCAGTACAATTTGCTGACGGTCTATCATGACCAGATCGGCCGCATCATTGACCTGAAGATAAGTCAGCAGCACGACGAGCATCCCTGAGCCGCCGGAAAACGAAAAACACCCGCAAGGAACACTTGCGGGTGTGTGTTGACAGCCGGAACGGCTTACTTGTCTTTCACCACAATCAACGGTTCGATGTCGCTCTCTTTCTTCACCACCAGCGAATCATCCCCGCGCAGACAGGTGCCGCCGTAGTTACCGCCCACGGTAAACGTACAGACCTGGATATGCTTGCCATCCACCTTCGGCAGGCACCACAGCTGCTGGTAGATATTTTTGCGATCGACAAACTTGCCGCTCGATTTATCCAGCACTTCATCCCCGGCGCTAATCAGATCGATATTGCTGCCGCAGCGTCCGGCAATCGGTTTGATGGCGTAACCGGTTTGTTTCAGCAGGTCGTTAACCTCGAAATCGGTATCGAGCAGATAACGGTGATTCGGGAACAGCTGCCAGAGCACCGGGAGGATCGCCTTGTTGCCGGGAATAACCGTCCACAGCGGTTCGAACACCAGCACTTCCGGACGCAGCAGGACGTCAATCAGCCGTACGTCACCCGCCGGATGCCCTGTGCGGATCGGCACGGCGGCGTATTCGGTTTCGCTCACCTCGCGGATCTGCTCTATCGCCGTCTCCCACGCCCAGGTTTTCCACACGCAGTTAACGTGACGGCCTTCGTCGTCAATCAGTTGCCCGGCCGCATCCCAGCTGAGAGCGTTAAGCCCATGCAGAATTTTGGTTTCAAACCCGGCCTGCAGCAGAGAGCGCTGAATAAAGAGCGCGTGATAATCCTCTTCGACGTCATTGTCCTGCATGATGTGCACGAACGGACGCGCATGGCTGTGCTTCCACGCGCCGGTAAGTTCTTCCAGCAAACCTTCCGCCGGATTGTGGCCGTTACCGCGATAACCGTTCTTCACCCACTCTTCGAGGATTAATCCCCCTTCCGTGTGGCAGGAGGCAGAATCGGCGTTGTACTCGTAAACCTTGATGCCACGCTCATCCATACAGAAATCCATACGACCGGTGATCATATGGTGACGACGCCACTGCCATGAGAGGCGCAGACGCGGCCAGAGGATTTTAGGGATGTCAAAAAGCGCCAGTAAGTTATCGTCCTTCAGCACTTTGTCGGTCGCGTGCAGGTACATCAGGTGCAGTTCATTGGTCGCTTTGATCAGCTCCTGCTCGGCACTTTCGGTGATGGTAAAATACTGGCAGGGATCTTTATTGATAAAGTGGCCGTTTGCGCGGACATATGCCTGCTGCAGGGCGTCGTTTTCGTTGAGCCATTTCCCGTCAAACTGACGTTTATTCTTCAGCCGCGCACCGCTGATTTTGAGCAGTTCACCGTCGAGTTCCGGCTGCGGGATGCTGTGCTCCGTGTCGTCCGTCTGGATCATCCAGCCGAGAATTTCGGTATCGTTAAAGGTGTCATGCAGCGTGTAAGTACCGTTCTCAACGGTCATTCGCAGCTCGCGCGTCCACTGCTGCCCGAGCGGGAGCGGGGAGTGAATAACGTTCTGCTCGGCAATGCGCACCTTATCGTCCAACAGTTGCGCGATCACGGCAACGTGGCCGGTCTCATGAAACTCCCCGCCCTTTTGCCAGATAAGCAACGCCCCGGCCTGCGGCGCGCGTTTCGACCCATTGGCAAAGGCCTGAAGCGGCAGGATGTTATCGTTCACGACCTGGCGCAAAAAGCGCAGAGAGAAGATCTCCCACGCCATACCGACGTCGGTGAAAACACATCCATAATTGAGGAACAGAAAACGGCGGGCGAACTCAACACACTGCCACTTGTGGCCCATGTATTCATTGCCAATATAGCTGCGAAAATCCGCGTCTTCCGGATAACGACGCGGATCGAGACTGCCGTAGTTTGAAGAGTAAATCGCCACGCCACCCGGCGCATAACCTAATAACGTCCCGAATGGCGCGTCACTGCTTAACTTTCCTTTACGCATGTATCCAACCTAAGACGGGCAGGCGGCAATGTTGAAAGGGTTGTCGTCGTCTGCACGTTGTAATTAACCTGACAGAGGTGGGATTTATCATACACCCGTTCCGCTGTCTGTGTAGTGTGGCGCGAAGGAGAAATGTATTGCGCTCAGTTCGCTAAACCCTCCCATGAACTCCTGCTACACTCCCTCAACACATCACAAAAAAGGCAGGCCAACATGTCAGACGAAAATACCTATCAGCCACCCAAAGTGTGGGAATGGAAAAAGAACGGCGGCGGCGCGTTCGCCAATATTAACCGTCCTATCTCCGGTGCGACGCATGAGAAAGAGTTACCCGTGGGTTCGCATCCGCTGCAGCTCTATTCTCTGGGCACACCAAACGGGCAGAAAGTGACCATCATGCTGGAAGAGCTTCTGGCGCTTGGCGTGACGGGTGCCGAGTACGATGCATGGTTGATTCGCATTGGTGAAGGCGACCAGTTCTCCAGCGGCTTTGTTGAAGTGAACCCGAACTCGAAAATACCGGCGCTGCGTGACCACTCCACGACACCGCCCACGCGCGTATTTGAATCCGGCAGCATCCTGCTCTATCTGGCAGAGAAGTTCGGCCATTTCCTGCCAAAAGATCCGGCGGGACGTACGGAAACCCTGAACTGGCTGTTCTGGCTGCAGGGCGCGGCCCCGTTCCTCGGCGGCGGTTTCGGCCACTTCTATAACTACGCACCGGTGAAGATTGAGTACGCGATTGACCGCTTCACGATGGAAGCCAAACGCCTGTTCGACGTGCTGGATAAACAGCTGGCGCGTAGCCGCTACGTGGCCGGTGAAGAGTACACCATCGCCGATATGGCGGTCTGGCCGTGGTTCGGCTGTGTGGCGCTGGGTAGCGTGTATAACGCCGCCGAGTTCCTCGACGCTGAGAAGTACACCAACGTTCAGCGCTGGGCGAAAGATGTGGCACACCGCCCTGCCGTGAAGCGCGGGCGTATCGTTAACCGCACCAGCGGCGAGCTCAACGAGCAGCTCCACGAACGCCACGCGGCGAGCGACTTCGAGACCAATACGGAAGACAAGCGTCAGGCGTAATTCTCTGCCGGGCGGACCACCGCCCGGCAACAGGGATCCCTGCCAGGGGCATGATTTGCTTAAGGGTTGAGCCGGTATTACTGGCACTATGCGGACGTTTTTCTCAGGTCAGATGACGAGAAAAGCGGACTCAACCGACAGCAGTCACAAAGGATTTGTTATGAAATTGATGAAAACAGCGCTGATTATCAGCACCCTGATCTTTTCCACTTCTGGTATGACGATAGATAAAACCGCCGCCGGTGCAGTGGCCGGTGCAGCAATTGGCGCAGCCACGGGCAAAGATTTGAAATCCACGGTAGGCGGTGCGGTCGTTGGCGCGGGTACCGGTGCGATGTTCAAAAACGGCGACAAAGGTAAAGCTGCGCGTAAAGGCGGCGCGGTGGGCGCCGTGGTGGGCGCAGGTGCTGCAGCGGTAACAGGCAACAGCGTACTGAAAGGGGCCGCCGTCGGTGCCGGCTCTGGCGCACTGATTGGTGAAGCCACCCACTGATAAGCGGCGGGCGGCGCTCCGTTTGGCTCGCCTGCATTTAATCGAAAAAAAGGCCGCACACGGCGGCCTTTTAGCAGTGTTTATGCCGAGAGGCGGAATTTCTGCACCGACCGCTGAAGCTCTTCGGTCTGACGTTCAAGCGCGGAGGCCGCTGCCGAGACCTCTTCCACAAGCGAGGCGTTTTGCTGTGTCACGCCATCCATTTGCGTGATAGCAATACCCACCTGCGAAATCCCCTTACTTTGCTCCTCAGACGCAGACGCGATTTGCTTCATGATGGTCGTCACTTCCGTCACATCACGCAAAATGGCATCCATGGTGGTGCCCGTGTCGCCCACCAGCTTTGCGCCCTGCTCTACGCGGGAAACGGAATCGGTAATCAATCCCTCAATTTCTTTTGCCGCGTTGGCGCTGCGGCTTGCCAGGTTACGCACCTCGCCGGCCACGACGGCAAACCCACGTCCCTGCTCGCCCGCACGCGCCGCTTCCACGGCAGCGTTGAGCGCCAGGATATTGGTCTGGAAGGCAATGCTGTTGATCACATTGGTGATTTCAGCAATCTTCTTCGAGCTCTCAGAAATACCGCTCATGGTGGTCACCACCTCTTCCACCAGCGAGCCGCCGCGGCTGGCCGTTGTTGACGCCACATCCGCCAGCTGGCTGGCCTGACGCGCGCTTTCCGCATTCAGCTTCACGGTGGCGGTCAGCTGTTCCATGCTGGCCGCCGTCTCTTCCAGTGCGGCGGCCTGCTCTTCGGTACGGGACGAGAGATCGTTATTACCGCTGGAGATCTCCGTCGCGCCGCGCCAGATATTCTCGCTGCCGGAGCGAATAGAGCTCACCGCTTCTCGCAGGCTATCCTGCATCGCGCTCAGCAGGGGAACCAGTTGCCCCACGCAGTTGCGACCGAACGGTTCAATCGGTTGACTGAGATCGCCCTGGGCAATCTGGCGGAACTGCTGGCGAATGCGAGCCAGCGGTTTTACCAGCATCGCCACCAGGTAACGGTCGGTGAAGAGCAGGATTAACAGGCCAATAATCGTGGCGGTGATAATCACCGTGCGGGTCATGCTGGTCAGGCTGTCTACGACGACTCGGGTGCTGTCGAGTGCCCGGGCGGCCGCGTTGTTAAAGTTCTCCGCAGCAGCACCAAACGCACGACTCAGCGGAGGGGTGATGTTATTCGCCTGCTGACGGTAGCCCTCCAGAGAGGACTGCTTCGCCTGCTGCATTTGCGGCGTTACGCCCTGCTCAAGCAAAGCCTGCCAGCTACCGATCACCTGAGCTGAAACTTGCTCATCCATCGGTCCTGGTGAGATTGCCTTCATCTCAGCCAGTTTCTTCCCCATATTGTCCAGCGCCTGCTGGGCAGGGGCCAGGTCCGGTGTGCCACCCGCGGCTTTCACTTCCATCGCGCGACTCAACCGGGTTACAAAGCGAAAATACTGATCGTTACCCTGACTGAGTATGGTCATCTGTTTGACCAGCTGGCGATCCACCTCATTGCCCTCTGATACCCGTGACAGAGACCAGGTGCTGTAAAGCCCCACGCCCGCCCACATTAAACAAAAGATCCCGAGAATCGTCAGCATGACGAAACGGATCGTGAAATTACGCAACATATTCATAAGTCTTCCTTGCCGTGAGGGTGAATTCGCCCAGAGGCGAGTACTACTTTCGTTATCGGCAGAGAAAGCGGAAATTATAACCTTTTGTGATTATTTTTGATTAGCACGACTTCACTGGTAGCACAGCAGAAGTTAATCATTCCCGGCGGTCAGGCATGTCATCGCTTATCAACAGGATTTGTGATTTGATAAGCACAGAATGAAAACGTTGTTTCGAAAATTCATCGACAAGAAAGGAGACATCATGTCCTGGCACCCTTACCCCGCCCGCTACGAAAATATGCAGTACCGCTACTGCGGAAAAAGCGGCCTGCGCCTGCCGGCACTGTCGCTTGGTCTGTGGCATAGTTTCGGCCACGTACAGCCTCTCGACTCTCAGCGGGCGCTGTTGCATAAAGCCTTCGACCTCGGCATTACCCATTTCGATCTTGCCAACAACTACGGCCCGCCGGCGGGAAGCGCGGAAGAAAACATGGGTCGTCTGCTGCGGGAAGATTTTGCCGCGTATCGTGATGAACTGATCATCTCAACCAAAGCAGGCTATGACATGTGGCCGGGGCCGTATGGGTCGGGCGGGTCGCGCAAATACCTGCTCGCCAGCCTCGATCAGAGCCTCAAGCGCATGGGGCTGGAGTATGTGGATATTTTCTATTCTCACCGCGTGGATGAAAATACGCCGATGGAAGAGACCGCCGCTGCGCTGGCCCAGGCCGTGCAGAGCGGTAAAGCGCTGTATGTTGGTATCTCCTCCTACTCCACAGAGCGCACCCAGAAAATGGCGGACCTGTTACGTGAGTGGAAGATCCCGCTGCTTATCCACCAGCCATCTTACAACCTGCTCAACCGCTGGGTCGATCACACCGGCCTGCTGGATACGCTTGAGAAAAACGGGGCGGGTTGCATTGCGTTTACGCCGCTGGCGCAGGGTTTGCTGACCGGAAAATACCTGAACGGTATTCCTGAAGATTCTCGTATGCAGCGTGAAGGCAAGAAGGTGCGCGGTCTGACGGAAAACATGCTGACTGAAGCCAACCTGAACAGCCTGCGTTTACTGAATGAGATGGCACAGGCCCGTGGTCAGACGATGGCGCAAATGGCGCTGAGCTGGCTGCTGAAGGATGAACGCGTGACATCCGTACTGATTGGTGCGAGCCGTCCGGAGCAGATCGAAGAGAACGTGCAGGCCCTGAATAACCTGCGCTTTAGCGACGATGAGCTGAAAAGGATTGACCAGCATGTTGCGGATGGGGAATTGAATTTGTGGCAGGCATCGTCGGATAAATAGCGCGGTCTGTCGCACTCACGCCCCCCCTCTCCCCTGGGAAGAGGGGGGGGAAATTACTTCTTACTGATCTTATCCAGATACCCCATCACGAACGCAGACAGCACAAACGTCAGATGGATAATCACATACCACATCAGTTTGTTGTCCGGGACATTCTTGGCGTCCATGAATACGCGTAGCAGGTGGATAGATGAGATCGCCACAATCGACGCGGCCACTTTATTCTTCAGCGACGAGGCATCCATTTTGCCCAGCCAGTTGAGCTTCTCTTTGCGCTCGTCGATATCGAGCTGAGAGACAAAGTTCTCATAGCCGGAGAACATCACCATCACCAGTAATCCGCCCACCAGCGTCATATCCACCAGCGAGAGCAGAACCAGAATCAAATCTGCTTCGGCAATGGAAAAGATGTTCGGCAGAACATGCAAGATTTCCTGGAAAAACTTAATCGTCAGCGCAATCAGCGCCAGCGAAAGGCCAAAATAGACGGGTGCCAGTATCCAGCGAGAGGCGTACATCGCGTTTTCAAAGAAGCGTTCCATAAAGTCCTGTCTGCAAACGAAACCAGCGCCCAGTATATCTCAACGGCGCTGACTGTTTGCAACAACTCACTCGTTGTACGTTCAGACATTGTCAGGATTGACGTCCGGGCGCGCATACTCCGGCCAGACCAGCACCACCAGTTCCGGATACGCCTCCAGGCTGAACTCACGAAAACACTGGCGCAGGTTTAATACGTCCAGATCGGAACAGGAGACCTTCTCACCGTTAAGGCAACGCTTTTTGATATTGTCATAATATTTATACACTGCGGAATTCAGGTCGCTGCAGCGGCGCTGCGCTTCAAACAACCCAGGCGTGTCATTAATTTCCGACATTTTCATTCGCTTAATTGTCGCGTGCAAAAAGTCGATATATTCATGGTTCACCCGCCAGTACCAAACCGGTGTAACCGAGTTCATCAATACGGAGAAATGGTCTTCACCTTCCTCTTTTGTCATCAGTTCAGGTAGCGGAGGTTCACTGGCGTCTTTCGACACTTGCGTTTTATTGAACTCCTGCATCAATAAAAGAACACCAGCGGTCAGTAATAGTAATGTGATGACCGTAAAAAAAATGCTGTTCATGGGTAGGCTCCATTTTTTTTGATTTTAAAATTGCCTCATGATATTGTCAACGAATCTCACGCCTTTACCAACCCCACCCTGTTGTAATTAAAGGAAATTAAAATGCTGCCCGACTACCTCGTCCCGGCTAAGTACCACATTGCGCCTGTGGAACAGCAAACGACGGAAGCAGAAAAAGAGGCTAATTTCACTCAGGGGAAAAGAAAGCTCTCTGATTACGAGTCTGACATATTAATAGGCGTTTCTCGCACCGGTAAATCCCGTAATATGTTACTGGAAGAGCACGACCGTCATATAAAGGACCGGTTATTTCGCGCCGTTAAAATAGAAGCCTTTGTCCACCTGCTGAATGACCTGCAGGCCGAAGGTGAAATAGATGCCCAGAAACTAAGTCAAATAATCGCGGAAAAAACCAAAGAAATAAACGAAGCCGGCAATGAAATTTGGCTTAATCTAATTACGCGTGAAACCAACAACCCTATTTTTTATAACCTGGGGGAAGAGTAACGTGAAAGAAATTAAAGATAACGACGTTTATTTGGCTTTAGATAACAAAAAAAGTGATGAATTTATCTTAAAGCAAAATCTCGATGCACTGCGAAACACAAAAAATGCCGAGATGACGCGAATAACTCAGGACCTGGTATCGATCCCGGCGACGCTGGTACGCCTGAAATGGCATAATCGCCGCGAGATTTATCCTCTGCAGGTGAAGGAAGAGATATACGGCGCGGTGATGAATACCCTCATCGAACAGCGGCCTGAGCTGAAAGAGAAGCTTCTCGGGCGTCTGGAGGCCAATTATCAGTATCTGCTCGCCAGAGAAGTGGCCACTCTGCGTCTGACGCGCAAACTGTCCGACGGCGAGTACCGCACGTCAAACGTCACCTGCGTTGCGCTTGATGAAGACGCGCTGGCGTCCCACGCGCCTGCGCCTGCGTCCACTGAGACAAAAAACTGATCGCCCGACACGCATAAAAAAAGCCGGCTTTCGCCAGCTTCTTTGTTATTTCGCGGCCGCTTTCTCTTCGCCGACCAGCCCAATCTTGAGATAACCCGCCTGATGCAGCGTGTCCATTACCTTCATCATGGTTTCGTAATCGACGGTTTTATCCGCGCGGAAGAAAACCGTGGTGTCTTTCTTGCCGCCGGTGAGCTGATCCAGCGCCGGGATAACAGACTGATCCGTCACCGGGTCGTTGCCGAGGAACATCGATTTATCCGCTTTCACCGACAAATAGACAGGTTTCTCAGGACGCGGCTGCGGCTGGCTGGAAGAGGCTGGCAGATTCACCTTCACGTCGACCGTCGCCAGCGGCGCAGCCACCATGAAGATAATCAGCAGAACCAGCATGACGTCGATAAACGGCGTCACGTTGATTTCATGCATTTCGCCGTTATCGTCCAGATTTTCGTTAAGACGCATCGCCATACAATCAACCTACGCGCAGTTTAGACGCCGCATGCACCGGTTTAACGGAGCTGGCATTGAGGTCAAGATCGCGGCTTTGCAGCAACAGCACCTGCGCGGCGACGTCACCGAGCGTGGCTTTATAGTTGCCAATCATACGCGCGAAGATGTTATAGATGACGACCGCAGGAATAGCCGCGACCAGACCGATTGCGGTCGCCAGCAGCGCTTCGGCAATCCCTGGCGCAACCACCGCCAGGTTGGTGGTCTGCGTCTGCGCAATGCCGATAAAGCTGTTCATGATGCCCCAGACCGTACCGAACAGACCGATGAACGGTGAGATCGCCCCGATAGTGGCCAGATAACCGTTACCGCGGCCCATATGGCGGCCAACGGCAGCAACGCGACGCTCCAGGCGGAAGCCGGTACGTTCTTTAATGCCTTCGTTATCTTCACTGCCTGCGGAGAGTTCCAGCTCGTTCTGTGCTTCGTTGACTAACAGGGTGGTCAGGCTTTTTCCATGGAAGGATGAGGTCATGTCTAAGGCCTGATCCAGGGAGCGGGCTTCAGCCAGTTGTTGTTGTTCCCGCTTGAGGCGACGCTTCTGCGACAGCAGTTCGACGCTCTTACTGAAGAAGATAGCCCAGGTGATCACGGACGCCAGAACCAGGCCGATCATCACAATCTTAACCACGATGTCAGCATGATGATACATGCCCCAGACGGAGAGATCCGTCTGCATCAAATTATTACCCACTCTGTATCTCCAGGACGCAAATCACAAAATCTGACCGTAATAATATCAAAACGTCGTCGAATTGATAGTAGTTCTCATTAGTATTTACATACTGCCGTAATTTTCGTTCACTTTCCTTGCGCTTACGCAGTAAAAATTTCTTATGCGTATTATTGCTAATATTTTCTGCTTATTCGATAAGCCCCCGGGTGCAGATTTTTACAATCGTGGTAGTCTGGACGTCCAGACGTATAAAAACAGGGTTAGCGAACATGACAAAGAAGCATCTTGATACCACGCTGGTACAGGCAGGACGCAGCAAAAAATACACTCAGGGATCGGTCAACAGCGTGATTCAACGCGCCTCCTCACTGGTATTTGATACCGTCGAGGATAAAAAAATCGCCACGCGCAACCGCGCCAAAGGCGGGCTGTTCTATGGCCGTCGTGGCACGCTAACCCATTTTTCACTTCAGGAAGCCATGTGCGAACTGGAAGGCGGCGTGGGCTGCGCCCTGTTCCCCTGTGGTGCGGCGGCAGTCGCCAATACCATTCTGGCGTTTGTGGAACAGGGCGACCATATCCTGATGACCAATACCGCTTATGAACCAAGCCAGGATTTTTGCACCAAAATCCTCAGCAAGCTCGGCGTGACCACCGGCTGGTTCGATCCGCTAATTGGCGAAGGTATCGCTGAACTTATCCAGCCGAACACGCGCATTGTGTTTCTGGAATCCCCAGGCTCTATCACCATGGAAGTGCACGACGTCCCGGCTATTGTGAAAGCAGTGCGCAGCAAAGCCCCCGAGGCAATCATCATGATCGACAACACCTGGGCGGCGGGCGTGCTGTTCAGGGCGCTGGAATTCGACATTGATATCTCTATTCAGGCAGCGACCAAATATCTGATTGGCCACTCTGATGGCATGATCGGTACTGCGGTATCCAACGCGCGCTGCTGGGATCAACTTCGGGAGAATGCCTACCTGATGGGCCAGATGGTGGATGCGGATACGGCCTACATGACCAGCCGCGGTATCCGTACGCTGGGAGTGCGCCTGCGTCAGCACCATGAAAGCAGCCTGAAGGTGGCCGAATGGCTGGCCCGGCACCCGCAGGTCGAACGCGTTAACCATCCGGCGCTTCCGGGCAGCAAAGGCCATGAATTCTGGCAACGTGACTTTACGGGCAGTAGCGGGTTGTTCTCATTTGTTCTTAAAAAACGGCTCAGTAACGACGAACTGGCGAACTACCTGGATCATTTTACCCTTTTCAGCATGGCTTACTCCTGGGGCGGGTTTGAATCCCTGATCCTGCCTAACCAGCCGGAGCAAATTGCGGCCCTGCGCCCCGGTGGAGAAGTGGATTTCAGCGGCACGCTGATCCGACTGCATATTGGTTTAGAAGATGTTGACGATTTAATTGCGGATTTAGCGGCAGGGTTTGAACGTATCGTGTAGAGTGCATGCTGAAAATGTACTCCCTGGACGCTTTTGTGAACACTGCCACCAGAAAAGTCTGCATTAGTTGCGCCCGCGATCAAACCCCACGGGCGAATTAGGGAGTACAATAGCGCTATATCTGCATCTGCTGTTCCACAGGAAAGTCCATGGCTGTTATTCAAGATATTATTGCGGCGCTCTGGCAACACGATTTTGCCGCGCTGGCGGACCCTCACGTTGTAGGTATCGTCTATTTCGTGATGTTCGCAACCCTGTTTCTGGAAAATGGATTACTGCCAGCCTCATTTTTACCCGGTGACAGCCTGCTTTTACTGGCCGGGGCGTTAATCGGTAAAGGCGTCATGGACTTCACGCCGACGATGGTCATACTTACCTCCGCTGCCAGCCTCGGTTGCTGGCTGAGCTATCTGCAGGGCCGCTGGCTCGGCAATACGCGCGTCGTGAAAGGCTGGCTGGCGCAGTTACCGCATAAATATCATCAACGTGCGACCTGCATGTTTGACCGCCACGGTCTGCTGGCGCTGCTGGCCGGGCGTTTTCTGGCGTTTGTTCGCACGCTGCTGCCGACCATGGCAGGCATTTCCGGGCTGTCAAACCGCCGCTTCCAGTTCTTCAACTGGTTGAGCGCCCTGCTGTGGGTAGGCGTGGTGACCACGCTTGGCTACGCGCTGAATATGATCCCCTTTGTGAAACACCACGAAGACCAGGTAATGACCTTCCTGATGATTCTCCCGCTTTTCCTGCTGGTCGCGGGACTGCTCGGGACGATTGCGGTCGTGATTAAGAAGAAATACTGCAGCGCGTGATATAAAAAAGCCGGGTGACGTTACGCTTACCCGGCTGGACTCTCCCCTCAGGTCCCCTGCATCATTCTGATGCGCGACGCATCTTCCCCCGGCGTGACGCCGAAGTAACGCTTAAACTCCCGACTAAACTGCGACGCACTTTCATAGCCCACCCGCATCGCCGCCGCGCTGGCCTTCATGCCATCGTGGATCATCAGCATACGAGCCTTATGCAGCCGATAGGTTTTGAGATACTGCAGCGGCGAGGTGCTGGTCACCGACTTAAAATTATGATGAAACGCCGAGACGCTCATGTTTGCTTCCGCCGCCAGCTGGTCAACGCTCAGGTTTTCCGTGTACTGGCTTTCGATACGCTTGAGCACGCGGCTAATCAGGCTGAAGTGCGTCTGGCGGCTGACCAGCGCGAGTAATGCCCCACCGCCCGGCCCCAGCAGCACATGGTAAAGAATTTCGCGGATAATCTGTTTGCCCAGGATGCGTGCATCCAGTGGCCGTTCCATAACGTCGAGCAGACGCTCAATGGCGCAAAGGATCTCCTCGGATAACGTCGCGGAGTTAATCCCGCTCGCGGGCATCGACGGCCGGAACAATGCGTCCTCGCCAATCTCCATCAGCAGCTCCTGCAGCTGAAGGATATCGACATTTAAACGAATGCCCGCCAGCGGTACCGCTTCTGTCGCGAAAGTTTCACATTCGAAGGGTAAAGGTACTGTGAGCAGCAGATATTCATTGGTGTCATACCGGAACACGCGCTCATTGATATAGCCAATTTTATGGCCTGAAAAGAGAAAAACGATGCCCGGCTGGTACATGACCGGTGTGCGTGTCCCTGGCTGCGTCCCATACAGAAGACGAATGTCAGGCAACATGTCACCGACGCCATTTTCTTTATCAATCAGTCTTTTAATCTGCGCAGTAAGCTGGAGGCAGATCGCTTCACGGTTCATTTTACGTTACTCCGGCTACGGTTTCCGACGTTAACAGTGTGCGCAGTTTACCGTGTTTTCTCCAGCGCTCTGTAGAAATGGGCAAGACATCGGCAGGAATGTGCATTGAGAGGATAGCCCCGGACGGCCACAATGTGCAGCATCAGGTAGCCTTCAGCGCCACCACGGTTTTTCACCCACATAAGGGAACGAGCAATGAATAATTTTAATCTCCACACCCCAACCCGCATTCTGTTTGGTAAAGGCGCTATCGCCGACCTGCGCGCACAGATCCCCGCTGACGCCCGCGTACTGATCACCTACGGTGGCGGCAGCGTGAAAAAAACCGGCGTACTGGATCAGGTTTACAGCGCGCTGGAAGGTCTGGACGTGCGTGAGTTCGGCGGTATCGAGCCTAATCCGTCTTATGAAACACTGATGAACGCGGTCAAGATCGCCCGTGATGAAAAAGTCACCTTCCTGCTGGCAGTCGGCGGCGGCTCCGTTCTGGACGGCACCAAATTCATCGCCGCTGCGGCGCACTACGCGGACGGTATTGACCCGTGGCACATTCTGGAAACCCGCGGCAGCGATATCAAAAGCGCGATCCCAATGGGTTCCGTGCTGACCCTGCCTGCGACCGGTTCTGAATCCAACAAAGGTGCCGTTATCTCCCGTAAAACCACGGGTGATAAGCAGGCCTTTATGAACGATCACGTTCAACCTGTATTCGCCATCCTCGATCCGGTTTACACCTACACCCTGCCTGCACGTCAGGTCGCGAACGGTGTGGTCGATGCGTTTGTGCACACCGTTGAGCAGTACGTTACCTACCCGGTGGATGCCAAAATTCAGGATCGCTTCGCGGAAGGCATTCTGCTGACGCTGATTGAAGACGGCCCGAAAGCGCTGAAAGAGCCGGAAAACTACGATGTGCGCGCCAACGTGATGTGGGCGGCAACCCAGGCGCTGAACGGTCTGATCGGTGCCGGTGTGCCGCAGGACTGGGCAACCCATATGCTGGGCCACGAACTGACGGCCATGCACGGTCTGGATCACGCGCAAACGCTGGCCGTCGTCCTGCCTGCACTGTGGAACGAAAAACGTGATACCAAACGCGCCAAACTGCTGCAGTACGCTGAGCGCGTGTGGAACATCACCGAAGGTTCTGACGATGCGCGTATCGACGCGGCTATCGAAGCAACCCGCAGCTTCTTTGAAGGTCTGGGCGTGCCAACGCGTCTGTCCGGCTATGGTCTGGATGGCAGCTCCATCCCTGCCCTGCTGGCGAAACTTGAAGAACACGGTATGACCCAGTTGGGCGAGCACGGCGACATTACGCTGGAAGTGAGCCGTCGTATCTACGAAGCGGCACGCTAAGCGTTTTTGACATCCCGCCTTTCGTTTTTTGACATTTCGTCCAGACTTAATGCACATCACATCGTCGGGGGTTCCCTCCGACGATGAGCACCTGAAGGAGGAAAAATGGCAAACCAAACCGTAATCAAGCTGCAGGATGGCAACGTGATGCCCCAACTGGGGCTAGGTGTATGGAAAGCCGGTAACGACGAGGTCGTCTCCGCCATTCATAAAGCACTGGAAGTCGGCTATCGGTCGATTGATACCGCCGCCGCGTACAAAAATGAGGACGGCGTGGGTAAGGCACTGGCCAGCGCTGGCATGCCCCGCGACGACCTTTTCATTACCACCAAACTGTGGAACGACGATCAAAAACGCCCCCGCGAAGCCTTGCAGGAGAGTCTGGACAAACTCCAGCTCGATTTCGTCGATCTCTATCTGATGCACTGGCCAGTCCCGGCTATCGATCACTATGTTGACGCCTGGAAAGGGATGATTGAGCTGCAGCAGGCAGGGCTGGTGAAAAGCATCGGCGTGTGTAATTTCCAGGTTCACCACCTGCAGCGCCTGATTGACGAGACGGGTGTCGCGCCGGTTATCAACCAGATTGAGCTGCACCCGCTGATGCAGCAGCGTCAGCTTCACGCCTGGAACGCCACGCACAAGATCCAGACCGAGTCCTGGAGCCCGCTGGCACAGGGCGGTGAAGGGGTGTTCGACCAGAAAATTATTCGCGATCTCGCGGATAAATACGGCAAGACGCCGGCGCAAATCGTTATTCGCTGGCATCTGGACAACGGCCTGGTGGTGATCCCGAAATCGGTCACGCCATCGCGTATCGCTGAGAACTTCGACGTCTGGGATTTCCGCCTGGATAAAGATGAACTGAGTGAAATTGCGAAGCTGGACAAGGGCAAGCGTTTAGGCCCGGATCCCGATCAGTTTGGCGGGTGAATAAAAAAACCCCGGCTCGCCGGGGTTTTTATTTTTTACGCTTTACGTTTCACGGGTTTCTTCGCACTGGCGTTACCGTTTGAACGCTGATGCACAATCGGCGTGTGCTTGGTCAATGCCGGGCGCGTATAGCGGTTCTGGCGGCGCGCTTCACGCATCTCGTCAAGCGTAGGCGCAGGCACCAGGCAGTCGCGGCGCGAGCCGATCAGATGCTTTTTACCCATATCTTCCAGCGCCTGACGGATCAGCGGCCAGTTAGCCGGATCGTGGTAGCGCAGCAGTGCTTTATGCAGACGGCGCTGTTTGTCCCCTTTCGGCACCACCACATCTTCACTCTTATAGCCAATTTTACCCAGCGGGTTCTTGCCGGTGTAATACATGGTTGTTGAGTTCGCCAGCGGTGACGGATAGAAGTTCTGCACCTGATCCAGACGGAAGCGACGCTGTTTCAGCCACAGCGCCAGGTTCACCATGTCCTCATCGCGCGTGCCAGGATGCGCGGAGATGAAGTATGGGATCAGATACTGCTCTTTACCCGCCTGCTTCGAGTAGGTGTCAAACAGCTCTTTAAAGCGATCGTAGCTGCCCATACCCGGCTTCATCATCTTGGACAGCGGGCCTTCTTCGGTATGCTCAGGGGCAATCTTCAGGTAGCCACCCACGTGATGCGTCGCCAGCTCTTTGATGTAGCGCGGATCTTCCACGGCGATATCGTAACGCACCCCGGAGGCGATCAGGATCTTCTTGATCCCTTTCAGGTCACGCGCACGACGATAAAGGTTGATCGTCGGTTCATGGTTGGTATCCATGTGCTGACAGATATCCGGGTACACGCACGACAGACGACGGCAGGTCTGTTCCGCGCGCGGTGACTTACAGCGCAGCATGTACATGTTCGCAGTCGGGCCGCCCAGATCGGAGATCACCCCGGTGAAGCCAGGCACGGTATCGCGAATGGCTTCGATCTCATTGATGATCGAATCTTCGGAGCGACTCTGAATAATGCGCCCTTCATGCTCGGTAATGGAACAGAAGGAGCAGCCGCCGAAGCAGCCGCGCATGATGTTTATTGAGAAACGGATCATCTCATACGCCGGGATTCGGCTCTCGCCGTATGCCGGATGCGGCACGCGTTTGTACGGCAGCGCGAAGACGCTGTCCATCTCTTCGGTGGAAAGCGGGATGGCCGGCGGGTTGATCCAGATAAAGCGCTCGCCGTGCTTTTGCATCAGCGCACGCGCGCAGCCCGGGTTGGTTTCGTGGTGCAAAATACGGGACGCATGCGCGTAGAGCACTTTATCGGCTTTGACCTTCTCAAAGGAAGGCAGCAGCACGTAGGTTTTTTCCCACGGTTTCGGGCGCGGCGGCTGAACAACAATAGCTTTCGTTTCAGCTTTCTTTGGCTCTACCGGTTTGTTATCCGCACACGGCAGATCGTCGCCGTACGGGTGCGGGATCGGGTCGATTTTACCCGGCATATCAATGATACGGGAATCCACCCCGCTCCAGCCCGGCAGCGCCTCTTTCACCATGATCGCGGTGTTGCGCACGTCGCGGATGCTGCTCACCGGCTCACCCTGTGAGAGACGGTGCGCCACTTCCACCAGCGGACGTTCACCGTTACCGTAAATCAGCATATCGGCTTTGGAATCCACCAGCACCGAACGGCGCACGGTGTCTGACCAGTAGTCGTAGTGCGCGGTACGGCGCAGACTCGCCTCGATGCCGCCCAGGATAACCGGCACGTCTTTCCAGGCTTCTTTGCAGCGTTGGGTGTAGACCAGCGTCGCGCGGTCAGGACGTTTACCCGCGACGTTATCCGGCGTGTAGGCATCGTCATGACGCAGCTTACGGTCGGCGGTATAGCGGTTGATCATCGAGTCCATGTTGCCTGCGGTCACGCCGAAGAACAGGTTGGGTTTCCCCAGACGCATAAAGTCGTCTTTGCTGTTCCAGTCAGGCTGGGCGATGATCCCCACACGGAAGCCCTGCGCCTCAAGCATACGGCCACAGATAGCCATGCCAAAGCTCGGGTGGTCGACATAGGCATCGCCCGTCACCAGAATGATATCGCAGCTGTCCCAGCCCAGTTGGTCCATCTCTTCCCGGGACATCGGCAGGAACGGCGCCGGTCCAAAGCAGGCCGCCCAGTACTGGGGCCAGGAGAAGAGGTCACGATCCGGCTGGATCAGGGAAATTGCGCTCATAGTGCTTCCGAAGAAAAAATAGACAAAAGGAGCGGGATTATACGCTGTTAGTCCGCCGGATTTGAAGAAAAGGATGCAAGAAGTAAACAGAAAATCCTGGAAGCCGTTAAAATACAGCGCACTGTTAATTTTGGATCATAATATCCACTATATCTTGCGGTAATCAGTTACCGGGATGCATTCTGGCACGGAGTTTCTTTGTGAAGTTCAACGATTCGTTACATGTGTCCCAGCTGCGGGTTGTGCTTCACCTCTGCGGTTTTCTGGTTCTTCTGTACAGCCTGTCCATGCTGCCGCCGATGGTTATCGCCCTGCTGAATAAAGAGCGAACCTACTTTGCTTTTTTAACCACCTTTTTGACCTTTTTCACCCTTGGCGGACTCACCTGGCGGGCAACACGTCATTCCGGTATACAGCTGCGCACCCGTGACGGTTTCGTGATTATCGTTCTGTTCTGGCTGCTGTTTTCATTGATTAGCGCCATGCCGTTATGGATGGATGACGGTCTGCAACTCTCCTTTTCCGATGCGCTCTTTGAAGGGGTCTCAGGGATCACCACCACCGGGGCGACGGTGATTGGGGACGTCAGTGCCCTGCCGAAGTCGTACCTTTATTACCGCGCTCAGCTCAATTTCATTGGCGGATTAGGGGTCATCGTACTGGCCGTCGCGGTCCTGCCGCTGCTCGGTATCGGTGGCATGAAGCTATATCAGTCGGAAATGCCTGGGCCGTTTAAGGAGGAGCGCCTGACGCCCCGACTCGCCGATACCGCGCGTACGCTGTGGGTAACCTATCTGGCGCTGGGACTGGTCTGCACGCTGGCGTACTGGCTGGCGGGCATGCCCTTTTTTGACGCCGTCTGTCACGGGCTTTCCACCGTCTCATTGGGTGGGTTTTCAACCCGAAGTGAGAGCATCGGGTTTTACGACAGCCACGCGATTGAGCTTGTCGCCGGGGCTTTTTCACTGCTTTCCGCGTTTAACTTTACCCTCTGGTATGTCGTCATCGCGCGCCGCACGCTGAAACCGATTCGGCGCAGCCCGGAGGTGAAATTCTTTCTCGGTGCCGCCACCGTCATTATCGCCATCACCGCCTGGCAGGTGTGGCACGCGGGGATGTACAACAGTACCGACAGCCTGGTACATGCCTTCTTTCTGGCCAGCTCCATGATGACCGACAACGGTCTTTCGACGGCCGATTACGCTCACTGGCCTCCCCACACCATTTTCCTGCTGCTGAGCGCCAGCTTTTTTGGCGGCTGCGTCGGCTCTACCTGCGGCGGGATCAAAGCGCTGCGTTTTCTCATCATGTTTAAGCAGTGTATTCAGGAGATGAATCAACTCGCGCATCCGCGCGCGCTGCTGAGTATTAAGGTCGGCAAAAGCGTCGTGAATGAACGCGTTCTGCGCTCGGTCTGGAGCTTCTTTTTTCTCTACGTGATGATAACGGGCTTTTTCGTCTGGGCGCTGAATCTGCTGGGATACGATCTGTTCACGTCATTTGCCACCGTTGCGGCCTGCATTAACAATATGGGGCTGGGGTTCGGCGAAACGGCATCAACCTTCGGGACGTTAAAAGACGAGGCCAAGCTGTTGATGTGTGCGGCGATGATTATGGGGCGTCTGGAAATTTATCCGGTACTGATCCTGTGCTCACGCTTTTTCTGGCGGGCATAAAAATTCCCGGCGAACCGGGAATCGTATCGTGGTTTAGGGTGCCGGGTTGACCAGCATCTGGCCGACGGATCCCCTGTCCATCATCTCCAGCGTCTGGCTGTGGAACAGGAACGGGAAGTGCGGCCACGAAGGCTGTCCGTAGTAGACCAGCAGTTCAACCTGCCCATCCACCCAGACGGTATCCTTCCAGCCCCTGTCTTCAGGGAACGGCATCGCGCCATTGACGTTGCGGATCAGGAAACTCACCCCTTCGATATGGAACGACTGCGGCATGTCCGAGCGAACCGTCCAGCGCTCCCAGGTACCCTGCTGCGCGGTAATATCGATACGGTTAACGTCCCACAGCGTGCCGTTGATCCCCGGATCGTCGCCCAGGCTGATATCGCGGCTGTGCACCGGCGAACCGCTCATGATCTCCTGCGGTAGCAGGCGCATCGGCAGGCTGTCGGTCACCAACGGCAGCAGGCCGGTAGGACGCAGGGTCAGCACCAGGGTGGAGACCAGGATACTCGACGGCTCAAAGAAACCGCGAATGCGGTCCACAATGCTGGCCGCTTCGCCACAGGTGATCGACACCTCATCACCGTTGGTCATATCAATAAGGATTTCGCGGCGTTCGCCTGGCGACAGCGCCAGCTGCTTCACGGAAACCGGGGCCGGTAAAAAGCCCTGGTCGCCGGAGATGACGTGTAGCGCGCGACCATCGCTCATTTGCAGCTGGTAGCGGCGCGAGTTAGAGGCATTCAGCAGACGCAGACGTACCCATCCGCGCGACACTTCGACATACGGACTTTGCGCGCCGTTAACCAGCAGCGTATCGCCAACGAAGCCACCGCTGCCCGGCTCGCTGTATTCCGGCGTGCCGAAATTATCCAGCCGTTTGTCCTGAATAATGACCGGAAAATCATCCACGCCATAGTGGTTCGGGATTGGCAGGGATTTACTGATTTCATCTTCCACCAGCCACATACCGGCCAGGCCGTTATACACCTGCTGGGCCGTGCGGTTAGGGGTATTGGCATGATAC
This sequence comes from Enterobacter cloacae complex sp. 2024EL-00711, assembly GCF_047529885.1. Lineage (NCBI taxonomy): Bacteria > Pseudomonadati > Pseudomonadota > Gammaproteobacteria > Enterobacterales > Enterobacteriaceae > Enterobacter > Enterobacter cloacae complex sp. 2024EL-00711. Next base: position 193,119 of record NZ_JBLIZC010000005.1, read on the forward strand.
CAGAGCGTCGCCGCGCTCTGACGAATCGGCAGAACGGGCGCCCAGTCAGCGTTAGGCGACATCATGCGTGCCGCGCCGCCAAGCAGCGGGCCAGGCACCTGTAAGCCACTGATGGTCATGGCGACATTTTCTGTCGTACGGTTACTGTAGATCAGCTTAACGTCATCGCCATTCCACACGCGTATGGTCGGCCCAAGGTAACGCCCGTTAATGCCCCACACCGGCGCACGCGTGCCCTGGGTAAAGGACCAGTGGCTGCGCTGTAGCGTCAGGAAAAGCGGCTGCCCACGACGGGATTCTATTAACGGCGGAATGGGCAGCGGCTGTTGCTGCCCGGCGGCGTTGGCTGTCAGCGGCAGCGCACCCGCACAAAGGGCGATCCCGGAAGCCTGAATAAACTGACGCCGACTGAATGACATATAAGCTCCATCTGAAACGACTAACAACGCGGGAATTCGTTTTCCCTTTTAACGCCGGCTTACTTCTTACCGGCGGCTTCTCTCTCTGCGACTTCTTTGTCGAGCAGCGCAATATGCTGAGCCATCAGTTCACGGCAGTGTGCTGCCAGCTCGCGAACCTGATCTTTACCGTATTTGCTGGTATCCACCGGCGGCAGCATTTCGACAATCACCAGCCCGTTATTCAGGCGGTTAAGATTAATCTTATTAGAAGTATTGGAAACACACACAGGAATAATTGGAACACCTGCCGCAATTGCAGCATGAAACGCACCGGTTTTGAACGGCAGCAGGCCACGGCCACGGCTGCGCGTCCCTTCCGGGAACATCCAGATTGAGATCCTGCGCTTTTTGAAGTGATTAACCACTTCAGCAATAGTGCTGTGCGCTTTCGCGCGGTTGTTACGGTCAATCAGCAGGTTACCGGTCAGCCAGTACAGCTGGCCGAAAAAAGGGATCCACAGCAGGCTCTTTTTGCCCACGGTCACGGTCGGTGGCAGAACAATGTTGGAGGCCGTCACCATATCGTAGTTGTTCTGATGGTTAGCGATAAAGATGGCGTTACCGAAGTTCTCAGCCCCTTCCGGCAGGCGTTTTTCAACCTTCAGGCCAAACAGCGGCGCAAGGCGGCCGAACATATGGCCGAAGGTGGCGACATGTTTCGGATTACGCGGACTGAACAGGCAATAAATAGAGCCGAAAATACAGACCAGAATGCAGTAAATAATGGTAAGAATTAAACGAACAATGAATAGCATAGCGACCTCTGAAGCCCTGACAGCTGACAATTATACTTCACCTGTGGCCAGGTAAGGACTTTATTACGAGCGCGTATTGTTAATCGCAACGCACGAATTAACAACGATTTTACGGGAAATTTTATTGAAATTCCCCCTCCGGAACAGAGGGGGAGATAACGGCGTTACTCTTCGCTGTCGCCCGCGGTACTGCGCGCAGGAGAGTCAATCTCCACGCGGTCAATACGCTGCAGGCCGCGCATCAGCGAGCCGCGTCGACCGCGCTCGCCCACCACTTTCTGCAACTCTTCCGGACGAAGCTTGATTTTACGTTTGCCGACATGAATGGTCAGCGTGCTCTGCGGCGGCAGAATAAAGAGGTGCGCCAGACCATCTACCCCTTTCGCCGCTTCCGCTGACGGGATGCTGATGATCTTGTTGCCCTTGCCTTTTGACAATTCCGGCAGGTCGCTGACCGGGAACATCAGCATACGTCCGGCGGCAGTGATCGCCAGCAGCATATCGCTGTCGTTTTCCACCACCAGCGGCGGCATCACATGCGCGTTGTCAGGCAGGCTGATCAGCGCCTTACCGGCACGGTTGCGGGAAACAAGATCGTTAAAGGTACAGATAAAGCCGTACCCCGCGTCAGACGCCAGCAGCAATTTCTGGTCATCGGCTTCCATCAGCATATGGTCAACCGTCGCACCCGGCGGCAGCGTCAGCTTACCGGTAAGCGGTTCGCCCTGTCCGCGGGCAGAAGGCAGCGTGATCGGGTCGATGGCGTAGCTGCGCCCCGTCGAGTCGATAAAGGCGACCGGCTGGTTGCTCTTACCTTTCACGGCCGCTTTAAAGCTATCGCCCGCCTTGTAGCTCAACCCTGGCGCGTCGATATCGTGACCTTTAGCACTGCGCACCCAGCCGCTCTGAGACAGCACAATGGTGACCGGCTCTGATGGCTGCATGTCGTGCTCATTCATCGCCTTCGCTTCTTCGCGCTCATGCAGCGGAGAACGACGGTCGTCACCGAATGCATCGGCGTCAGCCTGCAGCTCTTTCTTGAGCAGGTTGTTCATCTTGCGTTCGGACGCGAGGATCGCCTGCAGCTGATCGCGCTCTTTTTCCAGTTCGTTCTGCTCACCGCGGATCTTCATCTCTTCGAGTTTGGCGAGATGACGCAGTTTCAGCTCAAGGATTGCTTCGGCCTGGGTTTCACTGATGCCAAAGCGCGACATCAGCGCCGGCTTCGGCTCGTCCTCGGTACGGATAATCTCAATAACTTCGTCGATATTGAGGAACGCCACCAGCAAACCTTCAAGGATGTGCAGGCGTTTAAGCACTTTTTCCAGTCGATAGTTCAGACGGCGGCGAACGGTATCGCGGCGGAACGTCAGCCATTCGCTCAGGATCTCCAGCAGATTTTTCACTGCCGGACGACCGTCGAGGCCGATCATGTTCAGGTTGATGCGGTAGCTTTTTTCCAGATCGGTGGTGGCAAACAGGTGGTTCATCACCTGCTCCATGTCCACGCGGTTGGAACGCGGCACGATCACCAGACGCGTCGGGTTTTCGTGGTCGGATTCGTCGCGCAGGTCATCCACCATCGGCAGCTTTTTATTGCGCATCTGGGAGGCAATCTGTTCCAGCACTTTCGCGCCGGAGACCTGGTGCGGCAGCGCGGTGATGACCACTGCGCCGTCCTCTTTGGTCCACACCGCACGCATGCGCACGGAGCCGCGGCCGTTCTGGTAGATTTTGCGGATTTCCGCGCGCGAGGTGATGATTTCGGCCTCGGTCGGGTAGTCCGGCCCCTGCACGATATCCAGCAGATCGTCCAGCGTGGTTTTCGGCTGTTCAATCAGGGTGATGGCGGCTTTCGCCACTTCACGCAGGTTGTGCGGCGGAATGTCCGTCGCCATACCCACCGCGATACCGGTAGTGCCGTTCAGCAGGATGTTCGGCAGACGCGCAGGCAGCATTTTCGGCTCCTGCATCGTACCGTCGAAGTTTGGCACCCAGTCCACGGTTCCCTGACCCAACTCGCCCAGCAGCACTTCAGCGTAGCGGGAGAGACGGGATTCGGTATAACGCATCGCTGCGAAGGATTTCGGATCGTCCGGCGCGCCCCAGTTCCCCTGACCATCCACCAGCGGATAACGGTAAGAGAACGGCTGTGCCATCAGCACCATCGCTTCATAACAGGCGCTGTCGCCGTGCGGATGGTATTTACCCAGTACGTCACCGACGGTACGGGCGGATTTTTTGAACTTGGCGGTCGCATTCAGCCCCAGCTCGGACATCGCATAGACGATGCGGCGCTGAACGGGCTTCAGGCCATCCCCGATAAACGGCAACGCCCTGTCCATGATGACGTACATGGAGTAGTTCAGGTAGGCGTTTTCCGTGAATTCATGTAGCGCGAGGCGCTCTGCCATATCGCTCATTATGTGTGATTCCTCAACTCAGAAACCGAAAGGTTTCAGGCAATATTGCCGCAGATACTACCTTATCTGGCGTGTTGAGTCACAAAGAAAAAGGGCCGCATCCGCGGCCCTTTCGGGGTTATTTGTTCAGTTTGATAACCTGCTTCACGTCGATTTCAAAATCGTTCCACTCTTTATCGACTTTACCCTGAATTTCCACCTTATCCTGCGGGGTTACGGTCACGCCGTTCCAGCGCTTGTGGTCAATCTCCACGTTAACCGTACCGGTCTCATCGCGGAAGGTGTAGCGGTCATCAGACAGGCGCTGAGTGATGTTCCCGCGCAGCTTCACCCAGCTGTCGTCCTTCATGTCCTTCACTTTCACCGCGGTGGTGAGGTTCGCGTCATTATCGACAAAACCGCCCGCCTGCGTCTGGGCCTGGGTTTGTGCGGCAGAGGGGCCGTTAAATCCGCCCTGTGCAGCAAAAACAGGGGCAGTGGTCATCATCATGATGGCGGCAATCGCAGCGAATTTTTTCATATTAACTCTCCCTTTAATGTGGTTTCGCAGTCCATTTAACAGGGTAAACCTTAACAACTTCTTAAGGGAAAAATTTATTTATTATTACTGTACAGCAGGCTGATGCAGAGGGTTTACTGACGTTATCAAGGAGGGAACATGCGCATTTTACTGGTTGAAGACGACAAGCTGATCGGCGATGGCATCAAAGCGGGGTTAAGCAAAATGGGCTTTAGCGTGGACTGGTTCACCGACGGAAAAACCGGCCAGACCGCGCTTCATTCTGCACCGTATGATGCCGTAGTGCTGGATCTGACGCTGCCGGAAATCGACGGACTGGATATTCTGCGCGCCTGGCGCGAAAGCGGACGCCGCGAGCCGGTATTGATTCTGACGGCGCGGGATGCGTTGAACCAGCGTGTCGAAGGGCTGCGTCTGGGGGCGGATGATTACCTGTGCAAGCCCTTTGCACTGATCGAAGTGGCTGCCCGCCTTGAGGCGCTGGTGCGCCGAAGCCACGGCCAGACCCGCAGCGAGTTGCACCATGGAAAGGTCACGCTCGATCCCACCAGTCTCGTGGCCACGCTGGACGGCGAAACGCTGACGCTCAAGCCGAAAGAGTTCGCCCTGCTGGAGCTGCTGATGCGTAACGCGGGCCGCGTGCTGCCGCGCAAGCTGATCGAGGAAAAGCTCTACACCTGGGACGACGACGTCTCCAGCAACGCCGTTGAAGTCCACGTCCACCATCTTCGTCGTAAACTGGGCAGCGAATTTATCCGCACCGTGCACGGTATCGGCTATACCCTGGGTGACGCATGAAACTGACCCAACGCCTGAGCCTGAAGCTGCGCCTGACGCTCCTCTTTTTAGTGCTGTCGCTGACGGCGTGGTTTGCCGCAAGCCTGGTCGCCTGGCAGCAGACCACCCACACGCTGGATAAGCTGTTCGATACGCAGCAGATGCTGTTTGCCAAACGGCTGTTGACCATGGATCTGGATGAGATCCGGGCCCCCGAACGGATGCGTGAGATCCCCAAAAAAGCGAAGCACGGTCGTCTGGATGACGACGCGCTGGCCTTCGCCATCTACGCCACCGACGGCAAGATGATGTTAAATGACGGCGAAAACGGGCGGGACATTCCGTACCACTATCGCCGTGACGGGTTTGATAATGGACGGCTACAGGGCGACAACGACGAGTGGCGTTTTTTATGGCTCACCTCACCCGACGGGAAGTACCGCGTGGTGGTCGGCCAGGAGTGGGAGTATCGCCAGGAGATGGCGGTAGATGTGGTCAGCTCCCAGTTGACCCCGTGGCTGGTGGCGCTGCCCCTGATGCTGTTGTTGCTGATCGTTCTGCTGAGCCGTGAACTGAAACCGTTAAAAAAACTGGCGCAGACCCTGCGCTCCCGCTCACCGGATGCCACCGACGCGCTCCCGACTCAGGGGGTTCCCACTGAGGTGCGCCCGCTGCTCGACTCGCTGAACCATCTGTTCACGCGAACCCAGGAGATGATGACTCGCGAGCGTCGTTTTACCTCAGATGCCGCGCACGAGCTACGCAGCCCTCTCGCGGCCCTGAAGGTGCAAACCGACGTGGCGCAACTGTATCAGGACGATCCGCAGGCGCAGCAAAAAGCGCTGGCGCAGCTGCATGCGGGTATCGATCGCGCATCCCGGCTGGTGGATCAGCTCCTTACGCTGTCGCGTCTGGACTCGCTGGATAACCTCGACGATATCGAACCGATCGTGATGGCCGATCTCCTGCAGTCGGCGGTGCTGGATATCTGGCATCCGGCACAGCAGGCCGGGATTGATATTCGCCTGAACATTCATGCCCCGCAGGTCACACGTCAGGGCCAGCCGCTGCTGCTGAGCCTGCTGGTGCGTAACCTGCTGGACAACGCCGTGCGTTATAGCCCGCATGGCAGCGTGGTGGACGTCACGCTGGACACCCGGCGTTTTACCGTGCGTGACACCGGCCCCGGCGTTTCCACCGATGCGCTGGCGCGTATTGGTGAGCGTTTTTATCGCCCACCGGGACAGGATGCAACGGGTAGCGGCCTGGGGTTATCTATCGTCAGGCGCATTGCCGCCCTGCATGGTATGCGCGTCGCGCTGGGCAATGCGGCAGAAGGCGGCTTCGAAGTGAAGGTCAGCTGGTAAGGGATTATTGCGTTTAATGCAAAAGACTTTGCACATTTTGCTCATTTAACCGCATCGCTCGCGCGCGTAAAATCCTCGCCATACTTTCATCTTCGAGGACACCTCATGAGCAACATTCTGATTATCAACGGTGCAAAAGAATTTGCGCACTCTAAAGGCCAGCTGAATGACACCCTGACTGAGGTCGCGGACGGTTTTCTGCGCGACGCCGGGCATGATGTTAAGGTCGTGCGCGCGGACAGCGATTACGATGTCAACGCGGAAGTGCAGAACTTCCTGTGGGCTGACGTGATTATCTGGCAGATGCCTGGCTGGTGGATGGGTGCCCCCTGGACCGTGAAAAAATACATGGATGATGTCTTCACCGAAGGCCATGGCGCACTGTACGCCAGCGACGGTCGCACCCGCTCCGACGCATCCAAAAAATACGGTTCTGGCGGCCTGATTCAGGGCAAAAAATATATGCTGTCCCTGACCTGGAACGCACCGCTGGAAGCGTTCACCGAGAAAGATCAGTTCTTCGAAGGGGTGGGCGTTGACGGCGCATATCTGCCGTTCCACAAAGCTAACCAGTTCCTCGGAATGACGCCGCTGCCAACCTTTATCGTTAACGACGTCATCAAAATGCCTGACGTCCCGCGCTATATCGCAGAATATCGCAAGCATCTCGCGGAAATTTTTGCTTAACTGGTAACCTGGAATTAGAAGGAGTTAACCATGCTTACTGTTATTGCTGAAATCCGTACTCGTCCAGGCCAACATCACCGCCAGGCGGTGCTGGATGAGTTCGTGAAAATTATCCCCACCGTACTGAAGGAAGAAGGCTGCCACGGCTACGCGCCGATGGTCGACGCCACCACCACCGCCAGCTTCCAGGCTACTGCCCCAGACTCGATCATTATGATTGAGCAGTGGGAAACCGTGGCCCATCTTGAAGCCCACCTGCAGACCGCGCACATGAAAGCGTGGAGCGACGCGGTGAAGGGCGATGTGCTGGAAACGCATATCCGCATTCTGGAGCAAGGGGTGTAAGTTTACCCTGTTCCTGATTCCTGCCCTCCCCCTTCCGGGAGAGGGTCAGGGAGGCATATTACCAGTACAACTTCCAGCTTTGGGTAAACCTGACTAACGCCTCCACGTAGAAGTAGTCTCCCCAGCTCGCGCACTCGTCCACGCCTTTATTGCTTGCCAGATGATAAACGGAGTGCTTCAGCAGCCCAGTGCCCTTCTCGTCTTTGCCCATCAGGTAGTGTTTCGTCAGTGACGACATCATTCCTTTTGCCCATTCAGAATACCGCTCGCGATCCGGATCGGTCACCGGCAGGTGCTTCACCAGCTCCAGCAGGCCACATACCGCAATCGCCGCCGAGGACGCGTCGCGTAGCGCATCCGTGCCGACCAGCGCCAGATCCCAGTGGCAGACGTAATCTTCCGGCAGACGGTTGAGGAAGTAGTTCGCCAGCCGTTTCGACAGGGCAATCATCGTCGCATCACCGGTATAGATGTAGCTCAACAAGAAGCCGTAAATTCCCCACGCCTGCCCGCGCGACCAGCAGGAGTCATCGGCATAGCCTTGCTGAGTATTGCCGTAGCGCGGCGCGCCGGTGTGCACATCCATATAGTAGGTGTGGAACGTTGAGGCATCTTCACGGATAAGGTACCTCGCTGCCTGCATCACGTGCGCTTTGGCGGCATCGGCAAAGCGCGGATCGCCCGTCTGTTCGCTCGCCCAGTAGAGCAGTGGCAGGTTCATATTGCAGTCGATAATCATCCGCCCGGCCTGTTCCGGGTCAGCCAGATCGCCCCACGCCTGAATAATCTTTGCCTTCTCGTGGAAGCGCTCCAGCAGCGCCTCCGCCGCCAGCAGCGAGAAGCCACGCGCCTCACGGTTACCGGTCAGTCGCCAGGCCGCCACGCAGGAGAGCGTATACAAAAAGCCCAGATCGTGGGTGTTAGTGTCGTGGCGCCCGGCGATACGCAGGCCAAACGAGCGCACATGTTTTTCCGCCATCGCGCGGAATTTCGCTTCGCCGCTCATCTCCCACGCCAGCCACAGCTGCCCGGTCCAGAAGCTGGTGGTCCACTCCACGTTGTCGGTCAGCGGATAAAAACCCTGCTGGCAGGTTTCCGCCGGGAACTGCTCACCAAACGCCGTTAAATGGCGGCTAATCAGCGCAAGGATATGGTCGCGTGCTGAACTCAGTTCATCGCGGAATACGCGCGAATCAACGGGCACGGGGATAGCGGGCAGGCGTTCCTCTGCGATACGACTTAACATATTTTTCGGTTCCTTCTTTGACGGCTTAATTATCGTGATGAGGGTTCTGCTACGTTCAGCGCGCGGGGGCCGCACCATTTACTCTGGCAGGCAGATAACGTAAAGGCAGAAATAAACGTGAAGATCAGCGCCGTGGCGCCCATGATGATATAGGTGTTCTCGAAACCAATGCGGTCATACATATAGCCGGCAGGCGACGAGACCACGACATTGCCGACGTACAGCATCGCCTGATATCCCAGCAAATACATGGTGGCGTTAACGCGCTTATCGAAATGTTCGGCAATATACTTAAAGACGGAGACCAGCAGCAGACAAATTTCCAGACCGTACAGCGGCTTAAGAATGGAAATTAACAGATGTGAATCACACAGACCGGAAATAATCAGACGCGCACCGACCACCAGCCCGACAATTAACAGCCCACGTTTGGCGCCAATAGCGTTCACCAGCAGCGGGATCACCATATACATGACAAACTCCATTCCCGACTGCACGGTCCCCAGATAACCAAACACCGCATTGCCCTGGTGAATATCATCAAAGAAGGTCACGAAATAGCGCGAAAACTGCTGCTCGGCGATAAACATCATCCACGCCACACCGGCCACGTACAGACAGAAGGCCCAGAATTTACGGTTACGCAGCAGCGCGTAAACGTCTGACGGGGCAATTTTCTCTTTCGTCAGCACTTCGCCGGCATGTGCGGAGTTAGTGTTCACTTTCAGGCTCAACAGGACAATCAGCATCACCACCGATGCCACGCTGCCCATAATAAAGTTATACGCTGGGGAGAGATTAAACAGCAGGCCGGAGAAGGAGGACGCCACTGCCCAGCCAAGGGAGCCCCACATCCGGATCTGACCAAACTCCATACCGTTTAAACGGCTAAACCGGTCAGAATAGGATTCGCACGCCGCCACGCCCGCATACCAGGCAAAGCTTAAATAGAGTGCGCCAATAATAATCCCCAGCAGCGTGTTGGACATTAACAGCGGCTGATAAACATAAATAAAGAACGGCGCCATCAGGGCAGACATTGCCACCACAAAATAGAGCAGGTATTTGCTCATGCCGATCTTATCGAGAATATAGCCATAGATGGGCTTCAGAATGACGGAGAAAATCCCGTTCACCGCAAATACGGTACCAATCACCGAACCACTGAGGTTCGCTTTCTGGCCTAACCAGATAGCCAGCAGGCCAATACTGGCAGACCAGGTAAAGAAATAGAGAAATATAAAACTGCTGATTTTGTAATATTCAGTTCTGTTTGTTGTAGCGGTCTTTTTCATATCATCCTCGCCGACGTGTAGGGTCAGAGTTTTTATAATGAGAACGACAGCTGTCGCTCACTGCCGGGCTCGCGGATAACAACCCGGTTCTCGCTGATATTCAGTTGTGGGACTGCCATAACCGGCTGGCTTTCGCCGGCGACGGCGGCACAACAGAGCCAGCTCTCCCCCTGCGCAAGCGTGGTTTTCAACAGCGGAATGGCAGCGCATTCCGGGAACATAATGCTGCTGTTCGGCGGTGTGACGATGCTGTCCGGTTCACGGTTAACCACCGGAGAGAGATCGACCAGCACGCTGGTGCCGTTACCGGCGACAAGCCAGCATCCGTTCTCACGGATCTGCGGTTCGGTGTTCATCACCGCAAAACCGCCCTCCGCCGTATTCAGTCGACGGGCGCTGTTGATACGGTGCAGGCGCAGGTGCCACTCACCAAACGGCACTTGCCAGGTCTCGATATGGACGTCATGCCACGGAGACCAGCGTGAGTAGAGATAATCTTCAGTGACCCGCACCGCTTCACATTCGCGGCGACCGCGGAAATAGTTATCCCCGTCTGCCAGCAGCAGCATGGAGTCGCAGGCGGCATGTTTCAGGCCAAACCGTCCGCGCTCAATCGTGAAACCAAAGCGGCTGGAGTAGGCAAATTTGGTGTATTTGGCTTCCGTATTCACGTAGTTATTCAGCTCAAGCTGCCCGGCGGTAAGCATAGTGACGTGCTGCGACTGACCGGCATGCATCAGGATCTGCTGTGCATGCGGGATGACGCGTTTTTCCGCAAGCGCGGGCAGCGGCTGCTCTTCAGCCTGCCAGAACGGATGGTCCTCCGGCATCGCCAGAATCAGGTAGGTTTTCAGCGCCCAGTATGGCGAGCCGGGGGCGTTATAGTCCTCACACATCGCCAGGTTCGGATAAGCAAAACCGAGGGTCAGAATGCCGTCCCGATCGGTGATGGGCTGTTGCTGCCACCAGCGCAGATGGCGCAGCACGATGCCCTTCACAATCCCCGGCGTGAACACCTCCAGACCGGAAAAGGCGACGGCACTCCAGAAGGCGACCATTGCAAAGCGATAGGTCAGGCTGCGACCAAACGGTACCGAGGCACCGTCGGCGGCTGACCAGTAGATAAAGTCTTCGGCGAACAGGCGCGAACGTGCTCGCAGCACCTGCGCCCTCTCCTCGTCACCACTCAGGGTGGCGTAAATCAGGCCGTAGAAATGGAATGCCATCGAGATGTAATAGTCTTTCGGCCGCCCCGGCCCGTCGGAATACCAGCCATCGCCCAGGTAATAGGCCTCCATCATCGCAAACCGTCGGTCAATCGCCGTCTGGTCATACGGCAGCCCGGCGCGCTTAAAACCGAGCTGCACCATAATGGCAAAGTAGTTCCAGTTGCTGTCCGGCATTTGCGCATGGGCGATCTGGTTGAGCCATGCGTGCAGGTTCATGACCTCGCGCCTGGTAAAGTGCGCGGTGAGTTTATCCCCCAGCAGGGCAAGCCCCAGACCGTAGGCCGCCATTTCGACCAGACGCTGATCGTAGGGGCCGGTTTCGCCCCAATAACCGTCACTGTGCGGATCGGTGCCAAGTTTGATCGCGGTAAGGTATTTTTCGCAAAAGGGGCTGGCATCGCCGGATGCCAGCAGCGGAAACAGCCCCCATAGCGCACGTGAGAGTCCCTCCATCTGCGCGATATCCGTGCTGTAGTGCGCACAGGTTTCACCCAGCGAAAATCGTGAACTGCCCGGCGCAAACGCCTTATCCAGCGCACTCAACAGAGTATTCAATGACGCCACGATATCCTGGCGTGAAGACAACGGATTTGATTTTTCTTTATTTGCCGCCCACATACGCTCACCCTCGTAATCAACTGCGGCAAAGCATAGTGAATCCACACGGGGCAGAAATGTTAGCCATGTCACAGCTAAGAGCGATGAATAAACCCGCAGTTAAGAAAATTTAAAAAGGTGGTTTATAAAGAGATTCTGACGGGAAAAAGTTGAGTTTTATTGCACTATGCGCGACACGCCAACATCCGATCATCTGGAGCTGATTACCTTAAATGACACCGTGGTGTCGTTTAGCCGCCTGTTCGCCAATACGGTGCGCTATCACCACTGGCATCAGTGTCTGGAAATTCTCTATGTGGAAGAAGGCTTTGGCGTGGCGATTGTCGATAACCGTCATTACACCATGCGCCCCGGGCGGCTGTTTTTCTTCCCACCGTTTACCCTGCATAAGGTGATGGTGGACGAGAAGGCAGAAGCCCTTTACAGGCGCACCATTATTCATCTCGACCAGCATGCCGTACTGAAAACCCTGCGTGATTTTCCGCAGGCTCAGCAGCGTCTGCAGAAGCTGTCTCGTCGTGGCGGCGAGGCCTGGGTCGCTGACCTGGCGCATTGCCAGAAGCATATCGATTATCTTCTTGGCTGTTATCAGCCGCCGCTGAACAGCGAAAACATTGCCGGGCTGTTGATTAGCCTGTTTGCCATGCTGCCAGATGATAACGACGGTGCCCCGGGGAGCAGTCAGGGCGTGGCAAGCCAGGTGATGTTCTGGCTGGATGAGCACTATCGGGAGAAATTTCGCCTGGATGCGCTGGCGGCTGAGCTGGGAAAATCACGCAGCTATGTATCGCGAAAATTTCATGCGGAAACAGGCGAGAAGATCCACGACTATCTGAATACGCTACGGCTGCGAAAAGCCTGCGAGTACTTGCTGCACAGCAATGCCAGCGTGCGTGAGATTGCCGCGCGGGTGGGATTTTCCGACGTGACGTGGTTTATCAGCGCCTTTAAAAAAGGGATTGGCGAGACGCCGCTGCAGTACCGGAAAAATCATGGCGCGGCGTGATCCCCTCACCCGCTCTTCTTGCCCGGTTTTAACCCGCGATGAAATTCGTTAATGCGCTTCATCGACCTGATGGTGCGCTGGGGCTCCGTTGACGCTACAGACAAAATGATCATCTCCAGACACAGCAGCACCGTGCCGTGGAGCGGAATTTTGCCCTTTTCACCGCCGCGCGGAACGTGGATCACCACGCTGGCCTCTTTGCTGAAGCGCGAGTCCGTAGCATTGGTCAGCAATATCGTGGGAATACCCAGCCGTTTCGCTTCACGCAGCGTGGTTTGTCCTTCCCGGTGGGCCGATTTTTGCGCCATCATCACCAGCACGTCGCCGCGCTGTAAGGCTATCAACTGCTCTGCCAGACCAATGCCGGTGCGGTTGAGTGCAATAGCGGGCAGGCCGATACGGCTGAACAGCCGGGAAGTGTACTCGGCCAGAATGCCGGAAGCCCCAATCCCAAAGATCGCGACCTGACGTGCCTGCGCCAGCAACGACACCGCCTGCGCCATTGCGTAGCGGTTGTGCGGCTCGGACAGCACGTCACAGGTATGCTGATGCCCTTCCAGCACAAAATCGATGCTCGCGTTCACGTCGCTGGTGAGCGTATTCACCGTAGTGGACATTTTTTCGCTGGAGGAGACCACCGGCCCAAACCACTGCTCCAGAGTCTGCTTCAGGTCACGCAGCCCGGCAAAGCCAAGAGCCTGAATGGCGCGAACCACCGTAGCGTCCGAGGTTTTCAGCAACGCAGCAATCTCCATCGCCGTCTGCTCCATCACCGCTTCGCGGTTTTCATTGATGTAACGCGCAACCTGCAGCAGGCGCGGCGTGAGCTGGTGCCCCCGCGAGCGAAAGCGGTCGCCATAGACATCAACCCGGGCTTTGTCTTTTCTGATCACTGTGACGCCTCCGGCAGCGGTCGACCGGCAATCTGCGACTGCACCTGGGCGGCCATCAGGCCTAAGGAGGCAAAGGAGTTCGAGATGGCCTCTTCACGGGAGATCAGTATGTAGTGGCCGGTGCGACAGGCATTGAGGAACTGACACCAGCCAGGCATCACGGCATCCATCGCTGCCAGCTCATCCTGCGGTTTGCCGCCGGTATCCCCGCGCCAGGTGGCAAAGACAAAATCTGCATCCAGCTCGGGCAGACGTTCGGCGCTGACGTCAATTCGACCGCCGTCAGGGATGGACTCAATCAGCGGCGGGAATGTGAATCCTGCGTCGCGCAGCACGCGCCCCAGCGAGTGGTAGCTGTGCATGGCGTTGATTTTGCCCTGGTTGGCCTGTATCACCGACACGGTGATGTTGCGGGTGTCGATGGTCGCTTTCAGGGCGTTAATCTGCTCCTGATAGCGACGTTCAAGGATCTTCAACCGGGCTTCGGTGCCCGTGAGCTGTGCCAGCTTGCGGTAGATCTCCGGCGCGCCGCCATCGAGATGATCGATACTCACCGTCGGGGCAATTTTCTCCAGCTGTTCAACCGGCGTGTTACGGGTCGGTTCGGTGATGATTAAATCCGGCTTTGCAGCGGCGATGGCCTCGATGTCGATATCCGCGGAGCCGATAAATTTGATGTCGGCGTTATCAAAATCAACGCCCGTCAGCATGCCGCTGGCGCGCAGAAAATGGCTACCGTCCGGCCGCGTGCGCCCGTGGCTTGCCACTGGCGGCACGCCGAGCTCAATCAGCGGAATGGTGATATCCAGATCGTGCAACGAGACAATCCGCTTCGGGTGAAGGGGCACAGTCACCTTGCGGTTCAGATCGTCGGTAAACGTCTGTGTTGGCTCCGCCGCACTCACGGCAAACCCCACCAGCAACAACATCGAAAAAAGTATACGCATCACCATCCCCTAAAATCTGTCCCGTCGCTGCCAGAGCAGCAGCAGGAAAAACGGTCCGCCAATCAATGAAATGACTACGCCTGCCGGCAGCTGCAGCGGCAGGAAAGCCAGACGTCCGACGTTATCTGCCAGCAGAACCAGCAACGCCCCCAGCACGGCACTTCCCGCCAGCAGCGCGGTTTGTCCGCCGCGCAGCAGCAGGCGTGCCATATGTGGCGCAATCAGTCCCACAAAACCGATACTGCCCACGCACGAGACGCAGGCCGCGGTCAGCACCACCGGGGCAAGCACGCGCAGCAGCGCCAGCCGTGAGGTGTGTACGCCAAGCCCCGTTGCGGTGGGGTTGCCCATCAGGGCCACGTCTGCGGCGCGCGCGGTCAACAGCAATAGCACAAATGCCGGCAGCGTCCAGGCTGCCGCAATGCCTACCAGCGTCCAGTTTGCTGCATGCAGGCTTCCCGCCAGCCACAGCATCGCCGTCTGCACGTCACGCACGTCGGCGGTGGTCATAAAGACCCCCATTGCCGCGGCAAACGCCCAGGAAACGCCGATCCCCGTCAGGATAAATCGCGGCCGCGAAATATCGCGCGCCAGCGCCACCACCAGCAGCGCGGTGAGTATGCCCCCCGCCATTCCCGCCAGCGGTCGCCAGGCTAGGCTGAGCGCCGGGAACTGAAAAATCAGCACCAGCACCGCCGCGCTACATCCCTCTTTCACGCCGATAAGCCCCGGGTCGGCAAGGCCATTACGGGTGACAGACTGCATCGCTGCCCCCGCCATGCCGAGCATGGCACCGCATAACACCGCCATCAGCAGACGCGGCAGACGGATATCCATCACGATGTAGCGCGTATCCGCCTCCAGATTTTGCGGATACAGCAGCGCCCGTCCGATGGCCGACGTCGGGATCGGCAGCGAGCCGTGCGTCAGGCCAAACCCGAGCAGGATAAAGGCCGCGAGCGAAATCAGCGCAAGGCAGGCCAGCGCCCTCGGGCGTACCAGCGTAGAAAAAGTGCCTATACGCAACGCGCGCAGTCCGGCCCGGCTCATTTGAACGCCCTCGAGGCCATAAAGATAAAGACGGGAGCACCGACCAGCGCGGTCATAATGCCGGTCGCCAGTTCATAAGGGGTAAACAGCGTGCGGGCGGCGAGATCCGCCAGTAGCAAAACCAACCCTCCACACAGGGCTGAAAGCGGCACCATCACGCGCAGATCCACCGTCACCAGACGCCGTATCAGCTGCGGCACCACGAGGCCAATAAAACCAATCGGTCCGGCAACGGAGACTGCCGCGCCGCACAGCAGCGCGATTGCCAGCAGCGCGAACAGGCGTGTCCTGAGAAGCGATACGCCAAGCCCCTGGGCCATCCGGTCCCCCAGTGCCAGCATATTGAGTGACGGCGACAGCCAGAGCGCAAGGGCGAAACCCGCGCCAGCGGCCCACGAAGCGCTGCGAAGCATTCTTTCTGTTATTCCGGCCAAATCCCCCGCCAGCCAGGTGCGTAAGGCGAGAAGCGTCTGCTCATCGAGGATCAGGACCGTGGCGGTAATCGAGGAGGCGAACGCCGACATCGCCACCCCGCACAAGGTGACTTTCATCGGCGTCAACCCGGTGCGTCCCGAAGAGGAGAGCATCAGTACCAGCAGAAACAGCGCGGCGGCGCCGGCGGCGGCAATCAGCGGGCGACCAAACGGCAGGGTGAACCCGAGTGCGCTTGTCAGCACGACGGCCAGCGCGGCGCCGGCATTCAGCCCCAGAATATGTGGCTCACCCAGCGGGTTACGGATAACGGACTGCAGCAAGACGCCTGCCACGCCAAGTGCAGCGCCGGTAAGCATGGCCGCAAGGAGGCGTAACAGGCGCAGCCTGATAATGATGTTATGGTCGAAATTGCGCGGGTCGAAATCGACAAAAGCTTGCACGACCGTCAGGGGAGAAATAACGCGCGCGCCCGTGCCCAGGTGTGCAATTGCGCCCATCACCAGCAGCAGCGCAAAGAGCAGAAAAGCCAGTGACGTTCGCATCATGATTTTTCTGCGACCTGGCGAAACGGCATGAAGAACGGTTTGCCAGTGAGCGGATTAACTGACATATGTACGTCAACCTCAAACACCGCTTTGATCAGTTCCGGCGTACAGGTATCGCCCTCGTGAAGCACACCCTCTACTTTCCCCTGGCGTAAAAAGACCAGGGAATCACCGTAGTTCACCGCGAAGTTAAGATCGTGCAGCACCACCACGACGGTGCGCCCGTGCTGGCGGGTCAGCGTATGCAGCAGTTCAAGGATTTCCACCTGATAGCGGAGGTCAAGAAACGTTGTCGGCTCGTCGAGCAGGATATAGGGCGTTTGCTGCGCCAGCGCCATCGCAATCCAGCAGCGCTGACGCTGGCCGCCGGAAAGGCTTTCCACCGGCAAATGGGCAAACTCCGCCGTACCGGTCAGGCGCAGTGCCTCTTCCACGGCCTGCTCGTCTTCGTCACTCCACTGGCGCATAAAATTTTGCCAGGGGAAACGCCCGCGCGAAACCAGCTCAAACACGGTTAACCCTTCCGGCAACAGCGGTGACTGCGGCAGAATGCCCAGCTGACGGGCGACCGCTTTGGTTGGCTGTTGATGAATGGCTTTGCCATCCAGCAGCGCAGCTCCCCCGAGCGGTTGCAGCAAACGTGCGATCGTGCTCAGTAGCGTGGATTTTCCACAGCCGTTCGCGCCCACCAGAACGGTTATTTTCTGTGGGGGGATCGCAAGCGAGATCTCATCGACGATGATTTTTTTCTGATAGCCAGCAGAGAGGTTCTCAAGAACCAGCCCTGACTTATTCGTGTTGTGAGCCACGTGAACGCCAACTTAATAAAAAACTAACAAATAAAAATAAAACTCATTCTCTTTTGAGAGTTTGCCGCTGCGCCATGTAGTAGTCAAGAGAAGAAACACCCTTAAAAACCCAGGGTTATCGTGCAGGAACGGGAAAACCGCTAAACGAATTAATTAATTTATTTTCAACAAGTTAATTACTTACCACGCTAAGTATCAGAGGGGGCGTAAAGCTGTAGTCGATTTTTGCTTTTTTCCATTTACTACTACATCAGCGCATGATTGAATGATTCTCAATTACATGTTCGATGCCAGCGATGGCTAACGAGCAGACCGTAAAGGGCAATGACTCACACATTCTTCCGTGAAGCTTCATTCGCGGGATATTTCGGGAAAACAGATGTAATGGCTACGTTCACTCCTTCACTCTCTGGGGTAAAAGGGCGCGCGCTCTTTTCACTGCTGTTTATGGCGCCGCTGGTGCAGGCAGCAGACAACACCGCGGCTCAGGACGGCGAAACGCTTACCGTCACCGCCGATCCTAATGCCGTGGCCGATGCCACCAACGGCTATCAGCCGCTGAACACCTCCACCGCCACACTGACCAATATGCCGATGCTGGATATCCCGCAGGTGGTAAATACTGTCAGCGATAAAGTGCTGGAAGATCAGCACGCTACCACGCTGGATGAAGCCCTCTATAACGTCAGTAACGTGGTGCAGACCAACACGCTGGGCGGCACGCAGGATGCGTTTGTACGCCGTGGATTTGGCGCGAACCGCGACGGCTCAATCATGACCAACGGCCTGCGCACCGTGCTGCCGCGCAGCTTTAACGCAGCCACCGAGCGTGTGGAAGTCCTCAAGGGACCGGCCTCAACGCTGTACGGCATCCTCGATCCGGGAGGGCTTATCAATGTGGTCACCCGACGTCCGGAAAAACAGTTTGGCGGTTCGATCTCGGGCACCTCCTCAAGTTTTGGCGGCGGTACCGGCCAGCTCGATGTCACAGGTCCCATTGAAGGAACGCGCCTGGCTTACCGCCTGACGGGCGAGTACCAGGACGAAGATTACTGGCGAAGTTTCGGCAAGGCGCGCAGCACCTTTATCGCGCCCTCGCTGACCTGGTTTGGCGATGACGCCACCGTGACCGTGCTCTATTCACATCGTGATTATAAGACGCCGTTCGATCGCGGTACGATCTTCGATCTCACGACCAAACAGCCGGTGAATGTTGACCGTAAAACCCGCTTTGACGAGCCGTTCAACATTACCGATGGCCAGTCCGATCTGGCGCAGCTCAACGCGGAATACCGCCTTAACAGCCAGTGGACGGCGAAGTTCGATTACAGCTACAGCCAGGATAAATACAGCGATAACCAGGCGCGGGTGATGGCCTATGACGCGAAAACCGGCAACCTGACCCGTCGTGTGGATGCGACGCAAGGATCAACGCAGCGCATGCATTCCACCCGTGCAGACCTGCAGGGGAACGTGGATATCGCGGGCTTTTACAATGAGATCCTGACCGGCGTGTCGTATGAGAATTACGACCTGCTGCGCACGGATATGATTCGCTGTAAGAATGTAAAAGATTTCAATATTTACCATCCGTCTTACGGCAATCTGAGCAAGTGTACGACCGTTTCCGCCGCGGACAGCGATCAGACGCTCAAACAGGAGAGTTACTCCGCTTATGCTCAGGACGCCCTGTACCTGACGGATAAATGGATTGCCGTCGCCGGGCTGCGTTATCAGTATTACACCCAGTACGCGGGCAAGGGCCGGCCGTTCAACGTCAATACCGACAGCCGCGACGAGCAGTGGACGCCAAAGCTGGGGCTGGTCTACAAGCTCACGCCATCCGTCTCGCTGTTTGCTAACTACGCCCAGACGTTTATGCCGCAATCGTCCATCGCGAGCTACATTGGCGACCTGCCGCCAGAAACGTCCAATGCCTACGAAGTCGGCGCTAAATTTGACCTGTTCAACGGCATTACCGCCAACATCGCGTTGTTTGATATCCACAAGCGCAACGTGCTGTACACCGAAAGCGTGGCGGGTGAAAACATTGCTAAAACCGCTGGCCGCGTGCGCTCGCAGGGCGTGGAAGTGGATCTGGCAGGCTCTCTGACCGAGAACACCAATATTATTGCCAGCTATGGCTACACCGACGCGAAAGTGCTGGAAGACCCGGATTATGCCGGCAAACCGCTGCCAAACGTGCCGCGCCATACCGGTTCGCTGTTCCTGACGTACGATATTCACAACGTCATCGGCGGGAATACCCTGACAATCGGCGGCGGTGGACACGGCGTGAGCCGTCGCTCCGCGACCAACGGTGCGGATTATTATTTGCCAGGGTACGTAGTTGCTGATGCCTTTGCGGCCTATAAAATGAAGCTACAGTATCCGGTGACGCTGCAGGTCAACGTGAAGAACCTGTTTGATAAGACCTACTACACCTCGTCGATTGCGACCAATAACCTCGGCAACCAGCCAGGCGATCCACGTGAAGTGCAGTTTACGGTGAAGATGGAATTTTGATGTAAAAAAGCCCGGTGGCGCTAGCGCCTACCGGGCCTTCGTTCCATCCCCTCTCCCGGTGGGAGAGGGGTAAAGAGAGGGCATCAGGCCTCAATATCCGCCATATCGCCTTTTTCCTGCAGCCAGTTGCGTCGGTCTTCCGAACGCTTCTTAGCAAGCAGCATATCCATCATGGCGTTGGTTTGCTGTTCGTCTTCGTCGCTGATGGTCAATTGCACCAGGCGGCGGGTGTTTGGATCCAGCGTGGTTTCGCGCAACTGCATCGGGTTCATCTCGCCCAGCCCTTTAAAGCGCTGCACGTTCGGTTTGCCCTTCTTACGCTTGAGCTGTTCCAGTACGCCCGCTTTTTCCTCTTCCGTCAGCGCGTAGTAAACCTCTTTGCCGAGGTCGATACGGTAGAGCGGCGGCAGCGCCACGTGGACGTGACCGTTTTTCACCAGCGTCCTGAAGTGCTTCACAAACAGCGCGCACAGAAGAGTAGCGATGTGCAGACCATCGGAGTCCGCATCCGCGAGGATACAGATCTTACCGTAGCGCAGCTGGCTCAGATCGTCGCTGTCCGGATCGATGCCGATCGCAACGGAGATATCATGCACTTCCTGCGAGGCCAGCACTTCATCCGACGACACTTCCCAGGTGTTCAGGATCTTACCCTTGAGCGGCATGATCGCCTGATATTCACGATCGCGCGCCTGCTTGGCAGAGCCCCCTGCCGAGTCCCCTTCCACGAGGAACAGCTCGGTGCGGTTCAGATCCTGCGCGGTACAGTCCGCCAGCTTGCCCGGAAGCGCCGGGCCACTGGTCAGTTTTTTACGCACCACCTTCTTGGCGGCACGCAGACGACGCTGGGCGCTGGAAATGGCCATTTCTGCCAGCATCTCGGCGGCCTGCACGTTCTGGTTCAGCCACAGGGTGAAAGCATCTTTGACCACGCCGGAGACGAACGCCGCACACTGACGTGAGGACAAACGTTCTTTGGTCTGACCGGCGAACTGCGGATCCTGCATCTTCACCGACAGGACGTAGGCGCAGCGATCCCAGATATCTTCCGCCGACAGCTTCACGCCGCGGGGCAGAATGTTGCGGTATTCGCAGAACTCGCGCATTGCATCCAGCAACCCCTGACGCAGACCGTTGACGTGCGTACCGCCAAGCATGGTCGGGATCAGGTTGACGTAGCTTTCGGTCAGCAGCTCGCCGCCTTCCGGCAGCCACAACAGCGCCCAGTCCACCGCTTCCGTATCACCGGTGAAATTACCGACAAACGGTTTTTCCGGCAGGGTTGGCAGGCCGTTAACGGCTTCGCACAGATAGTCGTTCAGACCGTCTTCATAGCGCCAGGTCTGTTCGGTGTTGTTGACGTTATCTTTAAAGGTAATTTCCACGCCAGGGCACAGTACCGCTTTGGCTTTCAGCAGGTGCGTCAGGCGTGAAACAGAGAAACGAGGACTGTCGAAGAAGCTTTCGTCAGGCCAGAAGTGGACGCTGGTTCCGGTATTGCGCTTGCCGCACGTGCCGACGACCTGCAGATCCTGCACCTTCTCGCCGTTTTCAAAGGCGATGTTATACACCTGACCGTCGCGGCGGACGTTGACTTCCACGCGTCTGGACAGGGCGTTAACCACGGAGATCCCCACGCCGTGCAAACCACCCGAGAACTGGTAGTTTTTGTTGGAGAACTTACCGCCCGCATGAAGACGACAGAGGATCAGCTCAACGGCTGGCACACCCTCTTCCGGGTGGATGTCCACCGGCATGCCGCGTCCGTCGTCGATGACTTCCAGCGACTGATCGGCATGGAGGATGACGTCAACGCGTTTGGCATGGCCAGCCAGCGCTTCATCCACACTGTTATCAATAACTTCCTGGCCCAGATGGTTTGGGCGTGTCGTATCGGTGTACATCCCAGGGCGGCGGCGAACCGGCTCAAGCCCGGTGAGTACCTCAATGGCATCAGCGTTATAGGTTTGCGTCATGATTTAAACTAGCAGTTCGCATTGATTGTCAGTGGCTGTGCAGTCCAAGAAAATCGACAATCTGGGTGAAATGATTCTCAAAGCCCGTGAAAGCATGGTTTCCGCCTTCTTCTATAGTCTGGCGGCAGGATGCGTAATACGCCACTGCCTGGCGGTAATCCAGCACTTCATCACCCGTCTGTTGCAGCAACCAGATAAGATCGGGCGCTTCAAGCGGGTCTACCTGCATAACTTTGAGATCGTAAATATGGCGTGACTCTAGCACATATTGTTGGCCGGTGTAGGGGTTCTCGTTTTGCCCGAGAAAGTCCCGCAGCAGCTCAAATGGCCGAACCGCCGGGTTAACCACCACCGCAGGCAGCATAAAACATTGCGAGAGCCAGGTGGCGTAATATCCGCCCAGCGAAGAACCGACCACGCCGAACGATTCGCCGCCGTGTTCCATCACAACCGATTCCAGCATTTCTGCGGCTTCCGCCGGGTAAGGCGGCAGTTGAGGGATAATCATCTCAACGTGCGGGTGATGTTCGCTCAGCCACTGGCGAAACTGCGTCGCTTTCGCGGAGCGCGGCGAACTGTTGAATCCGTGCAGATAGAGGAGCGTAGACATCAATAGCCTTCTGAAGCGGTGTCCGGGCGGAATTTTGCGCCGGTTAAACGGCAGACTTCCGTGGTGAGCAGGCCATCGGGATGCAGTTCGAGCCAGCGCCAGCCCGGTGCAATGGTGTCCAGGGTAAAGTTTGCGCAATGCGGCTTGAACTGAACGCAGGTCGAGGGCGTGGCCAGCAGTCGGCGGCCATTCCAGTCGAGATCCTGCTCCTGATGAATGTGTCCGCACAGGAGATTCTGCACCCGCGGGAATTTCGCCAACACTCTGTCCAGCGCGGCAGAGTTGCGCAGGCTGTGTTGATCAAGCCAGCTACAGCCCGCCGGCAAAGGATGATGATGCAGCAACAGCAGCGTATGACGTTCAGGTTCGGCAGACAGTTTGGTCTCAAGCCAGTCGAGTTGAAAGTCGCTTAACTCACCGTGTGGGACGCCAAAGACCTGGCTGTCCAGCAGCAGGATCTGCCAGTGGTCACCCACAAAAACACATTTTGCCGGAGAGATCCCCGCATCCTGCAGCGAGCTGTACATGGCAGGCTGGAAATCGTGGTTTCCCGGTAGCCAGACGCAAGGCACGCTAAAACTCGCGATGCCTTCAGCGAAATGCTGGTAGGCCGCGGAGGATTGGTCCTGCGCCAGATCGCCCGTCGCGACAATCAGATCGCATGGGCGATTTTCAGCGTGAATGGCGCTAAGTACCGCCTGATAGCTCTCCCAGGTATTCACCCCAAGCAGAGTTTCATGCTTTTCGGCAAAAAGGTGGGTATCGGTGATTTGTAATATCCTGACTGGTGCCCCACCAGCAACAGTCAGGTTCAACAGGCTTTCCAAATGGTGTCCTTAGGTAGGTTTATGACGCTAACAAACCGGAATCGCCATTGCTCCATGTGCTAAACAATATCTTAGCCAGTCGGCTAAAAACTGGTTAATTTGATGCTTTTCGTCGCGTTGATGCAACTTTTTATTCGGATAATCATACCGCGCTTTGAAGCGAAAGATCTGCTGGCTTGAACACACTTCAGCGACCATCGCGTCATGGTAAAGGCGCACCGTCATCGACGGCAGGCTCCAGTAGCTAATGCTGGGCGCCGTTTGTTCAATTTCGACAAGCGTAGTGTAGCGCGTTGATTCTGTTATCGTTAATCGATACTGCGCGTTGCTCACCTGATAGCTCACCGTTTCGCCGGGTGCGTCGTTTTTCGGCAGCAGGCGGCGCAATTGTGCGAAATTGGTTTCGCACAGGCGCATCATTTCTGGGAAGTCAGGTGTATAACGCTTCATTTTTTCCACTCGTTTCGTAAAGTCTGATAATGCAGTTGCAGCCATTGCAGAGCGATGACAGACGCTGCGTTGTCGATTTTCCCCTCTTCTACCCACTGATAAGCCTGCTCCCGACTCACCACATGAACCCGAATATCTTCGTTTTCATCTGCCAGACCGTGGATCCCTTCCGCCGTCGTGGCGTCCACTTCGCCCACCATAATGGACAAGCGCTCGCTGGTGCCGCCTGGGCTTGCCAGATAGCTCAGCACCGGTTTTGTCCGGCCAACCACCAGCCCCGCCTCTTCCAGCGCCTCGCGGCGGGCAACATCTTCGACCGATTCGCCCTCTTCAATCATGCCGGCCACCATCTCCAGCAGCCAGGGGCTGGCGCTGACGTCATACGCGGCAATACGGATCTGCTCCACCAGCACGACTTCATCACGCACTGGGTCAAAGGGTAGCAAGACTGCCGCATGCCCGCGCTCAAAAATTTCGCGTCTGATTTCACCGCTCATTTCGCCGTTAAACAGGCGATGCCTGAAACGGTAAAGTTCCATTGAAAAAAAACCGCTATAAAGCGTTTCTCGTGCAATAATTTCTACATCGTTTTTCGCGAATGTCACGGGCAAGTTTTCTGGTTTTTGCATGAGTCGAGTCCTGGTAGCAATGGTGATGAAATTATGAATTTCAAGGCTGTTTGGCTGCCGTTTGTAAGGCTATATGGTAGATTGGTGCAAATTACCGCCAGATGGCACGTAACGCCAACCTTTTGGTATGGAAGATTCTGTTAGAATCGGCAATTATTTTTTAATTAGATCAGCGCTAATACTGCTTCACAACAAGGAATGCAAATGAAGAAATTGCTCCCCATCCTTATCGGCCTGAGCCTGACGGGCTTCAGTGCAATGAGCCAGGCGGAAAACCTGTTACAGGTCTACCAGCAGGCACGTCTGGGCAACCCTGATTTACGTAAATCAGCGGCCGATCGTGATGCTGCGTTTGAAAAGATTAACGAAGCGCGTAGCCCATTGCTGCCACAGTTAGGTTTAGGTGCAGATTATACCTACAGCAACGGTTTCCGCGACGCCAATGGCGTTAACTCCAATGCTACCAGCGCCTCACTGCAATTAACACAGACGCTGTTTGATATGTCCAAATGGCGCGCCCTGACCCTGCAGGAAAAGAGCGCGGGCATCCAGGATGTGACGTATCAGACCGATCAGCAGACGCTGATTCTGAACACCGCCACCGCATACTTCAACGTGCTGAGCGCAATTGACTCGCTCTCCTACACCGAAGCGCAGAAACAGGCGATTTACCGCCAGTTAGATCAAACCACCCAGCGTTTCAATGTGGGTCTGGTGGCAATCACTGACGTTCAGAACGCCCGTTCACAATACGATAGCGTCCTGGCCAACGAAGTGACCGCACGTAACAACCTCGATAACGCGCTGGAATCCCTGCGTCAGGTTACCGGGAATTACTACCCTGAGCTGGCGTCTTTGAACGTCGACAGCTTCAAAACGGATAAACCGCAGGCCGTTAACGCCCTGCTGAAAGAAGCGGAAAACCGCAACCTGACGTTACTGCAGGCGCGTCTGAGCCAGGATTTGGCCCGCGAGCAAATCCGTCAGGCACAGGACGGCCACCTGCCGACCCTGAGCCTGAGCGCGTCTACCGGCGTGTCTGATACCACTTACAGTGGTTCTAAAACGAACACGTCCCAGTACGACGACAGCAACATGGGTCAGAACAAAGTGGGTCTGAACTTCTCGCTGCCACTGTACCAGGGCGGCCAGGTGACCTCTCAGGTGAAACAGGCGCAGTACAACTTTGTTGGCGCGAGCGAACAGCTGGAAAGTGCCCACCGCAACGTGGTACAGACCGTTCGTTCGTCCTTCAACAACGTGAATGCCTCTATCAGCAGCATCAACGCCTACAAACAGGCCGTTGTGTCTGCGCAGAGCTCTCTTGATGCCATGGAAGCGGGTTACTCCGTGGGTACGCGTACCATCGTTGACGTCCTGGACGCAACCACCACGCTGTACAACGCGAAACAGCAGCTCTCCAGCGCTCGTTACCAGTACCTGATTAACCAGCTGAACATCAAACAGGCGCTGGGTACGTTGAACGAGCAGGATCTGCAGATGCTGAACAGCACCCTGGGTAAACCTGTCTCTACTTCTCCGGAAAATGTTGCGCCAGAGAACCCTGAGCAGGTTGCCGCCGTTGATAACTTCAACGGTAACGGTGCTGCACCTGCCGCGCAGCCAGCTGCCGCACGTACGACTGCCCCCGCCAGCAGCGGTAACAATCCGTTCCGCAATTAAGCATGTCATCGGGCCCATTGCGGCCTGATGCCTTCGCTATACCCCTCTCCTTTCGGGAGAGGGCGTACGCAAATCACACCTGAACGTAAGCCAACGTAAAGATCCCCCTCATTCCGGCCATCATCGCTTCATTTTCAACCACTCATCCTCTATCCTGAGCGTTATTACCACTGGGTCCAGGAAGACAACGATGAAACGGACAAAATCTATCAATCACGCTTCGTTCCGCAAAAGCTGGAACGCGCGTCATCTCACCCCTGTTGCGCTGGCCGTCACGGCAGTCTTTATGCTGGCAGGCTGTGAGAAAAGCGATGAAACAGTTTCGCTTTATCAAAACGCGGACGACTGTTCTGCTGCAACCGGCAACGCCGCAGAGTGTAAAACGGCATATACCAACGCCCTGAAAGAGGCGGAACGTACTGCGCCGAAATATGCTTCACGTGAAGACTGCGTGGCAGAGTTCGGTGAAGGTCAGTGTCAGCAGGCACCGGCTCAGGCAGGCACAGCCCCTGAAAACCAGGCACAGGCCCAGTCCAGCGGCAGTTTCTGGATGCCGCTGATGGCAGGTTACATGATGGGCCGCCTGATGAGTGGCGGTGCGGGTTACCAGCAGCAGCCGCTGTTTAGCTCGAAAAACCCGGCCAGCCCGGCTTATGGTCAATATACCGATGCCAGCGGCAAAGGCTATGGCGCAGCCACCCCTGGCCGCTCCGTAACCGTACCGAAAACGGCGATGGCTCCGAAACCCGCGACCACCAGCACCATTACCCGTGGCGGGTTCGGTGAGTCTGTGGCGAAACAGACCAGCATGCAGCGTAGCGCGTCAGGCACGTCCACTCGCTCAATGGGCGGCTGATCATGGAACGAGTCAGTATCACCGAGCGCCCGGACTGGCGCGAAAAAGCGACCGAATACGGTTTTAACTTCCACACCATGTACGGCGAGCCATACTGGTGTGAAGACGCTTACTACAAGCTCACGCTTGCCCAGGTTGAGAAACTGGAAGAGGTGACCGCCGAGCTGCACCAGATGTGCCTGAAAGTGGTGGATAAAGTCATCGACAGCGACGCGCTGATGGCGAAGTTCCGCATTCCGAAGCACACCTGGAGTTTCGTCCGCCAGTCGTGGAAAACCCACCAGCCTTCGCTTTACTCACGTCTGGATCTGGCGTGGGACGGCGTGGGCGATCCTAAGCTTCTGGAAAACAATGCTGATACGCCAACCTCGCTGTACGAAGCGGCGTTCTTCCAGTGGATCTGGCTGGAAGACCAGGCCAATGCCGGCAACCTGCCGCAAGGCAGCGACCAGTTCAACAGCCTGCAGGAAAAGCTGATTGAGCGTTTCGCCGAACTGCGCGAACAGCATGGTTTTAATCTGCTGCACCTTGCCTGCTGCCGCGACACGGAAGAAGACCGTGGCACGGTGCAATATCTGCAGGACTGCGCGGCCGAAGCTGAAGTGGCGACCGAGTTTCTCTATATCGAAGATATCGGCCTGGGTGAGAAAGGTCAGTTTACTGACCTGCAGGATCAGGTGATAAGCAACCTGTTCAAGCTCTACCCGTGGGAATACATGCTGCGTGAAATGTTCTCCACCAAGCTGGAAGACGCCGGCGTGCGCTGGCTGGAGCCGGCATGGAAGAGCATTATCTCCAACAAAGCCCTGCTGCCGATGCTGTGGGAGATGTTCCCGAACCATCCGAACCTGCTGCCGGCTTACTTTGCAGAAGACGATCACCCGCCGATGGAGAAATACGTCGTTAAACCGATCTTCTCCCGCGAAGGGGCGAACGTGTCGATTATTGAAGATGGCAAAACGCTGGAAGCCGTTGAAGGGCCTTACGGCGAGGAAGGAATGATCGTCCAGGCGTTTTATCAACTGCCGAAGTTTGGTGACAGCTATACCCTGATTGGCAGCTGGCTCATCAACGATCAGCCAGCCGGGATTGGCATCCGCGAAGATCGCGCGCTGATCACGCAGGATCTGTCACGGTTCTATCCGCACATTTTCGTCGAGTGATCGGGTGTGCCGGGGTGCGAGCGGAAGCCCTCACCCCGGCCCTTTCTCTTTGGGAAAGGCACGCATACGTTATCCAATCTGCACCGACAACATACTTAAGCTTCCCATCTCAATGCCATCGACCGGTATGCTGATCGGCTCCTGACCATCCCACGCGCCCAGTACATACAGCAACGGCAGGAAATGTTCCGGCGTCGGGTTAGAGAGTGAACCGCCTTCGTGATCCAGATAGTTCACCAGCGGATGCTCCTCAACCGGCCCTTGCCAGGTCAGATTTGCTTTCACGTAATCGTTAAAAGATGTCGCCCACGGGTATGGCGTGTTCTCACCGTGCCAGCGCGCTGTACGCAGGTTGTGTACCACGTTGCCGCTTGCGATCAGCATGATGCCCTCGTCGCGTAAGGTCGCCAGTTTTCGCCCCATCTCCAGGTGCCAGGCCGCCGGTTTAGTGCTGTCGATACTCAACTGCACCATTGGGATGTCTGCCTCGGGATACATCTTTATCAGTACGCCCCACGAGCCATGGTCAAAGCCCCAGGCTTCGTTATCCAACGCCACAGGCACAGGCGCGAGTAATTCCACCAGCTGTCGGGCCAGCGCTGGCGAGCCGGGTGCCGGATAGTGCGTGTCGTACAACGCCTGCGGGAAGCCGCCGAAATCATGAATGGTTTTTGGCGTTTCCATGGCGGTCACGCCCGTGCCCCGGGTAAACCAGTGCGCAGACACCACCACAATCGCTTTCGGACGCGGTAGCGTCTCGCCCAGATGACGCCATACTCGGGTATAGACGTTGTCTTCCAGAACGTTCATTGGGCTACCGTGGCCTAAAAACAGTGCTGGCATACGGGAAGAAGTCATGGTGATATCCTTACAGAAGGTGTCAATTTAATGGTTCTACATTACGCGCAATCTCGCCCGGATGAACGCAGATAAGCGTGAAGATCATCATCAGGAAATTTGAATGTAAGGAATGTGTAAAGCAGGGTTTCGCCTCTCGCTTTGACCGAAATGAACCATTAATATTAATGATAATCATTATCATAAGGAGCAATGCATGTCAGTCCCCTTGATCCTGACTATACTGGCGGGCGCCGCAACGTTCATCGGTGCCATTCTCGGTGTGCTTGGTCAAAAGCCGTCTAACCGCGTGCTGGCCTTCTCATTGGGCTTTGCTGCCGGGATCATGCTGCTCATCTCTCTGATGGAGATGCTCCCTGCCGCACTGGGCACCGAAGGCATGTCTCCGGTGCTGGGGTATGGCATGTTTGTATTCGGCCTGCTTGGCTACTTTGCCCTCGACCGCATGCTGCCGCACGCGCATCCGCAGGATTTAATGCAAAAAAGCGTGACCCCGATGCCGCGCAATATTAAGCGCACGGCCATTCTGTTAACGCTCGGCATAAGCCTGCACAACTTCCCGGAAGGCGTGGCAACCTATGTCACCGCCAGCAGCAATCTGGAGATGGGCTTTGGTATCGCCCTGGCGGTCGCTTTGCACAATATTCCTGAAGGACTGGCGGTGGCCGGGCCGGTTTATGCCGCCACCGGCTCGAAACGGACCGCGGTGTTCTGGGCGGGGATCTCGGGGATGGCCGAAATTCTCGGCGGCGTGCTGGCGTGGTTGATTCTGGGCAGCCTGGTCTCGCCTGTGGTGATGGCCGCTATCATGGCCGCCGTGGCCGGGATAATGGTGGCGCTCTCCGTGGATGAGCTGATGCCGCTGGCGAAAGAGATCGATCCGAATAATAACCCGAGCTATGGCGTGCTGTGCGGCATGTCGGTGATGGGCTTAAGCCTGGTGCTGCTGCAAACAGCAGGGATCGGCTAAGACAATAGCGCATTAACGTCTCACAACAAAAAAGCCGGGTTTCCCCGGCTTTTTCACATCAGCCCTTTCAGCTGGCTTTGCGCGCGTGCGCCTGGCGATACTCCACCAGATCTTCAATCGTCACCACGGGCATATTATGCAGACGGGCAAAGGTGATGCACTCCGGCGCACGTGCCATGGTGCCATCGTCGTTGGTGAGTTCACACAGTACGCCCGCAGGTTTAAAGCCTGCCAGGGTCACGAGGTCAATGGTCGCTTCGGTGTGACCGCCACGGGTCAATACACCGCCGGCCTGCGCACGCAACGGGAAGACGTGGCCTGGACGATGCAGGTCTGATGGCTTCGCATCATCGGCAATCGCGGCACGTACGGTGGTCAGACGGTCAGCCGCTGACACGCCGGTGGTCACGCCATGTGCCGCTTCGATGGTCACGGTAAAACCGGTTCCAAAGGCGCTGGTGTTGTTTTCAACCATCATGGGCAGGTCGAGCTGCTTACGACGGTCTTCGTTGATACACAGGCACACGATGCCGCTACCGTGACGGATGGTCAGCGCCATCTGCTCAACGGTCATGTTTTCGGCGGCGAAAATCATGTCGCCTTCATTTTCACGGTTTTCATCGTCAAGCACCATCACGCCGCGGCCTTCGCGCAGTGCATCCAGTGCATGTTCAACACGTTCAATAGAAGTGCCAAAAGAGGAAAGTAGCGTCTGATTCATGGTAAAAAAACCTCATTAACATTATGGTTACCAGAATCAGGGCAGTCTTAGGAGCGCCGTATTAGCGGCAAAAAGATAACGTGAGCGGGCCAGGCCCGACTTGATCGTTACTCTCTCCCATCCGGACTCTAACCGTCGGCCCCGGAATTACACCGGATCTGCTGTCCTTTGAGTGGTGACCCAAAGCGCTCGCGGGCTTTCAGCGTTACGCTGATTTACCGCCGGTGGGGAATTTCGCCCCGCCCTGAGAATAAGCGAGATAACTATAACGCGATTGATTACCCTGGGCAATGCGCAGACATAAAATCTCCTTTATCCTGGGGCATGACGCGCTACAATGTTCATTAACACCGTCTTATCAAGGGAAGCCACAATGATTGACCCGAAGAAAATTGAGCAAATTGCGCGTCAGGTTCATGAGTCTATGCCAAAAGGCATTCGTGAGTTTGGGGATGACGTAGAGAAGAAAATCCGCCAGACGCTGCAGGCGCAGTTGGTTCGCCTTGATTTAGTCAGCCGCGAAGAGTTTGACGTGCAGACGCAGGTTCTGCTGCGTACCCGCGAGAAGCTGGCCCTGCTGGAGCAGCGTCTGAACGAGCTGGAAAACCGCAATACGCCAGCGGAAGTAAAACCGGCACCGGCCATTCCACCGGTTGATGAAGCAGAATAACAGCCGCGTATAACGGGCTGTTTGCGAAGATACCCTCTCCTGCAAAGAGAGGGTGAAAAAAACGGGCCAGATGGCCCGTTTTTTATTGGCTGACTTTATTTGCTGTCTTTCTGGATCTTCTTGATGATGTTGGTGGTTGAGCACCCGTCCTCAAAGTTGAGCACCATCACTTCACCGCCATTAGCCCAGACCTCTTCGCTGCCTGCGATTTGATCCGGTTTGTAATCGCCGCCTTTCACCAGCAGATCCGGCAAAATACCGGCAATCAGGCGCTGCGGGGTATCTTCTTCAAACGACACCACCCAGTCCACCGCTTCCAGTGCACCCAGCACGATCATGCGCTGCTCCAGCGGGTTCACCGGACGCGTTTCACCTTTAAGACGTTTCGTCGACGCATCGCTGTTCACCGCCACAATCAGACGGTCGCCCAACTTACGCGCATTGGCCAGATAAGAGACATGACCGGCATGCAGGATGTCGAACACGCCGTTGGTCATCACCACTTTTTCACCGCGTTTACGGGCGGCGGCAACGGCCACTTTCAGCTCATCTTCGCTCATCACGCCAAAACCGGTATCGGCACGACCACGCACCGCGTTTTCCAGTTCGATCGGCGAAACGGTGGAAGTTCCCAGCTTGCCGACGACCACGCCTGCCGCAGCATTAGCGAAGTAGCACGCTTCTTCCAGAGAGTTCCCTGCCGCCAGCGTCGCCGCCAGAACGCCAATGACCGTGTCGCCAGCACCGGTCACGTCATACACTTCCTGCGCCTGGGTCGGCATATGCAGCGGCGCTTTGCCAGGCTGTAGCAGCGTCATCCCCTGCTCGGAGCGGGTCACCAGCAGTGCGGAGAGTTCGAAGTCAACAATGATCTTCATGCCGCGCTCAACGAGCTCTTCTTCCGTCTTACATTTGCCCGCCACCGCTTCAAACTCAGAGAGGTTTGGCGTCAGCAGCGTTGCGCCGCGATAGCGCTCAAAGTCAGTACCTTTCGGGTCGATCAGCACGGGCACATTGGCTTTACGCGCGAGCTGAATCATCTGCTGTACGCTTGCCAGCGCACCTTTGGCGTAGTCGGACAGCACCAGCGCGCCGATAGTGCTCAGCGCCTGGTTAATGCGCTCGTGCAACGGCTCAGGATCAACGCCCTCAAAGCCTTCCTCGAAGTCGAGGCGGATCAGCTGCTGGTTACGCGACAGAACGCGCAGTTTGGTGATCGTCGGGTGTGTCGGAACCGAAACGAAGTCGCACTTCACATTCACGTCCGCCAGCGACTTGCTCAGCGCACGCGCCGCATCATCAATGCCGGTTAAGCCAACCAGACGCGACTGCGCGCCCAAAGAGGCAATGTTCATCGCCACGTTTGCCGCGCCGCCAGGACGCTCTTCAATGGTGTCGACCTTAACTACCGGTACCGGTGCTTCCGGAGAGATGCGGCTGGTCGGCCCGTACCAGTAGCGATCCAGCATGACATCCCCGACAACCATAACTCCAGCACGTTCAAACTCTGGCAGTGTTACTTTCATTCCTGACTCCAGAAAGATTCACAATTTGCGCGCGATAATATCACACTTGTTTTGTTACGCACGGTTCCACCAGCCACTTCTGCCAGCTGGCGGTGACCTGCGCGCGTTCAGTGGCGAAACAGTCCAGCGCGACGTGGCCAGGCTGCTCCTGTAAGGCCAGGTGGTGCAGCTCGTCGCGCAGCGTGGTATAGGCGCGCGTTAAGGCCTGCGCCTCCTGCTCATCCATAATGTCGTTTTGCGCCAGCAGTTCCAGAATACGCACATTATCAGACCAGCGGGTCAGCTTCGGTTTAGCGTGCGCATGGCGTAGCACCAGATATTGCGTAATAAATTCAATATCGGTAATGCCGCCCTCATCCGCTTTAATATCAAAGCGATCGCGATGCTTATTGCCCAGGTGCGCGCGCATTTTCTCGCGCATCTCACGCACGTCGGTCTGGAGCGTGCTGCCGTCACGCGGGGTCGTCATAATCTCCCGACGAATGGCATCAAACTGCGTTTTCAGCGACGGATCGCCGTACACCACGCGGGCACGCACCAGCGCCTGATGTTCCCACGTCCAGGCTTCATTCTTCTGGTACTCAGCGAAGGATTCCGTTGAGGTCACCAGCATGCCGGCCGCGC
This sequence comes from Enterobacter cloacae complex sp. 2024EL-00711, assembly GCF_047529885.1. NCBI lineage: Bacteria > Pseudomonadati > Pseudomonadota > Gammaproteobacteria > Enterobacterales > Enterobacteriaceae > Enterobacter > Enterobacter cloacae complex sp. 2024EL-00711. The sequence continues at coordinate 226,616 of NZ_JBLIZC010000005.1, forward strand.
CGGAAGGACGCAGACGCGCATCCACTTCATATAAAATGCCGGATGACGTGCGGGTGCTGAACAGATGCATAATGCGCTGGGCCAGACGCAGGTAGAACTGACGCCCGTCGATTTCACGCTCGCCATCGGTCATGACGTCTGCCGGACAGTCATGCAGGAAGATTAAATCGAGATCCGAGCTGTACCCCAGTTCCCATCCGCCGAGCTTACCGTAACCCACAACGGCAAAACCGCGGCCTTCGCGGTCAGCAAGGTGTTTCGGCTGGCCGTAGCGCGCCACCATCTGAATCCATGCCTGATGCACCACCGCATCAATGATCGCTTCCGCAAGCCAGGTTAAGTGATCGCTCACTTTCATCACTGGCAGCGTTCCGGCGATATCTGCCGCCGCCACGCGCAGCATTTGCGCCTGCTTAAACTGACGCAGCGCCTCCAGCTGTTGCTCTTCGTCCTCTTCCGGTACGCGCAGCAGATACTGACGCAGCTCGTCACGGTAGGCGTCCGTTGCCGTCGGCTGGTAGAGCGTATTGGGATCCAGCAGCTCATCCAGCAACAGCGGATACCGCGCCAGCTTGTTGGCCACCATCGGCGAGGCGGCGCAAAGCGTAATCAGATGCTTGAGCGCGCCCGGGAACTCGCTCAGCAACTCAAGATAGGTCGTACGGGTGATGATGCCGCTCAGCAGCGGCATCATGCGCGACAGCGGTACCGGCGCATCCGCACGCGAGCAGACATTGCTCAGCAGGTGCGGCATCAGATGATCCAGCACCTGACGACCGCGCGGACCAATGGCTCGTTTATTCAGTTCGAGACGGAAATCAGCAATTAACGCCACCACACGATGGCGATCGTCGTCGCTCAGGTGCGCCAGCACCGGCGTGGTGTCATCTTCCTGCAGCGCGTCCTGCCACAATTCGCGCCAGTGTTCAGAGAGCGTATCGTCCTGCGATTCACTTTCATCGTCACCAATCAGCGCGTTAAAGACACGGCGCACACCGGCCATATGCGCATCCAGTTGCCCGGTCAACGTTGACCAGTCGTCGACGTGCATCCCCCAGGCCAGCCGCGCCCGGTTCAGGTCATCGCCTGGTAAAGTCTGGGTCTGCTCGTCATTGATGCTTTGCAGCAGGTTTTCCAGGCGGCGCAGGAACAGATAGGCCTCACGCAGGATCTGCGCGTCGCCTTCCGGCAGCAGATGCAGTTGCTCTATGGCTGACAGCGTCGGCAGCAGCGAACGGGATTGCAGTGAAGGCTCACGTCCGCCGCGGATCAGCTGGAAGACCTGAACGATAAATTCGATTTCGCGAATGCCGCCCGCGCCGAGCTTGATGTTGTCCTTCAGACCCCGGCGGCGCACTTCACGGGCGATCATTCCTTTCATGTTGCGCAGCGACTGAATAACGCTAAAGTCGATATAGCGACGGAACACGAACGGGCGCAGCATGGCGCGCAGCTCGTTGGCGTAGGCATCGTCGCTGTCTCCCATGATCCGCGCTTTGACCATCGCGTAACGCTCCCAGTCGCGCCCCTGCTCCTGGTAATAATCTTCCAGTGCCGCAAAGCTCAGCACCAGCGGACCGCTGTCGCCAAACGGGCGCAGGCGCATATCCACGCGATAGACAAAACCATCCTGGGTAGGTTGATCCAGCGCTTTAATCAGACGTTGCCCGAGACGGGTAAAGAACTGCGCATTGTCCAGTTCACGGCGGCCCCCGCGTGTGGAGCCGTTCTCCGGCCAGGCAAAAATCAGGTCGATATCCGAGGAGAAATTCAGTTCGCAGCCCCCGAGCTTGCCCATGCCCAGAATCAAGAGTGGCTGAGGAACCCCATCCTCATTGCACGGCGTGCCCCATTCTTTACAGCAGGCGGCATAGAGCCAGTCCCGTGCGGCAACAATCAGCGTCTGTGCCAGCTCGCTCAGCTGCTGCAGGGTACTTTCTTCGCTGACCAGCTCCAGCGCCTGAGCCCAGGCAATACGCACCATCACCCGGCGGCGGAACTGGCGCAGGACGCGCATCAGTGTCGCTTCATCCGCGACCTCTTCAAGTGCGGTTTGCAACCAGCCCGCATAATGCCGCCACTCGTCTGCCTGTGGCGGGGTGCTCTCAAGCGCCCCCAGCCAGTCCGGGTAAGCGGTGATACTTTCCTGCACAAAATCACTGAAGGTGAGCACGCTCCTGGCCTGCTCGCTTAACGATGACGCCGGTAATGACTCAGGCAGACGTTCGCAAACGGTCTGCCACTGCTGCTGTAACTGCGAAGAAAGCGGCATTATAGGGTTCCTTGCCAGAGTTAACGTTTTCCGCTGTGCAGCCAGAACGGCTCCTGCGAAATGGCTTCATTACGGAAATGCTCAATCTCAATGTGCTGACGGGTTTCGATAGCATGTTTCAGCCCCTGCCAGTTCTCCAGCCAGGCCTGCGCTTTAGGGCCGTCATAGGCACCCGACAGCAGCAGCATGCTGTCGATATTGCGCGACAGGCGGATCAGCTGATCGCCATACTGGTCTCCCAGCGGATACGCAAAGGTGGTTTTAAGCTCCGCCGCGTGGCGTGAAAGATGGATATCCGCGAAACGTTTGAAGTTATCTTCAATTTTGGCCTGCGCTTTTGCATCCAGGAAGGCACGCCAGCTGCGCGTCACCAGAAACTCGGTCAGCGCCAGCCTGGCGGCGGCGTTTTGCGGGCTGTAGAGCGCCGTTTGTGCGGATACGTCAGAGAGCAGCAGCGCTTCGGTCTGGGTCAGCAGGTCACGTAAGTGAGCGCTCGCTTTACGAGGTACGATGCCGCCGAACAGCGCCAGGGTATGACGCACAAGGCTCATCGCCGCTAACACGTGCGCTTTTGCGTTTTTCACATTACGCACCCACAGCTCTTCATGATAAAGCCACTGTGAGAGCGCCAGCTCCAGTGCCGCCTCCATGCCCTGCTCAACGCTGGCTTTCGGTGGCACGTGCAAAATAGTCGTCTCTTTCAGCAGGCGCGGCGCATTCCCGGCGGCCAGATGATACCCCCGCGCCGCTTTGCTCAGGCTGCCCTGACGCAGGCCCGGCTGGCTTACCAGCTTACGCGCCAGCTTCAGTACGTCCTGGACTTCACCCTCCAGCAGTTCGAGCTCCAGCTCGCAAATCGGCTCCTGAAGCTCACCCGCTTTTACCTCACCCTGATCGAGGGCGATTTCAATGCGGCTTTTCCCTTCCGTTACCAGCCATTTTTCACGCCAGAAATCGGTGCTAAACAGCGGTTTCACCTCGGCGGATAAGGTTTCTGGCAGCACGCCGTCCGGCCAGACTTCTGCCGGGAAACGATCCAGCTCAAGTTCTGGCTGATTGATGTCGATATTGTATTCCGGGCGCTGATGCAAACCGCCGACCACGCGGCCAGCGATTTTCATCGTCATCTCGTAGCGCCCGTTCGCGCCACGGATGCGCAGTCCCATATCATGGCGGCGCAGCCAGTTGTCTGGCGTTTCGTAATAAATATTAAGCAGTTGTACCGGTTCATGGTGTTCGCCGGAAAGGGTCTGCAGATGCTGACGGAGTGCGTCAACGCTGTCTTTTTCGACGATAAATTTTAATTCGATTTCTTGAGCCATAGCCTTGTACTTTTGCAGGCGTCACAGACGCGTCAATGAGGGCGAACTTCCTCGCCATTTGTTTGTCAGTACATAGTATTTTGCGCCAAATTGCCACGCAATGAGCAATTTGACGGGCGTAAATGTTTAGGGTCGTGACACAGATGATTCTGATTGCTGACGAATGCTTTGCGTAGAGACACTGTTGCCACTACTATCGTTCCACTATTTATGAAAATAACGACTAATGATGCTTAAATTACGCCTGATTGGACTTACTTTCCTCGCTTTTAGCGCCGCAACCGCCGTGCACGCTGAAGAGAAGCGTTACGTTTCTGACGAACTGAACACCTGGGTACGCAGTGGCCCTGGAGATAATTATCGCCTCGTGGGTACGGTCAATGCCGGCGAGGAAGTGACGCTGTTACAGACCAACGCGGAGACCAATTATGGTCAGGTTCGCGACAGTACCGGCCGCACGTCCTGGATCCCACTGAAAGAGCTGAGCGCGGTGCCAAGCCTGCGCACCCGCGTGCCGGATCTGGAAAATCAGGTGAAAACGCTGACCGACAAGCTGAACAATATCGACGGTACCTGGAACCAGCGTACCGCGGAAATGCAGCAGAAGGTGGCCCAGAGCGACAGCGTGATTAACGGTCTGAAAGATGAGAATCAGAAACTGAAAAACGAGCTGATTGTCGCGCAGAAGAAGGTGAACGCCGCCAATCTGCAACTTGATGACAAACAACGTACCATCATCATGCAGTGGTTTATGTACGGTGGCGGTGTGCTGGGCGTTGGCCTGGTGCTGGGTCTGGTGCTTCCTCACCTGATCCCAAGCCGTAAGCGTAAAGACCGCTGGATGAACTAATTCGTCTTCTCTGCCAGACTTACGTATTATCTTGCGAAAAGAGAAAACGGGAGTACAGGGCGTGAAGAGTTATCTGGTCGGTGGTGCGGTACGTGATGCGTTGTTAGGTCTGCCGGTCAAAGATAAAGACTGGGTGGTGGTGGGAGCCACACCTGAAGAAATGCTTAACGCGGGCTACCAGCAGGTAGGCCGCGATTTTCCCGTGTTTCTGCACCCGCAAAGTCGTGAGGAGTACGCCCTGGCGCGTACCGAACGGAAATCCGGTTCGGGTTATACCGGCTTCACCTGCTATGCCGCACCGGACGTCACGCTGGAGCAAGATCTCCTGCGTCGCGATCTCACCATCAACGCGCTGGCGCAGGACGAAGACGGCCAGATTATTGACGCGTATGGCGGTCAGGACGATCTGCGTAATCGACTGCTGCGTCACATCTCCCCGGCGTTTTCTGAAGATCCGCTCCGCGTGCTGCGCGTGGCGCGCTTTGCGGCGCGTTACGCGCATCTGAGCTTCCGCATTGCCGATGAGACCCTGGCATTGATGACCGCCATGACCGAGGCGGGCGAACTGGCCCACCTCACGCCAGAGCGCGTCTGGAAAGAGACGGAAAACGCCCTTACTACCCGCAACCCGCAGGTCTTTTTCCAGGTGCTGCGTGACTGTGGCGCACTGAAAGTGCTGTTCCCGGAAATTGACGCGCTGTTCGGCGTGCCCGCCCCGGCGAAATGGCACCCGGAAATCGATACCGGCGTGCATACCCTGATGACCCTGAGTATGGCTGCCATGCTCAGCCCCGAGGTGGATGTGCGTTTTTCTACGCTGTGCCACGATCTCGGCAAAGGATTAACGCCAAAAGCCATGTGGCCGCGCCACCATGGCCACGGTCCTGCCGGGGTGAAGCTGGTCGAAGGACTTTGCCAGCGCCTGCGGGTACCCAATGAGATTCGCGATCTCGCCAGACTGGTGGCGGAATTTCACGACCTGATCCACACCTTCCCGATCCTCAAACCGGCCACCATCGTTAAGCTGTTTGATAACATCGACGCATGGCGCAAACCCCAGCGCGTCGAGCAGATCGCGTTGACCAGCGAAGCCGACGTACGTGGCCGCACCGGTTTTGAAGCCTGCGATTATCCGCAGGGGCGGCTGTTACGCGCAGCGTGGGAAGTGGCAAAAGCGGTACCGACTAAAGCGGTTGTCGAGGCGGGCTTCAAGGGATCGGAAATCCGGGAAGAGCTGACGAAACGTCGAATTCAGGCGGTGACGGACTGGAAGGAAAAGCATTGCCCTCAGCCTAAAGACTGAGGGCCGTCGGTCAGAAGAAGACCACGTAAACCGCAGCCGCCACGATAAAGCGATAGATCGCGAACGGAATAAACGAGATACGTTTAATCAACTGCAGGAAGGTTTTGATGGCGATCAGCGCCACGATAAAGGCGGTGACAAAGCCCACGGCGAACATCGGAATGTCACCCGTGGTGAGGAAGCCAATGCTTTTATAGACGTCGAGTGCGGTCGCGCCCATCATCATCGGCACCGCCAGCAGGAACGAGAACTCCGACGCAGCATAGCGGCTAACGCCCATCAGCATCCCGCCAGAGATGGTCGCGCCTGAGCGTGAAAAGCCCGGCCACAGCGCCAGACACTGGAAACAACCAATGATAAACGCCTGACGGTAGGTCATGTCATCCAGACCTTCCGCGCGTGGCGTTTTCGGCTTCAGCAGTTCTGCCGCGATCAGCAGGAAACCGCCGACGACCAGCGCATACATGACGTTAATCGGGTTAAACAGCGATTTAATGGTGTCGTGGAAAACCAGGCCCAGAACCACTGCCGGAACCATGCCAAGCAGAATATGGATAAGCGTCAGGCGACCTTTGCTTTCACCCTCGCGCTGAGGAAGACGGCCAAAGTGGATACCGATAAGCCCGAACAGACGACGCCAGAACATCACAACGACCGCCAGAATAGACCCCAACTGAATGACAACTTCAAACGTCTTTGCGGTATCGCCTTCAAAGCCCAGCAGATGGCCAACGATAATCATATGGCCCGTACTGGAAACCGGCAAAAACTCCGTCAATCCTTCGACCACACCCAGTATTGCCGCCACCAGCAGCGAGTGCATATCGCTCATCTATAAACCCCTAAAAAGATATAAAAAAAACGGTGTCCCACGCGGACAACCGTGAAAGATACAGCTTTAAGACCGGTATAACCTAAAATGGTTTAGCTATTATGACGTTAAATCTTCCCTTTCAGATTTGTGCCACGCTCAATGATCACGCCGACGTTAGCGGCACGCGCCACGGCGCCCGGTTTGCTCAACTTGATGCGTACCCACGGTGCGTTGAACTTGCTCAGCAGCAGCTCAGCCACCTCTTCTGCCACACGCTCCACCAGCGCAAAACGTTGCCCTTCGACGTGGCCCACGACCGTTTCACTGATATCGGCGTAGCTCAGACAGTCATTCACGTCGTCGCTTTTTGCTGACTTGCGGTTATCCCAGCCCATTTCGATATCGAACACGAGTTTCTGCTCAATGGTCTGTTCCCAGTCGTAAACACCAATAGTGGTGATTACCGAAAGTTGCTCTATAAATACAATATCCATCACGACCTGCCTGCTTTTTGGCTAAACCGGATACCACTTCCGGCGAATTATGCGTATTATCCACAGATGCTGAGAATACAGATACATTTTCAAAACGGAACAGCGTTATGAGTGCAATCGCGCCTGGAATGATCCTCCTCGCCTACCTTTGCGGCTCAATCTCCAGCGCCATTCTGGTCTGCCGCATTGCCGGGTTACCTGACCCGCGCGAAAGTGGTTCCGGGAATCCGGGGGCGACCAATGTACTACGAATTGGCGGCAAGGGAGCAGCCGTAGCGGTATTGATTTTTGATGTTCTGAAAGGAATGTTACCCGTCTGGGGAGCGTATGCGCTGGGCGTAACGCCGTTCTGGCTGGGGCTCATTGCTATCGCCGCCTGTGTTGGCCATATCTGGCCTGTATTCTTTGGTTTTAAAGGCGGTAAAGGCGTCGCCACCGCCTTTGGTGCTATTGCCCCTATCGGCTGGGACTTAACCGGCGTAATGGCCGGCACCTGGCTACTGACCATTCTTCTGAGCGGTTACTCGTCACTGGGCGCCATCGTCAGCGCGCTGATTGCGCCATTCTATGTCTGGTGGTTCAAACCGCAGTTTACCTTCCCGGTGTCGATGCTCTCCTGCCTCATCCTGCTGCGTCATCACGATAATATTCAGCGCCTGTGGCGTCGCCAGGAGACCAAAATCTGGTCGAAGCTCAAGAGAAAGAAAAAAGACGCCCCGTAAGGGGTTAGTTATGCCTTATAACCAAATGTGATTTTGGTCACCCTCTGCCTGTGGTAACTGTTAATGACACAACACAACCACACAAAAAGAAAATGGCAGACATTACAGACACAACTCCCCTTTCAACGGCAGGACATTCGCCTGATGGCAACATCAAGTGGGTACGTAACGCCTCTGACGTTTCACGTCTGGTCAACGGCGGTTCTCAGGGTCGGGCCAACGCCCGCATCGTAGTCGGTATCGCGCTGGGCGGTATTTTCCTCGATGCGTACGACCTTGGTGCGCTGGCGTTCGGCATCAAAGACATCACCCGCGAATTTAATCTCACCCCCGCCGGTACCGGCATGGTGGCCTCGGCCATTACCTTTGGTGCGATTGTCGGGGCGCTACTGGGTGGCTATCTCACGGACAAGATCGGACGCTACCGCGTCTTTATGGCCGACATGCTGTTCTTCGTGGTAGCGGCCATCGCCTGTGCACTGGCACCGAACGAATATGCGCTGGCGGGCGCACGCTTTGTGATGGGCCTCGGCGTGGGGATCGATCTGCCGGTGGCGATGGCGTTTCTTAGCGAGTTCGCCAGGCTCAAAGGCCCCGGAAACAAGGCCTCCAGCGTGGCAATGTGGTGCCCAACCTGGTATGCCGCAATCAGCATCTCTTACCTGTTGGTGTTATTCTTCTACGCCGTACTGCCAGAAAGTCACAGCGACTGGCTGTGGCGCTTAATCCTGGGGTTTGGCGCGGTGCCTGCGCTGGTGATTATCGCCATTCGTAGCCGCTACATGAGCGAGTCCCCGGTCTGGGCGGCGAATCAGGGCAACCTGAAAGAGGCGGCCGCTATCTTGCGGCAATCGTATAACATCAACGCCCACGTGCCGCAGGATGCGCTTAACCAACCGGCACCGGTGGTCAACAAGGCGAAGTGGGCAAACTATCTGCACCTGTTCCGTGGCGTCTATTTGCGACGTACCACGCTCGCTACCCTGCTCTCGGTGGTGTCGTCTTTCGCCTATAACGCCGTCGCATTTGGTCTGCCGGTCATTATCTCCAGCTTCTTTGTGCAGTCGATGCTGACCACTATTCTGATCTCGCTGGTGCTAAACCTGCTGTTTGCCTTCGTCGGCGGATTGTTGGCAGTGCGCTATGTTCCGCGCTTCGGCGCGTGGCGGATGTCACTGGCGGGCTACGCCTGTCAGCTTGTTGCTCTGCTGGGGCTGGCGCTGATTGGTCGTCCGGAAGGCGTATCGGAAGGCATTATCGCCGTCGCGATGCTGGCGCTGTTCCTGTTCGGTCAGGGCTTTGGGCCCGGCGCCCATACCATGACGTTTGCGTCCCTGAGCTATCCCACCTCTCTGCGCGGCGTGGGCGTGGGCCTTAACCAGACGCTGATGCGCAGCAGTTCTACGCTCTCGCTGTTCCTGTTCCCGCTGCTGGTGGCCTCTCTTGATACCGCCGTGTTCTGGGTGATCGCCCTGGCACCGTTTATCGGGCTGGCTTCGCTGCTGGCGATCCGCTGGGAGCCGTCCGGCTATGATGTGGATGCAGAGGATTACCGATAACCTTCTCAACCGGCTCCTTGAGCCGGTTTTTTTATCCATAAGCGACTCATATGACAGCCTTCATTTCTGCCAGGGCATACTGAAACGTCTCCCGATGATGAGCAGATGGATGCAGCATGTTAGCAGCTCAGGTCACTGATAATTCTTACAAAGGCTGGCAGGCATCGCTTGCCCTGCAGTTTTGTTACACCCCTGAGAAAACCCTCCTGCACGCTGCTCATCACTTCGGGCCCCTCACCGTACAGCGGCCTTTTTATCCCGAAGGCGACACCTGCCACCTGTATTTGCTGCACCCGCCAGGCGGGATAGTCGGCGGCGATACGCTGGATATTTCGGTGCATCTGGACGCGAAAAGCCATGCGCTGATCACCATGCCCGGCGCGAGCAAGTTCTATCGCAGCAGCGGTCCGCAGGCCTGTCTCAATCAGCACTTCTGGCTCGATGATGAGGCTACGCTGGAGTGGCTGCCGCAGGACACCATTATCTTTCCCGGTGCGAATGCCGCCCTGCGTTCCGTTTTTCATCTGAAGGCTTCCAGTACGCTACTGGCGTGGGAATTGTACTGTCTGGGTCGCCCGGTGATCGGCGAAACCTTCAGCCACGGCACGCTGGAAAGCCGCCTTGAGATCTGGGTCGACGATGAGCCACGGCTGATTGAACGTCAGCACCTCAGCAATGGCGATCTCACGCCCGTTGCAGGTCTCCCGTGGGTCGGCACGCTGCTGTTCTTTCCGGCCAGGGAAGCGCACCTCGAAACGGTGCGCGAGCTGCTGACGCCGCTGAGCCACTTTGCCGGGGCAACGCTCACAGACGATCTGCTGTCGGTGCGTTTTCTCTCCCACGACAACCTGATTTGCCAGCGGGTGATGCGCGATATCTGGCAGTCGCTTCGCCCGCTTTTAACCCCCAAAACCGCCTGTTCGCCGCGTATCTGGCAGACATAAGGGAAACGTTATGGAACTGACCCCCAGAGAAAAAGACAAGCTGTTGCTGTTTACCGCTGCGCTGGTTGCCGAACGCCGCCTTGCGCGCGGGGTAAAACTGAATTACCCGGAATCAGTCGCGCTGATCAGCGCGTTTATTATGGAAGGCGCCCGCGATGGCGAAACCGTCGCCTCACTGATGGAAGCGGGCCGTCACGTCCTGACGCGCGACCAGGTGATGGAAGGCGTACCGGAGATGATCCCCGACATTCAGGTGGAAGCGACGTTCCCGGACGGATCAAAGCTCGTCACCGTCCATAACCCGATCGTATAAGGAGCGCGTGATGATCCCAGGCGAATACCAGATCCAATCCGGAAACATTGCGATCAACGTTGGGCGAGACACGCAAAACGTGATCGTCGAAAACCATGGCGACAGGCCGATCCAGGTGGGATCGCACTACCACTTTTATGAGATTAACCCGGCGCTGAAATTCGACCGGGAAGCCACCAAAGGCTATCGGCTGAATATTCCGGCAGGCACCGCCGTGCGTTTCGAACCCGGACAGAAGCGCGAGGTGACGCTGGTTCAGGTCAGCGGCGCGCAGCGTATTTTCGGCTTTCGCGGCGAGGTGATGGGAGAGGTGAAAAATGGCTGAAATTTCACGCCAGGCCTACGCCGATATGTTCGGCCCCACCACTGGCGATAAAGTGCGTCTGGCCGACAGTGAGCTGTGGATAGAAGTGGAAAACGATCTCACGGTCTACGGCGAAGAGGTCAAATTCGGCGGCGGGAAGGTGATCCGCGACGGTATGGGTCAGGGGCAGATGACATCCGACGGCTGCGTGGATCTGGTGCTGACTAACGCGCTGATTATCGATCACTGGGGGATCGTTAAAGCCGATATTGGCGTAAAAAACGGGCGGATCTTTGCCGTGGGTAAAGCCGGTAATCCGGATATACAGCCCGGGGTCACGATCCCGATTGGCGCAGCGACAGAAGTGATCGCCGCCGAAGGGAAAATTGTCACCGCCGGCGGGATCGACACGCACATCCACTGGATCTGCCCGCAGCAGGCGGAAGAGGCGCTGGTCTCTGGCGTCACCACCATGATTGGCGGGGGCACGGGCCCTGCGGCAGGCACCAACGCCACGACCTGTACGCCGGGGCCCTGGTATATCGCACGAATGTTGCAGGCGGCCGATACACTACCGGTGAATATCGGCCTGCTTGGCAAAGGTAACGGTTCCAACCCTGATGCCCTGCGCGAGCAGATCGCAGCGGGTGCCATCGGGCTGAAGATCCACGAAGACTGGGGCGCGACGCCGGCCGCCATCAACTGCTCACTGGCGGTGGCGGAGGAGATGGATATTCAGGTGGCGCTGCACAGCGACACGCTGAACGAATCCGGTTTTGTTGAGGACACGCTGGCGGCTATCGGCGGACGGACCATTCACACCTTCCATACGGAAGGGGCGGGCGGCGGACATGCACCGGATATTATTACTGCCTGCGCGCACCCGAATATTCTGCCCTCCTCCACTAACCCGACGCTGCCCTACACGGTGAATACCATCGACGAGCATCTCGACATGCTGATGGTGTGTCACCACCTCGACCCGGATATCGCCGAGGACGTCGCCTTTGCTGAATCACGCATTCGCCGGGAGACCATCGCTGCGGAAGATGTCCTTCACGATATCGGTGCCTTCTCGCTGACCTCGTCCGACTCCCAGGCAATGGGTCGCGTCGGCGAAGTGATTATTCGTACCTGGCAGGTGGCGCACCGTATGAAGGTTCAGCGCGGCGCACTGCCGGAAGAGACCGGGAACAACGATAACTACCGCGTGAAACGCTATATCGCCAAATACACCATTAACCCGGCGCTGACCCACGGGATTGCCCATGAAGTGGGCTCGATTGAGGCCGGGAAAATGGCGGATTTAGTGGTCTGGTCCCCCGCGTTCTTTGGCGTCAAACCCGCCACCATTGTGAAAGGCGGGATGATCGCCTGCGCGCCGATGGGGGATATCAACGCCTCTATCCCAACGCCGCAACCGGTCCATTACCGCCCGATGTTTGGCACGCTGGGTGCCGCACGCCATGCGACACGGCTGACGTTTGTTTCCCAGGCTGCCGATGCGAAGGGCATTTCGCACCAGCTCAGCCTGCAGAGCGGCATAGCCGTCGTAAAAGGCTGCCGCACGGTGAAAAAGGCCGACATGATCCACAACAGCCTGCAGCCCAACATCACCGTTGATGCACAAACTTACGAGGTTCGCGTTGATGGCGAGCTCATTACCAGCGAGCCGGCAGACGTTCTGCCGATGGCCCAACGCTATTTCCTGTTTTAAGGAGTGACGATGATCTACCTGACCCAACGCCTTGACCATGCCCATCCGATAACCGCCAGCGTCACGCTGCCGATTGATGTCCGGGTAAAAAGCCGTGCCCGCGTGACGCTGAATGACGGTCGCGAAGCCGGGCTGATGCTGCCGCGCGGCCTGCTGCTGCGCGGGGGAGATCTGCTGACCACTGACGACGGCAGCGAGGTGATCGAGGTGATCGCCGCGCCGGAATCGGTCTCCGTGGTGCGCTGCGACGATCCGTTCCTGCTCGCCCGCGCCTGCTACCACCTCGGCAACCGCCACGTGCCGCTGCAGATCATGCCCGGCGAGCTGCGCTACCACCACGATCATGTGCTCGATGACATGCTGCGCCAGTTCGGGCTCGAGGTGACATTTGCCACCCTCCCGTTTGAACCGGAAGCAGGGGCGTATACCAGCGATGCCCACAGCCATAGTCACTCTCACGCTCATTCACATTAAGGATTCATCATGCGTACGTTTTTACCTCTGTTACTGCTGGCCTTTTCTCTTCCTGCCCTGGCGCATCCCGGACACGGCACAGACAGCTTTCAGGCCGGTTTTTTCCATCCGCTGACGGGTCTTGATCATCTGCTGATGCTAACCGGTGCGGGCGTACTTTCGGCCCTGAGCGGGCGCAAGCTGCTGCTGCCCCTTGCCACTCTCAGCATGATGCTGGCCGGGGCCGTTGCAGGCAGCCTGCTTGGCGGCTTTAGCGGCATGGAAATGCTGATTATCGCCTCGCTGGCGGTCTGCGGCGCGATGATGTTTAAAACCGAAAATCGCCTGCTGTTGGCCGTGCCGGCGCTGGCTATGTTCCACGGCTGGGCGCACGGGGTAGAGATGTCTGGCCACAACTTCTGGCTCTTCACCAGCGGCTTTATGTTTGCCAGTGCCACGGTGCTGTGCGCCAGCTTCGCCGCCGGGTTGCTGCTGCGCCGTCACGACGGGTTACGTAAAACCTTTGGTGGCGGGCTGATTGTCTCTGCGCTGCTGGCGCTGATGGGCTGATGGAGCACGTCCGCCAGCGGCTGCGCCTGATGCAGCTCTCCAGCAGCAGCCTTCCGGTCGGGTCATTCACCTGGTCGCAGGGGCTGGAGTGGGCCGTAGAAGCAGGCTGGGTCCCCGATGCTGAGGCGTTCAAAAACTGGCAGATCCTGCAGATGGAGCAGAGCTTTTTCTATGTCGATCTGCCGCTGTTTTCCCGACTTTACCAAGCGTGCGAGCAAAACGATTTGGCGACGGCAACACGCTGGACGGCCTACCTTCTCGCCTGCCGGGAAACGCGTGAACTGCGTGAAGAGGAACGCAACCGCGGGGCGGCCTTTACGCGCCTAATCAAAAGCTGGGAACCGGACTGTCCGGCAGAGTGGCGGACGCTGTTTATGCAAAGCCAGCTCAGCGGCATGGCGTGGCTCGGAGTACGCTGGGGCATTAGCGCCCATGAGCTGGCCCTGAGCCTGGGCTACAGCTGGATTGAGAGCGCGGTCATGGCGGGCGTCAAGCTGGTGCCGTTCGGGCAACAGGCGGCGCAGCAGCTGATTATCGACCTGAGCGACCACTTTGCCGCCGGGCTTGAACCGGCATTTTTGCGTGGCGACGACGCGCTGGGTGCGGCAACGCCGCTGTCGGCCATCGCCTCTGCGCGCCACGAAACACAATATTCACGATTATTCCGTTCCTGAGGAGACAACATGGCTGATTACAAACATCCCCTGCGCGTGGGCGTGGGCGGCCCGGTGGGGTCGGGCAAAACCGCGTTACTGGAAGCACTCTGCAAAGCAATGCGCGACACCTATCACCTGGCAGTGGTGACCAACGATATCTACACCAAAGAGGACCAGCGCATTCTCACCGAAGCGGGTGCCCTTGAGCCAGAGCGCATCGTGGGCGTGGAGACGGGCGGCTGCCCGCATACCGCAATCCGCGAAGATGCCTCAATGAACCTGGCGGCAGTGGAAGCGTTAAGCGAAAAGTTCGGCAATCTGGACCTGATCTTCGTTGAAAGCGGCGGTGACAACCTGAGCGCCACCTTCAGCCCGGAGCTAGCTGACCTGACAATCTATGTGATTGACGTCGCTGAAGGGGAGAAGATCCCGCGTAAGGGCGGCCCAGGGATAACCAAATCCGATTTTCTGGTGATCAACAAAACCGACCTGGCACCCTATGTGGGGGCCTCACTGGAGGTGATGGAGCGTGACACCAACCGCATGCGCGGCGAGCGCCCGTGGACCTTCACCAATCTGAAGGCGGGCGACGGACTGGCGACGATCGTGACATTTCTGGAAGAGAAAGGGATGTTGCGGGTGTAACCGTATAAATCCCCTCTCCCTGGCGGGAGAGGGTTAGGCATTAGGCCTCCGGCAACTCCGCCAGCGGCCAGCGTGGACGTACAGAGACGCTCAGATCGGCGGTCGCGCCAGCGTTCAGACGTACCATGCCCGCGTAGGCGATCATCGCCCCGTTATCGGTACAGAATTCCGGACGGGCATAAAATACTTCCCCACCACGCTTTTGCATCATCTGCGCGAGTTTTGCACGCAACGTGCGGTTGGCGCTGACGCCCCCGGCCATCACCAGACGCTTAAAGCCGGTCTTTTCCAGTGCGCGTTTGCATTTGATCATCAGGGTATCAACCACCGCGTCTTCGAACGCACGGGCGATATCAGCACGGGTCTGCTCGCTATCGTCGTTATTGCGAATGGTATTGGCCGCGAAGGTTTTCAGACCAGAAAAGCTGAAATCCAGCCCTGGACGGTCAGTCATCGGACGCGGGAAGACGAAACGCCCTTCCGTGCCCTGCGATGCCATTTTCGAGAGCATCGGACCGCCAGGATAATCCAGACCCAGCAGTTTGGCCGTTTTGTCGAAGGCCTCACCGGCTGCGTCGTCAATGGACTCGCCGAGCAGTTCATACTTGCCAATCCCCGTTACGCTAATCAGCTGGGTATGGCCACCTGAAACCAGCAGCGCCACAAAAGGAAACGCAGGCGGATTATCTTCCAGCATCGGCGCCAGAAGATGCCCTTCCATATGGTGAACCGGAATGGCCGGCACATCCCACGCGAATGCCAGCGAACGGCCCACCGTTGCGCCGACCAGCAGCGCACCCACCAGGCCCGGGCCTGCGGTATACGCTACAGCATCAATATCAGTAGAGCTCAACCCGGCTTCTTTCAGCGCCGCCTGAATCAGGGGAACCGTTTTACGCACGTGGTCACGAGAAGCCAGTTCAGGCACGACGCCGCCGTAGTCAGCGTGTAATTTCACCTGACTATACAGTTGGTTGGCAAGAAGCCCTTTTTCGTCGTCGTAAATGGCGATGCCGGTCTCATCGCAGGATGTTTCAATACCCAGTACACGCATGACTTGTTTTACCTCGTTTCAATACCGCGCAGTGTAGGGCCAATGCGGATTGATGTAAAACTTTGTTCGCCCCAGGAAGAAGCCTCGTGTATACTCCTCACCCTTATTAAAGTCCCTTTCAAAAACGCGTCGGTGCTTTACAAAGCAGCAGCATTTGCAGTAAAATTCCGCACCATTTTGAAATAAGCTGGCGTTGATGCCAGCGGCAAACCGAATTTATCAAAGGTGAGAGTTACATGCCGGTAATTAAAGTACGTGAAAACGAGCCGTTCGACGTTGCACTGCGTCGCTTCAAACGTTCATGCGAGAAAGCAGGTGTTCTGGCTGAAGTTCGTCGTCGTGAGTTCTATGAAAAACCAACGACCGAACGTAAGCGCGCTAAAGCTTCTGCTGTGAAACGTCACGCGAAGAAACTGGCTCGCGAAAACGCACGCCGTACTCGTCTGTACTAATCAATTGAGGGCCTCAGCCCTCAATGACAGACAGAGTTGTAGTCGTAAGGCCGTGCTTCCGGAAGGAATGCGCGGCTTGTTTTCGTTTATGAGTTACTAAAATTTTTGGGGCATATGGCCGGACGAATCCCACGCGTATTCATCAATGACCTGCTAGCCAGAACCGATATCGTCGATCTCATCGACGCGCGGGTAAAGCTGAAAAAGCAGGGCAAGAACTACCATGCGTGCTGTCCTTTCCATAACGAAAAAACCCCCTCCTTCACCGTAAACGGTGAAAAGCAGTTTTACCATTGCTTCGGCTGTGGTGCTCACGGTAATGCTGTCGATTTTTTAATGAACTACGACAAGCTCGAGTTCGTTGAAACCGTCGAAGAGCTGGCGGCGATGCACAACCTTGAAGTGCCGTATGAAGCAGGCAGTGGGCCAAGCCAGATCGAGCGCCATCAACGGCAAACGCTGTACCAACTGATGGATGGTCTGAACTCGTTTTATCAACAGTCTCTTAAGCACGCTGCTGCTGAGCCTGCGCGTCAGTACCTGACAGCGCGCGGACTGAGTGACGATGTGATTGCGCGTTTCGCTATTGGTTACGCCCCGCCCGGCTGGGACAACGTGTTAAAGCGTTTTGGCGGCAATAGCGAAGATCGTAAGTCTCTTATCGATGCCGGCATGCTGGTCACCAATGACCAGGGACGAAGCTACGACCGCTTCCGCGAACGGGTGATGTTCCCGATCCGCGACAAGCGTGGCCGGGTGATTGGTTTTGGTGGTCGCGTGCTGGGTGATGCCCTGCCGAAGTACCTCAACTCCCCGGAGACCGATATTTTTCATAAAGGCCGCCAGCTTTACGGTCTTTATGAGGCGCTGAAGGATAACGCGGAACCTCCGCGCCTTCTGGTCGTCGAAGGCTATATGGATGTCGTCGCGCTGGCGCAGTACGACATCAACTATGCGGTTGCATCTCTGGGCACCTCGACCACAGCCGATCACATTCAGCTGCTGTACAGGGTGACTAACAATGTCATCTGCTGTTACGACGGTGACCGTGCAGGGCGCGACGCCGCCTGGCGTGCGCTGGAAACCGCACTGCCTTATATGACCGACGGGCGTCAGTTACGCTTTATGTTCCTGCCCGACGGTGAAGACCCGGATACGCTGGTGCGTAAAGAGGGCAAAGCGGCGTTTGAAGCGCGGATGGAGCAGGCTCAGCCGCTCTCCACGTTTTTGTTTAACAGCCTGATGCCGCAGGTCGATTTGAGTACCCCTGACGGGCGCGCGCAACTCAGCACGCTGGCGCTGCCGTTAATCAGTCAGGTGCCCGGCGAAACGCTGCGCATCTATCTGCGTCAGGAGCTAGGCAACAAGCTCGGCATTCTGGATGACAGTCAGCTTGAACGTTTAATGCCTAAACAGTCTGAAAACGGTGCGGTTCGTCCCGCGCCTCAGCTAAAACGCACAACCATGCGTATACTGATAGGGTTACTGGTTCAAAACCCCGAACTTGCTCCGCAAGTGCCATCGCTGGCGGGTTTGAACCACGAAAAATTGCCCGGGCTTGGCTTATTTTCAGAATTGGTCAACACTTGTTTGTCTCAGCCAGGTCTGACCACCGGACAACTTTTAGAACATTATCGCGGCACAAAAGAGGCTGCTACCCTTGAAAAACTGTCGATGTGGGACGATATAGCAGATAAGGACATTGCAGAAAAAACGTTCACCGACTCACTCAACCATATGTTTGATTCGATGCTTGAGCTGCGCCAGGAAGAGTTGATAGCTCGCGAGCGCACACACGGCTTAAGCAGCGAAGAACGCCGGGAACTCTGGATGCTGAACCAGGAGCTGGCAAAAAAATGAATTCAACGGCTTAAGTGCCGAATATCGATCGGGAAGCCCCCGGCAGCCGCACTGAGAGGCAGCGGCACAAATATAAGTACGCCCTCGCTTTAAAGGTTGGCAGCCCCATCGCCGACACCAATCAAACGAATTAAGTGTGGATACCGTCTTATGGAGCAAAACCCGCAGTCACAGCTGAAACTTCTTGTCCAACGCGGTAAGGAGCAAGGCTATCTGACCTATGCCGAGGTCAATGACCATCTGCCGGAAGATATCGTCGATTCAGATCAAATCGAAGACATCATCCAAATGATCAATGACATGGGTATTCAGGTGATGGAAGAAGCACCTGATGCCGATGATCTGTTGCTGGCTGAAACCTCCAACAACACTGACGAAGATGCGGAAGAAGCTGCTGCACAGGTCCTGTCCAGCGTGGAATCTGAAATCGGGCGTACCACTGACCCGGTCCGCATGTACATGCGCGAAATGGGTACCGTTGAACTGTTGACCCGCGAAGGCGAAATTGACATCGCCAAACGCATCGAAGACGGGATCAACCAGGTTCAGTGCTCTGTTGCCGAATACCCTGAAGCGATCACCTATCTGCTGGAGCAGTACGATCGTGTTGAAGCGGAAGAAGCGCGCCTGTCTGACCTGATCACCGGTTTTGTCGACCCGAACGCTGAAGAAGATATGGCACCGACCGCCACTCACGTGGGTTCTGAACTGTCTCAGGAAGAGATGGATGATGACGAAGACGAAGATGAGGAAGATGCCGACGACGATACCGCCGATGATGACAACAGCATCGACCCGGAACTGGCGCGCGAGAAGTTTGCCGAGCTGCGTACCCAGTACGAAGTCACGCGTGACACCATCAAAGCAAAAGGTCGCAGCCACGCAGCCGCACAGGAAGAGATCCTGAAACTGTCTGAAGTCTTCAAACAGTTCCGTCTGGTGCCTAAACAGTTCGACTACCTGGTTAACAGCATGCGCGTGATGATGGATCGCGTACGTACCCAGGAACGCATCATCATGAAACTGTGCGTTGAGCAGTGCAAAATGCCGAAGAAGAACTTCATCACCCTCTTCACCGGCAACGAAACCAGCGAAACCTGGTTCAACGCGGCTATCGCGATGAACAAGCCGTGGTCTGAAAAACTGCATGACGTGAAAGAAGATGTGTTCCGCGGCCTGCAGAAACTGCATCAGATTGAAGAAGAGACCGGCCTGACCATTGAGCAGGTTAAAGACATCAACCGTCGTATGTCCATCGGTGAAGCGAAAGCCCGCCGTGCGAAGAAAGAGATGGTTGAAGCGAACCTGCGTCTGGTTATCTCTATCGCCAAGAAGTACACCAACCGTGGCCTGCAGTTCCTGGATCTGATTCAGGAAGGCAACATCGGTCTGATGAAAGCGGTTGATAAGTTTGAATACCGTCGTGGTTATAAGTTCTCCACCTATGCTACCTGGTGGATCCGTCAGGCTATCACCCGCTCTATCGCGGATCAGGCGCGCACCATCCGTATTCCGGTGCATATGATTGAGACCATCAACAAGCTCAACCGTATCTCCCGCCAGATGCTGCAGGAGATGGGCCGCGAGCCAACGCCGGAAGAGCTGGCTGAGCGCATGCTGATGCCGGAAGACAAGATCCGTAAAGTGCTGAAGATCGCCAAAGAGCCAATCTCCATGGAAACACCAATCGGTGATGATGAAGATTCGCATCTGGGTGATTTCATCGAGGATACCACCCTCGAGCTGCCGCTGGACTCTGCGACGACCGAGAGCCTGCGTGCTGCAACGCACGACGTTCTGGCTGGCCTGACCGCCCGTGAAGCAAAAGTGCTGCGTATGCGTTTCGGTATCGATATGAACACCGACCATACGCTGGAAGAAGTGGGTAAACAGTTCGACGTTACCCGCGAACGTATCCGTCAGATTGAAGCGAAGGCGCTGCGTAAACTGCGCCATCCAAGCCGCTCTGAAGTACTGCGTAGCTTCCTGGACGATTAATCGATCCTGTCAGTGAAAAAGCTCCCTTTGGGGAGCTTTTTTTTTGCATTTTCTCCGCCCCTCAGGAACAAGGAAACACCGCCTTACAGCCCACGCACAACCAGGGCCTCATCCAGTTCCCGATACGCCTCCACCAGCTTATCCAGCGTTGCTCTGTTAAGCCCGCTCGGGTTCGGCAGCACCCACACCTGCGTGACGCCAATGGTGACGGCCTGTTTGCCCCACTGCGCACCGCGCTGACTGAACGCCTGTTCGTAAGCCTGCTTGCCCAGGATGGCCAGCGCTGCCGGCTGATAATCTTCAATCTTCTTAATCAGCTCCCGCCCACCGCTGCGCAGTTCATGCAGGTTCACCTCACTCGCCTGTACCGTGGGCCGCTCGACCAGCATGGTTATCCCGCAGCGCGTATCCAGCAGGTGTTGCTCCTCTTCAGGCTTCAGTAGCCTGTCGGTAAACCCGGCCTGATAGATAACCTTCCAGAAGCGATTCCCCGGATGGGCAAAGTGAAAACCGGTGTGCGCCGAGGACTTCCCAGGGTTAATCCCGCAAAACACCACCCGCAAGCCCGGGGCCAGAATATCGTTGATCATCTCTACTCCCATTGATACATCCTTATGGAAGTATAAAGGATTGATTATGCATTGTTTATAAAAACAGCAGGCAGGTGTGAATGGCTGGATTGCTGAAGGGAGTTCCTCTATAATTCACCGCCACGGCCCCTTAGCTCAGTGGTTAGAGCAGGCGACTCATAATCGCTTGGTCGCTGGTTCAAGTCCAGCAGGGGCCACCAAATTTAGCTGTAGAATCAAATGATTAAGCCACTCGATTGAGTGGCTTTTTTATTGGTTTTTTTGAGCCGGTGGCGCAGTCGCTAACCGTGGGTCTGCGAAGCCGTTCGGACACGTTCAGCGGCGCCAGGTGTCGCAATCAGACGCTCCACGGACTCCATCGTCACGAACGTACAGCTGCAGTCCACATTGGTGCACTGGTGATAGCGCTCTTTGGTATTTTCACTTAAATAGCGACTGGTACGCGCATGCGCGGAATGCTTGCACTTAGGACAATGAAACATGTACCCCTCCACATAATTCACAATTTGTGAATTAATAATACCCAAAAAGAAATCAATAGCAAATGCATTACTCATTTTTGATGGAAAATTTTTCATCAGCGACGTTCAGCTCAAGCTTAAGTTGCGTGGTAAATCCACTTTCGCTGAGGGTATGAACCACCTCGTTGATAATCCACGCCTGCTCGTCAATGACCCGTTTAAAGCCGTTGACCAGCACAGGTGTTTCGGGATACAGATCGGCGCGTCCCAGCGCCAGCTGGATGGAAAAATTCACGGTACCCCGCTGAAGCGCGCGCCACTTCGCCTCCGCAGCCCTGAGCGCCTGCTCTTCAGAGGCATAAACCGTGGTGAGCTCAAAAACGTTTTCCGCCGATCCCACCAGCCTCTCTTGCGGCTTCTCTGCCTTGCCTCCTGCTCCCGCTACCGGTGCAGCGGCATCCGGATGCTGTAGTCCTTCTGTCGGCTGTCCCCCGGGCTGACGAGCAATACTCAATTGAGTATTTTGTTGTTTCGGGTCACGCGTTTGCAGCCATTTTGCCGTCACGCCGGAATAATTTTCACGGTCAGCGACGGAAAAAAGGTGCCGATCGCCATCCCCACGCTCAATCATCATTAAGGGAAGCGGTGTGCCACTGGCCGTCACGGCATGGCCCGCTTTCATAAAAATAACCTTCCCGGCTTTGATTGAAACAAATGCACCATTACGTTCGGCCAGGCGGGAGAGAAATGCCGCGTCAGTCTCCTGAGACTGATCGATATGAGAAATGGCGATGGATGCAAGTCCCGCCCCGACGCTGGCGGTAAACTGGTTACGCAGAGCTATGGTGTTGACTATCGCGCCGATTGTCGTGTCATGCCACGACTGTTCGCGCCGCACGTTGAGCTTCCCACGAAAATCTGCGCTGCATCCCCGGATGGTCAGCGTGTCCGGCGTGCCCCGGAATTCAATCGCATCTATCGTAAAGTCCCCTTTCGGCTGGAGCGGTGTTCCTTCCCATCCCAGCCATAAGGACAGTCTTGCCCCCCGGGCAGGCAGGTCTAACAACCCGTCGGAATCATCCAGTAGAATATCCAGCTGATCGGCTTCCAGCCCACGTTTGTCGGTCATGGTCAAACTAATAAGACGATGGCTGAAATTTTGCGTGATATCGCGCTCGTCAAGCTTAAGCATAAAATCAGGGGCGATTTTCCCACCCGCCCGGATATTCATTTCGGTGATCATCCCACCAGCCCTCCAATGCTATTACGTGCGCTTTCCACCAGCTCTGAGGCCTGCGTTCTCAGGTCGCCAAACGTCGTCATCAGCGATTCATCCACGCGTTTCAGTACCAGGGTAAAATCAATTTTCCGGGCAGTGCCATCGCTGTAAAAATCCGAATGCGTATGCGTGACTTTCTCAATGATAAACATGCCGTGAATGATGCCGGTACCGTCTATCAACGGCCATGCCCGCCCTTCATTCGCCATCAGCTCAACTGCCTTGAGAGAAAGCCGCCCTCCCGTGAGCTCCGGGTAAAGTAATCCGGAAAGGTTAAAGGATGTCTCACCTTCGCCAAGGTACTGCCAGGCTTTGGGTTTCCCGATGCGTTCATTGGATGCCCAGCGGTAGTCTTTTGTAAATACCATTGACTGATACGGTAAGGTTCGTCGTTCAAAGACAAACAGACCCAGCACCATTAACATTTTCTCTCTCCTTAACCATACATAAAGCTGGATTGCTGCCGTCTCGCTTTTTCCTGCTCACTGCTCTCTATAGCCTCCCGGATTTGACGAGTCAGATCCGTTCCGGAGGCTGCGCTCCCCTGCAGCGTGAAGTTGTATTCACTTTTACTCTGATCGATGTAAGAACGTCCTCCCGCTGCTGCCATCGGCTGGTATCCCATGAAGCCGCTGTAAACAGGTGACGCCGGGTCCCAGGCACTGCCGGCGTCAGCAGAGGAGGTGCCTTCTTTCGGTACAGCCGAGTCGATATTGCCCGACTCTTTTTTTATGACGCCGAGTTTCTCCAGCAGCCAGCTGGCCTTGCCGCGCAGGCTGTTAAAGAGATTTAGCGGCGCCATTAGCGCATCTCCCAGCGCCTGACCGAACGCCACGCCGACATTTTTGCAGCTGTCGAGCGTTTCCTGCGTCGCCTTAATCGGCGCAATCAGATCGATGAACCACTGCCAGATCCCGCCCAGTTTTTCTGAAATGAAACCAAAGGCCTGTAACAGCGGAGAGAACAGCTCGCCCAGCGGCGCGAAGGCCGCAGAAAGCCCCTCAATCACCCCGCCAAAGAAGGCGCTAATGGGCTCCCAGTATTTAAGAATCAGTAAAGCGCCGGCGGCAATTGCCGCTCCGAGAGCAATAACGGGCCAGCTCAGGGCGCCCAGCACCGTCATGATGCTCCCCCCCACTACGCTGAATACCGTGCCCAGCATCCCGGCAGCGGTTATCACCAGATTCAGGCCTGACACAATGGGGGCGACCACCATACCTAGCGTGCCCAGGACACCGGCAAAGGCTTGTGCGCCCATAACCACTCTGACCAGGGCTTGCGTCAGTGCAGGGTTAGCGTTGACCCAGAGAGAGAGCGTACTAAGCCATCCGGTCGCGGTTGAGATCAGCGTGCGCAGGGCACCATCGGCCTTATCAAAGACATCAATCTTCAGGCCGTTTAATGCAGCCTGGAACTTGCTGATATCACCCTCGAGGTTATCGCCCTGAACCGAGGCTGTCAGCGCGGTGCTCCCCCTCGCGCCCTGGAGTGTCTGGCGCTTGTTATCCAGTGTTCCATTCCCAGCCGCTGAAACCAGTACACCTGCGCCTTGCATCGCATCCGCACCGAAAATGGCCTTCAGGTATTCCGTTTGTTGAGCCGCACCGATTTTGCTGTTTTCGAATGAGGCAGAGATCGCCTTGAGGATATTCTCTGTCGGCAGTGGATTACCCTCACCATCCCGGGTTTGCACCTTCAGTTCATTCAGCGCTGCAGAACGCTGCCCATCCGGCGTCTGCAGGCGGCTCAACATGGCGCTAACCTCTGCGCCGGCATCGGCCCCTTTCATCCCCTTTTCCATCAGAATACCAAGCAGCGCGGTGGTCTCCTCAAGGCTGGCGCCGGCTTCTCCGGCGGCAGGTGCGGCGGATGCAACGGCGGTACTCAGTTCGGTGAGACTGGTATTTGACGCAGTGAAACCGCGGGTAAGGACATCTGCAACGCGTTCAACATCCGTATTCGCCAGGTTAAACGAGGCCTGCGTGCTGCGGATGATGTCGACCGCTTTTGCGGCATCAATATTCCCTGCGAGGCTGAGGTTGACCGTCGGCACAGTGGCGGCCACCACCCCGTCGGCGTCATAGCCTGATCGGGCCAGCTCGCCCTGCGCCCGGGTGACAACATCTGTAGAGGTTCCTGTACTGACGCTGACATCCCGTGCCTGCTGACGAATGACCTCCAGCCTGGTATCCCCCTTCTGCAGACCCAGGCTTGCCTGTATGGCAGACATCTGCTTTTCAAAACGGATGCCTGGGGCAATAAAGCGGGACGTCTGATTAAAGCCCGCCTTTGCCATTCCTGCGCTCGCATTAACAAACTGCTGCACACCCGCGGCAACACGTTTGCCAGACTCGTAGCGGTTCTGGACGGTATTAAGCCGCTCCTGTTGCTGATTGACCCTGGCAAGCGCCTCTTTATGTCGATTTAGTTGTAGCGTTTTTTCGCTGATACCCTGTCTTAAACGACGCTCATCTGACGACAGCGTGCGCGTATTAATCCCTGCCTGCGCCAGCTCACCGCGCTGGCGCTGCACTGACTGGCGTAAATTGTTGTACTCAAGCTTAAGCGCGGCGGCAGATTGGCGGGCTGCCGCCAGCGCATCCGCCTGGTCACGGGTTGGGTTCTGGGTGTTTTTGAGCTGGAGCGCCAGCTCCGCGGTCTGCTGTTTCGCCCGGGCAAGAGACTGCCCCGTCACGGCGAGCTGTTCGTTGGCTTTTCTGAAGCCGTTAATGCGGCCCGCCTGTTCATCAAGCGCGCGCAACGCCGCCTCAGAATCGCGGATACTGGCCGCGAGAGAGAGACTGGCGTTCTGGATAGCGTTAAGCGGTCGGCTTGCCCGGTCGACTGCCTTAAGCAACTCCTGAAGTCTGACATTATTACTCATGGTAGTTTCCGCTTCGCTGCAGCGCCTTTTCGCGCCATATAAGGAGTTCGGTCATGCTCAGCGAGTACAGCTCTGACGGCGGCCAGTGAAAGATCACCGCGATATCCGCCATCAGATCATCGACCGACAGGTTTTCGGGAAATTTTAGCGAGCCGAAGCCGGTGACAAAAAACCGATCACCTTGCCCGCAAAAGAGAGCAGATCGGAAGCATCCAGACGCGCAATCTCATGCTCGGTCAGGGCCGGAGAGGTCATTCGCGGCAGCACTTTAATCAGCGCATCGACGTCAGATTGTGCCAGCGACGCCAGCGATACCCCACGCAGGGTCCCCGCGTTGGGTTTTGCGACGGTGACCTTTTCGATTTTTTGCTCGCCGCGCAGAACGGGGGTGTCGAGCGTAATGGTGTTCGGGTTTTCGCTTTCGTTAATGACGGTCTCGTTGATATTTTCCATTTGGTTACTCTTCAGAAAGTTAACTTACCGGCCGGCAGTCCCGGCCGGTTAAAGGTTTACAGGCCAATCGCCTTACGGTGTTCCGCCAGACGATCGACGCCGTCGACTTTCAGCACCATGTTGATGATGTCAATTTCGATGATCTCTTTGCCATCGATGGTCAGCTGGTAGTAAGCGCACTCGGTGGACATCTTGGTGGTGCCGCTCTCGCCCTGCTTGTTTTCACCACCATCAAACTCTTTATGACGGCCTCGCATGACGATTTCGACGGCGGAGATTTCGCCCGTGTCGTCACGCTGGAAGGAGCCGGTAAAGCGCAGAGGCACGCTGTCCGCGCCCGGAGAGGCATACTGTGCCCACAGCGCGACGTCCGGCAGACCGCCAATGGTCCACTCAAGCGCCAGGGCATCATCGTCCAGGCCGAGGTCGACAGAGACCGAGCCCGGCATACCGCCGCCGCGATACTTCTCCAGTTTGCGGGTGAGCTTCGGTAAGGTGACAGACTCAACAACGCCCATATAACTCAGGCCATCGTTGAACATGTTCAGATATTTAAGTTTGCGTGGTAACGCCATGCTTCAGCTCCTTAGCTGTTAACCGAATCGGACAGGTCTGCCAGATAGGTATCGGTGATGCGCTGGCGCAGGGTCAGGTTCTCCAGCGGCGGGACAGGGGTGTAGTCGTAATCGATGTACAATTTCCCCGCTTTCAGGGTCGATGCATCATTTGATTCCGGGTCATACCAGCAAGTGCCATCAACGATATAGCCGTTGGTTTTCAGCTCACGGAATTTGGCATTGATACCGGAAACGATGTCGCGGATGAGCGTTGGCGTAATGGGTTTATCCATTGCCCATGCGTGTGCTTCGGCCATGGTATCGGCCAACACCTGCGCGGTACGGGTGTAGTTTTCAAAGACGAAGAGCGGATCGTCTGAACAGGTACGGTTGCCCCAGAATTTGAAGCCGTCGTTACGAATAAGCGTGGTGACGCCGGCCTGGTTAAGCAGGTTCGCATCGGTCGCTTGTTCCTGCAGATCCCAGGACACGGAGGCGCTTACACCTGTGACACCGTTAACGCCGATGTTGGACAGGGTTTTGTGCCAGCCAATCGTCTGGTCGATTTTGGCGCGCAGGCCGAGAGCACGTGCAGTGGCCCAGGCGTGGGTCGTCGTGTTGGTGGTGGTATCCCACGCCAGAAAATCAGGGTGAATCACCATCAGCTCGCGCTGACTGAAGTTTTTGCGGTAATCGATAGCGGCTGAAATGGTTTTACAACCCCATGCGCTAACATAGCCAAACGCGCGCAGGCTCTGGCACATGGCGGCCAGCGCGGTCGCCACTTCCTGCGAATCCAGCCCCGGAACACCGAGAATACGTGGCTTAACGCCAGTGACCGTTTTCGCGGTAAGGAGCGCTTTCAGACCGGTATATTTACCGTTTTCATCGGTTGTACCGATGATATTAGAGATAGTCTCTTTCTGTGCTTCCTCAGCGGTATCAGCGGTGCCTTCAGCGACACGTACAACAACAACAACCGGTTTACACTGATCGGCAATCGCCTGCAGGGAAGCGGACAACGTCCCCATTTTCCCGGCTTTCGCAATCGCGGTTTGCACGTTGGTAATGAGCACAGGCTCGTTTAAAGGAAATGTCTTGTCGTCCGCATCGCTGGCCGTACAGACCATGCCGATGATTGCCGTCGAGACGGTGGAAATGGTGCGGGTGCCATCGTTGATTTCGATGACTTCCACGCCGTGATGATAGTCGCCCATCCGTTTAACTCCTTCGTTTAGTGGTGAGGCTATTGTCTGTGGAGCGCACGATTGATGCGACGTATTGGGGTTGGAGAAAGGATTACACAACAAACGAAAAACCCTCCGGATGGAGGGTTTGGGGTCAGGCAGGGCGTTCTGGCCATTCAATTTCTGGTGAAGTGCTGAGATCCAGCCGGTTTAGCATCACCCGATAGTGCTTCCAGAGCAACAGCGTGGCAGCTTCCTCGTCTGTTGCAATGCCGAGTTCTGAAGCGTCCTGAAGGGGGGCGATAGTATCCGAAGCTTCGGCAAGCAATTCACTTCTTCTGGTTTCCGCCTGTTGAATTAATTCCTCCCTTGTCAACTGACGTGGAATAATTTTAGTGCCATTCCACACCCAGTCACCGTGTATATTCAGCCCTTCTGGCACTTCTGTTGGTTCGACTTCCGAAACAGACATCCCCAGAGGAAAGAGGCGATCAACCTGATGACTGAAAGAGCGAATAATATTATTTTTGTCAAAGCAAATCTTCAGTGTATCAGGCTGAAAACGTGACATATGGTAATACCAGTCCAGCCCCTCCTCTGATTGAATAAATATAGCATTAAACAAAAATTCTTTATATTCTGGTTCATATTGAACGAAATTTTTAAGTGTAATCATGCTGTATGACCTACCGTAATCCATCCAATATTAGACATGTATTTTTGAATCGGACGATAAAAAATAGTATCCCCGCCGGGGTTTTGACCTTCTGCATTCCATCCAGTCATTGCGCATCCAGCCGGAACCCGTTGCCAACCGTTTTGCATAATTATGAATGACCCTTCTGCCCCCATTGCTACATCTCGAACAAAGTATTGCAACGTCCAGTCTTGCCTTGCATAAGGACTTAAATCCTGTTGTGGAGGTGGGTTATTTGACGAGTAAACTCGTACCGCTCCGCCTGATTCAAATAAACCCTGCCCGGCAACAATATTGCCACCGCTAGTAACTTGCCCTGGGGCATCAAAATTACCGTTAATATCAAACAGAAAATTAACACTATTCCTGGCATCGCCAGTTAAATTGATAATCGCCGCTCCAAAAGCGTTGGTGCCAGTGCGATAAACGCCAAAACTTATCGCTGTTCCATAACCATGACCGACAGTTTCCGAAAAGCCCTTAATTATCGGTAGATAAATAGAAGTACCGTTAGGAGATTGATATCCTTTTGGCATCAAAAATGGTGCAGCATTGTTTTGATACTGATCAGCAAAAGCGCCAGAGCCGTACCAACCTGTGGGATTCGTCTGGTAATAAGTTGCATCTGACAAGTACGAAACACTTCCGCCATGATTAGTGATGACCTTTGTCCAGCCCCCCCAGACATTGTTATCGCCATTAAGGGAGCGGAATTTAAGCTGTTTACCACCATCACCATAAGATGCAGCATACTGCACCCGATAACCGCCAAGCCCGCCAATATCGAGGATAGTTGCCTCATAACCTGGTGAATTTGTTGCATTCGAATAACAAAAGCTAACTGAATTGGATGGCAGAGCATCGGCATTTGAAAGTCCCGTGCTGGCTCTCGCAGACACTCCTCTGATAGCAACTGCACCACCATTTACCAGCACCCGACCTGGAGTAATATCGTCTGGAGCTTCCTGTATGTTTTTGGTTGCTGCCGTACCCAGGCTGCTTTTTAGTTTTGAGAGGTCATCGCCAACTATTTTCACAGCCTTAGGTGTTGCTGCAAGAGACTCGGATACACTATCAATTGTGCTACTGAGTTGAACAATACCCTTTTGTCCTGTAGTGGCGTCCTGAGCCGTGTATTTCCCGGCTGCAAGATCATAGGCGGCCTTGACCGCTTTCGGTGTTGCGGCGAGTGCCTCAGACGTACTGTCGGTCGAACTGCTGAGTTGTGTAAAGCCTTTATCCTTGGTCGTGGCATCCGGATGACGGCGGGATTGTTCATGCTCTTCAAGCTTCTCGTCTACATACTCCTGCGTCGCCATGACCATAGAAGTATCTATTGAGAGCTCGACCGAGGCGATATCGCTGACCATGATCACCATCCTCACAGTCTGCGCGCGACCTGAGCCTTCATCCAACAATGGCTTGTAACTTTCAGCCATGTTCCCGACAGCAATTAGCGTCCCGGTGTCATCATAAAGCCCCATTTCTCGCATCCAGAAACCGCCTGTTTCGGGAGGAATGAGGAGTTCTGCGATCACATAGTTCCGCTTTTTGTTGTCCTGACTGATTTTATTCAAGGCATGACGCCAGACTTCATTCACAAGCCTGGTCTGACTGGCATCCGGCATCGGCAACGTGCCGCCGCCATCACCCACCGCCATCGCCGTAAAATTCACTTTCTTCCCGTTCGGGACGGTTGCGGCAGCCAGTTTTTCGGCGCCGGCTTTGGTGATAACCGTTTTATACTTCACTGTCATTGTGCTCTCACTTATCCGGGGTAAACCGTGATGATGTCGCCGTCATAGCTCAGGGCACCGGTATAGAGATAGCCCGGAACGTCCTGAATGATATTGAGGCCGATAAGATGTCGGCTGGCAGGCTTTGCATCAGCAATAAGCCGCTCCATTTCGTAATACATTTCTTCGGTGATGCCGGTTTCCAGCACGCCAATGTCCAGGCGAAACGTGCCTGCCGGGTCGTTGGTTTGCCACCACTCCGTCACGTTGATCAGATAGCCAAGTGGCTCCACCACGCGGCGTACTGCGCCAATCGTTCCTTTGTGTGCATGGATAAACCATGCATTGCGGATAACATCGCGCTTGGTAGCCTCCGGCCAGTTTTCATCCCAGCGGTCAACCGAAAACGCCCACGCCAGCCAGGGCAACAGATTTGCCGGACAGGTGTCGGCATTCCAGAGGTGACGAAGCGGGACGGGGGTATTCTCAATGTCGGCACAGGCGCGCGCCGCCGCGACCTCAAGCGGCGACGACCCCACCGGTAACAATCGGGCATTACTCATCGTTTCCCCCAACGGTTACGCTGTACTGGCTGCACCATGAGGCCTGGGTTTCATCAAGCACAATATCGGTCGCAGGCGCGGTCAGTTCGACGCGTTGTACACCCTCAACATGCAGTGCAGCGTAAATGGCGGACTTACGAATATCCCGCCCGAGCCGGTGCTGTGCCGTTATATAGGCCTGCAGCCGGGCCCTTGCCGCATTGAGCACTGGCTCGCTTTCGGGACCTGGGAAGAGAAAAAGAGAAGCCGCAATGTTGTAGTCGACAATGCTGGCGGACTGAACGGTCACACGATCGGCAACGGGCCTGACGTCCTCATCGTTCAGCGCGTTGCGCACAATGGCCAGCAGCTCTTCAGACGCCACGCCGTTATTCTCCCGGGACAGCACGGAGACGGTAACGTTCGCAGGCTGAGGACTGATGACAGAGATGTCCGCCACCCGGCCATCCGCGCTGCGGCCATGGAACTGATAAGCCCCCGTCGATCCCGCCACGCTCAGCCCTTCCGGGGCTTGCTGGATGCGCAAACGAAAGTCGGTGTCAGACTCCATCACTGCCGGCGTGGGCGGAAACGTCGTGTCGTCGGCAGGCGTTATCACCAGACGCGCAAGGTTAGCGTTAGCCCCAAGCTGGTCGAGATCGCTACCGGTGGCGTAGGCCAGCATGACCGCACGCGCGGCCTCGTTAACGCGCTGGCGCCAGATAACTTCCCGATACGCATTCTCCTGCAGCAGTTTCACAATCGGTTCCGACTCAAGCGTCAGCGTTCGTGCAATTGCCTCCTGCTCTTCTTCGGGATAGAGCGAGACAAAAGTGGCCTTTCGTTCTGCCAGCAGCGTTTCGTAATCCACCTCCTCCACGACATCCGGCGCGGCGAGTTGGCTCAGATCAACAATAGCCATAGCGTTTAACTCAATGAAATAGTGATAGAAAAGGAATGTCCGGAGGTCTGGCGGGTGCCGGTGAGATCGACATACAGCGTCCCGTCATTCTCCGAACGTTCGAAAGTGATGGCCGTCAGGCTGATCCGCGGCTCCCATTTCTGGATAGCGGAGTAACATGCGGCCATGATTTGCAGGCGCAGCGCCGGACTCTGCGGCCTGTCGATCATTGCCGCCAGCAGTGAACCGTACTCGCGGCGCATCACCCGCGAGCCAATCGGCGTGACCAGAATGTCCCGCACGCTTTGTCTGATATGTTCAGCCTCTGAAATGCTGAGCCCGGTCTGACTGTTCATTCCCCTGTAGCGCTCCGTCATTGCGTCCCCTTAGTCCAGCTTCCGCCGCTTTGCACACTGCCGTGAGCATGGTTGTCCACCTGCACCCCATTGGAGGTGAATTTACCGCCGGAATGCTCAATATTGCCGGCCATTACCCCGCCCTTCTGCACTTCAAGAGAGGCGGTAATTAGCTTGTTGGTACACACCACCTCAGGTGTATCCAGGGTGATGCGCGTCTCAGACTTCACCAGGACCACCGGTACGGTGGCGGTGAGTGATTCAGAGGCTGTGATGTCAGCCGTTTTAATGCCTGCGGCCATGAGTGCTCCGCTCCCGGGCTCGTACTCGATAACCGCCCCATCAGGGAACGAGACGTGGAGTGCGTCAGGGGAACCTGACGGCGCCGGGTGGTCATCGGAAAAGATACCTGGCAGCACGAAGGCGGTATCAAGCTCACCGCCGATGGCCAGCAGCAGCACTTGTTCTCCCTCGGACGGTGCCCACCACACGCGCGAACGGCCGGCGCGACAGGTCAGCCAGTTCAGCCAGGTGGTTTTCATCCCTCCGGACTGGACGCGGCAGAGCCCTCTGTTGAGGTCAACATCGGTGACAACACCGATACGAATCAGGTTACGGATCGCGCGAGCGATACCGTGCATGGAAGTGAGTGTATTCATGAGAAGAGAATGCCCTTCAGGGGGATCGGCAGCAACGAGACGGGGTTTTATGCAGGATGAAACAACAATCGTTCACGCTGATGGCTGGACAGCCATCAGCGCGGTGAACTTACGCTTTCCACTGGCTGACCAGTTCACCGTTGATGTACAGCTCCAGCGGACGTGTGACGGGCTCTGGTAACGGCGGCTCCGGGGAATAGGTGGCATGCAACGTTCCCTGCTCCTGCGAAACAAGAATGCGCTCGGTGAGCTGCAGGCTAAAGCTGATATTCGCCGTACCATCGTCGTTGATGGTGACGCCAAAGAGAAACCCGTTTTTTCGCCCGTCATCGAGGGTAAAAATATCTGGCTGGTTTTCACGCAGCCAGGCCAGTACCGGAACGAAGACCCCCTCGCTGTCGCCGCCGAAACTACTGATATTCGCTTGCAGTTCATACTTTTTTTCAAAGGAGAGCGAGGACGCGAGGCGGGCGTCAATAATTCCGCTCCCCACCGACATCTGCAGATGATCAGGGTGAGCGTTCAGTTGAGGAACGGCGTCAATTAATGCCTGACGCAGGCTGTTGAGTTTGTGCATCGAGTTTATCCTGACAGTCTTTTATGGTTTCGACCTGCAGCGCGCAGGCGATAAGGGCATGCTCAAGCCGACGAATATCAGCACTGAGATCGCCGTTGGTGATGGGCTCACTTCCCGGCATCGGACAGGCGTTCACCTTCGGGCAGGCGTTGTAAACAATGTGCTGCGGAGGCGCAGGCGGCGCGGGTGTGCAACCTGCGCACAGCATCAGGCAGCTGAGCGTTATACCAGCGGCGTAACTCTTCATTTCCATTTACCCATTTCCCGATAGCCGCTTCGCGTCGTGCCATCTCCTCGCCGACGGCAGCAAGGTCCTCGCGGAGCCTGACCTGCGCATCCTCGTTCGACCTGGCAATCCGCTGTGCTTCGGATAACTGCTGAAGCAGCGTGTTGATAGTGTTTTTTTGATCGCGGGCGATCTGGTTGGCTTTAGCAAGAGAGCGGGACAGGTTCACGTTGTCATGACGAAACCACAGCGTGATGGCCAGCAGAACGGCCAGTACCAGCAGAAGAGGTTTCATGGCTTCCCCTTCAGGCACCAGGCCTTCTCACGAGCTCGACGGTTTTCCAGTCCGGCATTTTTGACCCCATTGACGTACACCCAGCGGGTAAGCTGATTGCACGCCTGCGGCCACTGTTTACGCTTAATGAATGACACCAGCGTGGAACGGCAGGCAGCCCCTGTTCCAACGTTAAAGGCAAAACTCACCAGCGCATCATAGACACGGGGCGGCATCTCCACCGGTGCGCATACCGCCAGCCGTCTTTCAACGTTCATCACGTCGGCAACAAGGTTCGCTGCCGCCTCACGCTCTGTAATTTCCCGTCCCGGCACGACGCCTGACGTATGGCCAATGCCTGATGTCCATACGCCCGCACTGCAACGATAAGGCGACAGGCGACACCCTTCGAGATCAGCAATGAGCGCCAACCCCTCCGGTGAGGTGTTCAGTAACCGGAAGTCAGGCATCAGCACCGCCAGGGCAAGTACGCCCGCGGCGCTGCAACGCTTAATGATTGAGTTCACGAATACTCTTCTTATCGAGTCCAAGAGAGGTCAGATAGCGATAGGTTTTCCGCTTAAACCAGTAATTCGTCAGCGCGGTAAAAATGGCGCAGAGGCTTCCCACGTATAGCGCGACTTTTTCAGGAGACATCGCCCCGAACCAGGCCAGCGCTACGGCCAGCCAGTAGGCGATAAACGTGGTGATTTTCTCAAGACTCAGTCCCATAGGTTCACTGATTCTTTAGTCGGTGCGCTATCAACCTCTGGCATGTCTATCGGCGTGCCATGAGGTAAGATGACCCCCAACTCCGCGAGGCCAGAATTGGCGTTCAGAACGGTTTCAACCACCCCTGCCGTGCGCCCATAATAACGGGCACAGATGGCATCAAGCGTGTCCCCCTGCATTGCATAGATTTTCATCAGACGCTCCCAACATCCGGATTTCCAGGTACCGTTGAGTTTCCAGCGCTGGCGCCCTTTTTGCTATCGCTGCAGGATGGACAATCGCGGACACAACAGACTGCCCGCGAGATGGCAGAGGACCTAGCGCCAGCTCTCGTCTTCCCAGACTTCCCGGAGGATATTGTCCAGCGCTTCGCGATCGGCCTCTCTTTCAATCCCCTGCAACTCCACGCCGGTCATGGATCCTTTTTTGACGGTAACCAGCGTTGACGGAAACACGGATCTTATCCTGCGGGTTAATTCATCCTGAAACGCCTCCACGACGGACGGACCAATAAGCTGATCCTTATCCAGGGTAATGTTCACCCGCACGCTGGCCTCTTTTTTGATTCTGTCCGGAACGGGTGATGCCGAGAAAACCACGGTAAACGCGTTGTTCCTGATTAAATTTCCTCTCGCAATCTCAGCGATCAAATTCAGGGCAATTTCACGATCTCTTTCCTGACACGTTCCTTCTGTCGTCAGCCGCGCAATCATCTCGACGCGTTCAATCATGACTTGCTCGTTCAACTCTCTGTCCACACAACCTCCACCACGAGATACTGTATAAACATACAGTAGCATGTATTCATAAAAAGAGTGAAGCAAAAAATCAGAACCATGCGAGGTATGTACATGATATCGATGAAGATTAGCGAATCCCTTTGCTTATCAGATGCGTTAAATACCTTATACGTTCAAGGATTTTCCGGGCCTTTTGCTGATAAGACGGTGCCGCAGGAAATAGCGATCCGTCTGCAGATCCCCGGCACCATTTGTCGTTAAAACGGCTAATGCCCCCCGCCATAAGATGCAGGGCTTCCCCCCGGCTGATCGTTATTCCGGTGGCGAGCCGTATCTCATCAATCACTCTCTCTGCCACTCCGTTCTGCGGATCCTTGTCATAGACAAAGGGAGTCTTTGCAACCGGTCTGGGGAGGGTTATGCGTGCGGCTAACGCGCGTCTCGCACGCCGGCTGAGGGGTTGAGAGACGTCGCGCACCGTACAGTTATTGACAGAACTCCAAGAACGCGCAGCGGTGCCGTTAAGGTCAACGGCCAAATCAACGGCACGCTTCGGCACAATTTTCCACTGCGCGAGCCGGGTCAAAATCGGCGAGCCCGGGCCGAGTGCGGTGTCGTAAACGCCGCGAATACAGACTCGTTCTTCGCCGTACTGATTGTATTCGGCACGGGGCTCATACAGCGTGCGCACCTGATACGCATCCCGACGAACAAACGGTCCTCCCTGTGCATTGACGTATCCTGCCCAGTCTCCGGCGTCCGCGGCGTCATGCGCTGCCGCAAATTCTACGCTCAGACCGTGTGCGGCCTGCGTATCAGTCAAACGGCGCAGCTCACGGTAGACGGTCACCGGTGCACCGCCGATAAACTGAAACTGACGGATATGCCAGCGCGCCGCCCAGGCCGAAACAGCAGATGCAGTCACTTTAAGCAACTCGCCGCTTTCGTGATCTGTCTCGCCATCAAGGGCATAGCCGTCGATATTCTTGGAGATGTATTTAGCGATATAACCGGTGGCACTGCCCTTTTGCGGGTCTATAGCTTCAGCGTGAAAGCGAGCTTTTCTGGCGTTATCGCTTTGCAGTTCAAAAGCGTCTTCCTCCTGTGTGTATTCCTCCATAATGCGGCGAACGCGCTCAACGTTTTCGGGCAGCATGAACATCAGCATGTGCCAGTGAGGCGTACCGTCATGGTGGGGTTCAGCAACGCGGATGCCAAACAGACGAATCGCCTGCCGGTGGAGTTTTGCCCGGATCCGCGCCCACAGTTTTGTCAGGTAGCTTTGTGTATCCGCAGGGCTCGCCCCGTTCCATTTACCGTTACGATAGCCGGTGTTCAGGGTGGCGTGATATTTCGACGGCGCGGTTAAGGTATAGAACTCGCCCACATAGCCAAGCTCATGGCAGATATTTTCAAACCCGCGAATGCGGGTCATCAGTTCGCAGCGACGTATCGCGGGATTGGCCACCGAGCCATCGTGCCTGGCAATCAGGCTTATACGGTTGCCCTCTTCATCCTCCAGTTCCAGACCTTTAAGAAATTCACGCGTGCGCCGCTTCTGTTCACGCCAGTCAGTGATGCAGCGTTTACTCGCATAGGCAGACTTCTTTTTGCTGACGTTTCCGAGTGCAATCTGCACATGCTCACGCCAGGCGGCCGCCATGCGACGCAGTCGTCCACGCCACCAGTCTTCGGAAAACATGCGGATCACCGCTGGCGCAATGTCCTCTTTGTTAAAGAGTATCTTCGACACGCGCTCCCAGTGAGGAGGCAGTACATTGAACTGGCGGGTGATTAATCCAGCGCGCTGATACCAGACATGAAGGGTTTGAAATTCGCCGAGGCCAGCGTCATTGATATTCGCCAGCTCGGAACGAATAAAGCCAGCGATGTCAGCGGCCAGCAAATCAATATCGGCGCGGGACATATCCGGGAGACGGTTGAAGCGGGCAATCAGCGTAACCATCCGCGATGCAAGATATTGCGAAAGCGGCGTGTCGAAGTGCCCACCAAAAACGGCGGTGGAGACGTTACGGTCAACACCTGAACAGGCATACCGTGCCGAGACCTGCTGCAGACGTGGTAATACCCTGTTGCAGAACCGAATCAAAAAGGCATTGGCTCGCAGGCTGCCCTGATGGAGTTCAAGAGCATCAACCGTGCGCCAGACGCCAAAACGCACGCAGTCAGGCTGCAGAGCGAGCGCTTTTCTGGCTTGCTGCAGCGCCGCGAACAGACGGTCGCGACGCTGTAATTGGGGGTGAGTCAGGTAGGGGCTGGCAATAGCCGATCGGGGTTCATTCCACGGATAAGCAAATGACATCACCAACTTATCCTCTCCGGAAATGTTTGTTTTTCAGCTCCGTTATCTCCTGGCAGGTGACGCATAAGGCCACTCCAGGTAACGCCTTTCGCCGCGCCTCAGGGATGGGGATGTCGCACTCCTCGCAGGTAAAACGCGAGGGCGATGCGCATCGCTGGCGGGCGCTATTAATATGACGTTCGCGATCTTCAAGCTCACGCTCCTGCGCCAGATCGATAAAATCGGCCATCAGTGCAGCTCCTGGGATTCGCGTTCGTAACGGGCAGCCTCGTGACACAGCAGTTCCGCTGCGTCTTCGCCACACATTCCGGTCTTATAGATGTGACTGGCTAAAGCCTCCAGCCGCAGGGAGACGGCGAGTGCGAGTGCCCTGCGCTCCTCCATCTTCGCCTGCACCAGCAGGTGCTGGAGTTCCTCGCGCCCGTTCAGAAAAGTGCGGTTTTCGCTATTTCGCATCACTCATTCTCCTTAATTCAGGCAATAAAATGCCCGGCGGGTTTACGCCATTACGTTTTGGGGTGGATTAAAGCGGCATGGTCAGCCGTTCAGGAAATAAACTCACGACTGCACGGAAATGATTCATGGCTCCGATAAGCGCTCTTTTCTCCTCAGTCGTCAGCTCATTGATACCGCATTCGTGACGGGCGGCGGGTAATTTAGCCAGGAAAAAGATGGCGGCCAGCGCCCTGTTATTCTCTTCAAAACAGGGATCGCGCTTATCACGCATCTCGGCCAAAAACCGCGCCAGCGCTTTCTCGTTATCGCCCCAGTACCTGGCACGCAGTTCGGCCACGTGATTAAGCCCGGAAAGACGTGCCCCCACCTTGAGTGGGACCGTTGCACGTGTCGCTTCTATTGCCATAACGTCCCTCGCGTTGATTCACACTGTGTGAATTACTCACCCGTAACGGGTTGAAAACGGGATTGGCCTACGCGTTACGCCGCTTTCCAGCGCAGCGAACTGCGCCAGCCTAACGACAGGGCTGGCACTTTGATGATTGCGATTTCAGAAGCCATGTTGCATGATTCCCATTTTGATAATGTCTGCAATCATTAGCCTCTGTTTGCCAACGTCTGCCGCTGATTGCCCGAATTCGCATTGATACTAATACCCAATTGAGCATTAGTAAATACCCAAAGGAATATATTTTGATTTTAGATTCTCAAGTGAATAATGAAGAGTTACTCGATAGAATCTGTCAGGTATATGGTTTTACCCAAAAAATCCAGCTGGCCCGGCACTTCAATATTGCCGCCAGTTCCCTTCAGAACCGCTACGCGCGCGGCACCATCTCCTACGACTTCGCGGTACAATGTGCACTGGACACAGGGGCCAGCCTGCGCTGGTTGATGACCGGACAAGGTGCTCAGTTTGAAGGTAACCCTGCACCTGGCGATCCCGTTGCTGTTGTTACATTCACTCTCAGTGATGGTCAGCTGGAAGAAAATTCCACTTTGAGTATCGATTCACATCTCTTTAGCAAACCGCTCACTCGCGGTATCGCAGTCCGGTCTGAGGCAAAGCTCCACTTTGTTGAAAAAGGGGCGTCATTAACCGACGGGCTATGGCTGGTTGAGATTGAAGGCACTATCAGTCTTCGTGATTTAACCCTGCTGCCGGGGAAAAAACTCCACGTCGCGGGCGGCAAAGTCCCCTTTGAATGCGGTATCGATGAGATAAAAACACTGGGCCGTGTGGTGGGCATCTACAGCGAGGTGAACTGATGGCGGGTCGTATGGTACGTATGGCATCATTCGATTTCGCTATGCAGGGCATTCAGCCTTAGGTATTCCTTCAGGACTGGCAGAACAAGAACCGGGGCCAACGCTCCCCCGCCAGCCTTTCGGCTTCCTGTTCGTGCCACTCTTCTTCACAAACCCTAAAAACTAAAGAAATCCCCCATCGCGCCGATCATCATCCGTGTGTATTATTTCCTGTAGCGTTTACAACAATTAACCTTAACTCAAATACTTAAGCGCCAAAGCGAAAGGCATCATGAGCACACCGATCAAACGGCTAGAAATCATAAAAAATGCGATTGAGCTGGAAGACGACGACATCATCCAGAGCCAGCTGACACGGCTGAAAAATGAAGCGTTTGACGATGAGCTACAGGCAATCGTCGCGGCGCTTGAGCAGAAAAACTATACCGTTGCCATGGCGGCGATCGCTGCCTGGCTACAGGGCCAGCGCGCCATGACGCAATGGCGTGACCCGCAGGTGGCGGCCAGCAAGATGGAGCTGAAAGCGCTGGAAGAGCGCCTCAGGGATTTGATTGACCGTCGCAATGCCCGCGTGCAACAGCTCGATGAATTCAACGATCTCTATTTCTCACGCCTCGGACCTCTGATGCAGCAGATCCTCGCCCTGCGTAAAACGCTGGCGGAGCTGAACCTGCGACGTCAGCAGGCGGAGGCGCGTCGACGTGAGGAAGACTACCGTCGCTGCCAGCGCTATATGGCGCA
The DNA here is from genome assembly GCF_047529885.1 of Enterobacter cloacae complex sp. 2024EL-00711. Classification (NCBI taxonomy): domain Bacteria; kingdom Pseudomonadati; phylum Pseudomonadota; class Gammaproteobacteria; order Enterobacterales; family Enterobacteriaceae; genus Enterobacter; species Enterobacter cloacae complex sp. 2024EL-00711. Next base: position 266,558 of record NZ_JBLIZC010000005.1, read on the forward strand.
GGCGGTGGAAGTGCTGGCGATACTGACCCAGCGCTGGCGCGATCTGCCTGCGGATTCCGTACAGGCCGCCGAGGCGCGTAAGCAACTGCAGCAGCAAAGCAATCTGATTGCTAACCTGCTGGCCGAAGCGCTGGAACTGGAGAGTGGCTTAACGCGCGAAGAAGAGCCTGCACGTCAGGCGCGCGACGAGGCCAATGAAGAGTACGAGAAATACCGCGAGCAGCATCACGATGCCGAAATGCGTCTGCGTAAAGGTAAGAACCTCTCCGAGGAAGATCAGAACGAACTGAAGCGTCTCTGGCGTCAGGCGAGCAAGCTCTGCCATCCGGACCTGGTCGCTGACGATCTGAAAGAAGAAGCCAACGCGATGATGGTGCAACTCAACCAGGCCAAACAGCGTGGTGACGTTAAAGCCATTCGTTCGCTGGTGGCACGTCTGCAGCAGGGCTTTGAGCCGCTGATGGCCAGCGACAGGCTGAACGATCTGGAACGTATCCGCAAAAAAATGGCGCAGGTTCGCGAGCAGATTGACACGTTAGTGAACGAGCTGGCGGAGCTGGAGAAAGAGGAGTCCTGGCTGCTGGTCTCGTCGCTAAGCAATATGGAAGCCTACTTTGCCCAGCAGGAGAAGGCGCTGCACGACGTTCGCGCCTCGCTCGAACATCAGGTGAGCGAAGCGCAGCTGGAGTCCGCAGCCTGATTATTTAGCGTGCCAGTATGCACTGGCACGCACCAGCTGCTGGTCGATTGCGTCGGTTTCAAACTGACGGCTCAGGTTTTTCACCACCTTCCCTTCCCCGGTCAGCCAGATAAAATAATCTTCCGCAGGCACCGTCAACGCCGCCAGACGCTCGGCCACCGCCTGTTCGCTGTGGCCGACAACCCAGGTGATGTTGAACGCGGTCAGATGGGCCAGATAGTCCTGATACGACGCATCTCGGACCGTCACCACCGCATGAATGTCCGGGCGAACCGGCAGTGTTGCGATGCTTTCCAGGCGACGACGCAGCGCGGGCATGCCGGATTCATCGCACACGTACAGTTGCCAGGCATAATCTTCCGGCACAACCAGCGAACCGCGCGGGCCACCAATCGTGAGCGTGTCACCCACTTTTGCCTCTGTCGCCCAGTGACTTGCAACGCCGCCATCGTGTATGAAGAAATCGAGCACCAGCTCATGCCGTTCGGCATCGTACAGGGGTGTATAGTCTCGCGCCTGCGGACGCACACCGTCGCCCCAGTCGATACCTTCATCGGTAACAACCGGTGGTACAAAGGTCGCCCCCGGGGCCGGGAAAAACACTTTTGTGTGGTCGTCGAAACCGCGAGAGCTAAAGCCCTCCAGCGCCTCGCCGCCTAAAACAATGCGCTGGAAACCTGCGCTGACACGCTCAACGCGAAGCACGTCCAGCTTGCGAAAACGGAGATCATTACGAACACGTTGTGGGTAACGGGTGGATGTCATGGTGAGACCCTTCTCAGGTGAATACGATATATCTAAATTAATTTTAAATGATAATGATTGCTAATCAGAAAGAATGCAAGATCTTTTAGATTGCATCTGAATATATCTAAGATATAGTTTAGATATATCAATTTGAAGGGATGAGTATGCGAAACGAACACGACGGCGGCGGACGCCGACCACGCTTTTTTGGTCACGGCGATCTGCGTCTGGTGATACTGGATATCCTGACCCGCAACGCGAGCCATGGCTACGAGTTGATCAAGGCGATCGAGAACATGACGCAGAGGAACTACACCCCAAGCCCTGGCGTTATCTACCCAACCCTCGATTACCTTCAGGATCAGACCTATATCACCATCACCGAAGAAGAGAATGGCCGCAAGAGAATTGCGATTACCGTGGCCGGTCAGCAGTGGCTGGATGAAAATCAGGAGCAGCTGGCGCAAATTCAGGCGCGTATTAAAGCGCGCTCCGTCGGCTTCCAGCTGAGAAAAACCCCGCAAATGAAGCGGGCTCTGGATAACTTCAAAGCGGTGTTAGACCTGAAGGTGAACCAGGGCGAACTCAGCGATGCGCAGCTTAAGCAGATCATCGGCGTGATCGACCGCGCAGCGCTGGAGATCTCCCAGCTGGATTAAGCCAGTACGCGATCGCTCACGCGGAAGACGCGGACAAGGTCTTTCAGGTGCATCGCCTGTTCGTTCAGGGACGCTGCTGCCGCGACAGACTCCTCCACCAGGGCGGAGTTCTGCTGCGTGGTGGCATCAATCAGGCCAATCGCGCTGTTAATCTGCGAGATCCCTTCCGTCTGCTCATGGCTGGCCTGGCGGATCTCACGCAGAATGACGTCCATCTCTTCCACGTTGCCGACCATACCGTTAATCAACTCGCTCGCTTTCTCGACCAGGTTCATCCCGTCCTGCGTCTGGCTGGTAGAACTTTCGATCAGCTGACGAATTTCACTGGCAGATGACGCACTCTTCTGCGCAAGCTGACGCACTTCGCCCGCCACCACCGCAAAACCACGACCGTGCTCGCCCGCACGTGCCGCTTCCACCGCCGCGTTCAGCGCCAGAATGTTGGTCTGGAAAGCGATGGCATCGATCAGGTCGATGATGTCGGACATCCGGTTAGAAGTATCGTTAATCAGGCGCATTTTGCTGGTGACCTGCTTCATCATCTCGCCGTTGTTTTTGACCACCATGGCAGCGTCCGCCGAGAGGTGAGTTGCTTCTCCGGTGTGTGAGGCGGTGTTTTTTACCGTCGCCGTGATCTGCTCCATCGAGGCGGCGGTCTGTTCAACAGAGCTGGCCTGCTCTTCGGTGCGCGCGGCAAGATCCTGGTTCCCCGCGACAATCTGCGCGGCGGCACTCGAGATATTCTCCGAACCGGTCTGGACCTGCTGCACAATGCCCAGCAGACGCGTTTTCATCTCCATCAGCGCATGCAGCAGCAGGCCGGTTTCGTCTTTACCGTGCGGCGTGATGCTGCCGGTCAGATCGCCTTCAGCAATGGCTTTTGCAAAATCCACCGCCTGGCCCAGCGGACGCGTGATTGAGCGCACGATAAACCAGCCAATCAGGCTGCCGGTCGCGACGCTAAAGAGCGTGATCAGGATCAGCAGCAGGCGATTCGATTTGAAATCGCCCTCGACCTGCACTCCTGCGCTTTGCATTTCCTGGTTCTGAATCGCGATCAACGCCTGCACGTTGGCTTTATAGGCCTGCTGTAGCTTCAGGGTGTTGGTCATCATCTCCTGAATAGCGCCCGCCCTATCGTTATTCTGCACCGCCTGCAAAATGCGATAACGCGAGTCCAGATACTGCTGACGCACGCCGCGTATCTCAGCAAGAACCCGCTGTGATTCAGGATCCTGCAGCGCAGTATTCAGCTCGCCGAGGATCACCGTAATCTGTTCGCTGATCGCTTTAAGACGCTGCTGTGACTGCGCTGTATACGTTCCCTGTTCATCCAGTAACATCAGCTGCTGAGTGCCAATAAATTCCTGGAAGTTGTCGATTAACTGGTTCGCTTTTACCGTGGTCGGATAATCACGGGTAATGATGGATTGCATTCCGTTGTTCGCCCGGTTCAGGCTTAGCAAGGATAAACTCGCACTGACCACCATCAGGACAATAAAGAATCCAAACGCCAGAAATAATTTCGTGCCGATCTTTACGTCATGTAAGAACATATTTTCTCCATCGATGTGATTATTTCTCAGACGATCACCGTTATCGGTAACGAAACCGCTAACTTTATGACTTTGATCGTTTTTTTATTTCATAACCACAACAATGGATAGGTGTAGGCTATTAATATCCGTAAATCGATCGTTACACCACCCTCTGATGAGGCATTTTCAAAATAGCATCGGGGAAAACGGACTTAGGCTGGGGTAAATATCTGATGTGCTTTCTTTAGTTATTTAATATAAAGTTAACAACAAAAGACATTAATAATTACATTCAGAAAAAATAAAGCCGCTTATTCCTGATGAAATAAACGGCTTTCTGGAACCTTACTGGCTCAATGGAGCACGGTTACCGCATCCTTAAGACGCCCGGCGCGATGCTTCACCATTGCGGATATGTGGGCACTTTCCTCAACCAGATCGGCATTTTTCTGCGTGATGCTGTCCAGCTCGGCCACCGCACGGGTGAGCTCTGACAAGCCGGTAGCCTGTTCAGAGGTCGAGTGGCTGATCTGCGCGATAAGCTGCGTCACGTTTTTCACCTGCTCGACGATATCATCCATTGTACGGCCGGCGGCATGAACCTGATCAGAGCCGGACTGCACCTTGCTGGCGCTGGCATCAATCAGCTTGCGAATATCGTTGGCTGCACTGGCGCTACGGCTGGCGAGATGGCGCACTTCGCCGGCGACAACCGCAAAGCCTTTCCCCTGCTCACCGGCTCTTGCCGCCTCCACCGCCGCATTCAGCGCCAGAATATTGGTCTGAAACGCGATGTCGTTAATAAGGGAGGTAATCGAGCCAATCCGCTGCGTGCTATCCGCGATGTCATCCATGGTTTTCACCACCGTCTGCATCGCGTTTCCGCCTTTGGTCGCCGCGCTGCTGGCGGCCACTGACAGCTTGTCCACTTCGGCGGCGGTTTCTGAATTACTCTGCACGGAGGCGGCCATCTGGTTCATTGTCGCCACGGTCTGCTGCACATTGGCCACGGTCTGACGCGTCCGATCGTTCAGATCTTCATTCCCCTTTGCCAGCCTGTCGCTGCCATCACGCACGCTCACCACCTGGCTTGAAACATCGTTAATCAACCAGCGGCACATCAGCCCCAGTTGCCCTACCGCACGCAGGGTCAACCCCAGCTCGTCGCTGCGGTTCAGGTGCTGCACGCTGTTGCGCTCGCCGGTGGCGACTTTCAGCGCCTGACGCGCCACGTTTTCGATCGGACGAACAATCTGCTGCTCGAACAGCAGCGTGCCCAGCAACATGACTACCGCGGCGGCAGCCAGCGAGTATGCACCCGCTGAGGTGGCCACCAGCGTGGCAGCCAGCACCGCAAACAGCCCCGCCATCACGCTGCGCACACGCCAGCGCAGCGGCATAGCCGGAAGTTTCCCCAGCCAGCCTTTCCTTACCACCAGTCCTTTATGTATACGTTTCTTGCAGCGCCCGTCATTCAGAGCCCGATAGAGCGGCTCCACGCCAGCAATCTCTTCTGCCGTGGCTTTGGTACGAATCGACATATAGCCCGTCACCTGCCCGTGACGCACCATCGGCACCGCATTGGCGCGCACCCAGTAGTGGTCGCCATTTTTACGTCGGTTTTTGACAATGCCGCTCCACGGCTCGCCCTTTTGCAGGGTGTACCACATATCGGCAAACGCCGCTTTTGGCATATCGGGGTGGCGCACCAGATTGTGCGGCTGGCCTATCAGCTCATCAAGCTGATAGCCACTCACCTGCACAAAGGTGTCGTTGGCGTGGGTCAGGTAACTGTGGATATCGGTGGTCGACATTAAGGTGGTGTCATCGTCCAGAGGATATTCATTCTGGGTGACAAAGGTTGGAGCGGACATCGTGAGCATCCCTTGCAGGTTATTTGAATGTTAATTTTGTGGATTAATGTTTTTTCGGCGGTAAAGAATTTATCTTTAGTTGTTAAAGTTGATAGAGATCGCAGATTTCACTTAAACCGCACTTTTTGTGAGATTTTATAATTCATTGATTTCAAATACTTTCGTAGAGAAATTACCTGCAGAGTATGACGCGTTAACGCCCACTTAAGTCGCAGCGTCTGCACCCTATAAGTGCAATGGCCTCTAAATCGCACCTTCCCAGGCCTTTTCCGCCGTACCGCTAAATCCCGTATCGGTTATATCGGCATGATTAAATTTTGCGCAACACAATGTTAACCTGGTGTTTATCCTGATTTTCGTTAAGGCATCTGAAGTGGCGTAAACCCTGCAATACTTAATCCAGTATCATGTGATACGCGATCCCCGGGAGCACATTTTGAACAGGTTACCTTCCAGCGCCTCGGCTCTTGCCTGTACCGCGCACGCACTGAATCTCATTGAGAAGCGAACGCTTGATCATGAGGAGATGAAACAACTTAACCGAGAGGTCATCGATTACTTTAAAGAGCATGTCAATCCAGGGTTTTTGGAGTATCGCAAATCTGTTACCGCCGGCGGGGATTACGGAGCCGTAGAGTGGCAAGCGGGAAGTCTTAATACGCTTGTCGACACCCAGGGACAGGAGTTTATAGATTGCCTGGGTGGTTTTGGAATTTTCAACGTGGGGCACCGTAATCCAGTTGTGGTTTCCGCCGTACAGAATCAACTTGCGAAACAACCTCTCCATAGCCAGGAACTGCTCGATCCGCTTCGCGCTATGCTCGCGAAAACGCTCGCGGCCTTAACGCCCGGCAAACTGAAGTACAGCTTCTTTAGCAACAGCGGCACGGAATCGGTCGAAGCGGCGATTAAACTCGCCAAAGCGTACCAGTCGCCGCGCGGCAAATTCACGTTTATCGCCACCAGCGGCGCGTTCCACGGAAAATCCCTGGGCGCACTGTCGGCTACCGCCAAATACACCTTCCGCAAACCGTTTATGCCGCTGCTGCCGGGCTTCCGCCACGTGCCGTTTGGTGACATTAGCGCTATGCGCACCATGCTGAGCGAATGCCGTAAAACCGGCGACGACGTGGCAGCGGTGATCCTGGAGCCTATTCAGGGTGAGGGCGGCGTGATCCTGCCCCCGCAGGGCTATCTGCCTGCCGTGCGTCAGTTGTGCGATGAGTTTGGCGCACTGCTGATCCTCGACGAAGTCCAAACCGGGATGGGGCGTACGGGCAAGATGTTTGCCTGCGAGCATGAGAACGTCCAGCCGGACATTCTCTGTCTGGCAAAAGCGCTGGGCGGCGGCGTGATGCCGATTGGCGCGACGGTGGCGACCGAAGAGGTCTTCTCGGTGCTGTTCGATAACCCGTTCCTGCACACCACTACGTTTGGCGGTAACCCGCTGGCCTGCGCGGCCGCGCTGGCGACCATCAACGTGCTGCTGGATCAAAACCTGCCTGCACAGGCGGAACAGAAAGGCGATATGCTGCTGGACGGTTTCCGCCAGCTGGGCCGGGAATATCCGGATCTGGTGCAGGATGCGCGGGGTAAAGGGTTGCTGATGGCCATTGAGTTTGTCGACAACGAAATCGGCTACAGCTTCGCGAGCGAGATGTTCCGCCAGCGGGTCCTGGTTGCCGGAACGCTCAACAACTCGAAGACCATTCGCATTGAACCGCCGCTGACGCTGACGGTTGAACAGTGTGAGCAGGTGCTGAAAGCGGCGCGTAAAGCGCTGGCAGCCCTGCGGGTAAGCGTGGAAGAAGCGTGATATCCCCTCCCCCTCCTGACGGAGGGGGCGTTTTTAGCGGTGAAACTCCGCCACCGTCATGGTAAACCGCAACACATTTTCGCCCTCATTCGCGTAGCCGTGTGCCGCTTCCGTTTTCGCCACCGCCGAAGCGCCTGCCGCCACCTGCGTCACCGTCTCTTCCACCGTCAGGGTCAATCCACCCTCAGTGACATGCAGCAGCTCAAACGTTCCCGCCGGATGCCCCGGTGAGGTAAAACGCTCCCCCGGATGCATCACCCACTGCCAGAGTTCAATCATATCCGGGCCAGACGTGCCCGCGAGCAGCCGGGCATATCCGCCCTGTGGGCCCTGCCACAGAACCGGGATCGCCGCTTCTTCTATGACGTGCACCCGCGGCTCGCTGGAGACGTTAACGATATCCGCCACCGAAACGCCCAGCGCGGCAGCCAGCTTGCAGAGAATGGCAATGCTGGGATTCGCCGCCCCTTTTTCAATCTCCACCAGCATGCCTTTGCTGACGCTGGCGCGGCGTGAAAGCTCATCCAGCGACAGTTTTTTCTCTTTGCGCCAGTTGCGAATGCGGGTGGCGACGGCCAGGCTTACCTGGGCGATATCGGCACCCGAATCGGTCATTATATTGACTTTATCAGTCATTGGTCACTACCATAGTATAAAACAGTCAATACAGGATTATTTATGTCTCTCGTTACGCCGTCAATAGACCCGCGTCTTACCGGGATTGCCCCCGGCTTTCGGGCGCTGAGCATTCTGGTTGAAGCCGCCCCGATAACCCAGCCGGACGTGGCCTCTGCCGCGCTGGCACAGGCCTGCCAGCAGGTCCTCACTGATGATGTCGCCTGGGCGGAAGCGCACCTCAGCGCCTGGGATGACGTGTTCAGAGCGTTTGGTACGAAACCGAAACGCACGCCCTGCTCGGCATCGGCCCTGCGTAAGCGAGTGCTGAAAGAGGGCGCGCTGCCCCCGCTCGATCCAGTGGTCGATATTTACAATGCCATCAGCATTCGTTACGCCATTCCCGTCGGGGGTGAGAACCTTGCCGCTTATGCAGGCGCACCGCGTCTGACGCTTGCCGAAGGTAATGAACCGTTTGATACCCTGAAAGAGGGCCAGCCGGTTATCGAATACCCGGATGCGGGCGAAGTTATCTGGCGCGATGATATCGGCGTCACCTGCCGTCGCTGGAACTGGCGCCAGGGCGTGCGTACACGTCTCGATAGCCAGGCGCAACACATGTGGTTTATTCTCGAAAGTCTGCCGTCGATGCCGTTATCGGCGTTGCAGGAGGCTGGCGATGAGTTAGTCAGCAACCTGCAGCGGCTGATGCCGGGCTCCACTGCTCACCTTCAACTGATTGAACTCTAAAAGGATAAGCGGATGTTTCACGGGTTAAGCGCATTCCCTCTGACGCCATTGCTAGAGGGGAAATTTGATGAGCAGGCGTTTGTGCAGTTGCTGCGCCCGCTGGTGGATGCCGGTGTCGATTCGCTGGGGATCCTCGGTTCGACGGGCAGTTACGCGTATCTGATGCCTGAAGAGCGCACGCATATCACCCGTTGCGCCGTGGCGCATGCCGACAACATTCCGGTGAGCGTAAGTATTGGCGCGCTTCGCCTCGACGATATTCTCCGTCTGGCGGATGAGGCGCAAAGTGCCGGCGCCCGCGGGGTGTTACTGGCCCCCGTGTCGTACCAGCGCCTGACGGCAGAGGAAGTGTTTACCCTGTATGAGACGGTGACCCACCGGATCTCTGTTCCGCTGTGCATTTACGACAACCCGGCCACCACCGGGTTCGAGTTTAACGACGATTTGCTGTATGCCGTGGCGGCGCTACCGAACGTCAAATCCGTCAAGCTCGGGCGCATACCGTACGATATCGCCCACATGCGCGCCCGTCTTCCTGAAAACGTCACCCTGGGCATCAGCGGCGACTGGCGGGCGGCGTCAGCCCTGCAGGCCGGGTTTGATGTCTGGTATTCGGTTATCGCAGGGCTGTATCCGCAGACGGCACTGGCGATTGCACGAGCCAAAGACACCGCAGCCTCTGACCGGCTGGCACCGCTGTGGGCGCTGTTCCGCCAGTACGGCAGTTTGCGGGTGATGGCCGCAGCAGCAGAAATGTCAGGGAAAGTGGCCGCGCCTGCACTGCCGTTCCCGCTTGCGTCGCTGAGCGGGAAACCGCGCGAAACGCTGGCGGCGATCCTGGCGGAACTGGCCCTCGCCTGAGCATCGCCGGGCTAGCGTAAGCGCTACCCGGCGGTCTGTTACGCCGGCAACAACCCGACAAAACTGCGTTTTTTGCGCGGCTCTGACATCAGGTCCTCAAGCTTATCCACGCAGGCCAGATAGTGCGGGGTTTTCTTGTGCGCCAGCACCGCCTCTTCATCCTTGTAGGCCTCGTAGATAAAGAACCGGGTTTTCACGCGCGGATCCTGTAAAACATCAAAGCGCAGATTGCCCGGCTCCTGAATCGCCCCTTCGTGGTTAGCGCGAAACACCTCCAGAAACTCATCGACCCGCTCGGGTTTGATGTTGATTTCCACTAATGTCACGTTCATTTTGCTTCTCCCTGTTTCTCTTCCTGCCAGAACTGGAACGCGTCCCGCGCGCTCATGTTCTCATGTACCACTTTTTTAACCGCTTTCAGCATGGCCAGCGGGGCGCTGGACTGGAAGATATTGCGGCCCATGTCCACCCCGGACGCCCCCTGGTCAATCGCCCGCCAGCACATCTCCAGCGCGTCGTGCTCCGGCAGCTTTTTGCCTCCTGCAATCACGATCGGCACCGGGCAGCTGGCGGTTACTTTTTCAAACCCTTCGTCGACATAATAGGTTTTGACGAACTGCGCCCCCATCTCGGCCGCGATACGGCTGGCAAGCGAGAAATACCGCGCGTCGCGCGCCATCTCTTTGCCAACGCCCGTTACCGCCAGGGTCGGCATGCCATAGCGCGCACCGGCATCCACCAGTTTGATGATGTTGTTGATCGACTGATGTTCAAATTCACTGCCGATGTACACCTGCGCCGCCACCGCGCAGACGTTCAGGCGCAGCGCATCTTCCATCGCCACCGCCACGCACTCGTTGGAAAGTTCCCCTAAAATCGAATTGCCGCCGGAGGCGCGCAACACGACGGGTTTATTGGTGGCGACAGGCACCTGGCTGCGCAAAATACCGCGGGTGCACATCAGCACGTCGGTTTCCCCAAACAGCGGGGCGATAGAGAGATCGATACGCTCAAGGCCGGTCGTCGGTCCCTGGAAATAGCCGTGATCAAAGGCCAGCATCACCGTGCGGTTGCTTTTTGGGTTGAAGATGCGCGCCAGCCTGGACTGCATTCCCCAGTCCAGCGAGCCGCACCCCTTCAGGGTAAACGGCACGTTCTGCTGCGGTGTGCCGATGCCAAAATCTTTGCCGTCTTTGATGTCGTCTAAATCAGCCATTTGCTCCCCCGTCAGAAATCGTATTTGTTGATGTTCTCTTTGGTAAACACCACCCGCTCCGGCAGCAGCACAATGCCGTTGCCCTTCGCTTCATACTGGTAGCCCTGCACGCTGTTCGGCTCGACCTTCAGCGTACCGATATCTTTCACGTCCACGCTGTCGCCAACGTTAAGATCGCCTTTTTTCAACAACCGATCGGCGACATTGACCGCAATTTTGCCCTGTTGCACCACATCCCACAGGCCGAAGGCTTTCACCGTGCCGCGCTCTACGTACGGACGCATCACGTTAGGCGTGCTGAAGCCGACAATCGCCACCCCTTCTCGCTTCAGGTTTTCCGCCGCCTGCGCCGCCGCCGGCAGGGCGTTGGCATCCGGAGCGATGATCGCATCCAGATCCGGATACGCTTTTAAGATCCCCTCGGCGGTTTGTAGCGATTTGGTGGCATCGTTATAGCCAAACTGCGTGGTCACGACCTGCCACTGCGGATGATCTTTCTCGATTTTGGCCTTCGCCTCTTTCACCCACTGGTTCTGGTCGGTAACGGTCGGGCTGGAGTAAAAGAACGCCACTTTGGCATTCGGTTTGGTGACCTGTTTACCGGCCATGTCGACCAGCAGGCCGCCGAGCTGCGCCGGGGTGCCCTGGTTGATGTAGATGCTGCGGCATTCCGGTTTGGTGTCGGAGTCCCAGGTCAGTACTTTGACGCCACGCTGCATCGCGCGCTTCAGCGCCGGGCAGAGGCCATCCGGCGACACCGCCGAAACGATAATGGCGTTATAGCCCTGATTAACGAAGTTATTGATGAGCTGCACCTGGCCTGAGACGCTGGGCTCGGTCGGGCCGTCGTAGGTGACGTCCACGCCGAGATCTTTACCCGCCTCTTTCGCGCCATTGCCGCCGCTGGTAAAGAAGCCAACGCCCACCAGCTTGGGGATAAAGGCGATGCGGTCCGCGGCCTGTGCCGACGCGAAGCTGAGTGCCATCGCCAGGACTATCAGTTTTGTTTTCATCTTACGCTCCGGGTATGTTTTGTGAGGAGAGAGCGCACCCATTCACGGTGCAAACTCAGTGAACGTCCCATCACCACCACAACCAACAGCGCCCCTGACAGCGCGCTCGACACCTGGTTGGGGATGCCGACCATCTGTAAACCCTGCTGCAGATACCCCACCAGCAACGCCGCCAGGGCCGTACCGATTACCGACCCCGAACCGCCATAGATATTGGCGCCCCCGAGGACCGCTGCGGTCAGTGCAGGCATCAGTAAATCGCGTCCCAAATCCGAACGCGCCGAACCGAAATAGGAGACCATTACCAGCGCAGCAATGGCCGAAGCGACGCCCACCAGGCCATACAGGGCGTAGGGCATCCCGTTGACCGAGAGCGCCGCATAGCGCGCCGCGCGCGGGTTCTGTCCAATCAAAAACAGATGGCGGCCAAAGCGTCCGCGATGGGTAATCAGCCAGAAGAAGACGGTAATCACGGCGAACAGCACCAGCGGGATTGGCAACCCCAGGAACGTGAGATTAGCGAACGCGGTAAAGCTGTCCGGGAAGCCACCGATACCTTCGTAACCGGTCGCCCCCGCCATGCCGGAGAGCAGCAGTGCGCCGCCGCCGTAGAGATAGAGCGTGCCGAGGGTGATAACCAGCGGGCTGATGCCGGTGTAGTGGATCAGCGCAGCGTTGACCAGACCGCACAGCAGGCCGAGCAGCAGCGTCAACGGTATGGCCAGCGCCATCGGCCAGCCCGCCTGCATCATCACCCCCAACGCGATGGCACACAGGCCGATGGTCGAACCGAGAGAAATATCAATGCCGCCGCTGATGATCACCAGGGTGAGCGGCAGCGCCACAATGCCAATGCAGATAAAATCACTGGTGCTGAACAGCAGCATGTTGATATCGAGCATGCGCGGATTGATGGCCCCAAAGAGCAGGATTTCCAGCACCAGTAATATCAGCAGCGCGCTTTCCCAGTTAAGCTTCATTTACGCCACCTCTTTTTTGTGTTTCGTAAACGGGGTGACATGCTTCCCCCCTTTGTTACCGGGCTGGAAGCGGCTGTACTTAAGTGCCCGTTGATGCCGGGCCAGCGCCTGGCGCAAGCGCCCGTCGAGCACCAGCACACCGAGCAACACCAGCCCGGCGATAAAGTCATTCCACCACGCGGGCAGCCTGAACAGCACCAGCACGGTGTCGATTTGAGTCAGGAAAAAAGCCCCCAGTAAGGCGCCAATAAGCGTCCCGGTACCGCCCAGCAGAGAGATCCCCCCGAGTACGCAGGCGGCAATGGCTTTCATCTCCAGCCCGCTGCCGGTCTGGTTTGGTACAAAGCCAATCTGCGAAGCGAAGACAATCCCCGCACACGCGGCCAGCATGCCGTTCAGCGTAAAAGCGATCATTCGCGTGCGGTTCACCGCCACGCCCAGCTGGCGTGCGGCGGCAAGGTTGTCGCCCACGGCGTAGAAATCGCGTCCGAAGGCGGTGCGCGACAACGTCCATGCGCCGACCGCGGCTAAAAACACCACGCCCATTCCGAGCGGTGAAATACCCATAGCGGCAGGTTCAGAGAGCGATTTCAGGCTCGGCGGTAGCCCTTCAATCCACTTTCCTCCCGTCCACAGCAGCATCGCCCCGCGATAGAGACCCAGCGTGCCGAGGGTGGCCACAATTGCCGGAATACGCAGCCCCACCACCAGAAAACCGTTAAATGCTCCCGCCAGTGCGCCAATCGACAGCGCAAAGAGGATCGATACCGGCAGGGTGTAGCCGCTGTTCAGAGCCACCCCCACGGCAATGGCAGACAGCCCGACGGTAGAGCCGACGGAAACATCAATATTGCGGGTCAACATCACCAGCGCGGCGCCGAGCGCCAGCAGGATCAGGATTTGCGAACTGGCGAAGATCATCCCCAGCGTTTGCAGGCTGAAATAGGCCGGATTGAGCCCCACCAGCACCGCGAACAACGCCAGAATGGCGATGAACGCACTCAGTTCGCGATTTTTCAGTAAGGTCTTCATGACTGCCCTCCGAATGCCAGCGCCATCATTCTGTCGAGACTGACCGCGTGCCGGGACAACTCGCCGCTGAGCACGCCCTGGTGCATCACCAGCACGCGATCGGCAAGCCCGGGGAACTCATCCAGATCGCTTGAGATCATCAGCACCGCCACGTTCTGCGCCGCCACGCTTTTGATGAGCTGATAGATATCAGCCCGCGCCGACACATCCACTCCGCGTGTCGGTTCATCGACGATCAACAGCAGCGGATTCGCCTCCAGACAGCGCGCCAGCAACACCTTCTGCTGGTTGCCGCCGGAGAGCGTGCGCACGGTTTGATCCGCATGGTTAAGCTTGATCCCCAGCGCCCGGTGATAGCGCTCCACCACCGCCGACTCCCGTTTGCGCTGCTGCCAGACCGAGGGCTCATTCAGCGCCACGGTGTTCCAGCGAATCGGCGCATCCAGGAACAAGCCGGAAACCTGTCGGTCCTCTGGCAGGTAGACCAGCCCTTTCTCCAGCCGTGCCGCCACGGGTTCGCCGGTTATTTCCTGATTTTCCAGCCAGACTCGCCCGCCGCGCACCGGGCGCAGCCCATACAGCGTTTCCGCAAACTCGGTGCGCCCGGAGCCGACCAGCCCGGCGAGGCCAACTATTTCCCCGGCATAGATTTCCATGCTGAGATCGATAAACCCCTCACCGGTAAGCTCTTCCACCCGCAGCACCGGGAAATCCTGCGGCTGCGTGCGGCGATTGCCCGGCAGTGCCAGCCACAGTTTTTGCGCATCACTTAATCCTTTTTCGCGGCTCACCGGCGTCATGGCCGCAATCAGGGCGTTATCGTCGAACTGTGCAGTTTCACCGCTGAGCACGATCGCGCCGTCGCGCATTACCGAGACGTGGCTCGCCAGCTGGCGGATCTCCGGTAATTTGTGCGAGATAAAAACAATGCCGACGCCCAGCGCCTGCAACGCGCGGATCTGGCGGAACAGCCGTTCGGTTTCCCCCGGGGTGAGCGACGCCGTGGGTTCATCAAGGATCAGGATCTTCGCGTTACGCATCAGGCCACGTAGGATCTCCACCATCTGTTGATCCGCCACTTCAAGGGTGCTGGCGGTGGCATCAAGATTGAGCTGACACTGCAGCTGCTGGAGTTTCTCCGCCAGCCGTACCCCCATACCGGCCTCACGCGGCAGGCGGAAAAGGATGTTTTCCCGCACCGTCAGATTGGGGAAAAGCAGGGGTTCCTGCGGCACCAGATAAATCCCCAGCCTGTGGGCCTGCGCGGGCGAAAGCCGCGCAAACGCGTGGCCGTCAACCGAAAGTTCACCGCTGTCCGGCGTTTCCACCCCGGCGATGATTTTCATCAGCGTCGATTTTCCCGCGCCGTTACCGCCCATCAGCGCATGCACCTGACCCGCAAGCAGCGTGAAATGAATACCTTTCAGGACCGGTACGCCGGAGAACTGCTTGCTGATATCACGTGCTTCGATAAGTGGCGTCATTATCGCTCCGCTATTGAACAAATGATTTTTAGATTTAATAATGTTCAAAAGCGTAGACGGTGAACTATATTTAGAACCGTGCAGGGATCACAAATTTATCGATTAAGATCCACACAGACACAAATCAATCTAAAAGATCTGTTTTGTCGCGTGGTTCACACTTTCTTTCTGCGCGATCACGAACATATGATCTAAATTTTTATAAGAGTTCAATTATGAGCGATAAACGCACTGCGGAAGAAGGTCGTTTTGCCGGGCTGGCGCTGGCGGAAGAAGAACTGGTTGCCCGCGTCGCCTGGTGCTACTACCACGACGGATTAACCCAGAACGACATCGGCGAGCGGCTCGGACTGCCGCGCCTGAAGATCTCGCGTCTGCTGGAGAAAGGACGCCAGTCCGGGGTGATCCGCGTGCAGATCAACTCCCGCTATGAAGGGTGTCTGGCGCTGGAAACCGAGCTGCAGCAGCGCTTCGGGCTCAAGCTGGTTCGCGTGTTGCCGGCCCTGAATACCCCGCCCATGAATGTCCGGCTGGGCATTGGCGCAGCGCAATCGCTGATGGGCGTGCTGGAGCCCGGCCAGCTGCTGGCGGTGGGATTTGGTGAAACCACCATGAGCAGCCTGCAGCACTTAAGCGGTTTTATCAGCTCGCAGCAGATCCGCCTGGTGACGCTCTCCGGCGGCGTTGGGCCGTATATGACGGGCATCGGTCAGCTTGATGCCGCCTGCAGCGTCAGCATGATCCCCGCCCCGCTTCGCGTTTCCTCCGCCGAAGTGGCCGGGATCTTAAAACGTGAATCCAGCGTGCGGGACGTGATCCTCGCCGCCGCCGCGGCCGATGTGGCGGTGGTAGGCATTGGTTCGGTGAACCAGCGCCGGGACGCCACCATATTGCGCTCCGGCTATATCAGCGAAGGTGAACAGCTGATGTACGCCCGCAAAGGGGCGGTAGGCGATATCCTCGGCTATTTCCTGAACGCCGAAGGGGAATGCGTGCACGAGCTGGAGATCCACCGGGAATTGCTGGGCGTCACGCTCGATGAACTGGCGCAGTTGCCCACCATCGTTGGCGTGGCCGGAGGTGAAGAGAAAGCCGATGCGATTTATGCCGCACTCAAAGGCCGCCGTATTAATGGCCTGGTGACGGAGGAGACGACAGCCCGCGCGGTGCTGGCTCTGGCGAGCTAAGAGCCTGTCCTGCGCCTGACACGAGGCATGCTCATGAGTTACCTTTTAGCGTTAGATGCAGGGACAGGCAGCGTTCGCGCCGTAATTTTCGATTTGCAGGGCAACCAGGTTGCCGTTGGCCAGGCCGAGTGGAAACACCTGAGCGTGGAGAATGTGCCGGGCTCGATGGAGTTTGATCTCGACATTAACTGGCGGCTCACCTGCCAGTGTATTCATCAGGCGCTGGAGCGCGCCCGCCTGAGCGCAGCGGATATCCAGTCCGTGGCCTGCTGCTCAATGCGCGAGGGGATCGTGCTGTATGACCGCAACGGCGACGCCATCTGGGCGTGCGCCAACGTCGATGCCCGCGCCAGCCGCGAGGTAGCCGAACTCAAAGAGATTCACGACTACCGTTTTGAATCCGAAGTGTATGACGTCTCCGGCCAGACCCTGGCCCTGAGCGCCATGCCGCGCCTGCTGTGGCTGGCGCACCATCGTCCGGACATCTACCGCAAAGCCGCCACGATCACCATGATAAGCGACTGGCTGGCGGCAAAACTGTCCGGCGAGCTGGCCGTTGATCCGTCCAATGCCGGGACTACCGGTATGCTGGATCTCTTCTCCCGCGACTGGCGTCCGGCGCTGCTCGACATGGCCGGGCTGCGTGCCGATATCCTCTCTCCGGTGAAGGAGACCGGCACCGTGCTCGGTGCGATCACCAAAGATGCCGCACAGCAGAGCGGCCTGCGCGAAGGCACGCCGGTGGTGATGGGCGGTGGCGACGTGCAGCTTGGCTGTCTTGGGTTAGGCGTCGTGCGGGCCGGGCAAACGGCCGTGCTGGGTGGTACCTTCTGGCAGCAGGTGGTCAACCTGCCGCAGGTACGCACCGACCCGGAGATGAACATCCGCGTGAATCCGCATGTGATCCCCGGCATGGCGCAGGCGGAGTCGATCAGCTTCTTTACCGGCCTGACCATGCGCTGGTTCCGTGACGCCTTCTGCGCGGAAGAGAAACTCATCGCGGAGCGGATGGGAATGGACACTTACTCCCTGCTTGAGGAGATGGCCAGCCGCGTGCCTGCCGGTTCACACGGTGTGATGCCGATCTTCTCAGATGCTATGCACTTCAAGCAGTGGTATCACGCCGCGCCGTCGTTTATTAACCTCTCCATCGACCCGGAAAAATGCAACAAAGCCACGCTGTTCCGTGCGCTGGAAGAGAACGCGGCGATTGTCTCGGCGTGTAACCTGACGCAGATCTCACGGTTCTCAGGGGTAACGTTCGACGGTCTGGTGTTTGCAGGCGGTGGCTCGA
The DNA here is from genome assembly GCF_047529885.1 of Enterobacter cloacae complex sp. 2024EL-00711. Classification (NCBI taxonomy): domain Bacteria; kingdom Pseudomonadati; phylum Pseudomonadota; class Gammaproteobacteria; order Enterobacterales; family Enterobacteriaceae; genus Enterobacter; species Enterobacter cloacae complex sp. 2024EL-00711. Next base: position 284,324 of record NZ_JBLIZC010000005.1, read on the forward strand.
AAGGTGCGTTGTGGAGCCAGATTTTAAGCGACGTGACCGGTCTGCCGGTGCGCGTCCCGCAAGTGAAAGAGGCGACAGCGCTGGGCTGTGCGATTGCTGCCGGAACGGGAGCCGGGCTGTTTTCGGATATGGCGGCGACAGGCGAACGGCTGGTGAAATGGAGCCGCGAGTTCACGCCGAACCCGGCGCACCGGGAGCTGTATGACGGTATGATGCAGAAGTGGCAGGCCGTTTATGCCGACCAGCTTGGGCTGGTGGACAGCGGACTGACGACATCGATGTGGCAGGCACCGGGCTTAGTACGTGCCCCCTCTCCCTGAGAGCTATAACGCCCCCTCTCCCTCAGGGAGAGGGCATCAGGCCACACCAATATTTGAATCCCATCACAATCGCCGCATTCCCCTTTTCCCTTTTACTCATCGCTGGCTAAATTAGTAACTCATCCGACCACATAACAATAATTTTACACTGGAAGAGACTATGAGCCACTACCCGTCGTTATTTGCCCCCCTCGATCTGGGGTTCACCACCCTTAAAAACCGCGTGCTGATGGGCTCAATGCATACCGGGCTTGAAGAACATCCGGACGGGGCCGAACGTCTGGCGGCCTTCTATGCCGAGCGTGCACGTCACGGGGTGGCGCTGATTGTTACCGGCGGGGTGGCCCCTGCGCCTTCTGGCGTGGGGATGGAAGGCGGTGCGGTGCTGAACGACGCCAGCCAGCTGCCGCATCATCGCGTGGTCACTGACGCCGTTCACCGGGAGGGCGGGAAAATTGCCCTGCAGATCCTGCACACCGGGCGTTACAGCTATCAACCGAATCTGGTCGCACCGTCGGCCATTCAGGCCCCGATTAACCGCTTTACGCCCCATGCCCTCAGCCACGATGAGATCCTGACGCTGATTGACGACTTCGCCCGCTGTGCGGCACTGGCGCGTGAAGCGGGCTATGACGGTGTTGAGGTGATGGGCTCGGAAGGCTACCTGATCAACGAATTCCTCGCGGCCCGCACTAACCAGCGCGACGATGAGTGGGGTGGCGACTACGCGCGCCGCATGCGCTTTGCAGTGGAAGTGGTGCGCGCCGTGCGTGAACGTGCCGGGGCGGATTTTATTATTATCTACCGCCTGTCGATGCTCGACCTGGTGGAAGGCGGCGGGACGTTCGACGAAACCGTGCAGCTGGCGCAGGCGATTGAAGCCGCCGGCGCGACCATCATCAATACCGGTATCGGCTGGCACGAGGCGCGTATTCCGACCATCGCCACGCCGGTGCCACGCGCGGCGTTCAGCTGGGTCACGCGCAAGCTGAAAGGGAAAGTGTCTGTCCCGCTGGTGACCACTAACCGCATTAACGACCCGCAGGTGGCGGAAAATGTGATCGCCGCCGGGGATGCCGACATGGTCTCCATGGCACGTCCGTTCCTTGCAGATGCCGAGCTGCTTTCCAAAGCGCAGAGCGGGCGTGCAGATGAGATTAACACCTGCATCGGCTGTAATCAGGCCTGTCTGGATCAGATTTTTGTTGGCAAGGTCACTTCGTGTCTGGTCAACCCCCGCGCCTGCCACGAAACCAAAATGCCGATTTTCCCGGCGGTGCATAAAAAAAGCCTGGCCGTGGTCGGTGCCGGCCCGGCGGGTCTGGCGTTTGCGGTGAATGCCGCCTCGCGCGGCCACAGCGTGACGTTGTTCGATGCCGCCGCTGAGATTGGCGGGCAGTTCAATATCGCCAAACAGATCCCGGGCAAAGAAGAATTTTACGAAACCCTGCGCTATTACCGCCGAATGATCGACCTGACGGGCGTGGATCTGCGCCTCAACCAGTTTGTAAATCCGGCGGATGTAATGGATTACGATGAGGTGATCCTGGCGAGCGGGATCGCACCACGCAGGCCTGCGATCGAGGGCATCGATCATCCGAAAGTCCTGAGCTATCTGGACGTTTTGCGTGACAAAGCGCCGGTGGGGGCAAAAGTGGCGATCATCGGCTGCGGCGGGATCGGATTCGATACCGCGATGTACTTAAGTCAGCCCGGCGAACCCACCAGCCAGAACATTGCCGACTTCTGCGTGGAATGGGGTATCGACACCAGCCTTAACCAGTCCGGCGGCTTGCGGCCGGAAGGACCACAGCTGCCGAAAAGCCCGCGTCAGATCGTCATGCTGCAGCGTAAAGCCAGCAAACCCGGTGAAGGCCTGGGCAAAACCACGGGCTGGATCCATCGCGCAACCCTGCTCTCTCGCGGGGTGAAGATGATACCGTCGGTGAGCTATCAGAAGATCGATGACGCGGGGCTGCACGTGCTGATCGGCGGTGAGCCGCAGCTGCTGCAGGTGGATCATGTGATTTTGTGTGCGGGTCAGGAGCCGAAGCGCGATCTGGTGGATCCGCTGCGTGAGGCGGGAAAAACGGTACACCAGATCGGCGGATGCGACGTGGCGATGGAGCTGGATGCGCGACGCGCCATTGCGCAGGGCACAACGCTGGCCTTGAGTCTCTGAGTGACGCAACGCTCACCGGGCCTGCACGCGAGGCAGGCCGGTGTAAACTCAGCGCCCCGCGTTAGCGGCGGCGACCCAGCTTGACGGATTTCAGCACCACGAACTTGTTGTTGGTGGCAACCGTGGTGCAGTTACCGAAGATCTTCTTCAGCTTGTGGAAGTAGTCCAGGTGACGGTTCGCCACGATATACAGCTCGCCGTTAATTTTCAGGCAGCGGCGTGCATGGTGGAACATCTCCCAGGCGACGTTATCCGTCAGGGCGTGTTTCTGGTGGAACGGGGGATTACAGAACACGGCATTAAAGCGGAACGGCTCAACGCCCGACAGCGCGTTATTAATCATAAACTCGCAGCGATCCAGCGCGTCCGGCATGTTGGTTTCAACGTTCAGACGACTGGAGGCCACCGCCATCGGCGACTCATCACTAAATACAACGCTCGCTTCAGGGTTCTTCGCCAGCAGCGTCAGGCCAATCACACCGTTACCACAGCCCAGATCGACGATTTCGCCTTCCAGGTTATCCGGCAGATTTTCAATAAAGAAACGCGCCCCGATATCAAGGCCGGTGCGGGAGAAGACGTTCGCGTGGTTGTGGATTGTCCAGTCAGTGCCTTCCAGCGTCCAGCTCAGGGTTTCTGGCGCGTCGTCCAGTTCGGGGGCACTGAAAGTACAGTTAATGAGGCGCGCTTTTTTCCAGGCCAGCGTCGTGGTGGTTGGGCCGAGCACTTTCTCGAACAGTTCCAGCGTTGAGGTATGGATATCACGCGCCTTGGCCCCCGCGATAATACGCGTTTGTGGGGTTACGACGTTGCGCAGTGCGCGCAATTGTTGTTCCAGCAGCGCCATTGTTTTCGGCACTTTGATCAGCACCACGCCCGGCGCCTGCGGGTAGTCCGCGGTGCTGTCGAGGAACTTAACGCTGGATTCGTCGATGTCGTTGTGGCGCAGGTTTTCCCGCGTCGCCAGCTCGCTCAAGTAGGAATCACCGATGCTGTAAGGCGTGTGTGCTGCCAGAGCACAGGCCAGCGCGCCAAACGCGTCATTCAGGATCAAAACCGGGCCGCTGATTTCAGTGTCATCCAACTGTTGCAGCAGATATTCATCCGCCGCTTCCCACGCCTGAAGCGGGTTAACGTCGTCCGTTTCCGGGAAACGTTTTAGGTTGAGTGAACGGAAACCGTTGTCTAAGTGGCTCATCGGCCCTCCTGAATGGTAAAATTTCGGCGTTATCCCTGAAAAGGGTGCGTGAGTATACCCGTTTTATTGTCAAATTGGGGCGTTGATGAACCAACTAACTTATCTCCAGGGCTACCCGGAGAACTTACTTTCTCAGGTTCGCAGCTTAATTGCCGAGCAAAAGCTGGGCGCGGTGCTGGAAAAACGCTATCCGGGTACACATGACTTCGCGACCGATAAGGCGCTCTGGCAGTATACCCAGGATCTGAAAAACACCTATCTGAAGAGCGCGCCACCCATCAATAAGGTGATGTACGACAACAAGATCCATGTGCTGAAAAACGCGCTCGGCCTGCACACTGCCGTTTCCCGTGTTCAGGGCGGCAAGCTCAAAGCGAAAGCGGAGATCCGCGTTGCTACCGTGTTTCGTCACGCGCCGGAAGCGTTCTTGCGGATGATCGTGGTGCATGAGCTGGCACACCTGAAGGAAAAAGAGCACGACAAGGCCTTCTACTCCCTGTGCTGCCATATGGAGCCGCAGTACCACCAGCTGGAGTTCGATACCCGTTTATGGCTTACGCATTTATCGTTAAAGAGTAATGCGCAGTAGCGCACTGGTTTTGCAATAATCACGTGCTACAGTGGCTAAAGGTTCCCTGCTACGGAGTACGTAAACGTTTATGATACGTTTCGCAGTTATTGGCACGAACTGGATCACCCGCCAGTTCGTCGACGCCGCCCATGAAACCGGCAAATTTAAGCTCACCGCAGTCTATTCCCGCAGCCTGGAGCAGGCGCAGAGTTTCGCGAACGACTATCTGGTTGAACATCTGTTCACGTCGCTCGATGAGATGGCGCAAAGTGACGCCATTGACGCGGTCTACATCGCCAGCCCAAACTCCCTGCACTTTCCGCAAACGTCGCTGTTTCTTAGCCATAAAAAACATGTGATTTGCGAGAAGCCGCTGGCCTCGAACATTCAGGAAGTGGAAGCCGCGATTCAGCTTGCCCGCGACAATCAGGTGGTACTGTTCGAAGCGTTCAAAACCGCCAGCCTGCCAAACTTCCTGCTGTTACAGCAGTCTCTGCCGAAGATTGGCAAAGTGCGTAAAGCGTTTATTAATTACTGCCAGTACTCGTCGCGCTATCAGCGTTATCTGGACGGTGAAAACCCGAACACCTTTAACCCGGCCTTCTCTAACGGCTCGATTATGGACATCGGTTTTTACTGTCTGGCCTCTGCCGTGGCGCTGTGGGGCGAGCCGCACGGCGTCACCGCCACGGCCAGCCTGCTGGAAAGCGGTGTGGATGCGCACGGCATCGTGGTGCTGGATTACGGTGATTTCAGCGTTACGCTGCAGCACTCCAAGGTGAGCGATTCCGTTCTGCCCAGCGAAATTCAGGGCGAAGCGGGCTCACTGGTTATCGAGAAGATTTCCGAGTGTCAGAAGCTGAGCATTGTCCCACGCGGCGGCAAAGCGCAGGAGCTGACGCAGCCTCAGCATATTAACACTATGCTCTATGAGGCAGAGGTCTTCGCCCGTCTGGTGGAAGACAACGAAGTGAATCACCCTGGGCTGGCGGTCAGCCGCACCACGGCGAAACTGCAAACCGAGATCCGCCGTCAAACCGGCGTGGTCTTCCCTGCAGATGGCGTGGGCGCAGAAGCTATCGCGTAAAGCTGTGTAATGAAACGGTGCAGACCATTGACGAAATCACTGGTCTGACATATTTTGTTACCTGCAAAGGGGAGTAACTTCCTTGCCGGTGGATCGTCATTACGATGCGTGCAAAACCGCATCCGGTCGCCGGGCAACCAAAAAGCCCGTCTTTTTGGTTGTAAGTGAGACCTTGCCGGAAGGCGAGGTCTATGCATAAAAAGCTAACGGCTATCGTCTTCTGACCATGGCCGTTTTTGTTTTTTATGTGTAAGGAAAATAGTATGCATTCTGTCGGCACTCCCATGTTGTGGGGCGGATTCGCGGTTGTCGTGCTCATCATGCTGGCGATCGACCTCTTTTTGCAGGGGCGTCGCGGCGCACATGGCATGACCATGAAACAGGCTGCGGCCTGGTCACTGGTGTGGGTCACCCTCTCCCTGCTCTTCTGTGCTGCCTTCTGGTGGTACCTGGCCTCAACGGAAGGCCGCGCGGTTGCCGATCCTCAGGCGCTCGCGTTCCTCACCGGCTATCTGATTGAAAAAGCCCTGGCGGTCGATAACGTCTTCGTCTGGCTGATGCTGTTCAGCTACTTTGCCGTGCCTGCGGCCCTGCAGCGTCGCGTGCTGGTGTACGGCGTGCTGGGTGCGATTATCCTGCGTACGATTATGATCTTCGCCGGAAGCTGGCTGATTACGCAGTTCGAATGGCTGCTGTATGTCTTCGGCGCATTCCTGCTGTTCACCGGGATCAAAATGGCGCTGGCAAAAGAAGATGGCTCCGCCATTGGCGACCGTCCGCTGGTGAAGTGGATCCGTGGTCATCTGCGCATGACCGACAAGATCGAGAGCGAGCACTTCTTCGTGCGTAAGAACGGCCTGCTTTTTGCCACGCCGCTGCTGCTGGTGCTGATTCTGGTTGAGCTGAGCGATGTGATTTTCGCGGTAGACAGCATTCCGGCTATCTTCGCGGTCACCACTGACCCGTTCATTGTGCTGACATCTAACCTGTTCGCCATCCTCGGTCTGCGTGCCATGTACTTCCTGCTGGCAGGCGCGGCTGAGCGCTTCTCAATGCTGAAATATGGTCTGTCGGTGATCCTGGTGTTTATCGGTATCAAGATGCTGATTGTCGATTTCTACCACATCCCTATCGCTATCTCGCTCGGTGTGGTGTTTGGCATTCTGATCGTGACGTTGCTTATCAATACCTGGGTTAATCATCAGCACGATAAGAAGCAACAGGTGGAGTAATTACGGTCCTTCCTGCTGCCTTTACGCTGGCCCTCTTTCCCCCAGGGAGAGGGTCAGCACACTTTTGTAAATGAATAGTTAAAAACTATGACGCAACACGTAAAATGCAGCATTTTACGCTTCCCTCCGCATCCGGTTTCCCTATACTCAACCAGGCAAACATTTTCTTACATCCGGACATAAATGTGACTTAGAGCACATAAAGGATGGAACGCAATTTCACTTAGGAATTTTTATGAGCACACAATCAACTGGTCTCTTTGCGCGCCTGGCGCAAGGCAGTCTCGTTAAACAAATTCTGGTAGGGCTGGTACTGGGGATTCTGCTGGCAATGGTGTCAAAACCGGCTGCGGAAGCGACGGGGCTGCTTGGCACCATTTTCGTTGGCGCACTGAAAGCCGTGGCACCGGTGCTGGTGCTGATGCTGGTCATGGCGTCAATTGCCAATCATCAACACGGACAAAAAACCAACATTCGCCCTATCTTGTTCCTGTATCTGCTGGGCACCTTCTCTGCAGCCTTAACAGCCGTCGTTTTCAGCTTCCTGTTCCCGTCCTCGCTGCACCTGACCAGCGCTGCGGGTGATATCACCCCGCCATCCGGTATTGTGGAAGTGCTGCGCGGCCTGCTGATGAGCATGGTCTCTAACCCGATTACGGCACTGATGAACGCTAACTACATCGGCATCCTGGTCTGGGCGATCGGTCTTGGTTTTGCCCTGCGTCACGGCAACGAAACAACGAAAAACCTGGTCAACGACGTGTCGAACGCCGTGACCTTTATGGTCAAAATTGTGATTCGCTTTGCGCCAATCGGGATCTTCGGTCTGGTCTCTTCCACGCTGGCGACCACCGGCTTTGGCGCACTGCTGGGCTATGCGCAGTTGCTGGTGGTACTGATTGGTTGCATGCTGCTGGTTGCGCTGGTAATTAACCCGCTGCTGGTGTTCTGGCAGATCCGCCGTAACCCGTATCCGCTGGTGTTAACCTGCCTGCGCGAGAGCGGTGTGTATGCGTTCTTCACCCGCAGCTCTGCGGCAAACATTCCGGTTAACATGGCGCTGGCGGAGAAGCTGAATCTGGATCGCGACACCTACTCGGTTTCCATCCCGCTGGGTGCGACCGTGAATATGGCGGGTGCGGCAATTACCATTACCGTGCTGACGCTGGCGGCTGTGCATACGCTGGGCATTCCGGTCGATCTGCCCACGGCGCTGTTGCTGAGCGTGGTGGCGTCGCTGTGTGCGTGTGGTGCATCGGGTGTGGCGGGTGGTTCGCTGCTGCTGATCCCACTGGCGTGCAATATGTTCGGTATCCCGAATGAGATTGCCATGCAGGTAGTGGCCGTCGGCTTTATCATCGGTGTATTGCAGGACTCCTGCGAAACCGCACTGAACTCCTCAACGGACGTGCTGTTCACCGCAGCGGCATGCCAGGCGGAAGACGCGCGTTTAGCGAAGAACGCGTTACGCGGGTAAACAAAAACCCGGTGACAAAACGTAAAGCAAAACGGCAACCGAAGGTTGCCGTTTTAGTATTTGACCCTCTCCACAGCGGTGAGGGCATCAACCGCACTACACTTACAGCGTCACGCCACTCTTGAAGATCGCCAGTTCGCGGAAGTCATTCTTCTCGTTACAGGTCTGTCTGCCGTTGGCAAACTCCACAATGGTATCCACGAATTCCGTCAGCAACTGCGGCATCCCTTTGCCGTGGATTAACTGGCCTGCATCAAAGTCGATCCAGTGTTTTTTCTTCGCTGCCAGCTCGCTGTTGGTCGCGATTTTGACCGTCGGCACAAAGCCACCGTACGGTGTCCCGCGCCCGGTGCTGAACAGCACCATGTGACAGCCGGCGCCGGCCAGCGCGCTGGTCGCAACCGCATCGTTACCCGGTGCGCTGAGCAAATTCAGACCGTGCGTTTTCAGACGTTCACCGTAGCGCAGAACATCAACTACCGGGCTGGCCCCCGCTTTTTGCGTGCAACCGAGAGACTTCTCTTCAAGCGTGGTGATCCCGCCCGCTTTGTTACCCGGAGACGGGTTTTCATAAATCGGCTGGTTGTGGGCGATAAAGTACTGTTTGAAGTCGTTCACCATCGTGACGGTCTTCTCAAACGTCTCTTCGTCGCGACAGTGGCTCATCAGAATACGTTCAGCGCCGAACATTTCCGGCACTTCTGTCAGCACCGTCGTACCGCCGTTGGCGATCACATAATCTGAGAAGCGGCCCAGCATCGGGTTCGCGGTGATCCCGGACAGGCCATCAGACCCGCCGCACTCCAGGCCAAACTTCAGCTCACTCAGCTTGCCCGGCTCACGCCTGTCGTGACGCATCACCTCATACAGCTGGTGAAGGTGCTCAATGCCCGCTTCCACTTCATCATCCTGGTGCTGACACACCATAAAGTGCACGCGCTCGGGGTCAAACTCACCCAGCGTGTCGCGAAACGCATCCACCTGATTGTTCTCGCAGCCCAGACCAATCACCAGCACCGCGCCCGCGTTCGGGTGGCGGACCATGTTTTGCAGCATGGTGCGGGTGTTGATGTGGTCGTCGCCAAGCTGAGAACAGCCGTAGGTGTGGCTGAACAGGTGCACACCGTCCGTACCTTCGGCGTCGTGGGTCTCTTTCAGGAAACGTGTCTGGATTTGACGCGCGATCCCATTCACGCAGCCGACGGTGGGAAGGATCCACAGCTCGTTGCGGATCCCCACTTCACCGTTCGCCCGGCGGTAGATCTGTACCTCGCGATCCGCCGCCTGCGCTTCTTCCGCCGCTAAATCAGGTTGATAGCTGTACTCGTCCAGATCGCTCAGATTGGTGCGGGTGTTGTGGGAATGAATATGCTCACCCGGCGCAATATCCGCCAGCGCATGACCAATCGGGAGACCGTATTTAACAACGTTGTCTCCTTGGGCGATCGGCTTCACGGCAAACTTATGCCCGCGAGTCACCGCCTGACGCAGGGTTACCGTCTGGTTATCAACGGTGACAACTTCACCTTCGGCCAGATCCGCCAGCGCGACGGCAACGTTATCCAGCGAATGGATTTTGATGTATTGCATATCAACCTCAAACGGCCTTAGTTCAGTTCAATGGCGAAGTAGTCGCGCGCATTGTTAAAGCAGATGTTTCTCACCATTTCGCCCAGCAGCTGAATATCGGCAGGGGCCTCACCCGCGGTCACCCAGCGGCCAATCATCTGGCACAGAATGCGGCGGAAATATTCGTGGCGCGTGTAAGAAAGGAAGCTACGGCTGTCGGTCAGCATGCCCACAAAGCGGCTTAACAGACCCAGCTGCGCCAGCTGCGTCATTTGACGCTCCATCCCGTCTTTCTGGTCATTGAACCACCAGCCGGAACCGAACTGCATCTTGCCTGGCATACCTTCACCCTGGAAGTTACCGATCATGGTACCCAGCACTTCGTTATCGCGCGGGTTCAGGCAGTAGAGGATGGTTTTTGGCAGCAGATTTTGCTCGTTCTGTTTGCTCAGCAGCTTAGAGAGTTCTTCCGCAAGCGGGCGATCGTTGATGGAGTCGAAGCCCACGTCCGCGCCCAGCAGTTTAAACTGACGCTGGTTGTTATTGCGCAGGGCACCAATGTGGTATTGCTGCACCCAACCGCGACGAGCATATTCCGCACCGAGGAAGACCAGCACCGCCGTTTTGAACTGTGCCACTTCGTGCTCGCTCAGGGATTCACCGGACAGGCGACGTGCCAGAATGCTATCAAGCTCAGCTTCATTTGATTCCGCAAACATCACCACATCCAGCGCGTGGTCAGAGACTTTACAGCCGTGTGCCGCGAAGTGGTCCAGACGTTTGGTCAGCGCGCTCTGCAGGTCTGCAAAACGACGAATGTCGGTGTCAGACACTTCCGCCAGCTTCGCCATGTAATCATTGAACGTCGCCTGTTCGATATTAAAGGCTTTATCCGGACGCCAGCTTGGCAGCACTTTAATATCAAACGAGGTATCGCGGGCGACCACCGCGTGATGTTCCAGGGAGTCAATCGGATCGTCAGTGGTCCCCACCATCTTCACGTTCATCTGCTTCATGATGCCGCGGGCGGAGAAGGTATCCTGCGCCAGTAATTCATTGCACCGATCCCAGATTTCATCGGCGGTAGCCGGGGAGAGCAGCTTTCCGGTGATGCCGAACGGACGGCGCAGCTCAAGGTGCGTCCAGTGATATAACGGGTTGCCGATGGTGTGCGGAACGGTCGCCGCCCAGGCGTCAAACTTCTCGCGGTCGCTTGCATCACCGGTACACAGGTGCTCCGCCACGCCGTTGGTGCGCATCGCACGCCATTTGTAATGGTCACCTTTCAGCCAGATGTCATACAGGTTTTTGAAACGGTAATTTTCGGCAACCTGCTGCGGCGGTAAATGGCAGTGGTAGTCGAAAATTGGCTGGTCTTTGGCGTAGTCGTGGTACAGGCGGCGAGCAAATTCGGTATCTAACAGAAAATCTTCGGTCATAAACGGTGTCATTATCGTCTTCCTCGTAACGAGAGCGTCAGAAAGCTTATGCTCAGATGCTGCAAAGTTATCACACCAATTTCCAGAGACAGAACATTTTTTCGTGAGTTAGATCAATAAACGCAGACAAATTAATTACCTCAAATGAGGTAAACCCTTCGCCAGGCCGCGCCAGAACTGGCTTTATCCGTAACACATAATGTCCCTACAAATAATCATGCATTTGTGATGTCACTCACCTTTTAAAGTTGTATGACAAGTTATCTTTTCGCCGTCGCAAACACTAAGCCGACGGAATGCATTCCCGGTGTGAAAACATCGGTTTTAACGGTACGGATACCGACTTATGCACGCTTACTTATGGCAAGGTTCGGGCCGTTCCGGGACATCTCCCGGTTAAGCCCCTCCCGTTACACAACCGCTCCCGGACACGGTCGAGAGGTTGCCGTGCAAGGCACGGAATTAACATAACGATGAGGTTTTAGATGCGTAAAATTAAAGGGTTACGTTGGTATATGATCGCACTGGTGACGTTAGGCACCGTGCTGGGCTACCTGACACGTAACACCGTGGCAGCCGCAGCCCCGACGTTGATGGAAGAGCTGCATATCTCCACTCAGCAATATTCCTACATCATTGCTGCTTATTCCGCGGCTTACACCATCATGCAGCCTGTCGCAGGCTATGTTCTGGATATTCTCGGGACCAAAATCGGCTACGCCTTCTTCGCCATCGCCTGGGCTATTTTCTGCGGCGCCACGGCGCTGGCAGGCAGCTGGGGCGGTCTGGCGCTGGCACGTGGTGCGGTAGGTGCGGCGGAAGCGGCAATGATCCCGGCCGGGCTGAAAGCCAGCTCTGAGTGGTTCCCGGCGAAAGAGCGTTCTATTGCCGTCGGCTATTTCAACGTCGGTTCTTCCATCGGTGCGATGATTGCACCACCGCTGGTGGTGTGGGCTATCGTGATGCACAGCTGGCAGATGGCGTTCATTATCTCTGGTGTACTGAGCTTTGCGTGGGCCATGGCGTGGCTGATTTTCTATAAACACCCGCGCGATCAGAAAAAACTGTCTGAAGACGAACGCGAATACATCATTGGGGGTCAGGAAGCTCAGCATCAGACCAACAACGGCAAAAAAATGACGGTCTGGCAGATTCTGGGTACCCGTCAGTTCTGGGGTATCGCCCTGCCGCGCTTCCTCGCCGAACCCGCCTGGGGGACCTTCAACGCCTGGATCCCGCTGTTCATGTTTAAGGTCTATGGCTTTAACCTGAAAGAGATTGCGATGTTCGCGTGGATGCCAATGCTGTTTGCCGATCTCGGCTGTATCGTTGGCGGTTATCTGCCACCGCTGTTCCAGCGCTGGTTTGGCGTGAACCTGATCGTTTCCCGTAAAATGGTCGTGACGATGGGCGCAGTGCTGATGATTGGCCCGGGCATGATCGGCCTCTTCACCAGCCCGTATGTGGCAATCGCCCTGCTGTGCGTCGGTGGTTTTGCTCACCAGTCACTGTCCGGTGCGCTGATTACGCTCTCTTCTGACGTCTTCGGGCGTAACGAAGTGGCTACCGCTAACGGCCTGACCGGTATGGCTGCCTGGACAGCAAGCACCCTGTTTGCTCTGGTGGTGGGTGCGCTGGCGGACACTATCGGCTTCAGCCCGCTGTTTGCCGTACTGGCTATCTTCGACCTGATGGGTGCAGTGGTTATCTGGACGGTGCTGAAAAGTAAGTCGGCAGAAGAGGTGCTAAAAGAGTCCCTGGGGGGACCGGCAACGCAAAGTTAGCGCCCCTCCTGCTGTCACAGAAGCCGCCTCCGGGCGGCTTTTTTCATGGCAAAATCTGGAGACTGGCACGCAAAAGTGGTATAACAAATAATCCGCCGTACCCTGCCTGGAGCGCATATGGAAATCACCGAACCACGTCGTTTATATCAACAACTTGCTGCCGAGCTGAAAGATCGCATCGAGCAAGGTGTCTACCTTGTCGGTGATAAACTCCCCGCAGAGCGCTTTATCGCTGATGAAAAAAGCGTAAGCCGCACCGTGGTGCGTGAAGCGATTATCATGCTGGAAGTGGAAGGCTACGTTGAAGTTCGCAAAGGCTCCGGCATTCACGTGATTTCTAATCAGCCGAAACACTCCCCGGTCGCCGACGAAAGTCTCGAATTCGCCAGCTACGGTCCGTTTGAACTGCTCCAGGCGCGCCAGCTTATCGAAAGCAATATTGCGGAATTTGCAGCGACCCAGGTGACCAAGCAGGACATCATGAAGCTGATGGAAATCCAGGAAAACGCGCGCAAGGAAAAATGTTTCCGTGATTCAGAGTGGGATCTGCAGTTCCACGTTCAGGTCGCGCTGGCAACGCAAAACACGGCGCTGGCGGCAATCGTGGAAAAAATGTGGACTCAGCGCGTTCACAACCCGTACTGGAAAAAACTGCACGATCACATCGATTCCCGCACCGTGGATAACTGGTGCGACGATCACGATCAGATCCTTAAAGCGCTGATTCGCAAAGATCCCCATGCGGCAAAACTGGCGATGTGGCAGCACCTGGAAAACACCAAGCAGATGCTGTTCAATGAAACCAGCGATGACTTCGAATTTAACGCTGACCGCTATCTTTTTGCCGATAATCCTGTCGTTCATCTCGATACGGCAGCCAGTGCGGCAAAATAGTTTACCTTTTCGCTGGCAGGCGCTTCGCTGCGCCTTCTGGGAGAGGTGGGTAAGCAAAACATATATAGTGTCAGCCTTTGTAAATCCCCTCGCTCCCCTCCATGGCTTACGCCAAAATCATCTCACCCCTGCAAATTCTGTGACGCAGAACCTTGGGCTTTGTTACAATTGGATTCAATTCGTTATTTTGTAAGTTAGTGCTTGCTAACCAGCCAATTAACAGGGAACAGTGTTGGCCACACCTCAATGTGTCCGCGAGCGACCATAATGAAATCACAACAATGTCGCCGTGCTGTTTGTCCCGGATAACAGGCGTGACGTTAACCGATTTCCAGGAACACTGAATGGAACTTTTGACCCAACTACTGCATGCCCTCTGGGCGCAGGATTTTGAAACGCTGGCCAACCCTTCCATGATTGGCATGCTCTACTTCGTCTTATTTATGATTCTGTTCCTTGAGAACGGTTTACTGCCTGCCGCCTTTTTACCTGGCGACAGCTTACTGGTGCTCGTCGGCGTGCTGTGTGCCAAAGGGGCAATGGCCTTTCCGCAAACCATTTTATTACTGACCATCGCCGCCAGCCTTGGCTGCTGGGTGAGCTATATCCAGGGACGATGGCTGGGCAATACGCGTCTGGTGCAGAACTGGCTCTCCCACCTTCCTGCGCATTATCACCAGCGGGCGCACCATCTTTTCCATAAGCACGGGCTTTCCGCGCTCCTGATTGGCCGCTTCATCGCCTTTGTACGCACCCTGCTGCCTACCATTGCGGGTCTTTCCGGATTAAGCAGCACCCGTTTCCAGTTCTTCAACTGGATGAGCGGCCTGCTGTGGGTTCTGATCCTGACCACGCTGGGCTATGCGCTGGGCAAAACGCCGGTCTTCATGAAATATGAAGATCAGCTCATGTCCTGCCTGATGCTGTTACCGGTGGTTCTGCTGGTCTTTGGTCTGGTCGGTTCGCTGGTGGTGCTGTGGAAGAAGAAATACGGAGCCAGAGGTTAACGATGGTTATCTCACCGCTTGCCGTGCGCCGTTTTGCCGTGGCCATGATTGCCCTGGGGTTGCTCAGCCTCATGTTCCTGGCCTGGACGACGCTTTCGCATCAGGAATCGACGCTGGCCATTCGCCCGGTGAGTCAGGGTGTCAGCGTGCCTGACGGTTTTTCGGTGTGGCATCATCTTGATGCCAACGGCATCCGCTTTAAGAGCATCACCCCGCAGGACGATGTTTTACTGATTAAGTTTGATTCCCGCGCGCAGAGTGCCGCCGCGAAAGTGGTGCTCGACCGTACGCTGCCGCACGGTTATATCATTGCCCAGCAGGAAGATGACAACCAGCCTGCAGCCTGGCTGTCACTGATTCGCGATTCGTCGCATAGATTTGGATAATTACCAGGATTCCGAATCTTTTCACTCACTTTGGTGAATCCCCCGTTTACTTACTATGCTTAAGTACGCGGAGCACCCCATGTATGTACTCCGCTTGACTCTGGATAGCGGCTCACGCCGCAACACAATGGAAGGTTTCGATAATGAAATTCCGCATTACTCTGGCTCTGGCCCTTTTTTCTTTAAGCACAGCGTCCTTCGCCAACTCTCTCTGTCAGGAGAAAGAACAGGATATTCAGCGTGAGATCAGTTATGCCGAAAAGCATAACAATCAGCATCGTGTTGAGGGTCTCAAAAAAGCGCTGAGCGAAGTGAAAGCGAACTGTTCTGACAGCAAGCTACGTGCCGATCACCAGAAAAAAATCGCTGAACAGAAGGACGAGATAGCCGAGCGCCGTCACGACCTGCAGGAAGCGAAAGAGAAAGGGGATGCGGAAAAAATTGCTAAGCGCGAGAAGAAGTTGAAAGAAGCGCAGGACGACCTGAAAGCGCTGGAAGCTCGCGATTATTGAGTTAACGGAAATCTCAACAGGAGAGAATCATGTCAAAAGATACGACGTCTGAAAATCTGCGCGCTGAACTGAAATCCCTGGCCGATACCCTGGAAGAGGTGCTGAACTCCTCTGCAGATAAGTCAAAAGAAGAGGTCAGCAAACTGCGCAGCAAAGCTGAGCAGGCGCTGAAAGAGAGCCGTTATCGCCTGGGTGAAACCGGTGATGCACTGGCGAAACAGACCCGCGAAGCGGCAGCTCGCGCGGACGAATATGTTCGCGATAATCCGTGGACGGGTGTAGGGATTGGTGCCGCGGTAGGTGTGGTACTGGGTGTCCTGCTGACGCGTCGTTAATATGGAAGATCCTCGTCACGCACAAGGGCCTGCTAACAACGTCCTCGGCATCGGCCAGCGTATTCTGACGACGCTGGTCGGGATTGCCGAAACGCGCGTCCGGCTGGCAGTGGTTGAACTGGAAGAGGAGAAAGCGAACCTTTTCCAGATGCTGCTGATGCTCGGGCTTACCATGCTCTTCGCCGCGTTTGGTCTGATGAGCCTGATGGTGTTAATCATCTGGGCCATTGACCCGCAATATCGACTCAACGCGATGATTGCCACCACCGTTGTTCTGCTGGTTGCGGCATTGATTGGCGGCATATGGACGATGCGTAAAGCACGCAAATCCACTTTCCTGCGCCATACGCGCCAGGAACTGGCCAACGATCGCGCCCTGCTGGAGGATGACAAGCCGTGAGCGATAAAGCCGAACGTCAGAAGCGAAAAGCATTCCTGCTCAGTCAGATCCAGCAGCAACGGCTGGATTTGTCTGCCAGTCGTCGCGACTGGGTTGACGCGACGCGTCGTTTTGACCGGGGCTGGAATACCTTCCTGAGCCTGCGCTCATGGGCGCTGGTCGGAAGCAGCGTGATGGCTATCTGGACGGTTCGTCATCCAAATATGCTGATCCGCTGGGCCCGCCGCGGCTTTGGTGCCTGGAGCGCCTGGCGTCTGGTGAAAGCGACGATTCGTCAACAACAGCTGCGTTAGTTCTTATGCCGGGTAGCGTTTCGCTTACCCGGCACACTTTCCCCCTCCCCCGTTACTCAATATCTTTGAAGAAGATTGACAGTTTTCCTTGCTAACAATTCCCATCTGCCCCGTTTACACTCCTCTCCATCGACAGCAAAGACGCGGTATCTACCCGAATTTGCACACAAATAAAGTTCAGCCGCTGATGTGGTTTCCTGGAGAGTAAAATGAAAAAATTAGAAGATGTTGGTGTTCTGGTAGCGCGTATTCTGATGCCGGTTCTGTTTATCACCGCAGGCTGGGGCAAAATCACCGGTTATGCGGGCACGCAGCAATACATGGAAGCCATGGGTGTTCCCGGGTTCCTGCTGCCACTGACTATTCTCCTTGAGTTCGGCGGCGGCCTGGCGGTACTGTTCGGCTTCCTGACCCGCACCACGGCACTGTTTACCGCAGGCTTCACCCTGCTGACGGCGTTCATCTTCCACAGCAACTTTGCGGAAGGCGTGAACTCTCTGATGTTCATGAAAAACCTGACCATCGCGGGTGGCTTCCTGCTGCTGGCCATCACTGGCCCAGGCGCATACAGCATCGACCGCGTTCTGAATAAGAAGTGGTAAGCACGCTATACTGAATGAACACAAAGCGAGGAGATATCTCCTCGCTTTTGCTTATTGACGGAGGAGTAAAAAATGGGACAACTCGTAGACGGCGTCTGGCAGGATGTCTGGTATGACACCAAATCCACCGGGGGACGCTTCAAGCGCTCTGTTTCGGCCTTCCGTAACTGGCTAACCGCCGATGGCGCACCGGGCCCAAGCGGCGAAGGCGGCTTTGCGGCTGAGAAAGACCGTTATCATCTCTATGTTTCTCTGGCCTGCCCGTGGGCGCACCGCACGCTGATTGTGCGCAAGCTGAAAGGACTCGAATCCTTAATTCCGGTTTCGGTGGTCAACCCCCTGATGCTGGAAAACGGCTGGACGTTTGACAGTGATTTCCCGGCCGCCACCGGTGATGACCTCTACCACCACGATTTTCTCTATCAGCTCTATCTGCGCGCCGATCCGCACTACACCGGACGCGTGACTGTACCCGTGCTGTGGGACAAGAAAAACCAGACCATTGTCAGCAATGAGTCCGCAGAGATCATCCGCATGTTCAACACCGCGTTTGATGCCCACGGGGCCCGCGCCGGGGATTACTATCCGGTTGAGCTGCGCGATAAGATTGATGAGCTGAACAGCTGGATTTACGACAACGTGAATAACGGTGTCTACAAGGCCGGCTTTGCCACCAGCCAGGAAGCGTATGACGACGCAGTGGGAAAAGTGTTTGAATCGCTGGAGCGTCTTGAGCAGATCCTCGGCCAGCATCGCTACCTGACGGGCGACCGCCTGACGGAAGCAGACATTCGTCTGTGGACAACGCTGGTTCGCTTTGATCCTGTGTATGTCACCCACTTCAAGTGTGATAAACACCGCATCAGCGATTACCTGAACCTGTACGGTTTCCTGCGCGATATTTATCAGATGCCGGGCATTGCTAAAACGGTCGATTTCAACCATATCCGCACCCACTATTTCCGCAGCCATAAGACCATCAACCCGACGGGTATTATCTCTGTGGGTCCGTGGCAGGACCTGGATGAACCGCATGGTCGCGACGTGCGTTTCGGATAAATATCAAGGGCATCAATTGATGCCCTTTTTTAATTCACAATCTCCATCTATCCTTACCTCGATCGCTTAAAAAACAAGTGATTGACTGACTAATGAGGCAAGGAAAATGGACTGGTATTTAAAAGTACTGCGCAACTACATTGGATTTGGTGGCCGCGCTCGCCGTAAAGAGTACTGGATGTTCGTTCTGGTGAACTTCATCCTCATCATGGTGCTGGGTATTATCGATAAAATTCTCGGCTGGGAACGAGCCGGCGGTGAAGGTGTTCTCACCACGATTTACGGCCTGCTGGTCCTGCTTCCCTCATGGGCCGTACTGTTCCGACGGCTACACGATACCGATCGTTCAGCCTGGTGGTTACTGCTGCTGCTGATCCCGATTGTGGGCTGGCTGGTCATTCTGGTCTTCAACTGTCAGGCCGGCACGCCGGGCGAAAACCGCTTCGGGCCCGATCCAAAACTCAACGCATAAAACAAAGCCCGGTGGCGTTTCGCGTACCGGGCTCGATTTTTTATTTGTTGTGATGGGCAAAGAGCTTGGGTATTTCGCGCAGGCACCACGATTTGGCCTCACCCATGCTGTCGCGCCGCCACGCCATAATGATGTCCACTTCGCTGGTGTACTCCGGGCTGACCACGCGTAGCCGCCCTTCTGCAATATCTTTTTCGACAAACGGATACGGCATCGTTGCCACGCCCAGGCCTGCCAGCAATGCCTGGCGTTTGTCTTCAAGCGACGTGACGGTCAGACGCGGTTGTTTATCCAGCAACTGCACCGTTAACACCGGACGCTCGCGCGCGGTATCTGCGACCGCAACCCCGCGGTATTTCACCCGCGTCACTTCCGAGAGCGGCTCCGGCTCCTGGTGAATCGGGTGATCCGGTGCGGCGACATAGACGTTCATCACGCTGTAGAGCTTGCGGGAGTTGATTTCAGATGAGGAACGGAAGTGCATATCCGGGGCAATGACGATATCCGCCCTGCCCGTCTCCAGTCGCTCCCAGGCCCCGGCCAGCACCTCGGTGATGATCGATAACTGGGTGTTTGCTTTGTCGGCCAGCCGGTTCACCAGCGGGAACAGCGCCTCGGTGGGCACCAGCGCTTCCGTCACCAGCGTCAGATGAGTTTCCCAGCCGCGCGCCAGCGCTTCGGCGTCCGTCGTCAGCTTGTCCGCCGCTTCCAGCAGGACGCGACCACGCTCCAGCAGCATCCGTCCGACGTTAGTGAATTTTGTTCGATGACCGGAGCGGTCAAAGAGCACCACGTCCAGCTCTTCCTCCAGCTTCTGCATGGTATAGCTGAGCGCAGACGGAACGCGCCCCAGTTCATCTGCCGCCGCGGCAAAACTGCCACGCCGATCAATTGCGTCCATGACGCGAAGCGCCTCAAGCGTCAATGCTCTCTCTTTAGCCATCTCGTTCTCATTCAGGAAATTTGAACATACCGGGCAGAATATCTGGCTAACAATGAAGCGTCCATACCTTTACCATTGTTTAGTGTAAAGAGAGGTCAAGTTTATGATTACGACAAGAACAGCTAAACAGTGCGGACAAGCCGATTTCGGTTGGCTGCAGGCCCGCTACACCTTTTCCTTTGGACACTACTTTGACCCTAAACTGCTCGGTTACGCTTCATTGCGCGTATTGAATCAGGAAGTGCTCGCCCCAGGCGCGTCCTTCCAGCCGCGTACGTACCCGAAAGTCGATATCCTGAACCTGATCCTGGAAGGCGAAGCAGAATACCGCGACAGCGAGGGCAATCATGTCCAGGCGAAGGCCGGCGAAGCATTATTAATCTCAACGCAGCCGGGCATCAGTTACAGCGAGCATAACCTCAGCAAAGATAAAACGCTGACCCGTATGCAGCTGTGGCTGGATGCCTGCCCTGAGCGGGAAAACCCGCTGGTACAGAAGTTAGATTTGACGGGCGACAGGCAGCAGCTGATAGCCTCCCCGGACGGCAGTCAAGGCAGCCTGCAGTTGCGCCAGCAGGTGTGGCTGCACCATATCGAACTGAAGAAAGGGGAACAGGCGAGCTTCCAGCTTCATGGTCCGCGCGCCTATCTGCAATCGATTCACGGTACGGTGCATGCGGTGACGCATACGGAAGAGAAAGAAGCGCTCACCTGCGGTGACGGGGCGTTTATTCGCGACGAAGCGAATATCACGCTGGTTGCTGATTCGCCGCTGCGCGCGCTGTTAATTGATTTACCGGTTTAACACCCGATAATCCTCTCTCCCCGGCGGGGAGAGAGGAAACCGTTACACTTTACGTGCCATAATCTCAATAATCTGCCGGTCCGTCGCCTGCATGGCGCGGCACGCCAGCGAACACAGGTTCGCGATCGACTGCTCCACATCGTGCGCCACAATCCCTTCATTGCCCGTTACAGCCGAATCATCCAGCGCCATCATCACCGCTTTCCAGGCACTGCCGACGCTGGTTGAGACCTTCATGGCACAACTGTTGGACGCGCCATCGCAGATCATCCCGCTGACATCGCCAATCATGCTGCTGATTGCCATTGAGAGCGTCTGATAGCTTCCGCCCATCAGCCAGGCCATGCCTGCCGCCGCCCCCATCGCCGCCGTGGTAGCCGCACACAGCGCCGACAGGCGCGGAAGCTGGGCGTGGATATAAATAGCCGAAAGGTGTGAAAGCATCAGCGCCCGGGCAAGACGTTCATCATCCGCCTGGACATGTTCCGCCACCACCACAACCGGCATGGTGGCCGTGATCCCCTGGTTGCCCGATCCGGAATTGCTCATTGCCGGCAGCGTCGCCCCGCCCATTCGGGCGTCCGAGGCCGCGCTGGTGCGAATGACAATATCCGAGCCCAGATCCTGCGCTATCCATCCGCGAGCGCGCTGCTTATTGAGCGTCGCGCCAATGTGCAGCCCCCATTTTCCGCTTAAACCTTCACGGGAGAGCGCATCATTTAATTGTCCGGCAGCCAGGATAAAGCGGATCGCGTCAAACGGCACCTGCTCCACAAACTCAAGGATCTGCGATAGCGTGGCGTTTGAAAGTACCGCCAGCGGGTCGTCATTCCTCTCGTCGGGTTGAGAATCAAGCGTAAAGCGGGTTTCGCCCTGACAGACAATCTCCACCACCCGCGTATGCCCACCGGCGATGGTCACCATCGCCGAGGCCTGTCCGGCGTGAACGCAGGCGCGGGAGTAGAGGATGTCATCGCACGGCTCCTGCAGCTTGACCTGCACCTGGCCAGCGTCCAGCAGCGCTTTGGCACGCACCAGCGCATCGGCAGTGGCATCTTTCAGTACCTCCAGCCCGGCGTGCGCGTTGCCGCCAATGGCCCCCAGTGCCGCCGCAATCGGCAACCCGACCATCCCGGTGCCAGGTACCGTCACGCCAAGGCCATTTTTCATCAGATTCGGTGAAACCCACGCCTCAATCTGTGTGACGTCACCCGGCAGAAGCTCCGCGGCCATCGCACAAGCCAGCGCCAGAGAGATCGGCTCGGTACACCCCAGTGCAGGTTTAACTTCCTCCTGCACCGCCCGAATAAATTGATTCCATAAAGATTGAGTTTGCTCTGACATCGTTACGACCTTGTTTGCCCTTAAGAAAACGCGAGGAAAGGAGAAACACACAGCAGCAGACCGGTGATGATAATGATCACTAGCGACACGCCTTTATATTTGTGCAGCGCCGGCACTTTGTAGACCAGCCACGCCGGAATCAAACACCCCACCATGCCGAAGATTGGGCTGCAAATAGAGGTGAAGCTCAGTACCGGCGCGTTTAACACAATCGCGCTCCATGCCAGCAGAATGGCAAACAGCATGATGCCGCGCTGTACGGTGTTTTCGTTGATTTTCTCTGCCAGCATTTTGCGGCGCAGAATGTTCATCACAATGCCCTGCGTCGCTTCACGAAAGCCCAGGTACACGCCGAAGAACGCGGTCATGACGGCAAAAATATTCAGGATAACGCTGACAATTTTGACCCAGCCGGCACCGTCGCCACTGATAAACTGCGCGGCAATTGCCAGTGCGGAAATATTCTGTTCGTAGGCTTTGACCGCCTCATCATGCCCCATTGCCAGGGTGAACGAGACCGCGTAGAAAAAGACCGTCACGAAGAGGATCGCGAAGGCGATGTTCATCGCCCGCAGCGCTTTATGGCGCGCCACTTCAACCGATTTTTCGCGTGAACGATAGGAGATCACCATCGGGCTTAATGTCTGAATAAACAGAATCGACGTTAAGGTAAACGGCAACGTGATAATCGCGTTTTTAATGAGTAGCCCCACGGGTGGCAGCATGCCCACGTTGGCTAAATGCCAGAGGCCAATCATCGACAACCCGAGCGCCGCCACCACAAATAACTTGGTCAGCACCATCAGGCTAGAGACTTTAAACAGCAGTTTCTCGCCACGGGAGGAGATCGCCACCAGGATGCAGATCAGGAACAGACCGTAGAACGGATTTTCAGAGAGCAGCCCCTCCGTCACGCCGAAGGTGTGTAAATAGGAAGCACTGTCGTTGGTGATGGCGGTGGAGTAGACGAACATCCAGATAACCAGCATCACGAAATAGAGCGCACCTAATAAAATGCCCCAGTTCTTACCGAGGTAGCCGCTGATGACGCTTGGATAATCTTTGCACTCCGGCGATTCTGCCAGCGTGTTAATAAACAGCCGCTGAAACAGGTACATGGCCGGATAGCCAATCACTGACGAAAGCAGAAACACCCACAGTCCCATCAGCCCCACCTGTACCGGGAGAAAAACAATCCCCGCGCCGATGGCCATTCCGATACTCATGATGACCCAACCCGTATCGGTGCTGTCGAATTTAATGGCCTCCTGCCACTCGCTTTCACTCATCCCTGCCCGCTTTGCCGCGGGTGAATCGTTCACAATCACACTGCTGTTTGTTGCCGTATCCATAAGGCACTCGCTTATTTTGTAGGGTAACCAGTTGTTTTTATGGGATTCTGACCACCAGCGATAATGAGCCAGACTGCTGCAGGTGTGTGTTATTGGAATGGACAAATCATACGTGGAGAGCGGGAGAAAAAAGTCACAATATTTATAAGGCTTTTCGCAAGCGAGAGAAAGAAATACTCTTAGATGAGGAATAATGGAGGTAATTTTCTAAAAGTGACGCCGATCAAGAAATAAAAAACCCGCGACATGCGCGGGTGTGTCATCAGTTAGCCAGCGCGTTCGCCATATCGGTTTTCACCTGTTTACGCTGCTCCGCTGTCAGAACCTGGCTGACATCAAAGTAGTATTTGACGCGGTAATAGCGGGTCTGCTCTTCAATTTTACTGAACGCGGCAAGCTGGTTTTTCACCGTGCTTTCATCCCATTTCCCGGTCTGGAACATCTCGATCAGCGCACCGTCTTTCACGCCGGTCATCGGGATCTTGCTGACATTTTGTTCCAGCGTCTGATGCAGCGCGTCGACCTTCTTAATCTGATCGTTGCTCAGCTTGAGGTGTTGCACCAGCGGATCCTGCGCCGGAGAGGGGGCAGCTTCAACGTCAGCGGCCTGTGCGGCAAAACTGCACGCCACCAGCGAGGCAGCAACCAGGGTGATACGGGTCATTTTCATCATCTTACTGTCCTTACATACTGTTTCAGGGGAAAAGCAGGCGCATTGTTTTTCAGAAGCGGATGAAGATGTGTGAGTAATTATATAAACATTTTTGTATGTTCCGCGGACAAAAAAGCCCCCTTAACCAAAGGGGGCCTGTTTCAGACGACGATCACAGTGCCTGGGTAAACGTCCTTGAGATCACGTCCTGCTGCTGCTCGCGCGTCAGCGCATTAAAGCGCACCGCATACCCTGAGACACGAATGGTCAGGTTGGGATAGTTCTCCGGGTGCTCAATCGCCTCCATCAGCATCTCCCGGTTCATGACGTTAACGTTGAGGTGCTGTCCCCCCTCAATGGCCGCTTCGTGGTGGAAATACCCGTCCAGCAGCCCGACAAGGTTGGTTTTGCGCACCCTCTCATCCTTGCCCAGCGCCTGAGGCACGATGGAGAAGGTGTAAGAGATCCCGTCTTTCGCATAGGTGAACGGCAGCTTAGCGACGGAGGTTAACGAGGCCACCGCCCCTTTCCTGTCTCGTCCGTGCATCGGGTTCGCGCCCGGTGCGAATGGCGTACCGCCGCGGCGTCCGTCCGGCGTATTGCCGGTTTTCTGGCCGTAGACCACATTCGACGTAATGGTCAGGATCGACTGGGTCGGCACCGCGTTGCGGTAGGTCGGCAGCGCCTGAATTTTCTTCATAAAGCGTTCCACCAGGTCACAGGCAATGCTGTCCACGCGGTCATCATTGTTACCGTACTGCGGGTAGTCCCCTTCAATCACAAAATCGACCGCCAGGCCGGTATGGTCGCGTACGGGTTTTACCGTGGCATATTTGATGGCGGACAGCGAGTCCGCCGCCACCGACAACCCGGCGATACCGCAGGCCATGGTGCGGTAAACGTCCCGGTCGTGCAGCGCCATCAGCGAGGCTTCGTAGCTGTACTTATCGTGCATGTAATGAATGAGATTCAGCGCGCTAATGTACTGCACCGCCAGCCAGTCCATAAAGTGCTCCAGGCTCGCCATCACGGTGTCGTAATCCAGCACCTCATCCAGCAGCGGCGCGGTTTTCGGCCCGACCTGGATCTTCAGCTTCTCATCCACCCCGCCGTTGATCGCATACAGCAGCGTTTTCGCCAGGTTAGCGCGGGCGCCAAAGAACTGCATTTGCTTGCCGATCACCATCGGGCTGACGCAGCAGGCAATGGCGTAGTCGTCGCTGTTGAAATCCACGCGCATCAGGTCGTCGTTCTCATACTGCAGCGACGAGGTGTCGATCGACATCTGTGCAGCGTACTTCTTGAATGCGACGGGCAGTTGTTCGGACCACAGGATCGTCAGGTTTGGCTCCGGTGCAGGTCCCATCGTGTGCAGGGTATGCAGGTAACGGAAGCTGTTTTTGGTGACCAGCGTGCGACCATCCAGCCCCATTCCGCCAATCACTTCGGTGGCCCAGACAGGATCGCCGGAGAAGAGCGTATCGAACTCCGGAGTACGCAGGAAGCGCACCATGCGGATCTTCATGATGAAATGATCGACCAGTTCCTGCGCCTGGATCTCACTCAGGCGACCCGCCTCGATATCGCGTTCGATATAAATATCCAGGAACGAGGCCGTGCGTCCCAGCGACATCGCCCCGCCGTTCTGGGATTTCACTGCGGCCAGATAGGCAAAGTAAACCCACTGTACCGCTTCCTGCGCATTCATCGCCGGGCGAGAAATATCGAAGCCATAGTTCGCTGCCATCTGCTGGATCTGCAGCAGTGCGCGTTTGTGTTCCGCCAGCTCTTCACGCAGGCGGATCGTCGCCTCCAGATCTTCACCCCGTTCGAGTTTGCCCTGCAGATCCGAGAACTGGCGCTCACGCTCGTGCACCAGATAGCGGATGCCGTACAGCGCCACGCGACGGTAATCGCCGATGATGCGCCCGCGTCCGTAGCCGTCCGGTAGCCCGGTCAGCACGCCTGATTTACGACAGCGCATCATCTCGGGGGAGTAAACGTCAAAGACCCCCTGATTATGGGTTTTGCGCAGTTCGGTAAAGAGATATTCGAACTGCGGATCCATCTCACGGCCATAGGCTTCGAATGAACTGCGGATCATATTGATCCCGCCGTACGGATGCAGCGCACGTTTGAGCGGCTTATCGGTTTGCAGGCCGACGATCGTCTCCAGCTGCTGGTCAATATAGCCCGGTCCGTGGGCCGTGATGGTGGTGGCAATGTTGGTGTCAAAATCCACCGGCGCATGGGTGGCATTTTCCTGACGAATACCCACCATTACCTTCTCCCAGAGCGCCGTCGTTGCTGGCGTCGCCTGCGCGAGGAAAGTTTCGTCGCCTTCATAAGGGGTATAGTTATGCTGAATAAAATCGCGCACGTTGACGGTGTCTTTCCATTCTTCACCGCGAAACCCGGCCCATGCGTCGCTGTAAGGGGCAACGCGCGTATCGATTGCTACTTTCATGAATTTCTCGCTCTGTCAGGCATAAGCCGCAGCCGGAGTGACCTTCCCAAGACGGAGGGCATCCAGCGCGATCATTTTTTCTTCGTTGGTTGGGATCACCGCGCAGGCCACGCGGGACGAATCGGTAGTGATCACACGCTCACCTGCGCTGCACGGCAGGGCATTTTTGGCTTCATCGAGGGTGATGCCAAAGACGGCCAGGTGTTCCGCCACCAGCGTGCGGATCAGTCTGGAGTTCTCACCAATCCCGCCGGTGAACACCACACCGTCCAGGCGGTGTAACGATGCCGCGTGCCCGGCAATATGCCGTGCGATACGGTGAACAAAGGTCTGGATCGCCAGCTGTGCCCGCTGATGTCCCTCATGCCAGGCCTTTTCGAGGGCTCGCAGATCGGAGGATATTCCCGAGATCCCCAGCAGGCCGGACTCTTTATTGACGACGCGTTCCAGATCCTCAAATGACTGTCCGGTCTGTTGGGCTATCCAGGCCATCGCGCCGAAATCAACGTCGCCACAGCGGGTCCCCATGATCAGCCCTTCCAGCGGCGTCATGCCCATGGAGGTATCCACGCTCTCACCATTGCGTACCGCGCAGATGGATGCCCCGTTGCCGAGATGGGCAATCACCAGCCCGCTGTCCTCAGGCGAAATCCCGAGCAAGGCATGCGCCTGCCCGGCAACGTAGCGGTGGGACGTCCCGTGGAAGCCATAGCGCCGCACGCCAAGCTCTTCAAAATAGCGATACGGCAGCCCGTACAGATAGGCCTGCGGGGCCAGCGTCTGGTGGAAGCTGGTGTCAAACACCGCCACCTGCTGTATGCCCGGAAACAGGCGTTCGGCTGCCTCGACGCCGCTTAAGTTGGCGTAGTTATGCAGCGGCGCCAGCGAGGAAACCTGGCGGATCTGCTCAATAACCTGTTCCGTGATAAGGGTCGACTCGCTGAAGAGGTCGCCGCCGTGCGCAATACGATGGCCAATCAGGGCCACGCTGCTCATCAGGTCACGCTTCTCCAGCTCCAGGGCGATGGCTGCCAGCGCCCCTTCGTAGTCATGGTGAGCCAGTCTGGCTGGCTCACCCCCGTTCACGGAAATAAAGGCTTTTTCAGTGTTAATCCCGTCTGCAATGCCCGTCATCAGGGCATCACAGCTACTGGCATCGAGTACTGAAAACTTAACAGAGGACGATCCGCAGTTAATAACCAATACAACCGGAAACTCAATCATGGTGTTACTCCGCTCTTCCTGAGCCAGGGTTTAGAACAGTTTGTAGACGATGTTCAGGATGGTCAGCAGGCCCACAACCGTGACGAAGATGTTCTCGGGTCTGCCCTTATATTTCGCCATTGCCGGCGCTTTACGAATGGCATACATCGGCAACAGGCACAGCAGAGAGGCGATGATTGGCGCCCCCATGGCTTCGATAAGGTCGAGAATGTTCGGGTTAGCATAGGCAACGACCCAGGTCGACCCCATGATGAATACCATGCTGATGGTGTTCAGTTTGCCTACGGAGACTTTCTTCTTATCGCCCTTATAACCGAACTTCAGGATCAGGCCGTTCAGCCCTTCCAGCGTGCCCAGATAGTGGCCGAAGAAAGATTTGAAGATAGCGACCAGCGCAATGATGGAGGCACCGTATTCCAGCACCGTGGCAAACGTTGATTTAGTGCCTGACATGGTCGCAAAGTGGTTCGCCAGGTAAGAGAGCACGGGAATATTCTGCGCTTTGGCATCGGCCATGTTCTGCGGCGAGAGCGTGAACAGGCAGCTAAAGGCGAAGAACATCACCACCGCGACCATCAGCAAGCTGGCGCGACCGATGATTTTGGAACATTTCTGCTCGGTAAACGCTTTACCGAACTCGGGTTCGTACTCTTCACGTTTCGAGACCACAAACGAGGAGACGATGGGCGAGAAGTTGAAGGAGAAGACCATGATGGAGATCCCCAGCCAGACCGTCACCAGAATGCCGTCATGCCCGGTAAACGCGATATCGCTCAGATTGACCTGGTCAATCACCGACGAGTTCCAGTAAGGGATCAACGACAGGGAAATCAGCACCAGGCTGGCGATAAACGGGAACACCAGGAAGCTCATCACCTTCACCATCAGGTCTTTACCAAACCAGATAACAAAGGCCATCAGCAGCAGCAGGAACAGCGCCACCACGCCGCGGTTAAGCGCGGGCAGCTGGAGCTGGTTTTCCCAGAAGGTCATAAAGGTGTTCGTAATGGTGACGCCGTAAATCCACAGCAGCGGGCAAATGGCGAAGAAGTAGAGGAACGTGATCACCACCCCACCGGTCTTACCAAAATGCTCTTCCACCGTTTCGGTGATGTTGCCAGATACGTTACTGCCGGACAGACACAGGCGCGCCAGCGCCCGGTGGCAATAAAACGCAATCGGGAAAGCGAGAACCAGCATCAGCAGGATAGGAATCAAGCCGCCGAAGCCTGCGCGAATCGGGAAGAACAGCACACCTGCGCCAATGGCGGTTCCAAACAGGCCAAGCGTCCAGGTGGTATCAGACTTACGCCAGGAGGACGTTTTTGTCTGGCCAACGATAATGCTTTCTGTGTTGCTCATAGGTCATCCTTTATGCGTCAACGAAGCCGGTAATTTGGGATACGCGGGAGAGATCGATATTGCCGCCGGAAATAATGCAGACGGTTTTACGACCCTGAATATAGTGATCAAGCTTGCCGCTTAATAACGCCGCACAGGCCAGTGCGCCAGCACCTTCTGTAACCACTTTATTTCGCTGAATGAGGGCAATCATGCTGTTACGAATATCGTCTTCGCTGACCAGCACAATGTCATCGACTAATTCACGAACAATCTCGAAGGTTAATTTACCCGGGCGAGACACATCACATCCGTCGGCTAATGTACCGGTAACGCGGTGGTTAATGATTTCTCCTGCCTGATACGATGCGGCCATTCCATGTACGTTTTCAGACTGCACGCCGATAATATTAATGGTCGGGTTAATGGATTTAATGGCCGTTGCAATCCCGGCAATTAAACCGCCACCGCCGATGGGTACAATCACGTTATCCACATCATACAAATCTTCGAGAATTTCCAGGCCAATGGTGCCCTGGCCGGCAATCACTTTCGGATCGTCATACGGCGGGATAAAAATGCGCCCTTCCAACTCCACGATTTCGCTGACTTTGGCGATGGTGTCGTTGAAGTTTTCGCCGTGCAGCACCACTTCAGCCGAGTAGTCACGGGTGGCGGCGACTTTAGATTTCGGCGCGCCCATCGGCATGACCACTTTGCCGTCGATACCGAGCATTGCACAGGAGAGCGACACGCCCTGCGCGTGGTTGCCTGCAGAACAGGCAACGACACCTTTACGTTTTTCAGCTTCGGTCAGCGAACTTAATTTATTAAACGCACCGCGGATCTTGAAGGAGCCAGTACGCTGCATATTTTCAAACTTCAGGAATATCTCACCTTTACAGCGTTCGCTGAGATAATTTGAGCGCGGCATGCCGGTTTTATATATTTTGCCTGCCAGTCGTTTTCTGGCGTCCTGAATATCTTCAATGGTCACCGGGAGATCGTAGGTAATATGCATAATATCCTCGTTATAATAATTCATTTTCTTCAGGCAAAGTCAGGGTATCAGAGCACGGATAAAATAAGCTCTGGGTGTTTTTAAAAAGGTTAACGCGTTATCAGAGGGTTATTTAATCATCGTCGTCTTTCACTGGTCAGTGACGCGTATTGTTTTGCCAGTTCGACTAATACTGACGCCGATTTCTTAATTCTGTAATTTTTTGACCACACCGCGGCATAACGCGCTATGGGTAATTCATCTTCCACCGGCAGTACAATAAACTGGTCGGAACCGAATGGCGCAATCATGTCGCGGGGAATAACCGTCAGGTAATCGGCATTCAGGACAAGGTTATAAATGGTCACGACGGAATCGGTCTGGACGATGTTTTCAATGCTGATGTGATTGTCTTGCAGGGTGGTCAGAAGTTCTTTGTAGTAGCCCATATCGGTTTGCGGCATCACCCACTGTTCATCCGTGAGTGATGCCAGTGTAGTCGAGCCGGTGCACGTTCGTGATTTGTTGGCCACCAGGACAAACTCAGACTCAAACAGCGGCTCGACATGAAGATCCTGCAGCAGCATTTCATCACTTAAGGTGCCGATGGCAAAATCCAGCCGACCGTCGCGAATGGCCGGCAGGAAAGAGGACAGCTGAGCTTCGTACATCGAGACACGCGCTTTCGGGAACACTTCCTTGAATTTTTTGATCATTTCGGACAGGAAGGTGAAGCCAATGAGCGACGGGTAACCAAATGAGACATCCATGACGGTACTGAAACTGAGGCTGTTAATCTCGCTCACCATGTTTTTCATCTCACGGGTGATCGACTCAGAGTACGAGAGTAATACCTGGCCTGCCGCAGTTAGTTTAACGCCGGTGTTTTTGCGCACCATGACTTCAACGCCGAAGTAAGATTCGATATCGCTGATAATTTTGCTGACGGCAGGTTGCGTCAGGCCCAGTTGTCTTGCAGCAGAACCAATGGAGCCACTTTTAATGACTTCCTGAAATACCACGAGGTGCTGTGTTTTCGGTAGAATAATAGTGTTCATAATATTCTGCGCTTATTTCCCTATGACGGGGTGGATTCTACTCAATATGGCTGACGGGGGTATGTGCTGTTACTCACAATTTGCTTTTTCACACCCTTAATCAGCATAACGACAACCCTTTAAAACACCTTACTATCAATAAGTTACATTAAAATAAATACGCCATAACGCTGATATTGATCAACAAAAAGAGCAGTAATAAATTTATTTTATGGCGATAACACAGGTAAATTTTTCGGCGTTAAAAAAATCGATAAAGACTATCTTTCAGGCAATTAAAGATTAATAAATAACCGTAATTCGTTTAAAACATTCTTTCAATTTATCAAATTTGTCTGGGGTGATTTTGCTGACTTTCGGGAAACAGTGGAATGCATCACACATTCATGAGCTAAATGTTTTTGAATTCAATATACATATATCAAATAAGAAAACATTCACGATCATAAAAGCAACATTCATAACAAATTAACAATACTGCAGAATCAGGATTATTTAGCGCGAAATTTTGTGATTACGATCGCCAGCAGATGTGAAAAAGAGGCTGAAGGGGTGAAAGCAGTGAAATGTGCTTAATGTCGCAAATATGATAATTGATGTCGTTTGAGCGATGCATCGGGTGGCACTTGCTTGCAATTTCTAAGGCCGATAAAAAAAAGCCCGCCGAAGCGGGGTTTTGTAAGAAGTTGAAGCTGGCCGATAAGCCGCGTTCTTTCATAGAAAGCGGAGTGGACAGTCATTCATCTCGTTTAGCGCAGATAGCAAAAACCCCGCCGAAGCGGGGTTTTGTAAGAAGTTGAAGCTGACCGATAAGCCGCGTTCTTTCATAGAAAGCGGAGTGGACAGTCATTCATCTCATTTAGTGCAGATAGCAAAAACCCCGCCGTAGCGGGGTTTTGTAAGAAGTTGAAGCTGACCGATAAGCCGGGTTCTGTCGTGGACAGTCATTCATCTAGGCCAGCAATCGCTCACTGGCTCAAGCAGCCTACCCGGGTTCAGTACGGGCCGTACCATGTGAACCCCTATTTGGCCTTGCTCCGGGTGGAGTTTACCGTGCCACGGACTGTTGCCAGCCGCGCGGTGCGCTCTTACCGCACCCTTTCACCCTTACCTGATCCCGCTTGCGCGGGCCATCGGCGGTTTGCTCTCTGTTGCACTGGTCGTGGGTTTCCCCCCCAGGCGTTACCTGGCACCCTGCCCTATGGAGCCCGGACTTTCCTCCCCTCCGCCCGTCTCCCCCCGAAAGGGGACGACGACGAAGCGGCGACTGTCTGGTCAGCTTCGGCGCGCAGTATAGAGGGTTTGTGCCCTGCTGTCACCCTTGGGTGTGCATCCCTATCTGCAAAGTGGCGGCGATATTGCGCGAGGCGCGGTAAATATTGTCAAACGCCCCACGGTAAGCCTCTTCCAGCGACTCGACGCAGCTCAGCACGCTGAATACCGCGTCGATGCCATACTGATGCACGACCCCCACATCCCGGGACAGACTGCCGGCAATGCCGATCACCGGCTTATGGTATTTTTTGGCGATACGGGCGATACCGACGGGCACTTTGCCCTGAATGCTCTGGCTGTCAATGCGCCCTTCGCCCGTCAGTACCAGCGTGCAGTCGTGAATATGTTCTTCGAGGTTAAGTGCCTGGGTGACAATCTCAATACCGCTCTTCAGTTCCGCGCCGAGGAAGGCCATCAGGGCCGCCCCCATGCCTCCCGCGGCACCCGCACCGGGAACCTGCTTCACGTCAATTCGCAGAGATTTTTTTATCACATCGGCATAGTGGCTGAGGTTAGCGTCGAGAGTGAGGATCATCTCCTCTGTCGCCCCTTTTTGCGGGCCAAAGATACGGGAAGCGCCTCTCTCGCCAACCAGCGGATTCGTGACGTCGCATGCGACGTGGATTGTGCAATCTTTTAGCCTGGCGTCGAGGCCGGAGAGATCGACGCTGTTGAGCGCCATCAGGCTGCCGCCGCCATAACCCATTTCAGTACCGTTGGCATCGCGGAGCGTGGCCCCCAGCGCCTGCATCATTCCGGCGCCGCCGTCGTTGGTGGCACTGCCGCCAATGCCGATAATGATATGTCGGGCACCTTTATCCAGCGCGCTGAGAATAAGCTCCCCGGTACCCCGGGACGTGGTGACGAGCGGGTTACGTTGGGTGGCCGGGACCAGTGCCAGACCGCTGGCGGCGGCCATCTCAATAAATGCCGTGCTGCCATCGCCGGACATGCCCCAGCGGGCGTTTACCTGTTCACCCAACGGGCCCGTGACCCTAGCATACTGTTCTGTGCCCTGGGTGGCGGCGATCATCGCGTCAACCGTACCTTCCCCGCCGTCAGCAACCGGCACCGAAACATAAAGTGCATCGGGGAAAATTTCCCGAAATCCTTTTTCAATCGCCTGAGCAACCCCGGAGGCAGAAAGGCTTTCTTTCCAGGAATCTGGCGCGATTACGATTTTCATAGTTGTCGCCTGTTACCGCACTCGGCAAAAATAGCGGACGCGTTCCCGCGTCCGTTTTTATTAGCGAGAGACTTCCACCTTCGCCAGTTTTTCGTAGTAGCACGCAATCGCGCTGTGGTCGGCAGTGCCCAGACCATCCGCGCGCAGGGCCTGCATCATCTCCATGACGGCGGCGGTCAGCGGCAGCTGCGCGCCCACGCCGTGGGAGGTATCCAGGGCATTCGCCAGATCTTTAATGTGCAGGTCGATTCTAAAACCAGGCTTGAAGTTACGATCCATCACCATGGGCGCTTTAGCATCCAGCACGGTGCTGCCCGCCAGGCCGCCACGGATTGCCTGATACACCAGATCTGGGTTAACGCCCGCTTTGGTGGCCAGCGTCAGCGCTTCCGACATTGCGGCAATGTTCAGCGCCACAATCACCTGGTTTGCCAGCTTGGTGACGTTACCCGCCCCGATATCGCCGGTATGCACCACGGATCCCGCCATGGCTTTCATCAGGTCGTAGTATTTATCGAAAACAGCTTTGTCGCCGCCAACCATCACCGACAGGGTGCCGTCGATGGCTTTGGGCTCTCCGCCGCTGACCGGGGCATCCAGCATATCGACGCCCTTCGCGTTTAGCGCCTCACTGATTTCACGGCTTGCCAGCGGCGCGATAGAACTCATGTCAATCACCACCAGGCCGGGTTTGGCACCGTCAATGATGCCGTTCTCCCCCAGGGCCACCTCTTTCACATGCGGGGAGTTTGGCAGCATGGTGATAATGACATCACACTGCTCAGCAATCGCTTTGGCGTGTGCTGCGGTTTCTGCGCCTGCGGCAATCACCTCGGCCACGGCTTGCGGATTATGGTCTGCAACCACCAGGGAGTAACCTGCTTTGATGAGGTTTTTACTCATGGGTTTACCCATGATCCCAAGGCCAATAAAACCCACTTTCAGCGTCATAATTCGTTTCCTCAATGATGGTTATTTTTTAAAGGCGTCCGCTAACTTCTGCGTGGCCGAGCGGAATACGCCAAGGTCGCTACCGACGGCAACGAAGGTCGCGCCCCACTCCAGATAGCGGCGGGCATCAGCCTCAACCGGCGCCAGAATGCCGCACGGTTTGCCGTGCGCGTTGGCACGGGCAAAGATGTGCTGAATAGCGCGCTGCACCTCCGGATGACCCGCATTGCCCAGATGGCCGAATGCCGCAGCAAGATCGCTTGGGCCAACGAAGATGCCATCCACACCGTCGGTGGCAGCGATAGCGTCGACGTTATCGACCCCCTGCTGGCTCTCAATCTGTACCAGGATGGTGATGTTGCTGTTGGACTGTGTGAAGTAGTCCGGGACGGTGCCAAACATGTTGGCACGATGGGAAACGGAGACCCCGCGGATCCCTTCCGGCGGATAACGTGTTGACGCCACGGCCTGCACCGCCTGCTCTTCCGTTTCCACAAACGGGATCAGGAAGTTGTAGAACCCAATATCCAGCAGACGTTTGATGATTACCGGCTCGTTGGTCGGGACGCGAACCACCGGCGCGCTATGGCTCCCTTTGAGCGCCATTAACTGCGGAATAAAGGTGCTGATATCGTTCGGCGCATGTTCGCCGTCCAGCACCAGCCAGTCGAAACCGGCCAGGCCCAGTACTTCGGTGCTGATGGGGCTTGCCAGCGCGGACCAGCAACCAATCTGGATCTGGTGCGCCGCGAGGGCCGCTTTAAACTTATTCGGGAAGATATCATTATTCATCGCGTTTACCTTTTTAATTCCGCAGTCTTATTCAGGTTCATATTTATATTTTCAGACGCAGCGTCAGCGTTATATTTATTTCCTGACATAATTTAGGCGTTATAAAATCGTCATTCAGTATAATCTTCACGTCACGGCAGCACATTGTTTTAATGCTCAAGCATTGCGACGTATTTTGATAATATTTTGAGCATATGCACAACGCGATGGGCGCTGATGCACAGAATCAGGCATTGCTGGCCGGGTGGCATCTTCGCCGGGTTTAAGGAGCGATCGGGATCACATTTTGATATCTCGTCTCCTGACATTCTTTATTGACTCAAGCCGCGTCTTTATTTCTGCGATAAGAAAATAAAAATCCCCTGGCTGCATTTACTATCAGACATTTTGCTGGAGAATATTGAACAATGGCCGACATTGAAATTCGACAAGCGTCGCCGACGGCGTTCTATATCAAAGTTCACGACACGGATAATGTGGCGATAATTGTTAACGACAACGGTCTAAAAGCGGGCACTCGTTTCCCGGATGGGCTGGAGCTGACTGAACATATTCCGCAGGGGCATAAAGTCGCTCTGGTGGATATCCCGGCCCACGGTGAAATCGTGCGGTATGGCGAAGTTATCGGGTATGCGGTTCGCGCTATTCCTCAGGGGAGCTGGATTGAGGAGTCGCTGGTTGAGCTACCCGAAGCGCCGCCGCTGAACACGCTCCCCCTGGCCACCCGGGTTCCTGAGCCACTGCCCCCACTGGAAGGGTACACATTCGAAGGGTACAGGAATGCGGACGGCAGCGTAGGCACCAAGAATCTACTCGGTATCACCACCAGCGTGCACTGTGTGGCAGGCGTGGTGGATTACGTGGTGAAAATCATTGAGCGCGACCTGCTGCCGAAATACCCGAATGTCGACGGCGTGGTAGGTCTGAACCATCTGTACGGCTGCGGCGTGGCCATCAATGCTCCGGCGGCCGTGGTACCGATTCGTACCATCCATAACATCGCCCTGAACCCGAATTTCGGTGGTGAAGTGATGGTCATTGGTCTCGGTTGCGAAAAGCTGCAGCCAGAGCGTCTGCTGCAGGGCACCGAAGATGTGAATGCCATTCCGGTCGACGAGGCCAGCATTGTTCGTTTACAGGATGCGCATCACGTCGGATTCCGTTCAATGGTTGACGATATCCTTCAGGTGGCGGAGCGCCATCTGGAAAAACTGAACCAGCGCCAGCGCGAGACCTGCCCGGCGTCAGAGCTGGTGATAGGCACTCAGTGCGGCGGCAGCGATGCGTTTTCAGGCGTCACGGCGAACCCGGCGGTGGGCTATGCCTCGGATCTGTTTGTCCGTTGTGGCGCCACGGTGATGTTCTCCGAAGTGACCGAAGTGCGTGATGCCATCCATCTGCTCACCCCACGCGCCATCAATGAAGAGGTGGGCAAACGCCTGCTTGAGGAGATGGCCTGGTACGATAACTATCTCGACATGGGACAAACCGATCGCAGCGCCAACCCCTCTCCGGGCAATAAAAAAGGCGGTCTGGCGAACGTGGTGGAAAAAGCCCTCGGCTCGATTGCCAAATCCGGCCAGAGCGCCATAGTTGAAGTGCTCTCCCCGGGCCAGCGCCCCACCAGACGCGGCCTGATTTACGCCGCGACCCCTGCCAGCGACTTCGTCTGTGGCACACAGCAGGTGGCGTCCGGCATTACGGTACAGGTCTTTACCACCGGGCGCGGCACGCCGTACGGGCTGATGGCGGTACCGGTGATTAAAATGGCCACCCGTACCGAGCTGGCAAACCGCTGGTATGACCTAATGGACATCAACGCGGGCACCATTGCCACTGGCGAAGAGAGTATCGAGGATGTCGGCTGGAAGCTGTTCCACTTCATTCTGGACGTGGCAAGCGGCCGTAAGAAGACGTTCTCCGATCAATGGGGATTACATAACCAGCTGGCGGTGTTTAACCCGGCACCGGTGACGTGACCGTTTTCCCCCTCTCCCGAAGAGAGGGGGCAACTTATCCCTTCACCAACACCACATCTATCCCACTCTTACGCAACCCTTCCAGGCTCTCAGGCGGAATCCCTTCATCGACGATAATCATATCGATTCTCTGGGTATCGATGATTTTATGCAGGCTCGAACGGTTAAATTTGCTGGAGTCAGTGACCACGATAATACGTTCTGCCACCTCGCACATCCGTCGGTTCAGTCGGGCTTCATCTTCATTGTGGGTACTGACGCCGCGATCGAGGTCGATGGCGTCGACCCCCAGAAAAAGCAGATCAAAGTGGTAATTCTGTAAGGACTGCTCAGCCTGATCGCCGTAAAAGGATTGCGACTGGCGGCGCAAGTGCCCACCGGTCATCAGCAGCTCCACCCCTTCCGCTTCCAGTAATGCATTCGCCACGTTCATTCCGTTGGTCATGGCAATCACATCCGTGTGCTGACGCAGCATACGGGCGATTTCAAACGTCGTGGTCCCGGAATCCAGAATGATGCGATGACCCGGCTTCACCAGCGCGGCGGCCGCCTGCGCGATACTGCGCTTAACTGCAGTATTGAGCGAACTTTTGTCCTCCACGGAGGGTTCAGTGCCAGGCGCATTGCCTTCACAAATCAGCGCTCCGCCATAAGCACGAACGGCAATGCCCTGCTTCTCAAGAAACGCCAGGTCGTTACGGATCGTCACCGTGGAAACGCCATATAAATGAGAAAGATCGTTAACCTGCACGCTTCCCTGTGCCCGCAACCGCTGAATGATCTGCTCTCGCCTTTCACTGGTGCCGGTGACGCGCTTCTCCGCGGATGAATCGGTGCTGCTCATGCGAGCTCCTTAATAAATGGTCTTTCGTTTCATTTCGTTTTGTCTATTAACGCCTTTCTTTTATGGGAATGCAAGCCCTGCCTGCTTCCAGTCAGCGCACTCTCTCGTCGCTGAAACCTTTCATTATGTTTCTTTTGTGAAACAGATCGGAAAACTATTATCTTTCGTTTTATTTTTATACCACCATGATGCAGGATTAAATGAAACAAAACGAAAGATGAAAACCATCACCATCCGAAATGGAGAGGAAAGTGAAACATCTGACAGAAATGGTGGAACAACATAAACGGGGGAATGCGAACGGGATTTATGCCGTTTGTTCCGCACATCCACTGGTACTTGAAGCCGCAATTCGTTACGCCCAACTGCATCACACGCCGCTGCTGATTGAAGCCACCTCTAATCAGGTGGATCAATTTGGCGGTTACACCGGTATGACGCCCGCCGATTTTCACGGGTTCGTCTGTAAGCTCGCGGAATCCCTTGGTTTCCCGACATCGCAACTGATCCTCGGCGGCGATCATTTAGGGCCAAACCGCTGGCAAAACCTGCCTGCCCGGCAGGCGATGGCGAATGCCGAAGATCTGATCAGAAGCTATGTCGCCGCCGGGTTTAAAAAGATCCACCTCGACTGCAGCATGTCCTGCGAAGACGATCCAGTACCGTTAACCGACGCCATCGTTGCCGAGCGCGCGGCGCGCCTGGCGAAAATTGCGGAGAAAACCAGCCTGGCGCACGCTGATGTCGCTGACCTGGTCTATGTCATCGGTACGGAAGTGCCGGTTCCGGGCGGCGCGCATGAAACGCTCACCGAGCTTGCCGTCACGACCCCTGAAGCCGCGCGTGCCACCCTTGAAGCTCACCGCCACGCGTTCGAGAAAGAAGGGTTAAGCGACATCTGGCCACGCATTATTGGCCTGGTGGTTCAGCCTGGCGTTGAGTTTGACCACGCACACGTGTGTGACTATCAACCGCAAAACGCCGTCGCCCTGAGCCATATGGTTGAAGCTTACGACACGCTGATATTTGAAGCGCACTCTACCGACTACCAGACACCGCAGGCGCTGCGCCAGCTGGTGAAAGATCACTTCGCCATCCTCAAAGTTGGCCCGGCACTGACCTTTGCCCTGCGTGAAGCGTTGTTCTCGCTGGCCGCCATTGAAGAAGAGTTGCTGCCTGCAAAAGCCTGTTCGGGCCTGCGTCATGTCCTGGAAAACGTGATGCTCGATCGCCCCGAATACTGGCAAAGCCATTATCACGGTGATGGCAATGCGCGACGCCTGGCACGCGGGTATAGCTACTCCGATCGGGTGCGCTATTACTGGCCGGACAGCCAGATTGACGAAGCCTTTGCGCGACTGGTACGCAACCTGGCAGACGAACCGATCCCGCTGCCGCTGATCAGCCAGTACCTGCCGTTGCAGTACAGCAAAGTTCGCGAGGGTGCTCTCAAGTCGACACCACGGGACCTCATCCTCGACCACATTCAGGACATACTCCAGCAGTACCATGCCGCCTGCGAAGGCGTAACGACTCAA
This sequence comes from Enterobacter cloacae complex sp. 2024EL-00711, assembly GCF_047529885.1. Taxonomy (NCBI): domain Bacteria; kingdom Pseudomonadati; phylum Pseudomonadota; class Gammaproteobacteria; order Enterobacterales; family Enterobacteriaceae; genus Enterobacter; species Enterobacter cloacae complex sp. 2024EL-00711. Next base: position 323,894 of record NZ_JBLIZC010000005.1, read on the forward strand.
AACGCATAATTAAAAAGAGGAAAGCGCTATGCCAAACATTGTTTTATGCCGCATCGATGAACGCCTGATCCACGGTCAGGTAGGTGTGCAATGGGTTGGGTTTGCGGGGGCCAACCTGGTGCTGGTCGCTAATGATGAAGTCGCTGAGGATCCGGTTCAACAAAATCTGATGGAGATGGTGCTCGCAGAAGGGATCGCCGTGCGTTTCTGGTCGCTGCAAAAAGTGATCGACAACATTCATCGCGCTGCCGAGCGCCAGAAAATTCTGCTGGTCTGCAAATCACCCGCGGATTTTCTGACGCTGGTCGAAGGCGGCGTGCCCATCACCCGTATCAACGTAGGAAACCTGCATTACGCCAGTGGCAAAAAACAAATTGCCAAAACGGTCTCTGTCGATGCGAACGATATCGCCGCATTTAACGGCCTGAAAGCCGCCGGAGTGGAATGCTTCGTTCAGGGTGTTCCGACTGAGACTGCTTTGGATCTCTTTAAACTGCTCTGAGGGATTCACAATGGAAATTAGTCTCTTGCAGGCATTCGCGCTGGGCATTCTCGCCTTTATCGCGGGCCTGGATATGTTTAACGGGTTAACACACATGCACCGCCCGGTGGTGCTCGGCCCGCTGGTTGGCCTCATTCTGGGCGATCTGCACACCGGTATTTTAACTGGCGGTACGCTGGAGCTGGTCTGGATGGGGCTGGCTCCGCTGGCCGGCGCGCAACCGCCAAACGTCATTATTGGCACGATTGTCGGCACTACTTTCGCGATCAGCACCGGTGTGAAGCCGGATGTCGCCGTTGGGGTCGCAGTCCCGTTTGCGGTTGCGGTACAGATGGGGATCACTTTCCTGTTCTCCGTCATGTCCGGGGTGATGTCCCGCTGTGACCGCATGGCAGCCAATGCGGACACGAACGGCATCGAAAGGGTCAACTATCTGGCACTGCTGGCGCTCGGTATCTTCTATTTTCTGTGTGCCTTCCTGCCGATCTACTTTGGCGCTGAACACGCGAAAACCGCCATTGATGTGCTGCCGGAACGTCTGATTGACGGCCTCGGCGTCGCCGGCGGCATCATGCCCGCAATTGGCTTCGCCGTATTGCTGAAAATCATGATGAAAAACGTCTATATCCCTTACTTTATCATCGGCTTTGTTGCCGCAGCCTGGTTGAAACTGCCGGTGCTGGCGATTGCCGCGGCCGCGCTGGCAATGGCGCTGATTGACCTGATGCGTAAATCGCCTGAACCGGCGACACCTGCAGCCCAGAAAGAGGAATTCGAAGATGGCATCTAATCAAACTACGCTGCCTGGCGTTTCTGAACACGAAGAGACGCTGCTCACGGGCGTGAATGAAAACGTCTATGAAGATCAACATATTGGTGCCGAGCTGACGAAAAAGGATATTAACCGTGTCGCCTGGCGTTCGATGCTGCTGCAGGCCTCGTTTAACTATGAACGTATGCAGGCTTCCGGCTGGCTGTATGGCCTGCTGCCCGCGCTGAAAAAGATCCATACCAACAAGCGGGATCTGGCCCGCGCCATGAAAGGCCATATGGGCTTCTTCAATACGCATCCATTTCTGGTGACATTTGTCATTGGCATCATCCTGGCGATGGAGCGCTCCAAGCAGGATGTCAACAGTATCCAGAGCACCAAGATCGCCGTGGGGGCACCGCTTGGCGGCATTGGCGATGCCATGTTCTGGCTTACGCTATTGCCAATTTGCGGCGGGATCGGCGCAAGCCTTGCCCTGCAAGGCTCCATACTGGGTGCGGTGGTCTTTATTGTGCTGTTTAACGTAGTGCATCTTGGCCTGCGTTTTGGCCTGGCACATTACGCCTACCGGATGGGTGTGGCTGCCATCCCGCTGATTAAAGCCAATACCAAAAAGGTCGGCCACGCGGCCTCCATCGTGGGGATGACGGTCATTGGCGCGCTGGTGGCAACCTACGTACGTCTCAACACCACGCTTGAAATCAAGGCCGGGGATGCGGTGGTCAAGCTGCAAGCCGACGTTATCGACAAACTGATGCCCGCTTTCCTGCCGCTGGTCTATACCCTGACCATGTTCTGGCTGGTTCGTCGCGGCTGGACCCCACTGCGCCTGATCGGTATCACCGTGGTGCTGGGGGTTGTCGGTAAGTTCTGTCACTTCCTGTAAAGCAAAGAGGTCGCAATGTTAGGCATTATTTTGACGGGTCACGGCGGGTTTGCCAGCGGGCTTGAACAGGCGATGAAGCAAATCCTCGGCGAGCAGCCGCAGTTTATCGCCATCGATTTTCCTGAAAGCTCCACCACCGCGCGGCTGACCGCGCAGCTTGAACAGGCAGTCAGTGAACTGGACGGGCAGCACGATATTGTGTTTCTCACCGATCTGCTCGGGGGGACGCCGTTTCGGGTGGCATCAACGCTCGCCATGAAAAGACCCGGCAGCGAAGTGATTACCGGTACAAACCTGCAGCTGTTACTTGAGATGGTACTGGAGCGCGACGGGTTAAGCAGCGAAGCCTTTCGTCTGCAGGCCCTGGAATGCGGGCATCGCGGCCTGACCAGCCTGGTGGATGAGCTGGGGCGCTGTCGTGAGGAAGCCCCCGCTGAGGAAGGGATATGAGTCAGGTGCTGCGCGCGCGTCGTCTGCTGACCGAGCAGGGCTGGCTGGAGGATCACCAGCTACGCATGGAGAGCGGAATTATCACCGCCATCGAGCCGATCCCAGCTGGCGTGCATGCCCGGGATGCCGACCAGCTTTGCCCGGCGTATATCGATACCCACGTTCACGGTGGCGCGGGTGTGGACGTGATGGATGATGCCCCAGAGGTGCTGGACACGCTGGCGATGCATAAAGCGCGTGAAGGCACAGGGGCTTTTTTACCGACGACCGTCACCGCACCGCTGGAGACTGTCCACCGGGCGCTCGCACGCATCGCCCGGCGCTGCATGTCCGGGGGGCCTGGCGCGCAGATACTGGGCAGTTATCTTGAAGGTCCCTACTTTACGCCACAGAACAAAGGGGCACATCCGCCGGCGCTGTTTCGTGAGCTGGATGTCAGCGAACTGGACTCGCTGATTGAAGTATCGCAACACACCCTCAGGGTTGTCGCTCTGGCACCTGAGAAACCCGGTGCGTTGCAGGCCATTCGCCACCTTAAGCAGCGTGGGATACGGGTCATGCTGGGCCACAGCGCCGCGACGTACGATCAAACGCTTGCCGCTTTCGAGGCGGGCGCTGATGGGCTGGTGCACTGTTATAACGGCATGACCGGGCTCCATCATCGTGAACCCGGTATGGTCGGTGCAGGCTTGACGGACACGCGGGCATGGCTGGAACTGATTGCCGACGGGCATCACGTTCACCCGGGTGCTTTGCGGCTGTGCACCTGCTGTGCCAAAGAGCGAATCGTTCTGATTACCGATGCCATGCAGGCCGCAGGGATGCCCGACGGACGTTACAGGCTATGTGGCGACGAGGTCAACATGCACGGTGGGGTGGTACGCACCGCTTCCGGTGGGCTTGCAGGCAGTACGCTGTCTCTCGATGCCGCCGTGCGCAATATGGTGGCGCAAACGGGAATAACGCCAGCGGATGCGATCCATATGGCCTCGCTGCACCCTGCCCGCTTGCTGGGTATTGATCACCAGCTCGGTTCATTAAAACCGGGCAAGCGTGCCAATATGATTGCGCTGGATGAAGGTTTCCACCTTCAGCAGATCTGGATCCAGGGTTTGGCTCTCCCCCTTTAGACCTTTCATTATCTCGTTATTGGGCCTTGCGGCAAGCGATCGCAAGGTCTTTCTTTTCCTTTCCTTAATCATTGCCTTTTCTTTGCCGATCACACTTTTCGTTTTATTTCTTTTCTTTCATTGAACTTTCGATTTCTTTTCTATAGATTTTATTTAACTGCTTAAGTGAACAAGTGAAACGAAACGAAAGATAGCGACACGTTTGCCAGCGTCTGATGTGGAATTCACACGACTAAGGACTGAGTTATGTCAGAAACCAACACTACCGCCACCACCGGCACATGGACCGAAGAAGAGATCCGCCAGCAACCTGCCAGCTGGATCCGCTCACTCAACAATATCGATAACCTGCGCGCGTCGATCGATAACTTCCTGGCGCCGCTGCTGCGCAAGCACGAGCTACGGATCGTGTTGACGGGGGCAGGCACCTCGGCCTTTATCGGCGACATCATTGCGCCCTGGCTCGCCAGCCACACCGGGAAAAACATTACCGCCGTACCGACGACCGATCTGGTCACGAATCCGATGGACTACCTGAGCGCCGCACACCCGCTGCTGCTGGTGTCGTTTGCCCGTTCCGGCAATAGTCCGGAAAGCGTAGCCGCCGTTGAACTGGCAAACCAGTGTGTGCCGGAGTGCTACCACCTGTCGATCACCTGTAATGAGGCGGGAAGCCTTTATCAGACCGCGGTAAACAGCGATAACGCATATGCGCTGCTGATGCCTGCCGAAACACACGATCGCGGGTTCGCGATGACCAGCAGCATTACCACCATGATGGCAAGCTGCCTGGCAGTCTTCGCCCCGGAAACGATCAACAGCCACACCTTCCGCGATGTGGCCGATCGCTGCCAGACGATCCTCACGTCACTGGGCGATTTCAGCCAGAGCGTCTTTGGCAACGATCCGTGGAAAAGGATCGTCTATCTGGGAAGCGGGGGGCTGCAGGGGGCCGCTCGTGAATCGGCGCTGAAGGTGCTGGAGCTGACGGCAGGCAAGCTGGCGGCGTTCTACGATTCCCCAACCGGTTTCCGTCATGGCCCTAAATCGCTGGTGGATCGCGAAACACTGGTGGTGGTGTTTGTCTCCAGCCACCCCTATACGCGGCAGTACGATCTGGATCTGCTTGCTGAGCTGCGCCGCGATCGTCAGGCCATGCGCGTGGTGGCCATTGCCGCCGAAACCGATCCGGTCGTTGAGGCTGGCCCGCATATCCTGCTGCCCCCTGCCCGCACGTTTATCGATATGGAGCAGGCCTTCTGCTTCCTGATGTACGCCCAGGTCTTTGCCCTGTCCCAGTCACTTCGTGTGGGCAATACCCCGGATACACCGTCCGCCAGCGGCACGGTTAACCGTGTCGTGCAGGGCGTCGTTATTCATCCGTGGCAGGCTTAAGAGGATCCGATCATGAGTATTATTTCGACAAAATATCTTCTGCTGGACGCCCAGGCGAAAGGCTACGCCGTACCGGCGTTCAATATCCATAACGCGGAGACGATCCAGGCGATCCTCGAAGTGTGTAGTGAAATGCGATCGCCGGTGATCCTCGCGGGCACGCCGGGCACCTTTAAGCACATTGCCCTGGAAGAGATCTACGCCCTGTGCAGCGCGTACTCCACCACTTACGACATGCCGCTGGCGCTGCACCTCGATCATCACGAATCGCTCGACGACATTCGTCGCAAAGTTAACGCGGGTGTGCGCAGCGCGATGATCGACGGCAGCCACTATCCGTTTGAGCAAAACGTAAAGCTGGTGAAATCAGTGGTCGACTTCTGCCACCTCAACGATTGCAGCGTTGAAGCCGAACTGGGCCGCCTGGGCGGCGTGGAAGATGACATGAGCGTGGACGCTGAAAGCGCGTTTCTGACCGACCCGCAGGAAGCGAAACGCTTCGTTGCATTGACCGGCGTCGACAGCCTGGCCGTGGCCATCGGAACCGCTCACGGTCTTTATACCAAACGGCCAAAAATCGACTTCCGGCGGCTGGCTGAAATCCGCGACGTGGTGAGCGTACCGCTGGTGCTGCACGGGGCGAGTGATGTGCCGGATGACGATGTTCGCCGCACCATAGAGCTGGGCGTCTGCAAAGTGAACGTGGCAACCGAGCTAAAAATTGCGTTCTCTGGCGCCGTTAAGGCCTGGTTTGCTGAGAACCCGCAGGGCAACGATCCGCGTTTCTACATGCGGGTTGGCATGGATGCCATGAAAGACGTGGTCAGAAGCAAAATCACCGTGTGCGGCTCGGCGAACCGATTGCTGCTCACGGCGGAAGCCTGATCTCATCGCATAGAACATCAGTATCTCAAAAATAACTATAAGCCTCGCAAATATGAAGGCGCGTCCTTAAGCCAGACAGCGCCTTCCATTACGATAAATAATTCCGAGGAGTCCCTACATGACACAGGAAAAGTCGTTTAAATCGAAAGCGTGGGAGTTTTTTCAGAGCCTGGGAAAGACCTTTATGTTCCCGGTCTCCCTTCTGGCCTTTATGGGGTTATTGCTGGGTATCGGTAGTTCTGTTACCAGCCCCTCCACCCTCAAAAGTTTCCCCTTTCTGGGCGGCGAATTAACTCAGCTCACCTTTGGCTTTATTGCCATGGTTGGCGGCTTCGCCTTTACCTATCTTCCCCTCATGTTTGCCATGGCGATCCCAATGGGGCTGGCCAGACGCAACAAAGCAGTGGGCGCTTTTGCCGGGTTTGTTGGCTATATGCTGATGAACATGAGCATCAATTATTACCTGATTGCGACCCACCAGCTTGCCGATGCCGCCTCCATGAGACAAGTCGGGCAATCGATGGTGCTGGGCATTCAAACCCTGGAGATGGGTGTGCTGGGCGGTATCGTGGTTGGGGTCATTACCTTTTTCCTGCACGAGCGTTTTCAGGACACCGTTTTACATGACGCGTTCGCCTTCTTTAGCGGCATTCGTTTTGTGCCGATTATCACCGCCCTCACCCTCTCACTGGTGGGGCTGTTTATTCCCCTGCTGTGGGAGTACGTTGCGCTGGGCATTACCGGGATTGGCCATATTATCCAGAGCACCAGCGTGTTCGGCCCGTTCCTCTACGGCGTGGGGGTACTACTGCTCAAACCCTTTGGCCTGCACCATATTTTGCTGGCGATGGTGCGCTTTACGCCCGCGGGCGGTATTGAAATGGTCAATGGTCATGAAGTCGCCGGGGCGCTGAACATTTTCTACGCCGAACTGAAAGCGGGTCTGCCGTTCAGCCCGCACGTTACCGCGTTCCTGTCGCAGGGCTTTATGCCGACCTTTATCTTCGGCTTACCGGCGGTGGCATACGCCATCTATCGCACGGCCCGCCCGGAAAACCGCCCGGTGATTAAAGGCCTGCTGCTCTCCGGCGTGCTGGTCTCCGTCGTCACCGGGATCTCCGAGCCAATTGAATTCCTGTTCCTGTTTATCGCTCCTGCCCTTTACGCCTTCCATATTGTGATGTCGGGCCTGGCCCTGATGGTCATGGCTCTGCTGGGGGTGACCATCGGCAACACCGACGGCGGCATTCTGGACCTGCTTATCTTCGGGGTCATGCAAGGGATGTCGACCAAATGGTATCTGGTATTCCCGGTAGGCATTGCCTGGTTTGCCCTCTACTTCTTCGTCTTCCGCTGGTACATCCTCAAACACGATATTAAAACGCCGGGCCGTGAAGTGGACACCCAGGGTGCACAGCAGGCCGTCGGGGCCAATACCCGGGCACGCGGAAAATCGAAATACGATCATGGGCTTATCCTGCATGCGCTCGGCGGTAAAGAGAACATCGAGTCGCTTGATAATTGCATTACCCGGCTGCGTCTGGTGGTGAAAGACATGAGTCTCATCGACCAGCAGGCGTTAAAAGAGGCCGGTGCATTGTCGGTTGTGGTGCTGGATGCGCACAGCGTCCAGGTGATCATAGGCCCGCAGGTGCAAAGCGTAAAAACCGGCATTGAAGCCTTAATTTAACAGGGGGTTGTGGTGTTTAATTTTGACGAAATCATTGAGCGTAAAAGCGACCGGTGTCGAAAATGGGATCACGCCTTTGTCCGCTCGCGCTTTGGTGATGTGCCTGAAGGCTTTATCCCGCTGTGGATTGCCGATATGGATTTCACCTCCCCACCTGCCGTGACAGAAGGTTTCCAGCGCATCGTGGAGCATGGCACCTTCGGCTACACCTGGTGCTTTGACGAATTTTACGATGCGGTTATCGCCTTCCAGCGCGAACGACATCAGGTTGACGTCGATAAATCGTGGATCACGCTGACGTACGGTACCGTCTCCACGCTGCATTATACGGTTCAGGCGTTTTGTAAACCTGGCGACGCGGTGATGATGAACACACCGGTGTACGATCCGTTTGCCATGGCCGCCCAGCGTCAGGGGGTAGCGATACTGGCAGACCCGCTGTGCGTGAGGGAAAATCGCTACCAGCTTGATTTTAATCTGGTGGAAGAACAGCTCAGAACGTACCGTCCAAAACTGTGGTTCTTCTGCTCGCCGCATAACCCTTCCGGCAGGATCTGGCACGCCGATGAGATACGCCAGGTTTCAGACCTCTGTCAACGCTACGGCACCCTTCTGGTGGTTGATGAGGTCCACGCCGAACATATTCTGGACGGTCATTTCGTCAGCTGTCTGGCATCCGGCTGCGCGGCACAGGACAATCTGATCCTGCTGACCTCCCCGAATAAAGCGTTCAACCTTGGCGGGCTGAAAACCTCCTACGCCATCATTCCGGATGCCACCCTGCGCCAGCGCTTTCGCCACCAGCTTGAGAAGAACGCCATCACCTCACCCAATATATTCGGGATATGGGGAATTATTCTTGCCTACCAGCATGGTTTGCCGTGGCTCGACGCGCTGAACGGTTATCTGCGCCGTAACGCTGGCTATCTGGCAGAGGCCATCCAGACCCACTTCCCGGCCTGGAAAATGATGAACCCGGAATCATCGTATCTGGCCTGGGTTGACGTCAGCGCAGATGAACGTAGCGCCACTGAATTGACCCGACATTTCGCCCATCAGGCTGGCGTCGTCCTCGAAGATGGCAGCCACTACGTCCAAAACGGCGAACACTACCTGCGCATTAATTTCGGCACCCAGCGCTTCTGGCTGGAGCAGTCCATCACCCGAATGCTGAAGCATTACTAATAAGGATCTTACCCTGATGAAAAAAGTGCTCACACTCTCGATGCTTGCCTTGTGTGTTTCTCATGGCGCGGCGGCAGCCCAATACGCGCTCGATAACGACTCCATTGCCCTCTCGTTTGATGACGCCAGTTCAACGGTGGTAGTGAAAGACAAAACGGCTAACCATCCGCTCACGCCGCAGGAGCTGTTCTTTCTGACCCTGCCGGATGAGACCAAAATTCATACCGCAGACTTTACAATTAAGCATGTAGAAAAACAGGACAACGCGATTGTCATTGATTTCACCCGTCCGGATTTTAACGTGACGGTGAAGCTGAATCTGGTGAAGGGAAAATATGCCAGTATTGATTACACCATTGCGGCCGTCGGCCAGCCGCGAGAGGTGGCGAAAATCACCTTCTTCCCGACGAAAAAGCAGTCTCAGGCGCCGTACGTTGATGGCGCCATCAACAGCTCGCCCATTATTGCTGATTCGTTCTTTATCCTGCCGGATAAGCCAATCGTGAATACGTATGCCTATGAAGCGACGACCAATCTGAACGTGGAGCTGAAAACGCCGGTTCAGCCTGACGCGCCGGTCAGCTTTACCACCTACTTTGGTACGTTCCCAGAAACCAGCCAGCTGCGCCGTAGCGTAAACCAGTTTATCGACGCCGTGCGTCCACGGGCGTACAAACCCTATCTGCACTATAACAGCTGGATGGATATCGGCTTCTTTAACCCCTACACCGAACAGGATGTGCTGGGGCGGATGGATGAGTGGAATAAAGAATTTTTCACCGGACGCGGCGTGGCGCTGGATGCGTTCCTGCTGGACGATGGCTGGGACGATCGTACCGGACGCTGGCTGTTTGGCCCGGCCTTCAGCCACGGCTTTGGTAAGGTCAGGGAAAAAGCGGACAGTCTGCACAGCTCCGTCGGGCTGTGGCTCTCACCGTGGGGAGGTTATAATAAGCCGCGCGATATTCGCGTCTCCCACGCCAAAGAGTACGGCTTTGAAACGGTAGACGGAAAGCTGGCTCTCTCGGGCCCGCGCTACTTCAAAAACTTCAATGAGCAGATCATCAAGCTGATTAAAAACGAACATATCACCTCGTTTAAGCTCGACGGGATGGGCAACGCCAACTCACATATTACTGGTAGCCAGTTCGCGTCCGATTTTGATGCGTCTATCGCCCTGCTGCATAACATGCGCAGCGCAAACCCCAATCTGTTTATCAACCTGACGACCGGTACCGACGCCAGCCCGTCCTGGCTGTTCTATGCCGACTCCATCTGGCGTCAGGGGGATGACATCAACCTTTACGGCCCCGGCACGCCGGTACAGCAGTGGATGACCTACCGCGATGCTGAAACATACCGCTCTATTGTGCGTAAAGGCCCACTGTTCCCGCTGAACTCGCTGATGTACCACGGGATAGTTAGCGCGGAAAATGCCTATTACGGACTGGAGAAGGTGCAAACGGACAGCGATTTTGCCGATCAGGTCTGGAGCTACTTCGCCACAGGGACGCAACTGCAGGAGTTATATATCACGCCATCAATGCTGAATAAGGTGAAATGGGACACCCTGGCGCAGGCAGCAAAATGGGCGCGAAATAACGCCAGCGTGCTGGTGGATACGCATTGGATCGGTGGTGACCCGACGGCGCTTGAGGTTTACGGCTGGGCCTCCTGGAGCAAAGACAAAGCCATTCTGGGCTTGCGAAACCCGTCAGATAAGCCGCAAAGCTATTATCTGGATTTGGCAAAAGACTTTGAAATCCCAACAGGGGGCATGGCGCAGTTCAGTCTGAACGCCGTGTACGGCAGTAACACAAGCGCACCAGGAGAGTATCAAAAGGCCGTGGTGATTACGCTGCAGCCGCTGGAAACGCTGGTGTACGAGGCCATTCCCGCGAAGTAAAATAAACTGGCCCGGCGTGATTGCCGGGCCGATATATTACCCCTGCTGCTCCAGCGCATACTTATACAGTGCGTTTTTCTTCACGCCGTGGATCTCTGCCGCCAGCGCAGCCGCTTTCTTGAGCGGCAGTTCAGCCTGCAACAGCGCAAGTGTACGAAGCGCATCGGCAGGCAATGCGTCCTCCTGCGCCTTATGTCCTTCGACAATCAGCACCATCTCGCCCTTGCGGCGGTTTTCGTCTTCCTTCACCCACGCCAGCAGCTCTCCTACCGGTGCGCCGTGAATGGTTTCCCAGGTTTTGGTCAGCTCGCGTGCCAGCACCACGTAGCGGGCTTCCCCCCAGACGGTCACCATATCTTCCAGGCTTTCCAGCAGGCGATGCGTAGATTCGTAGAAAATCAGGGTGCGCGGTTCAGCTTCCAGCGCTTTTAACACGTCGCGGCGGCCTTTGGATTTGGCAGGCAGGAAACCTTCATAGCAGAAGCGGTCGGAAGGCAGACCCGCAGCGCTCAGCGCCGCGATAGCCGCACATGGGCCAGGCAACGGCACCACGCGGATCCCGGCTTCACGGCAGGTACGCACCAGATGGTAGCCGGGGTCGTTAATCAGCGGCGTACCCGCATCGGAGACCAGGGCAATGTTCTGCCCCTCTTTCAGCTTCGCCACCAGCGTTTCGGCTTTTTGTTGCTCATTGTGATCGTGTAACGCGAACAAACGCGCGCTAATGGCGAAGTGCTGGAGCAGTAAGCCTGTGTGTCGGGTATCTTCAGCGGCAATTAAATCAACAGCCTGCAATACGGTAAGCGCACGTTGGGTAATATCAGATAAATTCCCGATAGGAGTAGGTACAATATAGAGCTGGCCTTGAGAATTATCTGCCGTTTCGTGTTGTTTCATTGTTTCGTCCGTATTGCCGATTTAATATTGAGCATTGCGTAAAAAAAATCACTGGATACAGTATGGTACCGTTAACGTTTCTTCGAAAAAAAGCCACGCGCAGCGTGCCGCTCCTGCTGGCAGCCCTGATCTTTGCAGGCTGTGGCACCCAGGCACCCGACCAGAGCACCGCCCATTTGCAGGGTTCTGCTCAGGCTGACTCTGGCTTTTATCTGCAACAAATGTCGCAGAGTTCAAATGATACCAAGACCAACTGGCAATTACTCGCCATTCGTGCACTGCTGAAAGAGGGGAAAACCCAGCAGGCTGCCGAATTGTTCAACCAGTTGCCAAAAGATCTGAATGATGTTCAGCGTCGTGAGCAGAGCCTGCTCTCTGCCGAGCTGAAAGTCGCGCTGAAAGATTACGATGCCGCGAAAAAGATCCTCGGGGATATCGACGTGAGCGCGCTGGACAAAAATCAGCAGGCTCGCTTCTGGCAGGCGGGCATTACCGCTGAACAGGGCCGCCCTTCCCTGACGCTGCTCCGTGCGCTGATCGCCCAGGAGCCTCTGCTCGGCGGGGCTGATAAGCAGAAAAATATCGATGCCACGTGGCAGGCGCTGGCCTCTATGACGCAGGAGCAGGCGCGTGCACTGGTGATCAATGCAGATGAAAACGTCCTGCAGGGCTGGCTGGATCTGCAGCAGATGTGGTTTAACAACCGCAACGATCCGAAGATGCTGAAAGCCGGTATCACTGACTGGCAGACCCGCTACCCGCAGAATCCGGGCGCGAAAATGCTGCCGACGCAGCTGGTAAACGTGCAGAACTTTAAGCCGGCCTCGACCAGCAAGATTGCACTCCTTCTGCCCTTAAACGGTCAGGCGGCGGTATTCGGTCGCACTATTCAGCAGGGTTTTGAAGCCGCGAAAAACGGCACGACGCCAGTGACGGGCAGCGCAGTACCGACCCAGGCAGCACAGGCGGCAAACGTGAACGACGTGGTCAGCCCTTCCGCCGCTGAAACCAGTGACCTGACCACCGCGCAGACGCCGGCACAGGGAACGATGCAGAACCCGGTAACGGCCCCTACGACGGCAACGCCAGCGCCGGCTGAAACTCAAGCAGCTCCGGCGACTGACGCCGCGTCTGAACAACCTCAACCGCAGAACGTTCAGCCTGCACCGCCCGCCACGCCGGCGCCGGCTGAAACTCAAGCAGCCCCGGCGACTGACACCGCGTCTGAACAACCTCAACCGCAGAACGTTCAGCCTGCACCGCCCGCAGAACAAACGGCACAACCTGTCGCGCAAACACCGTCGGTGGCCACCACCAGCGCGAACCCGGGTGCTGAGCTGAAAATCTACGACACCAGTTCGAAGCCACTTGACCAGGTACTGGCGCAGGTTCAACAGGATGGTGCGAGCATCGTTGTCGGCCCGCTGCTGAAAAACAATGTCGAAGAGTTGATGAAGAGCAATACCACGCTGAACGTGCTGGCACTCAACCAGCCAGAGCAGGTTCAGAACCGTGCCAATATTTGCTACTTCGCGCTGTCGCCGGAAGATGAAGCCCGCGATGCGGCGCGTCATATTCACGAGCAGGGTAAACAGGCTCCGCTGTTGCTCATCCCACGCAGTACGCTGGGGGATCGCGTTGCTAATGCTTTTGCCGATGAGTGGCAGAAGTTGGGCGGCGGTATTGTGCTGCAGCAGAAATTCGGCTCCGCGTCTGAACTGCGCGCGGGCGTCAATGGCGGAGCGGGCATTGCCCTCAACGGCAGCCCGGTCAGCGCAAGCCTGCCGCAGCAGCAGAGTGTGACCATTGGCGGTCTGTCGATCCCTGCGCCACCCACCGACGCGCAGATCAGCGGTGGCGGTAAAGTGGATGCAGCGTATATCGTTGCCACCCCGCAGGAAATCGCCTTCATCAAACCGATGATTGCAATGCGTAACGGTAGCCAGAGCGGCGCAACGCTGTACGCCAGTTCACGCAGCGCGCAAGGTACCGCCGGCCCGGATTTCCGTCTGGAGATGGACGGCCTGCAGTACAGCGAGATTCCCATGCTCGCAGGCAGCAACCCGGCACTGATGCAGCAGGCGCTGAGCACCGTCCGCAACGACTACTCTCTGGCACGTCTGTATGCCATGGGTGTCGATGCCTGGGCGCTGGCGAACCACTTTACCCAGATGCGTCAGGTGCCGGGCTTTGAGCTTAACGGCAATACCGGCGATCTGACGGCCACTCAGGATTGTGTGATTAACAGGAAGTTATCATGGCTCAATTACCAGCAGGGGCAAATCGTCCCGGCCAGTTAAGCCGTAAAGAGACCGGTGACGCGTGGGAATTAAAAGCGCGTCGCTGGCTTGAAGGCAAAGGACTGCACTTTATCGCCGCTAACGTTCGCGGACGTGGCGGCGAAATCGACCTCATCATGAAAGACGGTGAGGTTATCGTGTTTGTAGAAGTTCGCTACCGACAGTCTTCCCGTTTTGGCGGCGCTGCCGCCAGCGTGACGCTCGCCAAACAACATAAATTATTACAGACTGCCCACTTGTGGCTTGCCCGCCATAATGGGAGTTTTGATACTGTGGATTGCCGGTTCGATGTGGTAGCCTTCACCGGCAATGCGATCGAATGGCTGAAAAACGCTTTTGGCGAAGACGCATAATTAAGATTTAAAAGGGATAACGTGCTCGAAAGAATTAAAGTGTGCTTCACTGAAAGCATCCAGACTCAGATTGCAGCGGCGGAAGCCCTTCCGGACGCTATCTCTCGTGCCGCCATGACGCTGGTGCAATCCCTGCTCAACGGCAACAAAATCCTCTGTTGTGGCAATGGCACTTCAGCCGCCAACGCACAGCATTTTGCTGCCAGCATGATCAATCGTTTTGAAACAGAACGACCGAGTTTACCCGCCATTGCACTTAATACCGATAATGTGGTCTTAACAGCGATTGCTAACGATCGTCTGCATGATGAGATTTACGCAAAGCAGGTGCGAGCCCTGGGTCATGCCGGAGATGTTCTGCTGGCAATCTCCACGCGCGGCAACAGCCGGGACATTGTCAAAGCCGTTGAAGCCGCCGTCACCCGCGACATGACTATCGTTGCCTTAACAGGCTATGACGGTGGTGAGCTGGCGGGTTTGCTTGGGCCGCAGGATGTGGAAATCCGCATTCCCTCTCACCGTAGCGCGCGCATTCAGGAGATGCATATGCTCACGGTGAACTGCTTATGCGATTTGATCGATAACACGCTTTTCCCTCACCAGGATGATTAAGGAGTTCTTATGAAGGCTTTATCGACCCTCGCAGTCCTTATGTCTGCATTACTGCTTCAGGGATGTATCGCTGCGGCTGTCGTGGGTACCGCCGCGGTTGGTACTAAAGCGGCAACCGACCCGCGTTCCGTAGGGACACAGGTCGATGACGGTACGCTGGAGCTGCGCGTCAACAGTGCGCTGTCGAAAGACGAACAAATCAAGAAAGAAGCGCGTATCAACGTCACGGCCTATCAGGGCAAAGTGTTGCTGACGGGCCAGTCGCCGAATACCGAACTCTCCAGCCGCGCAAAACAGATCGCAATGGGCGTTGAGGGCACCACGGAAGTCTTCAATGAAATCCGTCAGGGGCAGCCAATCAGCCTGGGTACCGCGTCGTCTGATACCTGGATCACCACCAAAGTACGCTCCCAGCTGCTGGGCTCGGACCAGGTGAAATCCTCAAACGTGAAAGTGACAACGGAAAACGGCGAAGTGTTCCTGCTGGGTCTGGTCACCGACCGTGAAGGAAAAGCGGCGGCCGATATCGCCAGCCGGGTGAGCGGCGTGAAACACGTCACCACCGCCTTCACCTACATCAAGTAACCAGAACGTCTGACAGAAAGCCCGGTAAGCGGTAACGCTACCGGGCTTTTTTTATACCAGTGCAATACTTCCTACCATCACTCCGCTCAGCGCCACCAGCCCCGCGGTCAGCCACAGCGCTTTCGCCGGGAAGGACTTACGCAACATGACAAGCGACGGCAGGCTGATTGCAGGCAGGGTAATCAGCAGCGCCAGTGCAGGCGCGGTGCCCATCCCGGCCAGCATCATGGTCTGAACAATGGGAATTTCAGCGGCCGTTGGGATCACGAACAGGCAACCGGCAACGGCCATTGCAACGACCCACAGCAGCGTGTTGTCGATAGCCCCGTCCGCATGCGGGAACAGCCAGACGCGCGCCGCGCCCAGCACCAGAACCGCCAGGATATAGACCGGGATGGTGCTCCAGAAAAGTTGCCACAGCGCCCTGCCCCAGCGCGCGAAGAAGCCGCCCTGCGGTTCGCTGATATCCACGTCAACTGGCGCAGGCGCTACGGTTTTGTCTTTCACCAGATGTTGCACCAGGGTCGCCACGACCAGCACCGTCAGCAGCCCGGCCACCAGACGAATAAAGGCGAAATGCCAGCCCAGCACAAAGCCCATAAACACCAGCGTCGCCGGGTTTAACAACGGGTTCCCCATCCAGAAAGCAAGCGCACCGCCCATCGAGACGCGCTGACGACGCATCCCGGCGGCCACAGGCGCTGCACAGCACGAGCACATCATGCCCGGCAGGGAGAAAAACGTCCCCAGCAGCGTACCCTGAAAGCGGGGCTGACCGAGGGTTTTCACCAGCCAGTGACGCGGGATAAGCACCTGAATCAGCGAGCCCAGCAGGACGCCCAGTACCGCGGCTTTCCAGACGGCAAGGAAATAGATCATGGCGTAATCCCACGCCGCCTGAAGCGGGCTGGAATCAGCCTGAGCGAGAATAGATTTTCCGATACTGTGCGTTTCGGCGGCCGTGAAGGCTTTACCGTAGTACGGCTGCCATTTCACATACCAGAGGCCGATGATGACCACGAGAAAGAAGAGCGCGGGCTTCCACCATTGAACAGGTGAAGCCGCCTGAGATGAAGACTGACCAGTCATAGCATTCCCCGGAGAGTAGTAGGTTATTAGCCGGGGGAGTTTACGCCTCGCCCTGTGCGATTTCACGCAGTTTTGCCGACGGGATGATATTCACGCCCTCCTGCGATGGCGAGAGCCCTTCTTTTAGCATCGCACGCGCCACGTCCGCTGCCTCAATGGATTTCCAGTTACCCGGCAGGATGCGGAACAGAGGCGCGAAAAACGATTCGTTAAAACGGCGTTCATCCCGATGCCCGAGCAGCATGGAGGGGCGAACAATGGTCAGTTGCTCCCACTTCTGGGCAATCAGCGCCTCTTCCATTTTGCCCTTCACCTTGTTGTAGAAAAAAGGTGACCCGGCATTGGCACCGAGCGAACTGATTACCACAAAATGTGTTGCCCCCAGCTTTTTAGCCGTCAGCGCCGTATCGACCACCAGCGTGTAGTCCGCATGCACAAAGGCCTCTTTACTGCCCGCTTCACGCAGCGTTGTACCGAGGCAGCAAAAGGCGATATCAACAGGATCCTGTACCTGCGCCAGTGCATCGGTAAGCTGCGGGTCGTGGGGGTTAAAGACGCCGGAGATATCCGCGAGAGGCCGACGCGTCGGGGCGGCAATATAGTTAACCCGATGCTCCTGAAGCAGCAGCCGCAGCAGATGTCCGCCCACCAGCCCGGTCGCGCCGGTAATCAGTACCTGACTCATCTCATCTCCCCTTTACAGAATTGTCCGTTTGCGAACTCAGCGTCGTCGACCACACTTAGAAGTCTGTTACAGGTAAGTATTTACCACAAGCGGAGAAAAATCTGTCTGAAGCCAAAACAACGGAGGAAGCATGGGCAAGAAAATCGCAGTCTTGATCACCGACGAGTTTGAAGATTCAGAATTCACCTCGCCAGCCGAGGCATTTCGCAAGGCAGGACATGAGGTCATCACCATTGAGAAAGAGGCGGGTAAAACGGTGAAAGGCCATAAGGGCGAAGCCAGCGTGACCATCGATGAAACCATCGATAACGTCAGCCCGTCAGATTTCGATGCCCTGCTGTTACCCGGCGGTCATTCACCGGATTCCCTGCGTGGGGATGAACGGTTCGTGACCTTCACGCGAGACTTTGTCTCGACGGGCAAACCGGTCTTTGCCATCTGCCACGGTCCGCAGCTGCTCATCAGCGCAGATGTCGTGCGCGGGCGTAAACTCACGGCCGTGAAACCGATCGTTATCGATCTGAAAAATGCAGGGGCTGAGTTTTACGATCAGGAGGTTGTGAACGACAAAGACCAGCTGATCACCAGCAGGACCCCGGACGATCTGCCCGCGTTTAACCGTGAAGCGCTACGCCTGCTCGGCGCGTAGCCAGTGAAGCTTTGTGCCAAAGCCCAGGGTGTTGTCGGTAAATTTCAGCTCATCAAGGCGGATTTCCCACACCGGAGCTTTTAGCGCAATGGCAACCGGAAAGCGGCGCGTGTAGCGTTTTCGCTGCGCGTCGCTCTCTTCTCCGTCCAGGCGGCGGATCTCCCCTTTAAACTGCAGGCCACGAATCAGCGCGACCGTTTTAGGCTGGCCGTTCACCGTGCCCGCCACCTTCGCCTGCGGACCCGACATTTGCGCATGACGGGTTTTATCCTCGCTCAGGACATAAAAGGCGACGCGCTCTGGATCGTAGTAATAAAACGCGTTTGCACACCACATTTCACCTTCGTCATACACGCACCAGGTGACGACATGCTGTTTTGCCAGCCAGCGGTTAATGGTGGTCAGAGTTTCCATTTTCGCTCTCTCTCATGCTAAGGTGCGTTCACCTTAACATACTGAATCTGTTTACCGTGTGCTGGTTTCTCTATCTTGTTCGTACCGCCGATAACGCCCTGTACACCGGGATCACTACCGATGTGGCGCGGCGTTTTCTGCAACATCAAACGGGGAAAGGTGCCAAAGCGCTGCGGGGGAAAGGGGAATTACAGCTCGCCTTTTCAGCGCCCGTTGGCGACAGATCGCTGGCGCTCAGAATGGAATACCGCATTAAGCAACTGACGAAGCGTCAGAAAGAGCGCCTCGTCACCGGAGACGGCTCCTTTGAGGCGCTTCGCGAGAGCCTGATTAAAAGCGATTGAAATGGTCGTGGTACTCAACCAGACCGTTCACACCGTTAAGCGCGTCATCCGCCAGACGGTGCACCTGGAAGGCGGATTCCGTTCCCGGCCAGCGGCAGCGGAGATCGTAATGCGCTGCCGGTTCAAAGCCTAAACGGCCATAGAACGTAGCATCCCCCAACGTCACCACGGCGGCATAGCCAAATTCGTTGAGCGAGTCCAGCCCTTCGTAAACCAGCTGGCGCGCCAGCCCCTGGCCGCGGTAGTGTTCATCAACCGCTAGCGGTGCCATTCCTACCCACTGTAGCTCTTCGCCCTGAACGGTAACCGGGCTGAAGGCAACGTAGCCCACCACCTGACCTTCGTCATCGGTGGCAACCAGCCCCAGCGTAATCAGGCCGTCTTCGCGGAGATCGTGGACCAGTTGCGCTTCGTCATCCCGCGCAAAAGAGCGGCGTAACAACGCATCGATACCCGGTGCATCAATCCCAATTTCGACTCGAATCAGCATGGCTCACCTACTGAAGTGTGTTTACTTTCCGGCGGGGTTTTCAGCCCCGCCTCAACGAAATCTGCCATTTGCATCAACATCACACGCAGCGCTTTCGGCATCTGCTCCAGCTCAATGGCATCCATTAAATTCTTCACGTACAGACCAAGTTCCGTATCGCCTTCGATAACCAGGCGGCGCTGGAAGAAGAGTGTGTCCGGATCCTGCTTACGCGCGGCGATCATCAGCAGATCGCTGGCGCTGGCGCTAAAGCTCACATCCGCCTCGGCGGACTCACGGACGATCAGTTGGTCATTCTCAACAGAGGTAAACCAGCGCAGCCCGATATCGTGGACGTCAATGCTTAACCAGCGCCCTTCCAGGAACGCCAGCTCACCGTCCTGCAGTGCCTGGCGGAATTGCCAGCTCAGCACCTGCTCCAGCACCTGGCGTTTAAGCGCGAACGGGGCCAGTTTTACCGGCACGCTCAGCATTGATGGACCAAATTGTACGAGACGTGAACGCAGTTTATCCAGCACGAGCTTTACTCCCTGATAGCTATAGTCCTGCTATTTTGCCATATCCGAAGCACAACATAGCGGCGTAAATCAACAAACTGTCGTCAGGTGTACCTCATTATTGGTGCCATCAATACGCCATTAGCTGCCTTAAATCAAAAATTGTCGCGTATGGGTTAATTAAAATCCCAGCTCGTTAACAAATTTGCGATCGACTACATCAGGATAAATTATGGAGCTGCTCTGCCCAGCCGGAAATCTTCCGGCGCTTAAGGCGGCCATCGAAAATGGGGCCGATGCGGTCTATATCGGGCTGAAAGATGATACCAACGCCCGCCATTTTGCTGGCCTCAACTTTACGGAGAAAAAGCTTCAGGAAGCCGTTACCTTCGTCCACCAGCACCGCCGCAAACTGCATATCGCCATCAATACCTTCGCCCATCCTGATGGCTACGTCCGCTGGCAACGCGCGGTGGATATGGCAGCACAGCTGGGCGCCGATGCGCTGATCCTCGCCGACCTCGCTATGCTTGAGTATGCGGCAGAACGCTATCCCCATATTGAGCGTCACGTCTCCGTTCAGGCATCTGCCACTAACGAAGAGGCGGTGCGTTTTTATCATCGTCACTTTGATGTTGCCCGCGTGGTGCTGCCACGCGTGCTCTCTATTCATCAGGTTAAGCAACTCGCGCGCGTCACGCCAGTACCACTGGAAGTTTTTGCCTTTGGCAGCCTGTGTATCATGGCCGAAGGCCGTTGCTATCTCTCTTCCTATTTAACCGGCGAGTCCCCCAATACCGTTGGGGCCTGCTCACCCGCCCGCTTTGTTCGCTGGCAACAGACGCCGCAGGGGCTGGAATCGCGCCTGAACGACGTGCTGATTGACCGCTATCAGGATGGCGAAAATGCCGGTTACCCGACGCTGTGCAAAGGCCGCTATCTGGTAGACGGCGAGCGTTACCACGCGCTGGAAGAGCCAACCAGCCTTAATACGCTGGAACTGCTGCCAGAACTGCTGGCCGCCAATATCGCCTCGGTGAAAATTGAGGGCCGCCAGCGCAGCCCGGCGTACGTAAGCCAGGTGGCGAAAGTCTGGCGCCAGGCTATCGATCGCTGCATGGCAGACCCGCAGAACTACGCACCGCAACCGGCGTGGATGGAGACACTCGGTGCGATGTCCGAGGGTACACAAACCACGCTTGGCGCGTATCACCGTAAATGGCAGTGAGATAATCATGAAATATTCATTAGGGCCGGTGCTCTACTACTGGCCAAAAGAGACGCTGGAAGATTTTTACCACCAGGCCGCGACCAGCAGCGCAGATGTGATTTACCTCGGGGAAGCGGTATGCAGCAAGCGCCGCGCCACCAAAGTGGGCGGCTGGCTGGATATGGCGAAAAGCCTCGCCGGAAGCGGTAAACAGGTGGTGCTCTCAACGCTCGCCCTCGTCCAGGCCTCCTCCGAACTGGGTGAACTCAAACGCTACGTAGAGAACGGTGAATTCCTGCTGGAAGCCAGCGATCTGGGCGTAGTGAACATGTGCGCCGAACGCAGGCTGCCGTTTGTCGCAGGCCATGCGCTGAACTGCTATAACGCCGTGACGCTGCGCCTGCTGCTTAAACAGGGGATGACGCGCTGGTGCATGCCGGTCGAACTCTCGCGCGACTGGCTGGCTAACCTGCTCAACCAGTGCGAAACACTGGGTATTCGCAATCAGTTTGAGGTGGAAGTGCTGAGCTATGGTCATCTGCCGCTGGCCTATTCTGCCCGCTGTTTCACCGCCCGCTCTGAAGACCGTCCGAAAGACGAGTGTGAAACCTGCTGCATCAAGTACCCGAACGGGCGCAGCATGCTGTCGCAGGAAAATCAGCAGGTGTTCGTCCTGAACGGTATCCAGACCATGAGCGGCTATGTGTATAACCTCGGCAATGAACTGGCGTCGATGAACGGTCTGGTCGACATGGTGCGCCTGTCACCGGTGGATACGGGCGTATTCGCCATGCTGGATGCCTTCCGCGCCAATGAAAACGGTGATGCTCCGCTGCCGTTAACCGCTAACAGCGACTGTAACGGCTACTGGAAACGCCTCCCCGGGTTGGTGTTACAGGGCTGAAGAAGAAATGTAAAAGCTCACTTTGTTAACAACGGTTATTAAATTTTAATGCACTATTAAAAGATTCACCGTCGACAAAGTGAGCTGTTATGACTGATAAAACCATTCCGTTTTCGGTGCTGGATCTGGCGCCGATCCCTCAAGGGTCCTCAGCACGAGAAGCCTTTACCCACTCTCTCGATCTCGCTCGCCTGGCAGAAAAACGCGGTTATCACCGTTACTGGCTGGCTGAGCACCACAATATGGTTGGTATCGCCAGTGCGGCGACCTCCGTGCTGATTGGTTACCTGGCGGCGAACACCACCACGCTGCACCTTGGCTCCGGTGGCGTGATGCTGCCGAACCACGCCCCGCTGGTGATTGCCGAGCAGTTTGGTACGCTGAATACCCTCTATCCTGGCCGTATCGACCTGGGTCTTGGCCGTGCGCCGGGCAGCGACCAGCCGACCATGCGCGCCCTGCGTCGCCATATGAGCGGCGACATCGATAACTTCCCGCGCGATGTGGCTGAACTGGTGGACTGGTTTGACGCGCGTGACCCTAACCCGCACGTGCGCCCGGTGCCAGGCTACGGTGAGAATATCCCGGTGTGGCTGCTGGGCTCAAGCCTGTACAGCGCGCAGCTTGCCGCGCAGCTGGGGCTGCCGTTCGCCTTTGCCTCACACTTCGCGCCTGATATGCTCCACCAGGCGCTTCACCTCTATCGCACAAACTTCAAACCTTCAGAGCGTCTGGAAAAACCGTATGCGATGGTGTGCATCAACATCGTTGCCGCCGACAGCAATCGCGATGCGGAATTCCTGTTCACCTCCATGCAACAGGCTTTTGTGAAGCTGCGTCGCGGTGAGACCGGCCAGCTGCCGCCGCCGGTGGAGAATATGCATCAGCTGTGGTCGGCATCCGAACAGTATGGCGTTCAGCAGGCGCTGAGCATGTCGCTGGTGGGGGATAAGGCAAAAGTGCGTCACGGGCTGGAGGCGGTGCTGCGTGAGACGCAGGCGGATGAAATTATGGTTAACGGCCAGATTTTCGATCATCAGGCACGCTTGCATTCGTTTGACCTGGCGATGCAGGTGAAAGAGGAAGTGTCAGGTTAGCGCGGTTTGTTCCCCTCTCCCGTCGGGAGAGGGTGACAGGTGGTGTTACTGATACACCGGCAGCAGGTTAAAACTCGACAGGACATGCACCAGCGCGTTGCCAATACCGAACACCAGAATCAGCGCAATCATCGGCTTTCCACCCCAGACGCGGAATTTCGGGCTGCCGAAGCGTTTACGTGATTTGCGTGCCAGCAGCGCAGGCACAATCGCCGCCCAGATGGTCGCCGCCAGCCCGGCATAGCCGATGGCATAGAGGAAACCATTCGGCCACAGCAGACCGCCAACAATCGGTGGCAGGAAAGTCAGCAGCGCGGTTTTAAAGCGCCCCATGGCAGAATCATCAAAACCAAACAGATCGGCCAGGTAGTCAAACAGGCCCAGCGTCACGCCGAGGAAAGAGCTCGCGACGGCAAAGTTAGAGAACACCACCAGCAGCAGATCCAGACTGCGGCTGTTCAGTACGCCGCTCAGCGCCTGTACCAGCACATCAATGTTACCGCCCTTCTGCGCAATGCCGATAAATTCAGGACGCGGGATATTGCCCATCGTCCCCAGCAGCCAAATCACGTACAGCGCCAGCGCCAGCAGCGTGCCGTAGATCAGGCACTTCACAATCGTGCGTGGATCTTTACCGTAATACTTCATCAGGCTCGGCACATTACCGTGGTAACCAAATGATGCGAGACAGAACGGCAGGGTCATCAGCAGGTACGGCGTGTAAGCGGTATTCGTCTC
Organism: Enterobacter cloacae complex sp. 2024EL-00711; assembly: GCF_047529885.1. NCBI lineage: Bacteria > Pseudomonadati > Pseudomonadota > Gammaproteobacteria > Enterobacterales > Enterobacteriaceae > Enterobacter > Enterobacter cloacae complex sp. 2024EL-00711. Next base: position 347,559 of record NZ_JBLIZC010000005.1, read on the forward strand.
CGCCACGTTGAACAGCGTGGCCGGCGTAACGTGCCCAAGCAGGCTGCCGAAGGTCAGGAAGAAGGTGATCACCTTCGCGCCCAACACAATCGCCGTCATGCGGCTCACCGCTTTGGTGCTCATCCAGACGATAAACGCGACGCCAAGCGCGAAGCACAAGCCCGCCACTCTTGCCGGCACGTTCAGCGACAACTCCGAGAATGTGTGATGCAGAATGGAGCCACTCGCTGAGATGTACGCGTAAGTCAGGATGTAGAGCACAAAGGCAATGGAGAGGCCGTTTATCAGGTTCCAGCCTTTGCCTAACAGGTCTTTAGTGATGGTGTCGAAGCTGGAGCCAATGCGGTAGTTCAGGTTGGCTTCGAGGATCATCAGCCCGGAATGAAGCATACAGAACCAGGTAAACACCAGTGCCGCCAGCGACCAGAAGAACCACGCACCGGACATAACCACAGGCAGGGAGAACATCCCGGCACCAATGATGGTTCCGCCGATGATCACCACGCCGCCAAGCAGCGAAGGTGACGTTTGGGTGGTGGTAAGTGTCGCCATACAGCCTTTTCTCCAGTCAATAATGCGGTTATGCATGTTAATGTGCAGCACTGTACCAGTACAAGAGTACAAAAGGAATAAAAAAAGCCCCGACAGTGTTTATCGGGGCTGTATAGATTACTTTACGTCAGAAACGAAAGTCTTACGCGTCACCGAAACGACGACGAGCGGTACCTTCTTCACGACGTGGGCCACGGCTTTCGCGACGCTCGCCAGAGAAACGACGACCTTCGCCTGCGCCAGCGCGGTTGCCTTCGCTACGACCGCCTTCACGACGTTCGCCACCGAAACCACGACCACCGCCACGACGGTCAGTACGTGGCTGGGCATCGCCCATCAGCTGCATGTTCATCGGCTTGTTCAGGATGCGGGTACGAGTAAAGTGCTGCAGTACTTCGCCCGGCATGCCTTTTGGCAGCTCGATGGTAGAGTGAGATGCGAACAGCTTGATGTTACCGATGTAACGGCTGCTGATGTCGCCTTCGTTAGCGATCGCGCCAACGATATGACGAACTTCAACACCATCATCACGGCCCACTTCAATGCGGTACAGTTCCATTTCGCCAGCGTCACGACGCTCACGACGTGGACGCTCTTCGCCACTGCGCTCTGGACGGTCAGCACGTGGACCACGATCGTTACGGTCGCCACGACGTTCGAAACGCTCGTCACGGTCACGGAACTCACGCTTAGGACGCATCGGTGCATCTGGTGGCACGATCAGGGTACGTTCGCCCTGTGCCATTTTCAGCAGTGCTGCGGCCAGTGTTTCCATATCCAGCTCTTCGCCTTCAGCGGTAGGCTGAATCTGTGCCAGCAGCGCACGATACTGGTCCAGGTCGCTGCTTTCCAGCTGCTGCTGGACTTTCGCGGCGAATTTTTCCAGACGGCGTTTGCCCAGCAGTTCTGCATTTGGCAGTTCCGCTTCTGGAATGGTCAGCTTCATGGTGCGTTCAATGTTACGCAGCAGACGACGCTCGCGGTTCTCAACGAACAGCAGAGCACGACCTGCACGACCCGCACGACCGGTACGACCGATACGGTGAACGTAGGATTCGGAGTCCATTGGAATATCGTAGTTAACAACCAGGCTGATACGCTCAACGTCCAGACCACGTGCTGCCACGTCGGTTGCAATCAGGATATCCAGACGACCGTCTTTCAGGCGCTCCAGCGTCTGCTCACGCAGAGCCTGGTTCATGTCACCGTTCAGCGCTGCGCTGTTGTAGCCGCTACGCTCCAGCGCTTCAGCCACTTCCAGGGTCGCGTTTTTGGTACGAACGAAGATAATCGCCGCATCAAAATCTTCCGCTTCCAGGAAACGAACCAGCGCTTCGTTTTTACGCATACCGTATACAGACCAGTAGCTCTGGCTGATGTCCGGGCGAGTGGTCACGCTGGACTGAATGCGCACTTCCTGCGGCTCTTTCATGAAGCGGCGGGTAATGCGACGAATCGCTTCTGGCATGGTTGCAGAGAACAGAGCGGTCTGATGACCTTCCGGGATCTGCGCCATAATCGTTTCTACGTCTTCGATGAAGCCCATACGCAGCATTTCATCTGCTTCATCCAGTACCAGACCGCTCAGTTTAGAGAGGTCAAGAGTACCGCGCTTCAGGTGATCCAGCAGACGGCCCGGCGTACCGACAACAATCTGTGGACCCTGGCGCAGGGCACGTAACTGCACGTCATAACGCTGGCCACCGTAAAGGGCCACCACGTTTACGCCGCGCATATGTTTAGAGAAATCAGTCATAGCTTCTGCAACCTGAACAGCCAGTTCACGGGTTGGAGCCAGGACGAGGATCTGCGGTGCGCGCAGTTCCGGATCGATGTTGTGCAGCAGCGGCAGCGAGAACGCTGCGGTTTTGCCGCTACCAGTCTGGGCCATGCCCAGCACGTCACGACCAGACAACAGATGTGGGATACATTCTGCCTGGATCGGAGATGGTTTTTCGTAACCCAGATCGGTAAGGGCTTCAAGGATAGGAGCCTTCAGGCCCAGATCTGCAAAAGTGGTTTCGAATTCAGCCATGTAGTACGAGTGCCTCAATGTCAATGGCGGCCAGTCTACTTAGCTCATCGTGAAAATGATTAGCAATTTTCATTGAAAAGTGTGAACCGGCTCAAAGTAGATGTATTGACGAACAACAACGCCCTCACCAGTTAAGGTGATGGCAATCAAAAGATTACGGGCTGATGTTTATGTCGTCAGCTATTGCTGGTCCGATTCTGCCAGGTCGTCTTGCTCCTGGCCCAAGAGCGATAATTCCAACAATGCATAACGGTGCTCAACGAAGTTGTGTACGTTGTTAGCAACCGCTAATTTGAACAGTGCCGTAGCGCTGTCCTTATCCCCCAGACTTAGGTAGTACTTACCTAAATAGAAGTTGGTTTCACTGAGATGCTCAGCGAGCGAGGTGTTATCCGTTGCGTCCGCCTTGAGGCGTTCCATCAGCGTTGCTTCGCTAATGTTGCCCAGGTAGAACTCGACAATGTTCCATCCCCACTGTTCCTTGTCCGATTTATCGAAGCGCTGTTTCAGTGCTTCTTTTGCCTGCTTCTCATCGAGCTTCTGCTCAACGATGTATAGCCACAGACTGCGGAAAGGATCATTAGGATCGTCTTGATAAAACGCCAGCAGATCATCTTGCGCTAACTTATCACGACCGCCGTAATACAGGGCGATACCGCGATTCAAGTGCGCGTAGTTGTAAGTTGGATCAAGCTCAAGTACAGAATCAAACGCTTCATAGGCAGCATCAAAATTGCCTGCCTGCGTTAAATAAATGCCTAAGTAATTGAATACTTCAGGCATATCAGGTCGGATTGCCAGCGCTTGTGAGAAATCATTCCGCGCTAATGCCCTCAGACCGAGACTATCATACAACACTCCGCGCTCATATAAAAGCTGTGCGCGTTCGTCATCGGTTAAAGCCCGACTGGCAAGAATTTGTTCCATGCGTGCCAGAATCACTTCCTGCTGCAAAGTCGGTTGCAATGGCACTGCGAGGACTTCGCTCTTACGCCAGGCAGAGTTGCTGCATCCTGCCAGCGTTAAAGCTGTCGCAACGAAACACCAGCGCAAAAAAGGCTTCATTTCCCACTCCCGAAGACAACTATTGGATGAACGTCCTGTCCCCCGGCGGCTTAACAAGGCGTCCTGCCTGATAATAGGCCCTCCGCCGAAGCGGAGGGCAAATGCAACACTTACTCGCCTTGCTGTTCTGCTGCCGATGCTTCTGGCGCAGCAGCCGGCTGAGACTGCTCGGTTGCTTCTTTAATGCTCAGACGGATACGGCCCTGGCGGTCAACTTCCAGAACTTTAACCGGGACTTCCTGACCCATCTGCAGGTAATCGGTCACTTTCTCAACGCGCTTGTCAGCGATTTGAGAGATGTGAACCAGACCTTCTTTACCGCCACCGATGGCAACGAACGCGCCAAAGTCAACGATACGGGTCACTTTACCATTGTAGATACGGCCCACTTCGATTTCTGCAGTAATTTCTTCGATGCGACGAATAGCGAATTTCGCTTTCTCGCCGTCGGTCGCTGCAATTTTCACCGTACCGTCATCTTCGATTTCGATAGTGGTGCCAGTCTCTTCGGTCAGAGCACGGATAACGGAACCGCCCTTACCGATAACATCTTTGATCTTGTCTGGATTGATCTTGATGGTGTGGATACGCGGAGCGAACTGAGAAATGTCGCCACGTGGCGCGTTGATCGCCTGTTCCATCACGCCCAGGATGTGCAGACGAGCACCTTTAGCCTGGTTCAGCGCAACCTGCATGATCTCTTTGGTGATGCCTTCAATTTTGATATCCATCTGCAGCGCAGAGATACCGTCGCGGGAACCCGCAACTTTGAAGTCCATATCGCCCAGGTGGTCTTCGTCGCCCAGAATGTCAGACAGAACAACAAAGTTCTCGCCTTCTTTCACCAGGCCCATTGCGATACCCGCAACGGCGGCTTTGATTGGCACGCCTGCATCCATCAGCGCCAGAGATGCGCCACACACGGAAGCCATGGAAGAAGAACCGTTAGATTCGGTGATTTCAGAAACCACACGAACGGTGTACGGGAATTTGTCAGCATCCGGCATCACTGCCAGCACACCACGCTTCGCCAGACGACCGTGACCAATTTCACGACGCTTAGGCGAACCCACCATACCGGTTTCACCTACGGAGTATGGAGGGAAGTTGTAGTGGAACAGGAAGCTGTCAGTACGCTCGCCCATCAGTTCGTCGATGTTCTGCGCGTCACGTGCTGTCCCCAGGGTCGCGGTAACCAGCGCCTGCGTTTCGCCACGGGTGAACAGTGCAGAACCGTGAGTACGTGGCAGAACGCCAGTACGCACGTCCAGGCCACGGATCATGTCTTTTTCGCGGCCATCGATACGCGGCTCACCCGCCAGGACGCGGCTACGAACCACGTTTTTCTCGATAGCGTGCAGAATTTCGCTCAGCTCGTTAGCATCCAGCGTTTCGTCTTCAGCAATCAGCGTTGCGATAGTTTCGTCTTTGATCACGTCAACCTGAGCATAACGCTCCTGTTTGTCGGTGATGCGATAAGCATCGCTCAGACGAGATTCAGCCAGCGCAGCAACGCGTGCATTCAGCGCGTCGTTGACGGCTTCAGGCTGCCAGTCCCAACGTGGTTTGCCCGCTTCTTTAACCAGATCGTTGATGTTCTGAATAACGATCTGCTGCTGATCGTGGCCAAAGACCACCGCGCCCAGCATCTGGTCTTCGCTCAGCAGTTCAGCTTCGGATTCAACCATCAGCACAGCCGCTTCAGTACCAGCAACAACCAGGTCCAGCTTACTTTCTTTCAGCTCTTCCTGCGTTGGGTTCAGCACGTACTGGTCGTTGATGTAACCAACGCGTGCAGCACCAATTGGGCCATTGAATGGAATACCAGACAGTGACAGGGCCGCGGAAGCACCGATCATCGCAACGATATCCGGGTTAACCTGTGGGTTAACGGAAACAACGGTCGCGATAACCTGCACTTCGTTCACGAAGCCTTCCGGGAACAGCGGACGAACCGGGCGGTCAATCAGACGCGCAATCAGGGTTTCGCCTTCGCTTGGACGGCCTTCACGACGGAAGAAGCCACCCGGAATTTTACCGGCAGCGTAGGTACGCTCCTGGTAGTTAACGGTCAGTGGGAAGAAGTCCTGACCTGGTTTTGCTTTTTTCTGGCCAACTACGGTTACGAATACCGCAGTGTCATCCATGCTTACCATAACGGCAGCAGTAGCCTGACGTGCCATCATGCCGGTTTCCAGCGTGACGGTGTGTTGACCATACTGGAATTTACGAACGATCGGATTCAGCAAAGTTCTGTCCTTTCTTAAATGTATGACAGCACACCACCGGTGTGCTGACGATTTAACCCGACCTTCTTCGCATCCTCGCGACTAATGACAACCAACACCCCCATGGGTGAAGCCTCTCATTAGCCGCGCGAACCTCTGCAATGAAGATCATTTATAGCAACAATACAATAGTTTCCAGTGAATTGCTGCCGTCTGGTTGAAAAAAGGGGCCATCAGGCCCCCTTTTCTGAAACTCGCAAGACTTAGCGACGCAGACCCAGACGCTCGATCAGCGCGGAGTAACGTGCAACATCTTTACGTTTCAGGTAGTCGAGCAGTTTACGACGCTGAGAAACCATACGCAGCAGACCACGACGGCTGTGGTGATCTTTTTTGTGCTCTGCAAAGTGACCCTGCAGGTGGTTAATCTGTGCAGTCAGCAGTGCAACCTGAACTTCGGTAGAACCGCTGTCGTTAGTACCACGACCAAACTCAGAAACGATTTTAGCTTTAGCTTCAACGCTTAGAGACATTTTCAAACTCCAGAATATAAAGAATGTAAGGATGCCGATCTCTAATTCAGCAATCCCAGTATACGTCCCGCAATATGTTAAACAATTTGCCGAACGTTAAGCCGCGATATTCTACTCGTCTCCCCTGCTTATCGCAAGGCGAGCCGTTATCGCTATCAGGCTTCAACCGGATACTCAACGACCAGGCGACGCGGCGCGACGCGCCCTTCGCCATCCATTTCACCCATGCCGATAAACTTACCTTCATCCCCCTCGGTCACGCGTACCAGACCTTCAGAAGGAGCACTGGTGGTACGAACCGGGTTTCCGTTCTTAAAGTAAACGGAGGATGTTAAAGGAAGATTAACAACCGGGAAATCGGCCGCCGGGCTGTCCATTGGCATCAGCAGCGGATCGAGCAAATCGGCCGGCGCAATCTCCTGCGCTTCCGCCTGCTCAACCAACTCGCGCAGATGTTCAAGGGTGACCATTCGCTCAACCGGGTACGTGCTCACGGCCAGGCGACGCAGGTAAATCACGTGCGCACCGCAGCCCAGTTTTTCACCCAGGTCGTCGATGATGGTACGAATATAGGTGCCTTTCGAACAGTGAACTTCCAGCTCCAGCTCATCGCCTTCGTGACGAATAAAGAGCAGTTCGTACACGGTAATCGGACGGGGTTCACGAGGAACGTCAATGCCCTGGCGTGCATATTCGTACAGTTTTTTACCCTGGTACTTCAGCGCCGAATACATTGACGGTACCTGCAGCGTGTCGCCACGGAAACTTTCCAGCGCGGCATCAAGTTGCTCCGCGCTGAAGGTCACCGGACGCTCTTCTACCACCTGACCATCGGCATCGGAGGTGTCCGTGCGCTGGCCTAATCGGGCGATGACCCGATAGCGCTTATCGGAGTCCAGCAGGTACTGGGAAAACTTTGTCGCTTCCCCCAGGCAGATCGGCAGCATGCCGGTCGCCAGCGGATCGAGCGCGCCCGTGTGGCCCGCACGGTTGGCGTTAAAAATACGCTTAACTTTTTGCAGCACGTCGTTGCTGGAAGCGCCCTGGGGTTTGTCCAGCAGCAGCACACCATGCACGTCGCGACCGCGACGACGAGGACGACTCATTAGTCCTCCTTGCTGTCGTCCGTTGGGTTAACACGACGTTCGTCGTCATGTTTCACCACGCTGGTCACCAGGTTCGACATGCGCATACCTTCGACCAGAGAGTTGTCGTAGAAGAAGGTCAGCTCAGGCACGATACGCAGACGCATCGCTTTGCCGAGCAGAGAGCGGATGTAGCCAGAGGCTTCCTGCAGCGCTTTAATGCCGTTTTTTACCGCGGCTTCGTCCTGATCGTTCAGGAAAGTCACGAACACTTTGGCATACGCCAGGTCACGGGACATTTCCACGCCGGACACGGTGGTCATCACACCCACGCGTGGATCTTTAATTTCACGTTGCAGGATGAGAGCGATCTCTTTCTGCATTTCTTGCGCTACGCGCTGCGGGCGACCAAATTCTTTCGCCATAATAAATTCTCCAGACAAAAAAGGGGCAAAAAGCCCCTTTTAAAATTATTACCGGGTGGCGCTTTGCTTACCCGGCCTGCATCGATGATTAAGCAATCGTACGCTGAATTTCGATGATCTCGAACACTTCGATCATGTCGCCAACGCGAACGTCGTTGTAGTTCTTCACGCCGATACCACATTCCATGCCGTTACGGACTTCGTTAACGTCATCTTTGAAGCGGCGCAGGGATTCCAGCTCGCCTTCGTAGATAACCACGTTGTCACGCAGTACGCGGATCGGGTTGTGACGTTTGATGATACCTTCGGTAACCATACAGCCCGCGATCGCACCAAATTTCGGTGATTTGAACACGTCACGCACTTCAGCCAGACCGATGATCTGCTGTTTCAGCTCTGGAGACAGCATGCCGCTCATCGCAGCTTTCACTTCGTCGATCAGGTTATAGATGACGGAGTAGTAACGCAGATCCAGACTTTCAGCATCAATCACTTTACGTGCAGACGCGTCAGCACGTACGTTGAAGCCGACCAGGATTGCATTCGATGCAGCAGCCAGGGTGGCGTCGGTTTCGGTGATACCCCCTACGCCAGAACCGATGATCTTCACTTTCACTTCGTCAGTAGACAGTTTCAGCAAGGAGTCGGAGATCGCTTCCACAGAACCCTGAACGTCGGCTTTCAGAACGATGTTCACTTCGTGAACTTCGCCTTCGGTCATGTTCGCAAACATGTTCTCGAGTTTAGATTTCTGCTGACGAGCCAGTTTAACTTCACGGAATTTGCCCTGACGATACAGTGCAACTTCACGCGCTTTCTTCTCGTCACGTACGACGGTCACTTCATCGCCCGCAGCCGGCACACCGGACAGGCCCAGGATTTCCACTGGAATGGACGGACCTGCTTCCAGAACTTCCTGACCCAGTTCGTTACGCATCGCACGAACACGACCGTATTCGAAACCACACAGAACGATATCGCCTTTATGCAGCGTACCTTCACGAACCAGAACGGTTGCAACCGGACCACGACCTTTATCCAGGAAGGATTCGATAACCGCGCCGCTCGCCATACCTTTACGAACCGCTTTCAGCTCCAGAACTTCAGCCTGCAGCAGGATAGCGTTCAGCAGGTCGTCGATACCGGTACCGGCTTTCGCAGATACAGGGATGAACTGCGCTTCACCGCCCCACTCTTCCGGCATAACACCGTACTGGGAGAGTTCGTTTTTAACGCGATCCATGTCAGCTTCTGGCTTATCGATCTTGTTCACTGCAACCACCAGAGGCACCTGCGCCGCTTTCGCGTGCTGGATAGCTTCAATGGTCTGTGGCATCACGCCGTCATCTGCAGCAACAACCAGTACAACGATATCCGTTGCCTGAGCACCACGAGCACGCATAGAGGTAAACGCTGCGTGGCCCGGGGTATCCAGGAAGGTGATCATGCCGTTGTCGGTTTCTACGTGGTACGCACCGATGTGCTGGGTAATACCACCCGCTTCACCGGAGGCCACTTTCGTCGAACGAATGTAGTCGAGCAGAGAGGTTTTACCGTGGTCAACGTGACCCATGATGGTCACTACAGGCGCGCGCGGTTCTGCCGCTGCGCCGGTGTCACGGTCGCTCATTACTGCTTCTTCCAGCTCGTTTTCACGACGCAGGATAACTTTGTGGCCCATCTCTTCGGCTACCAGTTGCGCAGTTTCCTGGTCGATAACCTGGTTGATGGTGGCCATTGCGCCCAGTTTCATCATCGCTTTGATGACCTGAGAGCCTTTAACCGCCATTTTGTTGGCCAGATCGCCAACGGTGATGGTTTCACCAATCACTACGTCACGGTTAACAGCCTGAGCTGGCTTCTGGAAGCCCTGCTGCAGTGCGGAACCTTTACGCTTGCCGCCTTTACCACCGCGGATCGCTGCACGTGCTTCTTCACGGTCAGCTTTAGATTCAGCGTGCTTGTTGCCTTTTTTGGCTGGGCGAGCAGCTTTGGTGCTGCGAGTACGGCCACGACCACCTTCAACTTCACGGTCGTTATCGTCTTCTGCCTGGCGCGCATGCTGAGAAGTGGTGACGTGATAATCGCTGGTGTCTTCAGACGCTTCAGCAGGGTTCACACCGTTCTTCTCGTTTTCTTCAGCCATACGGCGCGCTTCTTCAGCTACACGGCGAGCTTCTTCTTCAAGCTTGCGGCGGGCTTCTTCTTCCGCTTTACGCTTCAGCTCGGCAGCTTCATTTTCACGGCGGGCTTTTTCAGCCTGGGCGGTTTTTGTCATTTCGTCGGTCTGTTGATTGCTCACTTTGTCTTTTTCCGCAGCTTCACGCTTCACTTTATCACTTGCGTCGCGTTTCGCTTTTTCTGCGGCCTCACGTTCAGCTTTTAATTCTGCTTCACGTTTGGCAGTCGCTTCTGCCTCACGCTGAGCTTGTTCTTCCGCTTCACGCTGTGCCTGCTCTTCCGCAGCAAGGCGTTCTGCCTCTTGCGGATCACGTTTTACAAAGGTGCGTGTCTTGCGGACTTCAATTTGTACCGATTTGCTTTTACCACCGGTACCAGGGATATTCAACGTGCTACGCGTTTTGCGCTGCAGCGTCAGCTTGTCAGGCGTCGAACCGTGTTCACGGTTCAGGTGCGCTAACAAGGTTTGTTTTTCTTGCGCGTTCACCGAGTCATCAGCGGACTTCGGGATCCCTGCATCAGCAAATTGCTGTACCAGGCGGTCCACGGAGGTCTGAATCTCGGCAGCCAGCGATTTTACAGTTACATCAGTCATGCTGTTCCTTCCTGCTACAGTTTATTACGCTTCGTCGCCGAACCAGCAAATATTACGTGCGGCCATGATGAGTTCGCCGGCTTTCTCGTCGGTTAAACCTTCGATATCGGCCAGGTCATCAACGCCTTGCTCAGCGAGATCTTCCAGCGTACAAACACCACGGGCAGCCAGCTTGAACGCAATCGCACGATCAAGACCTTCCAGATTCAGCAGGTCATCAGCCGGCTTCTTATCGCCAAGGCTTTCTTCCTGAGCCAGTGCCAGGGTGGTCAGTGCGTTTTTAGCGCGTTCACGCAGGGCTTCAACGGTGGCTTCATCAAGACCGTCGATTTCCAGCAGCTCTTTCATTGGCACATAGGCCAGTTCTTCAAGGGTAGAGAAACCTTCTTCAACCAGAACAGTGGCGAAATCTTCGTCAATATCCAGGTATTTCGTGAAGGTATCGATCGCCGCATGGGCTTCAGCCTGATGCTTAGCCTGCAGGTCATCAACGGTCATTACGTTGAGTTCCCAGCCGCTCAGCTGTGACGCCAGGCGTACGTTCTGACCGTTACGGCCGATTGCCTGCGCCAGGTTGCCCGCTTCAACAGCGATATCCATGGTGTGTTTGTCTTCGTCAACAACGATAGACGCCACATCCGCCGGAGCCATTGCGTTAATCACGAATTGCGCCGGGTTGTCGTCCCACAGGACGATATCGATACGCTCACCGCCCAGTTCGGTAGAAACCGCCTGAACACGCGCACCGCGCATACCTACGCAAGCACCGACCGGGTCGATACGCTTGTCGTTGGTTTTCACCGCGATTTTCGCGCGTGAACCCGGATCGCGGGCAGCCGCTTTAATCTCGATAACTTCTTCGCCGATTTCCGGTACTTCGATACGGAACAGTTCAATCAGCATCTCTGGCTTGGAACGGGTCACAAACAGCTGTGCACCACGCGCTTCAGGGCGTACGGCATACAGAACGCCACGAATACGGTCACCCGGGCGGAAGTTTTCACGCGGCAGCATGTCTTCACGCAGGATAACGGCTTCAGCGTTACCTGGCAGCCCTTCCGATTTGATTTCCAGAGAGATGTTGTCGCGGTTTACTTTCTTCACCACGCCGGTAATGATCTCACCTTCCTGATCGCGGAACTGATCGACAACCAGCGCGCGCTCAGCTTCACGGACTTTCTGGACGATAACCTGTTTTGCGGTTTGCGTGGTGATACGGTCGAAGGTGACAGATTCAATCTGATCTTCAACATAGTCACCCACGTTCAGGCTTTCGTCTTCAAAACGCGCCGCTTCCAGGGTGATCTCTTTCGTCGGCTGGGTCACCTCTTCAACGATTACCCAACGACGGAATGTATCGAAGTCACCGCTTTTACGATCGATTTCTACGCGAACATCGATCTCTTGTTCGTATTTTTTCTTGGTTGCTGTAGCCAGTGCACTTTCCAGCGCTTCGAAAATCTTCTCACGCGGCAGTGATTTCTCGTTGGAGACGGCTTCAACAACAGCCAAAATTTCTTTGTTCATCGCGGGCTTTTCACCTCAATCCAGACTGTTAAAAGTGGGGAACCAGGTTCGCCTTCTGGATATTACTCAGCGCGAACACTTCATCTTTGCCTTCGACTGTAACCGTGATCATTTCACCATCAACGGCTTTGATAATTCCCTGCCATTTACGGCGGTTCTGTACGGCCATACGCAGAACGAGAGCCACTTCTTCACCGGTAAAGCGCACATAGTGCTCGGCCGTGAACATCGGGCGATCGAGGCCGGGTGAGGAAACTTCCAGGTTGTACGCAACGGTAATCGGGTCTTCAACATCAAGAACCGCACTCACCTGGTGGCTAACATCAGCACAATCATCAACATTGATGCCATCTTCACTATCAATATAGATGCGCAGCGTCGATGTACGGCCGCGAACGAATTCGATGCCGACCAGTTCGTAGCCCAGTGCTTCGACCGGTGCAGTAATCATCTCTGTTAATTTTTGCTCTAATGTGGACAAGCCCACCCCCAAGACATAAAAAAAGGGCGTAAAGCCCAGTTATTCTGTAGTCAGATAACAAAAAACCCCGATAAATCGGGGCTTTAGATAACTGAACCCTATAGCCGCAACTGCGGCCTGGAGCACTCTCCGAAAGAATTTTTTCAAATCCAGCTACGAAGGCTCTAAGTCTTCACAGTATATTTGAAAAAGAACTTTATGGGAAAGTGGTTGCGGGGGCCGGATTTGAACCGACGACCTTCGGGTTATGAGCCCGACGAGCTACCAGGCTGCTCCACCCCGCGCCTGAAACGTGGCAAATTCTACGCGTTTTGGAGAGAATTTGCAAATAATGCTGGGATTTGGTACCGAAGACGGGACGTAAAATCGGCGTTTAGTATATTGATAGTGAACCCCACCTGTCAAGCCAGTTTCCGCCAGGTCAAACAAAGGGAAAATTTTACAAAAAACGCACGAGTCTCTTCCGGTCATCGACAAAAGATGATTAAATGAATACTCACTTATTTTGCATAAACATGCATCGAGAGCGAAAGCGGTCTCTTAATCAGTCAATCAAGCAGGGTTTTATTTTATGACGACGATTCTCAAGCATCTTCCGGTAGGACAACGTATTGGCATCGCTTTTTCAGGCGGCCTGGATACCAGCGCTGCACTGCTGTGGATGCGCCAGAAGGGAGCGGTTCCGTATGCATATACTGCGAACCTGGGTCAGCCGGATGAGGACGATTATGATGCAATCCCTCGTCGCGCTAAAGAGTATGGCGCAGAGAACGCGCGCCTGATTGACTGCCGTAAGCAACTGGTCGCTGAAGGTATTGCTGCTATTCAGTGTGGTGCTTTCCATAATACCACCGGCGGCCTGACCTATTTCAATACCACCCCGCTGGGCCGTGCAGTGACCGGTACCATGCTGGTTGCCGCCATGAAAGAAGATGGCGTAAACATCTGGGGTGATGGCAGTACATATAAAGGAAACGATATCGAACGTTTCTATCGTTATGGCCTGCTGACCAACGCCGAGCTGCAGATTTATAAACCGTGGCTCGATACCGACTTTATCGACGAGCTGGGCGGCCGTCATGAAATGTCCGAGTTTATGATCGCCTGTGGCTTCGACTATAAGATGTCCGTTGAGAAAGCCTACTCTACCGATTCCAATATGCTGGGTGCGACGCACGAAGCGAAAGACCTGGAATTCCTGAACTCCAGCGTGAAGATCGTTAACCCGATCATGGGTGTGAAGTTCTGGGACGAAAACGTCAAAATCCAGGCGGAAGAAGTTACCGTGCGTTTCGAGCGCGGCCATCCGGTTGCCCTGAACGGCAAGACCTTCTCTGACGATGTGGAACTGATGCTGGAAGCTAACCGTATCGGTGGCCGTCATGGTCTGGGCATGAGCGATCAAATTGAAAACCGTATTATCGAAGCAAAAAGCCGTGGCATCTATGAAGCCCCTGGGATGGCGCTGCTGCACATCGCTTATGAGCGTCTGCTGACCGGTATTCACAACGAAGACACCATCGAGCAGTATCACTCTCATGGTCGTCAGTTGGGTAAACTGCTGTACCAGGGCCGTTGGTTCGACCCACAGGCCCTGATGCTGCGTGATGCACTGCAACGTTGGGTGGCAAGCGCGATCACCGGTGAAGTGACGCTGGAGCTGCGTCGCGGGAATGACTACTCTATTCTGAACACCATGTCCGACAACCTGACTTATAAAGCAGAACGTCTGACCATGGAGAAAGGTGAATCCGTGTTCTCTCCGGACGATCGTATTGGCCAGCTGACCATGCGTAACCTGGACATCACCGATACCCGTGAGAAGCTGTTCAACTACGTTGAGAATGGCCTGCTCTCCGCAAGCGCCGGTAATGGCCTGCCGCAGGTTGAAAACCTGGAGCACAGCGTTAAGAAGTAAGGCTTACGCAGAAATGCAAAAGGCGCCCAGTGGGCGCCTTTTTTACGATCGCTGCAGAACCGGTCCCGCTGGCACGAACGTACCTGCCGACGAAAACGCTCCTTCTACAGACGAAAAAAAAGACGTCTTTCGACGTCTTTCTTCTGGAATATTGGTACCGAGGATGGGACTCGAACCCACAAGCCCGTTAGGGCACTACCACCTCAAGGTAGCGTGTCTACCAATTCCACCACCTCGGTACTGAATACTTAGTGCGGGATATCGCTGGTCGGCTTAGCCGGTGCAGCTGGCTGAGTCTGCTCAGTTTTCGCTGGCGCGCTCAGATTTTCCCACTCGCTTCCTTTGCTGGTCTTGTTGCTGTTGATATTGCCAAGCGCCAGACTGATGATGAAGAACAGCGTAGCCAGAATCGCCGTTGTGCGGGTCATGAAGTTCGCAGAACCACTTGAACCGAACAGCGTACCGGAAGCGCCTGCTCCGAAGGAGGCTCCCATATCAGCGCCTTTACCTTGCTGCAGCATGATCAGCGCTACGAGAGCGATGGCTACAATAAGGAAAATAACTAAAAGAGCTTCGTACATAATCAACCTGTTCCTTGCGGATTTGCCGCATACCAATGCTTCGACCAATTAGCAGGATTTTTGTTTCCCACTGAAGCGGGTGTGAATACTAACCAAAGCGAATGTGCTTCGCAAGGGCAATTTTGACGCATTGTATCAACTGCGGAAAAAAACAGCAAAATGCCATCAATTGCTCAAAACAAAGGCGGCAAGCGCCGCCTTTTTAATCACTTAACGTGAAAAACTATGCAGCTTTTACGGCATCCGCAATACGGTGTGCAAATTCATTCACCTGCGCCTCGTCTTCGCCTTCCACCATTACGCGGATCAGCGGTTCGGTTCCAGACTTACGCAGCAGAACACGCCCACGGTTGCCCAGGGCGGCTTCAACGTCAGCCATCACCGCTTTCACATTTTCATTTTCCAGCGGGTCGCCTTTACCGGCTGTGAAACGCACATTCACCAGGATCTGCGGGAACATTTTCATGCCGCTGCAGAGATCGTGCAGGCTCATATGGTTGCGCGCCATGGCGGCAACAACCTGCAGCGCAGCGACGATACCGTCTCCGGTGGTGGTTTTATCCAGCAGGATCACGTGGCCTGAGTTTTCAGCCCCAATGCGCCAGCCTTTTTCCTGCAGTTTTTCCAGCACATAGCGGTCGCCCACTTTTGCACGGACAAATGGAATACCCAGCTGTTTCAGCGCCAGCTCCAGACCCATGTTGCTCATCAGCGTGCCTACTGCACCGCCGCGCAGCTGGCCCTGACGCAGACCTTCACGCGCAATGATATAGAGGATCTGGTCGCCGTCGACCTTATTACCTTCGTGATCGACCATGATCACGCGATCGCCGTCGCCATCCAGTGCGATGCCCAGATCGGCTTTTTCCGCCAGAACGCGCGCCTGCAGAGCACGAACGTCAGTCGCCCCCACCTGTTCGTTAATATTCAGGCCATCAGGCTCACAGCCGATGGTAATCACGTTCGCACCCAGTTCGCGGAAAACATTCGGCGCAATGTGATAAGTCGCACCGTTGGCGCAGTCCACCACAATTTTAAGATGGGCCAGGCTCAGTTCGTTCGGGAAAGTACCTTTACAGAATTCGATGTAACGACCCGCGGCATCGACAATGCGGTTCGCTTTACCCAGCTCGGCGGAGTCGACACAGGTGATCTCTTTTTCCATCTCCGCTTCGATCGCCTCCTCCACTTCATCCGGCAGCTTGGTGCCGTCGATGGAGAAGAATTTAATGCCGTTGTCATAAAACGGGTTATGCGAGGCCGAAATCACAATCCCTGCTTCAGCACGGAAAGTACGCGTCAGATATGCCACAGCAGGCGTTGGCATTGGGCCAGTGAAGGAAGCGGAAAGCCCCGCGGCAGCCAGACCGGCCTCCAGCGCTGACTCCAGCATATACCCGGAGATACGGGTATCTTTACCAATGATGATTTTGCGGGAGCCATGACGCGCAAGGACTTTACCCGCTGCCCAGCCCAGTTTCAGTACAAAATCAGGGGTGATTGGCGCATCACCCACGCGCCCACGAATACCATCGGTACCAAAATATTTACGATTACTCATAGCGTTTGTTTTCCTTCGCTGCCAGTGTAGCTTCCACTACACGCATGGCTTCTACTGTTTCTTTAACGTCATGGACACGAATAATGTGCGCACCCTGCATCGCCGCAATTACAGCGCAGGCCAGGCTTCCGCTCAGACGTTCGCTCGGCCCTACATTCAGTAACTGACCAATCATCGACTTTCTCGACATACCAACCAGCAATGGCAGGTCGAAATGATGGAATTCCGATAAGCGCGCAAGCAGCTCATAATTGTGAGAGAGATTTTTACCGAAACCGAACCCCGGGTCGAGCAGCAATTTCTCTTTTGCGATACCCGCACGTTCACAACGTGCAATATGCTCAATAAAGAAGCGATTTACGTCGGCATAAACATCGTCATACTTTGGCGCTTCCTGCATGGTTTTCGGCTGTCCTTGCATGTGCATCAGGCAAACCGGTAGCCCGGTCTCCGCGGCCGCCTCCAGTGCGCCAGGCTCCGTCAGCGAGCGAATATCATTGATGATGTGAGCACCCACTCTCGCGACTTCACGGATCACTTCAGGTTTAGACGTATCGACGGAGATCCACACTTCGAACCGCTGTGCGATAGCTTCAACCACAGGCACCACGCGCGCCAGTTCTTCTTCAACCGAAACGTCTGCCGCCCCAGGGCGCGTCGATTCCCCGCCTACGTCAATGATGGTGGCGCCCGCGTTAATCATCAAATTTGCGTGCTTCACAGCCTCGATAAGCGTGTTATGCGTGCCGCCGTCAGAGAAGGAGTCAGGCGTGACATTCAGGATACCCATCACATGCGGATGTGAGAGATCGAGATGCGAGTCCTGGGCGAATAGTTTCATGGTCAAAATCCCTGGTATCAATATGGTTTTACAGAAAAGAAAAACCCCGGAGCAAGCTCCAGGGTTTGAGGTGCAAACATAGACTTCAACAGCAGTGACTTACTTGTCGCCCAACTGTTCTGACATGGTGTTGCCCGGGTTCGGCGTACGCGGTTCATCGACCGGACGCGGCGCACGCGGTGTGCCATTGTTGTCAGAATTGTTGGAAGCGCCTGGGTCTTCCCAACCCGCTGGCGGACGCACTTCGCGGCGAGCCATCAAGTCGTCAATCTGCGGAGCATCGATGGTTTCATATTTCATGAGCGCATCTTTCATCGAATGCAGAATGTCCAGGTTATCGTTCAGGATCTGACGGGCGCGATTGTAGTTACGCTCGATCAGCAGCTTCACTTCCTGGTCAATGATACGTGCGGTTTCATCGGACATGTGTTTCGCTTTCGCCACGGAGCGGCCCAGGAACACTTCGCCTTCTTCTTCCGCATACAGCAGGGGACCCAGCTTCTCGGAGAAGCCCCATTGGGTCACCATGTTACGCGCCAGGTTGGTCGCGACTTTAATGTCGTTGGACGCACCGGTCGAAACATGTTCCGCGCCGTAAATAATCTCTTCAGCCAGACGACCGCCGTAAAGGGTTGAAATCTGACTTTCCAGCTTCTGACGACTGGCGCTGATGGCATCGCCTTCCGGCAGGAAGAACGTCACACCCAGCGCACGACCGCGCGGAATAATCGTCACTTTATGCACCGGATCGTGTTCCGGCACCAGGCGACCGATAATCGCGTGACCGGCTTCGTGGTAAGCCGTGGACTCTTTTTGCGCTTCCGTCATCACCATGGAGCGACGTTCCGCACCCATCATGATTTTGTCTTTCGCTTTCTCGAACTCCACCATCGACACAACGCGTTTGTTACCGCGAGCAGCAAACAGTGCAGCTTCGTTGACCAGGTTTGCCAGGTCAGCACCGGAGAAGCCCGGCGTACCACGCGCGATGATTGCCGCGTCGACATCAGGTGCCAGCGGTACACGACGCATGTGAACTTTCAGAATCTGTTCACGACCACGTACATCCGGCAGACCAACCACAACCTGACGGTCGAAACGGCCTGGACGCAGCAGCGCAGGGTCAAGAACGTCCGGACGGTTAGTCGCCGCGATAACGATAATACCTTCGTTACCTTCGAAGCCATCCATCTCAACCAGCATCTGGTTCAGCGTCTGTTCACGTTCATCGTGACCACCGCCCAGGCCTGCGCCACGCTGGCGGCCTACGGCGTCGATTTCATCGATGAAGATAATGCACGGTGCTGCCTTCTTGGCCTGCTCGAACATGTCACGCACACGAGATGCACCAACACCCACGAACATTTCAACGAAGTCAGAACCTGAAATAGTAAAGAACGGCACCTTCGCTTCACCCGCGATGGCTTTCGCCAGCAGGGTTTTACCGGTACCCGGAGGCCCTACCATCAGAACGCCTTTCGGGATCTTACCGCCCAGTTTCTGGAAACGGCTCGGCTCGCGCAGGTATTCAACCAGTTCGCCCACTTCTTCTTTTGCTTCGTCGCAACCTGCAACGTCGGCAAATGTGGTCTTGATCTGATCTTCCGTTAGCATACGCGCCTTGCTCTTACCGAACGACATGGCACCTTTGCCACCGCCGCCCTGCATCTGGCGCATAAAGAAGATCCAGACGCCAATAAGAAGCAGCATCGGGAACCAGGAGATGAAGATAGAAGCCAGCAGGCTTGGTTCTTCTGGCGGCTCGCCTACCACCTTGACGTTTTTGGTCAGAAGGTTATCAAGCAGCTTAGGATCGTTCACCGGGATGTAAGTCGTGTAACGGTTACTATCTTTCTTGGTAACGTTGATCTCACGTCCGTTGATACGCGCTTCGCGAACCTGGTCCTGATTGACCTCCTGCAGGAAGGTAGAATAATCCACCTTGCGGCCATTCGACTCGCTGGGCCCAAAGCTCTGGAATACTGACATCAGCACAACGGCAATGACCAGCCAGAGTATTAGGTTTTTCGCCATGTCACTCAAGGGATTAACCTCATATTACAACTGTGTTAAAAACAGCGTCAGGATACTCTATATCCCGTGTCATTCAAACTTTCGTCTGAAAGACGCGGGTTATCATTTTCGCCCGGTCGCTACAATATACACTTCTCGGGAACGGGCCCGGGAAGAGTCCGGCTTACGAACTTTAACCTTCGCAAACAGGGAGCGAATTTCCTTAAGATACTCCTCGAAACCTTCGCCCTGAAACACCTTCACAACAAAACTACCACCAGGCGCTAGTACATCACGACACATTTCTAACGCTAGCTCCACCAAATACATGGCGCGGGGGATATCCACCGCCGGTGTTCCACACATATTTGGTGCCATATCTGACATGACAACCTGGACCTTACTATCACCTACACGCTCAAGTAGCGCTTTCAGCACTAATTCATCACGAAAGTCGCCCTGAAGGAAGTCGACACCGACGATGGGATCCATTGGTAAAAGGTCGCATGCGATGATTCGGCCCGTTCCGCCGATCTGCGTAACCGCATACTGGGACCATCCGCCAGGTGCTGCACCGAGATCGACAACCGTCATTCCCGGCTTAAAAAGTTTGTCACTTTGCTGTATTTCATCAAGTTTAAACCAGGCACGGGAACGCAACCCCTTTTTCTGTGCCTGTTGAACATATTTATCGCTAAAGTGTTCCTGAAGCCAGCGGCTGGAGCTGGCAGAACGCTTTTTACCTGTCATTTAACATTTCCGTCCTGGTTCATCGTTACTTGCCTGTGACGTAAATTTCTACGCAGCTATTTGGCGATATAAGGGAGATGGCGGTAGAATGAACCGTTTTCAATCCCAACGTAAGCAAAAATATACGATGAATCTGAGTACTAAACAAAAACAGCACCTTAAAGGTCTGGCACATCCGCTCAAGCCTGTAGTCATGCTTGGCAACAATGGTTTGACCGAAGGGGTGCTTGCCGAGATTGAACAAGCGCTGGAACACCACGAGCTGATCAAGGTGAAAATCGCCTCTGAAGACCGAGACACTAAAAACCTGATCGTGGAAGCCATCGTGCGTGAAACGGGTGCCTGTAATGTACAGGTCATCGGTAAAACGCTGGTGCTCTATCGCCCATCTAAAGAGCGTAAAATCTCGCTGCCACGCTAAGGATATCCTGAATCGAACACATTTTCTGTGTAAAACGAGGGATTTCTGTCAGCAGGTGAGCAAAATGCCACGCTCCTTGAGTTGATAAAAGGCCGCTATGCGGCCTTTTTCTTTTCTTTACAATGTATCAACATCTTAGTCGAGATGCGAATTACAGGTATTCAACCTTAATAATTTCGTATTCCACTTCGCCACCCGGGGTGCGGATAGTGACAACATCATCCTGCTCTTTGCCAATCAGGCCGCGAGCAATCGGGGAGTTCACCGAAATCAGATTCTGTTTAAAGTCCGCTTCATCATCACCCACGATGCGATAAGTCTGCTCTTCGTCATTGTCCAGGTTCAGCACGGTAACGGTTGAACCAAAAATGACGCGGCCATTGTTAGGCATTTTGGTGATATCGATAACCTGCGCATTGGACAGTTTTGCTTCGATATCTTTAATACGCCCTTCACAGAAGCCCTGCTGCTCACGCGCCGCGTGGTATTCAGCATTCTCTTTCAGGTCGCCATGCTCACGCGCATCCGCGATAGCGGCGATGATTTCAGGGCGACGAACGGATTTCAGAAAATCCAGCTCTTCGCGCAGTTTTTCGGCACCACGTAAGGTCATCGGAATAGCTTGCATTTGTTATACCTCTTAAACATTCCTGTTGGGAGCAGTGTTCCCTGCCCCGGCCCCCATGAGCGGGCCAGAAGCAAAAAGAAAACCGACCCGGGAGCGAAGCCCCAGGTCAGCAACAATTTTCAATTTGATACGCATTTTACCGCGAAGTTCACTATGGGTCATCGTTTACTTTGCAGTGCTATGCACCGTAGTATGACGGTTTGTTTTCGGGTTGTTAGCGCGAGATTATGCGATTTTCCAGATTTATCATCGGATTGACTACCAGTATAGCGTTCAGCGTTCAGGCCGCGAATGTTGATGAGTACATTAATCAGCTCCCCGCAGGTGCCAACCTTGCCTTGATGGTGCAGAAGGTCGGGGCGCAGTCGCCAGAGATTGACTATCACAGTCAACAGATGGCGCTGCCTGCCAGTACCCAGAAGGTGATCACCGCACTCGCCGCCCTGCTTCAGCTTGGGCCTGACTTCCGTTTTACCACCACGCTCGAGACCAAAGGCAACATCGAGGGTGGCGAACTGAAAGGCGATCTTATCGCTCGTTTCGGGGGAGATCCTACGTTTAAACGCCAGGATATCCGCAACATGGTCGCGTCGCTGAAAAAATCTGGCGTACAGAAGATTGATGGCAATGTATTGATCGACACCTCTATTTTTGCCAGCCACGATAAAGCGCCAGGATGGCCGTGGAACGACATGACGCAGTGCTTTAGCGCTCCGCCAGCCGCCGCGATTGTGGATCGTAACTGCTTCTCCATTTCACTTTACAGCGCGCCAAAACCGGATGACTTAGCGTTTATTCGCGTGGCGTCTTACTACCCGGTGACGATGTTCAGCCAGGTTCGTACCCTCGCAAAAGGCTCCCCGGATGCGCAATATTGCGAGCTGGACGTGGTGCCAGGCGATCTCAACCGCTTCACGCTGACCGGGTGCCTGACACAGCGCGCCGACCCGCTGCCGCTGGCCTTTGCGATACAGGATGGCGCAAGCTATGCGGGTGCCATTCTCAAGGATGAACTGAAGCAGGCGGGAATAACCTATTCCGGTACCCTGCTGCGCCAGACGCAGGTTAATCAACCCGGTACGGTCATCGCCAGCAAACAATCTGCGCCGCTGCACGATTTGCTACGGATTATGCTGAAAAAGTCTGACAACATGATTGCTGACACGGTGTTCCGCATGATTGGTCACGCGCGTTTCGGCGTGCCAGGAACCTGGCGTGCGGGTTCCGACGCCGTACGTCAGATCCTGCGCCAACAGGCGGGGATCGATCTTGGCAACACCATTGCCGTCGATGGCTCCGGGTTATCGCGGCATAATTTGATCTCCCCGGCAACGATGATGCAAGTACTTCAGTACATTGCACAACATGACACTGAGCTAAACTTTATTTCGATGCTGCCACTTGCCGGGCATGACGGTTCGCTTCAGTACCGTGCCGGCCTTCATGCGGCCGGGGTGGATGGAAAAGTTTCAGCCAAGACAGGTTCACTGCAGGGGGTTTATAACCTTGCAGGCTTCATCACTACCGCCAGCGGGCAACGCATGGCATTCGTGCAGTATCTTTCCGGCTATGCCGTCGAACCGACCGACCAGCGTAATCGTCGTATTCCACTGGTTCGCTTCGAAAGCAGGCTTTATAAGGACATCTACCAGAATAACTAGCGATGAAACTACTCATAGTTGAAGACGATCTGTTATTGCAGGAAGGGCTGGCTCTGGCGCTGGCCAATGAAGGATATGCCCTCGACTGCGCCGCCACGGCGGCTGAGGCGGATGCCCTGATCCAGAGCGGCGAATACAGTCTGGTGATCCTCGATTTAGGCTTACCGGATAAAGACGGCGCTACGCAGCTAAGCCAGTGGCGCCGCCGGGGTATCGCCAATCCAGTATTGATCCTGACGGCACGTGATGCCATTGAAGATCGTATCAACGGCCTCGATTCTGGCGCTGATGATTACCTGGTGAAACCGTTTGCCCTTGCGGAGCTTCAGGCGCGGGTACGGGCGTTGATTCGTCGTTATCAGGGACACAGCGATAACTTACTGACCGACGGCGATATTACGCTGAATCTGCAAACCCAGCAGGTGCTGTGCCAGTCCCTGCCGGTTGAAGTAACCCCTAAAGAGTTCGCGCTGCTGACGCGCCTGATTATGCGCAGCGGACAAACGGTACACCGCGAAACCCTGCAGCAGGATATTTACTCCTGGCAGGACGATCCGGGCTCAAATACCCTCGAAGTGCATATTCACAATCTGCGTCGCAAACTGGGTAAAGACCGGATTAAAACTGTCCGTGGCGTAGGCTATCGTCTGGAGAGCCAGAAATGAACAGCATGCGTCGGCGATTAATGGTTCTGCTGGCGGTCATTCTGTTATTTTTCCAGCTGATAAGCGTGATCTGGCTCTGGCATGAAAGCCGTGAACAGATTGGTTTTCTGGTCAACGAAACGCTCTCGGCGAAATCGCGCAATAATCATGTCGAGAAAGAGATCCGTGAAGCGATTGCCTCGCTGCTGGTCCCCTCTCTGGTGATGGTCGGTTTTACGCTGTGCTTCTCATTCTGGGCGGTCACCTGGATAACCCGGCCCCTGAATCAACTGCGCGTCAGCCTGGCGAACCGCTCGGCGGATAACTTAACCCCGCTCCCTGTCTATTCCGACATGGAAGAAATTGGTGCCGTCACAACCTCGCTCAACCAGCTCCTCGCCCGTTTGGATCACACCATTCAACAGGAACGTCTCTTCACCGCGGACGCCGCTCACGAGCTGCGAACGCCGCTTGCGGGGATCAGACTGCATCTGGAACTGATGGCACAGTCTGGCTCTCCCCAGGCCACGACGTTAATTACCCGTATCGATCAGCTGATGCACACGGTTGAGCAACTGCTGATGTTGTCCCGTGCCGGACAGGCGATGGCGAGCGGTCACTATGAAACCGTCAACTGGACAGACGATATCATCATGCCGCTCGGTCTTGGACATGAAGCCAAAGAGCATACAGTGATATGGCCGGACAAAAGTCCGCTCACGGTGCAGGGTGATGCGGTACTTCTGCGTTTGATGCTGCGCAATCTGCTTGAGAACGCCGGGCGCTACAGTCCGTCAGGCACAACGATTCGCGTGACTCTGGCCGACGTTGACGAGGGGACACAGGTCAGCGTTATCGATCAGGGGCCGGGGATAGATGAAGCGCACCGCCAGTCGATTACTGAACCGTTCCGTCGTCTTGACCAGCGCTACGGTGGCAGCGGCCTGGGGCTGAGTATTGTGCAACGTATCGTGCAGCTCCACCACGGCAAGCTGACGCTGGAGAATGGTGCTGAGGGCGGCTTAATCGCCAGCTGCTGGTTGCCGTCCAGCCTGCAATAAAAAAGCCCCCTTCCGGGGGCTTTAAACTGCGATTAGTGCTTGTAGATGAACTCGACACCTTCTTCGTCGTCTTCATCCCAGTCGTCGTCCCAGTCTTCTTCCTCTTCCACTTCCAGCTCTTCGAGCTGTTGGCGGTGGTAGTCATCCCACATGAATTCGACTTTTTCTGGCTGTTTCGCTTCTTCAGCCTGAACAACCGGGTTCTCGATGATAAAGGTCATCACATCCCAGCACAGATCTTTCACGCCAACCTGGCTTGCCGCGGAGATCAGGTAGTATTTATCTTCCCAGCCCATCGCTTCAGCAATGGCTTTCGCTTTCGCTTCCGCTTCGGCTTTATCCATCAGATCGATCTTGTTAAAGACCAGCCAGCGCGGCTTGTTCGCCAGTTTTTCGCTGTATTTTTCCAGCTCGCCGATAATGATGCGGGCATTTTCTACCGGATCGGAACCGTCGATTGGATCGATATCGATGAGATGCAGCAGTACGCGGCAGCGCTCAAGGTGTTTCAGGAAGCGGATACCCAGACCGGCACCTTCTGCAGCACCTTCAATCAGACCCGGGATATCAGCAACCACAAAGCTCTTCTCGTTATCCATACGGACAACGCCCAGGCTTGGTACCAGCGTGGTAAACGGATAATCCGCCACTTTTGGCTTGGCTGCAGAGACCGCGCGAATAAACGTCGATTTACCGGCGTTTGGCATACCCAGCATCCCGACATCGGCCAGAAGCATCAGCTCCAGCTGCAGATCGCGCTTGTCGCCCGGCGTACCCATCGTTTTCTGACGCGGGGTACGGTTAACGGACGATTTGAAACGGCTGTTACCCAGACCGTGCCAGCCGCCTTTCGCCACCATCAGACGCTGACCGTGTTTGGTCATATCGCCCATGGTTTCGCCCGTCCCCTGGTCAATCACACGCGTACCGACCGGAACCTTAATGGTCACGTCTTTACCGCGTTTGCCCGTACAGTCACGGCTTTGACCGTTCTGACCACGCTCAGCGCGGAAGGATTTTTCGAAACGGTAGTCGATCAGCGTGTTGAGGTTCTCATCCGCCTCCAGCCACACGTCACCGCCGTCCCCGCCGTCACCGCCGTCAGGACCGCCACGTGGAATATATTTCTCACGGCGGAAGCTCACGCAACCATTGCCGCCATCACCTGCCACGACCAGGATTGTCGCTTCATCAACAAACTTCATTTTACTCTCCGTAACTCATTCGCCTGAGCGGGGGACTACTACGACCGCTTCATTTTTGCGCCAACGCCCCCAAAGACGATGACCAATGGCGGAATACATCGCGCCCGCAACCACGACAAACGCACCGAGATAGCCCAACATGTTGAGCATCGGTCTGACGAAGACATCGGGCCAGGCCATTGATAACAAATCTGAAAATAACAGCGTAAACAGCGGGGTAAGCGTAATGAGTGCGCTCACCTGTGCTGCCTGCCAGCGCGCCATCGCTTCGGCCAGCGCGCCATAACCGACCAGCGTGTTCAGCCCACAAAAAATGAGGCACGCCAGTTGCCAGTCGCTAAGCTGGGTAATCACACCCGGTTTTGCTAACGGCAATAATGCTATTGTACACAAAGTGTACAGCAAAAAGAGGATCTGCTGTGAGGCCAAACGACGCAATAACACCTTTTGCGCGACGCCATAACTCACCCAAACCGTTGCTGCTCCCACTCCGAAGATCACACCCCAGGTGTAATCCGTTAGTCGGGTAAAAATCTCTATCAGACTGGTGTTGAAGAACATCACCAGACCACAGAGCAACATGCTCGCCCCGATAATTTGCGTGCCACGCATCTTCTCCTTGAGGATAAAGACGCTGGCGACCATCATGCCGACCGGTGAAAGCTGACCAATCACCTGCGACGCCGTGGGGCTAAGATACTGCAGGGAAGAACTGAACAGTATGAAGTTACCGAACAGGCCACCCGTCGCGATAGCCAGCAACACCAGCCAGCGCGGTTTACGGAAGATACGCAACGGCGGAAGCTTACCTTTGATCGCGAGGATGGCCCCAAGGCCGATACTTGCCATCAGAAAGCGATAAAACACCACCGTTGGCGGCTCCATCACTTCCAGTACCTGCTTCATTGCAATTGGCAGCGCACCCCAGCACATTGCGGTCGTGAGCGCCAAAAGAATACCAATGCCGGCCTGCTGCTTCATGCCCGTTTTCCCTACAGAAAAAATTACCGGGTTTCCAATGTAAAAAGCCCCGCAACAGGTTGCGGGGCTTTAATCCGTTACCGGACCGAGAAAACCTTACTCAGCAACGATGCTGATGTATTTACGGTTGTTCGGGCCTTTAACTTCAAATTTCACTTTACCGTCTGCTTTAGCAAACAGAGTGTGGTCACGACCGCAACCTACGTTGTTGCCAGCGTGGAATTTGGTGCCACGTTGACGAACAATGATGCTACCCGCCAGAACGGATTCGCCACCGAAACGCTTAACGCCCAGGCGTTTAGCTTCTGAATCGCGACCGTTGCGTGTGGAGCCGCCAGCCTTTTTATGTGCCATTTAAATCTCTCCTCAGGTCTTAGGCGCTGATGCCAGTAATTTTCACATCAGTGAACCACTGACGGTGGCCCTGCTGCTTACGGTAGTGTTTACGACGACGAAACTTAACGATTTTAACTTTCTCGCCACGACCGTGAGCAACAACTTCAGCTTTGATAACGCCGCCATCAACGAAAGGAACGCCGATTTTGACTTCTTCACCGTTTGCGATCATCAGAACTTCTGCGAACTCAACAGATTCGCCAGTTGCGATGTCCAGCTTTTCCAGGCGAACGGTCTGACCTTCGCTTACTCGGTGTTGTTTACCACCACTTTGGAAAACCGCGTACATATAAACTCCGCTTCCGCGCACATCCTCGTATGAATCAGAGTGCGCTATAAATATTCACAATAGGGCGCGAATATTACGCAAAACGCGAGCCTTTGACAAGTGCTACCATCAATACATGAAGAAAAAAAACACAACGCGTAAGGTAACGTTTATCTGAGCCGTTTTTTCAGTACAATCAGCACTACTATTGATAAACCTAACCCTTCGTTACCCCATTGAAGATGGGATAAACAGGATAAAAAGCCCGGCTTTTGCGATGAATTTAGAAAAAATCAACGAGTTAACCGCGCAAGATATGGCGGGTGTGAATGCAGCAATCCTGGAGCAACTCAATTCTGACGTTCAGCTGATCAATCAGTTGGGCTATTACATCGTCAGCGGCGGCGGTAAACGCATTCGCCCGATGATTGCCATCCTGGCTGCCCGAGCCGTCGGCTATCAGGGAAATGCTCACGTCACGATCGCGGCACTGATCGAATTTATTCACACTGCGACGCTTCTTCATGATGATGTTGTGGATGAATCAGACATGCGCCGGGGTAAAGCCACCGCCAACGCCGCCTTTGGCAATGCTGCCAGCGTCCTGGTGGGGGATTTTATCTATACCCGTGCCTTCCAGATGATGACCAGCCTGGGTTCGCTGAAAGTGCTGGAGGTCATGTCTGAAGCCGTTAACGTGATTGCTGAGGGCGAAGTGCTTCAGCTGATGAACGTCAACGACCCTGACATCACCGAAGAAAACTACATGCGCGTGATTTACAGCAAAACTGCGCGCCTGTTTGAAGCGGCTGCACAGTGTTCCGGCATTCTGGCTGGCTGTAGCGAAGCCCAGGAAAAAGGGCTGCAGGACTATGGCCGTTATCTGGGTACCGCATTCCAGCTGATTGATGATTTGCTGGATTACAGTGCAGACGGCGAAACGCTCGGCAAAAACGTGGGTGATGACCTGAACGAAGGCAAACCGACGCTGCCGCTACTCCATGCGATGCGCAACGGGTCAGCCGACCAGGCGAAAATGATCCGTGAAGCGATCGAGCAGGGAAATGGTCGTCATCTTCTGGAACCCGTGCTGGAAACAATGGCCATTTGCGGATCGCTGGACTGGACGCGTCAGCGTGCTGAAGAAGAGGCGGATAAAGCCATCGCCGCACTTCAGGTCATCCCGGACAGCCCATGGCGCGATGCGCTCATTGGTCTTGCCCATATCGCCGTTCAGCGCGACCGTTAATCCTGCTCTCCCCTCCCCGCGGCCCTCGCGGGGAGATTCCAGTACACACCTGTATATTCCTCTTTCACGTAAACGCACCGGTTTACAGACCGCATGAATAAAGCCATGCCTTATTCTGAATATCCCTACCAGTAACGCGAACTTTTTAGAACAAGAAATTGAAATGGGTATAGTAAGGCCAGTCGTTTCAGACGAAATGGCGTAAGTGAATCCGAACTTAAGGACAGCGTTATGGATACGAAATTTATCGACTGGCACACAGCAGATATCATTGCGGCACTGCGCAAAAAAGGCACATCACTGGCTGCGGAATCTCGCCGCCATGGCCTGAGTTCTTCAACCCTGGCAAATGCCCTGACGCGCCCCTGGCCGAAGGGAGAATTGATCATTGCGACGGCGCTGGATACGCATCCGTGGGTGATCTGGCCTTCGCGTTACCACGATCCCATTACCCATGAATTTATCGACAGATCGCGCATGATCCGCCAGAGGAAAGTGAAGAAAGACCCGCAGGAATAGCGGTTTTTTTGACAGGAACAGCAACCCCCCGGTCATTTCTGGCAGGGGGCTGCCGGAACGATTACTCGCCCTTCACACGCTCGATATTCGCACCCAGCGCGCGCAGTTTATCTTCGATACGTTCATAGCCACGATCGATGTGATAAATACGATCAACGACCGTCGTCCCTTCCGCAATACAACCCGCCAGCACCAGGCTTGCAGATGCACGCAGATCGGTTGCCATCACCTGAGCACCAGACAGTTTCTCAACGCCGTGGCAAATCACGGTATTACTCTCGATCTCAGCATGTGCGCCCATACGGATCAGTTCCGGTACATGCATAAAGCGGTTTTCAAAGATGGTCTCGGTAATGAACCCCGTCCCTTCCGCCACCAGGTTTAACAGGGTGAACTGCGCCTGCATATCAGTCGGGAAAGCAGGATGCGGAGCTGTACGCACGTTTACCGCTTTTGGACGGTTACCGTGCATGTCCAGGCTGATCCAGTCTTCACCGATTTCGATATCAGCGCCTGCGTCACGCAGTTTCGCCAGCACCGCATCCAGGGTATCTGGCTGCGCGTTGCGGCAGGTAATTTTCCCGCCTGAAATCGCGGCAGCAACCAGGAACGTGCCGGTTTCGATACGGTCTGGCAGGACGCGATACACACCGCCGCCCAGACGCTCAACGCCTTCGATGGTGATACGGTCGGTGCCCTGGCCAGTAATCTTCGCACCCAGCGCTACGAGGAAGTTCGCGGTATCCACAATCTCCGGTTCACGCGCGGCGTTTTCGATGATGGTAGTACCTTCTGCCAGCGTTGCCGCAGACATGATGGTGACGGTGGCACCAACGCTCACTTTGTCCATGACAATGTGCGCGCCTTTCAGGCGGCCATTCACAGACGCTTTAACATAACCTTCTTCGAGTTTGATCTCGGCGCCCAGTTTCTCCAGGCCAAAGATGTGCAGGTCAACCGGACGTGCGCCGATTGCGCAGCCACCCGGCAGGGAAACCTGACCCTGACCAAAACGTGCCACCAGCGGGCCAAGCGCCCAGATGGATGCACGCATGGTTTTCACCAGATCGTAAGGTGCAGAGAAGTTGTTTACGTTGCTGGCGTCGATCCAGACGGAACCGTTACGCTCAACTTTGGTGCCCAGCTGGCTGAGCAACTTCATGGTGGTGTCGATATCTTTCAGCTTCGGTACGTTCTGAATTTCTACCGGCTCTTCCGCGAGCAGCGCAGCAAAGAGGATGGGCAGCGCGGCATTTTTTGCGCCAGAAATTGTGACTTCGCCCTGGAGACGCGTTGGCCCCTGTACACGAAATTTATCCATTGTGTGCTCTCTTATAAATTCAACCGTGCTGCGGGCGTGTCGCCCACAACTCAAAAACCGTTTAGTTTGCGATCGCGTGCCCACTCTTGAGGGGTGAACGCTTTAATCGACAGGGCGTGGATGCGGTTATCCGCAATGTATTCCATCAGCGGCGCGTATACAGCCTGCTGTTTCTTCACACGGCTCATACCGTCGAACATCTCACCCACAGCAATAACCTGGAAGTGACTGCCATCGCCAGTGACGTGGGCTTCCTGAAGGGAGAGTGCATTCATCAGCACTGTCTGGATTTCATGATTTTCCATGGGTTCTTAATCATCTGATAGTGAAAACAAGCCCAACATCTTAGAGCAAAGTGGCGTCGTCTTAAACAAGCAAAAAGCCCCGACGTTGAATCTGTCAGGGCTTTCAGAAGTAACGCACTGAAAATATTAACGAGGCAGTACGTCCTGAGGGAGATTATAGAGCTGGGCCAGGGTGACCACATTATCGCTCGCCGCGTGCAGCGTAACGCTTGTCCCCTGCTTTTTCCCCACGGCAACAAGATGGGCCAGCAGCGCGACGCCTGCCGTGTCCACCCGTGAAATGCCGCTCAGATCGATAACCGTCACGCCCTGCATCGCTTCAAAACGTTTGTCCCAGAGCGGGTTCAGCAGATCCTGGTCGAGTTCACCCGTCAGCTTCAACGTCTCACCCTCACGCGACCAGCTCAGTTGATCCGACATTACTTCTTCTCGTCCAGAGAGATTTTCTGACGCGAGATAGACTGCAGCTGTGCGGTCAGGCCATCAATGCCTTTGGTGCGCAGCAGGTCACTCCACTCGTTCTGTTTAGTGGTGATCATGCTCACCCCTTCGGCAATCATGTCATAGGCCTGCCAGTGACCGGTCTGGCTGTTTTTACGCCACTGGAAGTCCAGGCGTACTGGCGGACGGCCATTAGGATCGATAATCGTGACGCGGATAGGAATGATAGTCGCGTCGCCCAGCGGCTGCTCTGGCGCAATCTGATAGGTCTGACCGTGATACATCGCCAGTGCCTGACCGTAAGCCTGTTTCAGGTATTCACGGAACGCGGCGAAATAGGCATCGCGCTGCGCCGGGGTCGCGTCTTTGTAATAACGGCCCAGAACCAGCGCACCCGCATATTTGATCTGCACGTACGGCAGCAGCTCTTGATCAACCACGTCGCGCAGATAATCAGGATTGGAACGAATTTTCGGCTGTTCGTTTTTAAGCCGGTCGAAGGTCTTCTTCGCAGCCTCATCCATCAGTTTGTACGGGTTACTCTGATCCGCAGCATGCGCCGCGGTGAGAGGGGCAATGACCAGCATGGCAACCATTAACAGTCGTTTAAACATGAATGACTTCTCCTGAAATTAATTCGTCGTGCCTGGTGTCGGTGCGACACTGGCAGGATCTTCGCTCTGCGCAGGGGCAGCGTCGGACTTCTTATCATCTCCTTTACTGTTATAAAGGAACTGACCAATCATATCCTCCAGTACCATCGCGGACTTCGTATCCTGGATTACGCTACCGTCTTTAAGGATAGTCGTTCCCAGCTCCGGGTCTTCAAAACCGACGTTAAGCGCCAGATATTGCTCACCCAGGAGGCCGGACGTGCGGATAGAAAGCGAGCTGGTGTCCGGGATATGGTTGTAACGCTCTTCAATATCCATCGACACGCGCGGCAGATAGGTTTTCTCATCAAGCGTAATGTCAGAGACACGCCCGATGACCACCCCGCCTATACGTACCGGCGAGCGCGCCTTCAGCCCGCCGATGTTATCAAACGTCGCATAAATGCGATAAGTCGGCTCGGTGCGCACAGACGTGATATCCGCCGCTCTCAGGCAGATAAACAGCGCGGCCAGCAACGCCAGTAACAGGAACACGCCGACCCAAATTTCATTTTTTCTCGTTTGCATGAACTCAATTCCCAAACATCAGTGCGGTGAGCACAAAATCCAGACCCAGTACGGCCAGCGACGAATGTACGACAGTACGTGTAGTTGCACGGCTGATGCCCGCCGAGGTCGGGATCGCATCATAGCCATTGAACAAGGCGATCCAGGTGACCGTAATGGCAAATACCACGCTTTTAATCAGACAGTTCACCAGATCCATTCGCAGATCGATGGCGTCCTGCATGGCCGACCAGAAGAAGCCCGCATCGATGCCCTTCCAGTGAACGCCAACCAGCGAGCCGCCCCAGATACCCACGGCGACAAAGAGGATCGTCAGGAGCGGTAAGGAAATCACCCCCGCCCAGAAGCGTGGCGAGATCACGCGACGCAGCGGGTCGACCGCCATCATCTCCATGCTGGAAAGCTGCTCGGTCGCACGCATCAGGCCAATTTCAGCGGTCAATGCTGACCCTGCACGCCCGGCGAACAACAGCGCCGCCACCACCGGCCCCAGTTCACGCAGCAGCGACAGCGCCACCAGCATGCCGAGGCTGGTTTCGGCGCTGTAGGTCGTCAGAACGAGGTAGCCCTGCAGCCCCAGCACCATGCCGATAAACAGACCGGAGACAATGATGATGAGCATCGACAGCACGCCGACATTATAGAGCTGCCGCACCAGTAGCGGTGCATGCTTACGAAATTCCGGCTTGCCGACCAGCGCGTTGAACAACATCAATCCGGCACGCCCGAACGTCCTGATGGTTTTTATGCCACGGTGTCCAAGAGCGGCCAATGCATTTAACAGCATCAGTGGCTTAACTCCCTATTCCCAGTAAATCGTCACGATAGTCGCCCGCCGGATAGCGGAACGGCACAGGCCCATCCGCAATGCCGTCGAGGAACTGCCGTACACGCGGATCGCAGTTTTCCTGCAACGCCTGAGCGCTGCCATGCGCGACGATCCTTTTGTCTGCCACAATGTAGGCATAGTCGGCGATGCTCAGCACTTCCGGTACATCGTGAGAAACCACTATACAGGTTACGCCGAGCGCGCTGTTCAGTTCAGAGATGAGCTTCACCAGCACGCCCATCGTGATAGGGTCCTGCCCGACGAACGGTTCGTCGAACATGATTAAATCGGGTTCTAAGGCGATGGCGCGTGCCAGCGCGGCGCGGCGTGCCATACCGCCGGACAGCTCTGAGGGCATCAGTTTTGCAGCCCCTCGCAGCCCCACGGCCTCAAGCTTCATCATCACCGTACTTTTCAGCAGCTCTGGCGGCAGACTGGTGTGTTCGCGCAGCGGATAGGCCACGTTATCAAAGACGTTCATGTCCGTGAACAACGCTCCCGACTGGAAAAGCATACTCATGCGTTTACGAACAGTATACAGGCGCGATCGTGACATCTCCGGGATGTTTTCGCCGTCAAAGAGGATTTCACCGCTATCAGGTGGGATCTGGCCACCAATAAGGCGCAGCAGGGTCGTTTTACCGATCCCGGACGGCCCCATGATGGCAGTGATCTTGCCACGCGGTACGGTCAACGAAATATCATCGAATATCAATCTGTTGGCGCGAGAAAAACTCACACCCCGGACATCAACTAAATTCGCCATAGTGTGGCTCATTTATGGTTCCTTTCTTACCCTGCTCACGTTAAGCATGCAGACTGAATCAGCCCTAAACTCAGCATTTTTACAGAATATTAGCCGTTGAGGTTAGCGAAAGCTGGCATTTGTTTTACTTTTCCGGCGCATAAAGTCAAAATTAGGAATTCGTTACGCCTCAGACTGTATGCAGTCCTGCCATTCCATTCCTGCGCGATGGACCGACGAGTATACCTGAAGAAAGGACTTTTGATGCTTTTAGCAACAGCACTGTTAATAATTGGTTTACTTTTGGTGGTCTACAGTGCTGACCGTTTGGTATTTGCTGCATCTATCCTGTGCCGCCTGACTGGCGTACCGCCTGTCGTCATCGGGATGACCGTGGTCAGTGTCGGCACCTCGCTTCCTGAAATCATCGTCTCTGTCACGGCATCACTGCACGGTCAGTTAGACCTTGCCGTCGGCACCGCGATTGGTTCCAACATCGTCAATATCTTACTGATCCTTGGCCTGGCGGCCCTGCTCCATCCATTTCGCGTGCATTCTGATGTTCTGCGCCGTGAATTGCCGCTAATGTTAATCGTAAGCCTGCTGGCAGGGTGCGTATTTTATGATGGCGTACTGAGCTACGGTGACGGCATTTTCTTGCTGGCGCTGGCCGTTATCTGGCTGCTGTATAGTGTTAAAATCGCCCGTCTGGCAGAAAAACAGGGCCAGGACAGCCTGACGCGAGAGCAGGTCGCCGAGCTCCCGCGTGAAGGCACGCTGCCTGTGGCGCTGCTGTGGCTCGGCGTCGCGCTGATCATCATGCCGATGGCCACGCGCATGGTCGTCGATAACGCCACGGTGCTGGCGAACTATTTCGCCATGAGTGAGCTCACCATTGGCCTGACGGTCATTGCCATTGGCACCAGTCTGCCAGAACTGGCCACCGCTATCGCAGGGGCACGTAAAGGTGAAGATGACATTGCCATAGGCAATATTATCGGTTCAAACATTTTTAATATCGCCATCGTGATGGGCCTGCCGGCCCTGATAACGCCCGGGCCTTTTAACCCCCTGGCATTCTCACGCGATTACGGGGTGATGTTGCTGGTCAGCGTCATTTTTGCCCTGCTCTGCTGGCGGCGGCAACGACAGATCGGCAAAGGCGCAGGGGCGCTGCTGACGGGTGGATTTATCGTATGGATGGCGATGCTGTACTGGCTTTCGCCTCTTCTCTCTGGGTAAACGGAAACGCATTATGTCGCAAATAGAATTGCAGCCGGGTTTTGACTTTCAGAAAGCAGGCAAAGAGGTTCTGGAGATTGAACGTGAAGGTCTGGCGCAGTTAGATCAGTACATTAATCAGGATTTTAGTCTGGCATGTGAGAAGATGTTCTACTGTGCCGGTAAAGTCGTGGTGATGGGCATGGGCAAGTCCGGTCACATTGGGCGCAAAATGGCGGCAACGTTTGCCAGCACCGGAACCTCTTCCTTCTTTGTACACCCGGGGGAAGCCGCGCACGGCGATCTGGGCATGGTAACGCCGCAGGATATCGTCATCGCGCTATCGAACTCCGGTGAGTCTAATGAGATCCTGGCGCTGATCCCCGTGCTGAAGCGGCTGCGGGTTCCGCTTATTTGCATGACCAGCCGCCCGGAAAGTAGCATGGCGCGCGCGGCGGATATTCACCTGTGCGTGAAAGTGCCTAAAGAAGCCTGCCCGCTGGGTCTTGCTCCAACGTCCAGTACGACCGCTGCGCTGGTCATGGGCGATGCGCTTGCCGTTGCGTTGCTGGAAGCCCGCGGTTTTACGCCGGAAGATTTCGCGCTTTCCCACCCAGGCGGCGCGCTCGGGCGTAAGCTTCTGCTTCGGGTTAACGATATTATGCACACTGGCGATGAGATCCCTCACGTCAGTAAAGAGGCCTCCCTGCGCGATGCGCTGCTGGAGATCACCCGCAAGAATCTGGGTATGACGGTTGTGTGCGACGACCTGATGAAGATCCAGGGGATCTTCACCGATGGCGACCTGCGCCGCGTGTTCGACATGGGTGTTGATGTTCGCACGCTGGGCATCGCTGATGTGATGACGTCCGGCGGTATCCGTGTTCGTCCGGGTACGCTGGCGGTGGATGTGCTGAACCTGATGCAGTCCCGTCATATCACCTCAGTGATGGTTGCCGATGGCGACCAGTTGCTGGGTGTGGTACATATGCATGATCTGCTGCGCGCAGGCGTAGTGTAATGAAGGATAAGACAATGAGTAATGCGGGTGCATCCCTTGCAACCTGTTATGGTCCGGTCAGTACCCATATGATGGCAAAGGCGGAAAACATTCGCCTGCTCATCCTGGATGTGGATGGGGTACTCTCTGATGGCCTGATTTACATGGGCAATAATGGTGAAGAGCTGAAAGCGTTTAACGTTCGCGATGGCTACGGTATTCGTTGTGCGCTCACATCAGGCATCGACGTTGCTATCATCACCGGTCGGAAAGCTAAACTGGTAGAAGACCGTTGTGAAACGTTAGGCATTACCCATCTGTATCAGGGTCAGTCCGATAAGATGGCGGCGTTCAACGATTTACTGGGTAAACTGGCTGTCGCGCCGGAAAACGTGGCCTATGTCGGGGACGATCTGATTGACTGGCCGGTGATGGCTGAAGTCGGTCTGAGTGTCGCCGTGGCCGATGCGCATCCGCTGCTGATCCCGCGCGCTGACTATGTCACCCATATTAACGGTGGCCGTGGTGCCGTACGTGAAGTCTGCGATCTGCTTTTGCTGGCGCAGGGCAAGCTTGATGAGGCCAAAGGGCAATCGATATGAGTAAAACCAGACGTTGGGTTATCATTCTGCTTTCGCTTGTCGCACTGGTATTGATTGGCGTGAACCTTGCCGATCGCGACGATACGCAGACGGAAGTGGTCAATACGAGCGAGCCAACCTATAAAAGCGATCACAGTGACACCGTGGTCTACAGCCCGGAAGGTGCGCTGAACTATCGCCTGATTGCCCAGCATGTTGAATATTTTTCAGATGACGGTATTTCGTGGTTTACCCAGCCTGTCATGACCACGTTTGATAAAGACAAAGTGCCGACGTGGTCGATTAAATCTGACCGGGCAAAACTGACGAATGACCGTATGCTTTATCTGTATGGCCACGTTGAAGTCAACGCCCTGACCGCTGACTCACAACTGCGCAAAATCACGACGGATAATGCACAGATCAACCTCGTGACCCAGGACGTGACGTCGCAGGATCTGGTCACACTGTATGGCACAACATTTAATTCCAGCGGTTTAAGAATGCGCGGGAACTTACGCAGCAAAAACGCCGAGCTGATTGAAAAGGTTAGAACCTCCTATGAAATTCAAAACAAACAAACTCAGCCTTAAAGTAATTATCGCCAGTGCGATGCTGGCGACCAGTCTTCCCGCGCTTGCTGTAACGGGCGATACTGACCAGCCTATCCATATCGAGTCCGACACGCAGTCGCTTGATATGCAAGGCAATGTCGTTACCTTTACCGGTAACGTCGTCATGACCCAGGGCACCATTAAAATCAACGCCGACAAAGTGGTCGTTACCCGTCCCGGTGGCGAGCAAGGCAAAGAGATCATTGATGGCTATGGCAACCCGGCAACCTTCTACCAGATGCAGGATAACGGCAAACCCGTGAAAGGCCGCGCCACACATATGCACTATGAGCTGGCGAAGGACCTGGTCATCCTGACCGGTAACGCTTATCTGGAACAGCTGGACAGCAACATCACCGGCGACCAGATCACTTATCTGGTGAAAGAGCAAAAAATGCAGGCCTCCAGCGAGAAAGGCAAACGCGTAACCACCGTGCTGGTTCCGTCGCAGCTGCAGGACAAAGGTAAGGGTCAGGCCCCGGCACATAAGAAGAGTAACTAATTCGTTATGGCAACATTAACTGCAAAAAATCTCGCGAAGGCCTATAAGGGCCGCCGTGTCGTAGAAGATGTCAGTCTGACCGTCAACTCCGGCGAAATTGTAGGCCTGCTTGGCCCTAACGGTGCGGGCAAGACCACAACCTTCTACATGGTCGTTGGTATCGTGTCGCGCGATGCGGGCAACATCGTCATTGATGATGAAGATATCAGTCTTCTGCCGCTGCATGCGCGTGCGCGTCGCGGTATCGGCTATCTGCCGCAGGAAGCCTCCATTTTCCGCCGCCTGAGCGTCTTCGATAACCTGATGGCCGTCCTGCAAATTCGTGACGATCTGACCAGCGAACAGCGTCAGGACCGGGCTAACGAGCTGATGGAAGAGTTCCATATCGAACATCTGCGCGACAGCCTCGGTCAGGCGCTGTCCGGCGGTGAACGCCGTCGCGTTGAGATTGCGCGTGCGCTGGCTGCAAACCCGAAATTTATCCTTCTGGATGAACCGTTTGCAGGCGTTGACCCCATCTCCGTTATCGACATTAAACGTATCATTGAGCATCTGCGCGACAGCGGGCTTGGCGTACTGATCACTGACCATAACGTCCGTGAAACGCTGGCCGTGTGCGAACGCGCATACATCGTGAGCCAGGGCAATCTGATCGCCCACGGTACGCCGCAGCAGATCCTCGAAGATGATCATGTTAAGCGTGTCTACCTTGGGGAAGACTTCAGACTCTGATAGGGTAGAGGTAATGTAACGCCGAACCGGAGAAAAATGCTCTGAACATGAAGCAAGGTTTGCAATTACGGCTCAGCCAACAACTGGCGATGACGCCGCAGCTACAGCAGGCGATTCGCCTGTTGCAACTGTCCACCTTAGAACTCCAGCAGGAGCTCCAGCAAGCGCTGGATAGCAATCCGTTGCTGGAGCAAGCCGATCTTCATGAAGAGGTAGATACCCAGCAGTCGCAGGATACTGAAGCACTCGACACCGCCGATGCGCTCGAACAAAAAGAGATGCCGGACGAGCTTCCGCTGGATGCCAGCTGGGATGAAATCTACACCGCCGGAACCCCTTCCGGTACGCGTGCAGACTACCAGGACGATGAGCTACCGGTTTATCAGGGTGAAACTACCCAGTCACTGCAGGATTACCTGATGTGGCAGGTGGAACTTACCCCCTTCTCCGATACCGACCGCGCGATAGCGACATCCATTGTCGATGCCGTGGATGACACCGGTTATCTGACCGTCACGCTGGACGAAATTCTGGAAAGCATGGGTGACGAAGAGATTGAACTCGAGGAGATAGAAGCCGTTCTGAAGCGCATTCAGCGTTTCGATCCGGTTGGGGTGGCCGCAAAAGATCTGCGCGACTGCCTGCTTATCCAACTTTCTCAGTTCAGTAAAGAGACGCCATGGCTTGATGAAGCCCGCTTGATCATCAGCGACCATCTGGATCTTCTGGCCAATCACGATTTCCGCAGCCTGATGCGCGTCACGCGCCTGAAAGAAGAGGTGCTGAAAGAGGCGGTCAATCTGATTCAGTCCCTCGATCCGCGCCCCGGTCAGTCCATTCAGACCAGCGAACCCGAGTACGTCATCCCGGATGTGCTGGTCAGAAAACACAATGACCGCTGGGTCGTTGAACTGAACTCAGACAGCATCCCTCGCCTGCAAATCAACCAGCAGTATGCCTCCATGTGCACCAGCGTGCGTAACGACTCCGATAATCAATACATTCGTAGCAATTTGCAGGAAGCGCGATGGTTGATCAAAAGTCTGGAGAGCCGAAATGATACGCTGCTCCGCGTAAGCCGCTGTATTGTCGAACAGCAGCAGGCGTTCTTTGAGCAGGGCGAAGAGTATATGAAACCGATGGTGCTGGCGGATATCGCCCAGGCCGTCGAGATGCATGAATCAACCATTTCCCGCGTGACCACGCAGAAGTATCTGCACAGTCCACGCGGTATTTTTGAGCTTAAGTATTTCTTCTCCAGCCATGTGAATACCGAGGGCGGCGGTGAAGCGTCGTCAACGGCCATTCGCGCCCTGGTGAAGAAGTTGATCGCCGCGGAGAACCCCGCGAAGCCACTGAGCGACAGTAAGTTAACCACCATACTGTCCGACCAGGGTATTATGGTGGCACGCCGAACTGTTGCGAAGTATCGAGAGTCTTTATCCATTCCGCCGTCTAACCAGCGTAAACAGCTGGTCTGACACAACCGATAAGGAAGACACTATGCAGCTCAATATCACAGGACATAACGTCGAGATTACTGAGGCTTTACGTGATTTTGTGAATGCTAAATTCGCGAAACTCGAGCAGTATTTCGAAAGGATCAACCAGGTCTATGTTGTATTGAAAGTGGAGAAAGTGACTCATATCTCGGATGCGACCCTGCATGTCAACGGGGGTGAGCTCCATGCCAGTGCGGAAGGGCAAGACATGTACGCTGCTATCGACGGCTTGATTGATAAGCTTGCACGACAGCTCAATAAACATAAAGACAAACTGAAACAACACTAATTGTCCGGGCAGTTAACGGGTGCAGGAAGGCCTGTTGTGAAACACAACAGGCCGTTTGTACAGTTAGCGCTTAGGTGAAATTATGATGAACAACGATTCCGCTCTTCAACTGAGCAATGTCCTTAACCAGGAATGTACGCGCAGTGCTGTTCACTGCCAGAGCAAAAAACGTGCGCTGGAGATCATCAGTGAACTGGCCGCAAAACAGCTGGGCCTGCCGCCGCAGGTCGTGTTCGAAGCGATCCTGACCCGTGAAAAAATGGGCAGTACCGGCATCGGCAACGGCATCGCGATCCCGCACGGCAAACTGGAAGAGGACACCCTGCGTGCCGTCGGTGTGTTTGTGCAGCTGGAGACGCCTATCGCCTTCGATGCCATCGATAATCAGCCCGTCGATCTCCTCTTCGCGCTGCTGGTGCCTGCCGACCAGACGAAAACCCATTTGCATACGCTTTCGCTGGTCGCAAAACGCCTGGCCGATAAAACCATTTGCCGTCGACTGCGCGCAGCCCAAAGTGATGAAGAGCTATATCAAATTATCACTGAAGCAGAAGGCAATCAGGATGATGCATAACCAGGAGATGGCCTTCACATCTGTTGTCCTGAGGAGAAACGGAACATGGTGCTGATGATTGTCAGTGGCCGTTCAGGGTCCGGGAAATCCGTGGCCCTGCGCGCGCTGGAAGACATGGGGTTTTACTGCGTAGATAACCTGCCGGTCGTGCTGCTGCCCGACCTGGCACGCACGCTTGCGGAGAGGCAAATCTCTGCCGCCGTTAGTATCGACGTTCGTAACATGCCTGAATCGCCAGAAATTTTTGAACAGGCAATGAGCAACCTGCCTGATTCATTCTCGCCTCAGCTGCTGTTCCTCGATGCAGACCGCAATACTCTGATCCGTCGCTACAGCGATACCCGTCGTTTGCATCCGCTTTCCAGCAAGAACCTCTCGCTGGAAAGTGCTATCGACGAAGAGAGCGATCTGCTGGAACCGCTGCGTTCCCGTGCTGACCTGATTGTCGATACATCCGAAATGTCCGTGCATGAGCTGGCGGAAATGCTGCGTACCCGTTTACTGGGCAAACGCGAGCGTGAACTGACGATGGTGTTCGAGTCATTCGGCTTTAAGCACGGTATTCCTATCGATGCGGATTATGTTTTCGACGTGCGCTTCCTGCCGAATCCGCACTGGGATCCGAAGCTGCGTCCAATGACCGGTCTCGATAAACCCGTCGCGGCCTTCCTCGACAGACACACAGAAGTTCACAATTTTATCTACCAGACGCGAAGCTACCTTGAGCTATGGTTACCTATGCTGGAGACAAACAACCGTAGCTACCTGACCGTGGCGATTGGCTGTACCGGCGGTAAACATCGTTCGGTCTATATCGCCGAACAGCTGGCCGACTATTTCCGCTCACGCGGAAAGAACGTTCAGTCCCGTCATCGCACGCTGGAAAAACGTAAAACATGACCGTAAAACAAACCGTTGAGATCACCAATAAGCTGGGCATGCATGCGCGTCCGGCGATGAAACTGTTTGAGCTGATGCAGGGTTTCGATGCAGAAGTTCTGCTGCGTAACGATGAAGGTACCGAGGCGGAAGCGAACAGCGTAATTGCGCTGCTGATGCTGGACTCCGCCAAAGGCCGCCAGATTGAAGTAGAAGCTACCGGTCCACAGGAAGAGGAAGCGCTGGCGGCGGTGATTGCGCTGTTTAACGCCGGGTTTGACGAAGACTAACGCCTCTTTCATGGCGGGTAGCGCTACGCTTACCCGCCTTACATCAATTTATTTCTCGCCATAAACCCTTCCCCTCCCAGCTGCCGCATCTGGCGCATGATCCACGCCTGTCGGTTTCGCACATAGCCTGAGGGTGCATTGGCCTTAAAGCGAATTGGGTTAGGCAAGACCGCGGCCAACAGCGCAGCTTCAGAGAGGCTCAGCCGGCTGGCAGGTTTATTGAAATATCGCTGCGAGGCGGCTTCGACACCAAACACGCCATCACCAAACTCGGCAATGTTCAGATAGACCGTCAGAATACGTTTCTTGCTCCAGACAGTTTCCATCCCCAGGGTCAATCCGGCTTCCAGCCCTTTTCGCACCCAGCTGCGGCCATCCCACAAAAACAGGTTTTTGGCCGTCTGTTGTGACAGCGTCGATGCGCCGCGCACGCGGTTTTCATGGCGTTCATTATGGGCGAGCGCTTTCTCGATTGCCGCCACGTCAAACCCCCAGTGCTCCGGGAATTTCTGATCCTCCGCCGCTATCACCGCCAGTCCCATCCACGGGGAGATTTCATCTGTGCTCACCCAGTCAGAGTGGGCAACATAGCTGAAGTCACCGGTGAACCACGCGCTCAGCTGACGCTCAACCATCACGGCAGAAAACGGAACCGGCAGAATGCTGAATAATGCCAGTCCGCCGCCCCAGAACACCGCCAGCACCAGCACGGCACGCCAAAGAATACGTTTTACCCAGGCGCCTGCGGCGAATTGACGCCTCATTCAGTCAGCACCAGCACTCTGGCCACCAGCTTTTCAATGCCTGAAGCGGCTTCCGCGATAGTCTGCGCCAGCATATACGCGGGTGTGGTGACGATTTTATTGTCTTCATCCACCACAATGTCATCCACCGGACAAGGGATGTGCTCGCCCCCCATCTCCTCGATGATTTCCGCTGTATCAATATCGGTCCCGATGGTCAGGCGCAGCGGGAAATCAAAAATTGTCGGAAGCATGGCCGGAGCGATGCAGATAAAGCCCTGCGGTTTACCCGCCGCATGCATGGCCTGTGATAACGCTTTTAAATGCGGATCAACCTGACACCCGGCGCCTTGCGTGGCAAACGTGCTGAGGTTTTTAGCCGCCCCAAACCCGCCCGGCACAATTAACGCATCAAGCTCTGCGGCGTCCGCCTGAATCAGAGGATGAATTTCGCCACGCGCAATACGCGCGGCTTCAATCAGGACGTTACGGGTTTCTGCCATCGGCTCCCCGGTCAGATGATTAATGACATCAGCCTGATTTTTGTCTGGCGCGAAGCAAATGACTTCAGCCCCCTCTCTTGCCAGGGCCAGCAATGTGATGACGGCTTCGTGTATCTCAGAACCATCGTAAACGCCACATCCGCTCAGTACGACACCAATCTTTTTCATCATGACGATCCTTCTCTGCAACTCGCTGAAGCACATAATTAATTTTGATTAAAACGCTATGCTTCACACATTTCACTGATTCCTGTAACAAACCATTTAAGATTTGCTATCTTATTTGCGTGCGGCCTAAATTTTCAGGCGGCGTCCATACGAAAACAACACAAAAAAACAGGCGCAGCCACAATTTCCCTGGTG
The DNA here is from genome assembly GCF_047529885.1 of Enterobacter cloacae complex sp. 2024EL-00711. Lineage (NCBI taxonomy): Bacteria > Pseudomonadati > Pseudomonadota > Gammaproteobacteria > Enterobacterales > Enterobacteriaceae > Enterobacter > Enterobacter cloacae complex sp. 2024EL-00711. The sequence goes on from NZ_JBLIZC010000005.1 coordinate 391,578, forward strand.
TTGGCGCAGTATTCGCGCACCCCGGTTAAGCCGGGGTCATTTTTTTCTGGCGTCCACCCAGGCTTTAAGCACCGCCACATCGTTCTGCCACTCTTGTTTCATCTCTTCAACCCAATCACCTACGTTATCTTCCCAGGCAGGTAAATCAGGTGACTGAATCTGTTGTCCCAGCTGCTGCAGGTGACGTAAGCCGACCGAGCCGGCCGCACCTTTGATTTTATGCCCTTCTTCCACAATGCCTTTCTGATCCCGCGCTGTCAGATTTGATTCCAGCACGCTCAGATAGCCCGGCATCATTTTTTCAAATACCGCCAGACCGTCGGTAATCAGTTTTGGACCAACCAGATCGATGTACTGCTCCAGCATCGCGGTATCGAGTATCGTTTGGGCTTTCGCGCTATCCACAGACGTCATGGTGTTCTCCTCTTCATCATGGGTATCCCAGAACTTCTTGATCATGGCGGTCAGGGCAGGCACCGCCAGCGGCTTGCTAAGTACATCATCCATACCGGCATCGAGGTACTCTTTTTTATCTTTCAGCACGTTCGCCGTCAACGCCACCAGCGGCGGCAGTTCGTCGGCAGCGTACTGGCTCGTCAGTTCACGGGAAATATCCAGCCCGGTCATGTCCGGCAACTGAATATCCAGCAGAACGAGATCATATTCACCCGGCTTAAACATCTCCAGCGCGGCTTTACCGGTCATCGCCACATCCACGCTGTTGCCCAGTTTTTCCAGGACAGAGCGTGCGACAATTACGTTAAGCTCAATATCTTCCACCAGCAGGACATGCAGCGCGGGCAGCGGCATATCGTCGTTTTCGAAGGTATCTTCCACCTCTTCCGCCACCGCCGGCGCGTGCACCGTCAGCGTGAAGGTTGAGCCTTTGCCCGGATGGCTGGCGACGGTAATATCACCGCCCATGCTCTTCGCAAGGCGTTTAGACACCGCCAGACCAATTCCCGTGCCGGTAGCGGGCTTGCCGCCGTTGCTGTCCTTCACCTGATAGTACATCGCAAAGATTTTGTCCTGCTCTTCCTGCGGAATACCAATGCCGGAGTCTTCCACCTCAAAGTGCAGCATGTCGCCCTGGTCGTAGCGAATACGTACCGAGACCTGCCCCTTCTGGGTAAATTTGACCGCATTGCTGATAAGGTTCCACAGGATCTGGCGCAGACGCGTGCCGTCGGTAACCACCTTGTGCGGCAGCGGCAGCGTGGGATCCATGACAAAGCTCAGCCCCTTCTGTTGCGCCTGCAAGCCAGACAGGTTTTCCAGATCGGCAAGGAAACCGGTGAAATCAACCGGCTGGTTATCAAGCTGCACTTTGCGGCGTTCCATCTTATCCATATCGATAATATCGTTGAAGATATTCCCCAGCGTAACCGCTGAGACATGGATGGTTTTAAGGTATTTTTCCTGTTCTGCGGTGAGATCGGTGTCCAGCAGAATGCGGCTCAGGCCGACAATTCCGTTAAGTGGCGTACGCAGTTCATGGCTGATGGTGGAGATGAAGGTGGTTTTATCGCGGCTGGCACGTTCAAGGGCATCCTGATAGCGCTTACGCTCGGTGATATCGCGGCCAAACCCCATCAGACCGTGGCGTTTCCCCACGCGGTCGTAGTACGGCACCTTACGGATCTCAAAGCAGGCTTTGCGCCCGTCCGGGTAATCCAGCCACTGTTCATAGGTCAGCGAAACGTTATGACGAAACACTTTTTCGTCCGTCTCCATCACTTTGGCGGCCGCCTCTTCGGAGTATACGTCCTGCGGCTTCAGGTGAATCAGCTGCTTCTCACTCTTCCCGGTCAGCAGTTCCATCGCCCGGTTACAGCCGGAAAACTCTTTATCTTCATTACGGTAGAAAACCAGATCCGGTGATGCATCAAGGAACGAGCGCAGGAAAGAGGATTGCTGCTCAAGCTGGATCTGCGTCACCTCGCGCTCTTTCATTTCGATTTTCAGCTGCTCCAGCGTCGCCTGGCGCTCAGCCTCCGCCTTCTCACGATCCGAAATCTCCTGGTTCAGTTGGGCGATATTATCCTTTAGCTGAACGTTGAGCTTCAGATCGCGATCGCGCATCTCTTCCAGTTTATCGACCAGTTTTGACAGGCGCTGTCGGGACTCCTCCAGTTGTTCAACCACCACGGAGAGGAAATAGACCGCCCAGGGTGTAATCAGCAAGCCAAAGAAGATGGAGCGGATCACGTCGATACTCTCGACCTGACCGTGCAGAACCATGGTTACGGCCATCTGCACGACAATGGCCAGAACGACCAGCGCCAGTGCCAGCAGCATGGAGAAACGCACCAGCCCAAGCTTCATCATCAGATCGACGTAGTACTGGGCCAGCATTCGAATTTGCTTCATAGAGGATCCCTTCACGACTTTATCGCTCAATAATACTCAAATTCGCGGCGGGGCGTTGAAGGTTGTGAGAAAAAGTGCGGAGTGAAACAGGAGATTAGCCTCGCTTCCGGTTCTCCGGAAGCGAGGAGAGGTCTGTCAGGAGCGTTTCAGCATCAGCCAGAGGCTGATCAGGAAGAAGCTGGCGCTCGGCAGCAGCGCGCCGATAACAGGCGGAATACCATAAACCAGCGTCAGCGGGCCGAAGATCTGATCGAGAACGTAGAACACAAAGCCGAAGCTGATCCCGGTCACCACGCGCACGCCCATCGGCACGCTACGCAACGGGCCAAAGATAAACGACAGTGCCATCAGCATCATCACCGCCACGGACAACGGCTGAAAGATTTTGCTCCACATGTTGAGCTGATAACGTCCGGCGTCCTGTCCGCTCGACTTCAGGTATTTCACGTAGTTGTGCAAACCACTGATGGAGAGAGCGTCAGGATCCAGCGCCACCACGCCGAGTTTGTCGGGCGTGAGTTTGGTTTTCCACATGCCCGACACCGTCTGAGAGCCGGAGATCTGTTTTGGATCGGTCAGGTCTGACTCATCCACCTGCGACAACCGCCACTGCTTATGCTCGGCGTCAAACTTGGCCGAAGAGGCGTGACGCACGGAGAGCAAACGACGATCGTTATTGAAGGTGTAAATACTCACGCCCCCCAGTTCGTCATCGCCCTTCACACGTTCGATATAGACGAAGCTGTCACCATCTTTTGCCCACAACCCTTGCTGCGTTGAGAGCAGTGAGCCACCGTACATCGCCTGCGCACGATAGTTACGCGCCATCTGCTCACCCTGCGGTGCCACCCACTCGCCAATTGCCATGGTCAACAGCACCAGCGGGATCGCGGTTTTCATCACCGACAGCGCAACCTGCATACGGGTGAAGCCCGAAGCCTGCATAACAACCAATTCACTGCGCTGTGCCAGCATCCCTAAGCCCAACAGCGCACCCAGCAAGGCCGCCATCGGGAAGAAGATCTGCACATCTTTTGGCACGCTGAGCAGGGTATACATGCCCGCACCCAGCGCGTCATAGCTCCCCTGCCCGGCTTTTTTCAACTGATCGACAAATTTGATAATGCCGGAGAGCGACACCAGCATGAACAACGTCATCATGATGGTGGAAAAAATAGTTTTACCGATATAGCGGTCAAGAACGCCAAACGCCTGCATTAGAGGGCTCCTTTACGCGAGAAGCGGGCACGAATGCGGCGCACAGGCACCGTATCCCACAGGTTGAGTCCCACCGCCAGCAGCAGATACAGACCATTGACCACCCAGGTCCAGACGAACGGGTCAATTTTACCCTTACCACCGTTAGACTTAATTGAGGTCTGCAACAGGAAGAACACCAGGTACAGCAGCATGGCTGGCAACATTGACAGCACGCGTCCCTGACGTGGGTTAACCACACTCAGCGGAACGACCATCAGAGCCATCATAAATACGGCGAATACCAGCGTGATACGCCAGTGCAGTTCGGCACGCGCACGGTTGTTGTCCGTATTGAACAGGGTACGCATATCCATTTGCTCGGTATCACTTGGATCGAGCGCCACGGTCTGGTGACCAATAATGGCCTGGTAGTTCTGGAAATCGGTGATGCGGAAATCGCGCAGCATCGCAGTGCCTTCGAAGCGCGTGCCTTTATTCAGCGTCACTACCTGAGAGCCATCTTTACGCTGTGACAGTTGACCCGAATCGGCCACCACGACGGAAGGACGGGCATTCCCTTTGGTGCGGAGCTGCGCAAGGAACACATCGTTAAAGCGGCTGCCATCCACGCTCTCGATAAAGAGAACAGAATTCCCGTCAGTCGCCTGCTGGAACTGGCCCTGCGCCAGTGCGGCCATACCCGGGTTTGCTTTGGCTTCTGCCAGCACTTCATCCTGGTGACGGGAAGACGTTGGGCCCGCCCACATCACATTCACCGCCGCAACAATACCTGTGAAAAGCGCCAGAACCATAGCGGCTTTCACCAGTACGGCTTTACTCAAGCCGCAGGCGTGCATCACGGTGATTTCACTCTCGGTATAAAGCTTGCCGAGCGTCATGAGCAGACCGAGGAAAAGACTTAGCGGCAGGATAAGCTGCGCCATTTCCGGGATCCCTAAACCAAGCAGGGAAAGCACCAGATTCGTAGGAATTTCGCCGTCAACGGCCGCACCGAGGATCCTGACCAGCTTCTGACAGAAAAAAATCAGCAGCAGGATGAAGAGGATCGCCAGCTGGCTTTTGAGCGTCTCCCGCACCAGATATCTTATGATTATCACTTTAAATACGCCCGTAAAAACCCGTCTCTTTGCTGGAAAATCGCTTGTTTCATGGCTTAAACGTCATTTATTCTCTTGAGTCGTCGAAATCATCGCTAAGATTAAAACATCCGGCGGATTCACGCTTCAGGACTTTTTCTGACGTGTCGAAACCGTAGTAACGTAAGATTAACACGAAGTCACCACAACAGCGGACATGAGTTACGAAAGGTTTCAATTCTATCTGTAGCAGCCGCTGTTGTCTTTAAGATTCAGGAGCGTAGTGCATGGAGTTCAGTGTAAAAAGCGGTAGCCCGGAGAAACAGCGGAGTGCCTGCATCGTTGTGGGCGTCTTTGAACCACGCCGACTCTCCCCGATCGCCGAGCAACTCGATAAGATCAGTGATGGCTACATCAGCGCCCTGCTGCGCCGTGGCGAACTGGAAGGCAAACCTGGGCAGACGCTGTTACTGCACCATGTTCCAAACGTACTGTCTGAACGTATTCTGCTGATTGGCTGCGGTAAAGAGCGCGAGCTGGATGAACGTCAGTATAAGCAGGTTATTCAGAAAACGATTAATACGCTGAATGATACCGGCTCAATGGAAGCCGTTTGCTTCCTGACCGAGCTGCACGTCAAAGGCCGTAACACCTACTGGAAAGTGCGTCAGGCGGTCGAAACGGCAAAAGAGAGCCTGTACAGCTTCGACCAGCTGAAAACCAACAAAAGCGAGCCACGTCGTCCGCTGCGTAAAATGGTCTTTAACGTACCGACCCGTCGCGAGCTGACCAGCGGTGAACGTGCTATCCAGCACGGTCTGGCAATTGCTGCCGGGATTAAAGCCGCAAAAGATCTGGGCAATATGCCGCCTAACATCTGTAACGCAGCGTATCTGGCCTCTCAGGCACGTCAGCTGGCTGACGCCTACAGTAAGAATGTCATCACCCGCGTCATCGGCGAACAGCAGATGAAAGAGCTGGGAATGCACTCCTATCTGGCAGTCGGCAACGGCTCCCAGAATGAGTCGCTGATGTCGGTTATCGAGTACAAAGGTAACCCGTCTGAAGATGCGCGTCCGATTGTGCTGGTTGGTAAGGGTCTGACCTTCGATTCCGGCGGTATCTCCATCAAGCCTGCCGAAGGCATGGACGAGATGAAGTACGACATGTGTGGCGCAGCAGCAGTGTATGGCGTGATGCGTATGGTGGCGGAACTTCAGCTGCCGATAAACGTCATTGGCGTGCTGGCGGGCTGTGAAAACATGCCTGGCGGTCGTGCGTACCGTCCGGGTGACGTTCTGACGACCATGTCCGGCCAGACCGTTGAAGTGCTGAACACCGACGCCGAAGGCCGTCTGGTGCTGTGCGACGTGCTGACCTACGTTGAGCGCTTCGAGCCTGAAGCGGTCATTGACGTGGCCACGCTGACCGGTGCCTGTGTGATTGCGCTGGGCCATCACATCACCGGGCTGATGTCGAACCACAATCCTCTGGCGCACGAGCTGATTGGCGCGTCCGAACAGGCCGGTGACCGCGCATGGCGTCTGCCGCTGGGTGACGAGTACCAGGAACAGCTGGAGTCTAATTTCGCCGATATGGCGAACATCGGCGGTCGTCCTGGCGGGGCAATTACTGCGGGCTGCTTCCTGGCGCGCTTTACCCGTAAGTACAACTGGGCGCATCTGGATATCGCAGGTACCGCCTGGCGTTCCGGTAAGGCCAAAGGCGCAACCGGTCGTCCGGTCGCGTTACTGTCGCAGTTCCTGCTCAATCGTGCGGGTTTTAACGGCGAAGAGTAATTGCCGTCAGATGCCCGGTAGCGCTACGCTTACCGGGCCTACGGAAAGATGCCGTTTGTAGGCCGGGTCAGCCCGGCCTTACATTTAAATCCACAACAAGAAGCCCCATATATGAAGAATGCAACGTTCTACCTTCTGGACAACGACACCCATCAGGACGGCCTCAGCGCAGTTGAACAGCTGGTGTGTGAAATTGCCGCAGAACGTTGGCGCGCAGGTAAACGCGTTCTGATTGCCTGCGAAGATGAGCAGCAGGCCATCCGCCTTGACGAAGCACTCTGGGCACGCCCGCCGGAGAGTTTTGTCCCGCATAATCTGTCTGGCGAAGGCCCTCGTGGCGGCGCACCGGTAGAGATTGCCTGGCCGCAAAAGCGCAACAGCAGCGCGCGCGATATTCTGATTAGCCTGCGGATAGATTTTGCAGATTTTGCCACCGCTTTCACAGAAGTGGTAGACTTTGTCCCTTACGAAGAATCTTTGAAACAACTGGCGCGCGAACGCTATAAAGCGTACCGCCTGGCTGGTTTTAACCTGAATACGGCAACCTGGAAATAATGGAAAAGACATATAACCCACGCGATATCGAACAGCCGCTTTACGAGCACTGGGAACAGCAGGGCTATTTCAAGCCTAACGGCGATGAAAGCAAAGAGTCCTTCTGCATCATGATCCCACCGCCGAACGTCACCGGCAGTTTGCATATGGGTCATGCCTTCCAGCAGACCATCATGGATACCATGATCCGCTACCAGCGCATGCAGGGCAAAAACACCCTGTGGCAGGCGGGAACTGACCACGCGGGTATCGCGACCCAGATGGTGGTTGAGCGTAAAATTGCCGCTGAAGAAGGTAAAACCCGCCACGACTACGGTCGCGACGCGTTCATCGATAAAATCTGGCAGTGGAAAGCAGAATCCGGCGGTACCATCACCCGTCAGATGCGCCGTCTTGGCAACTCCGTGGACTGGGAGCGCGAGCGCTTCACCATGGACGAAGGTCTTTCCAACGCCGTTAAAGAAGTGTTTGTCCGTCTGTACAAAGAAGACCTGATTTACCGTGGCAAGCGCCTGGTAAACTGGGACCCTAAACTGCGCACCGCTATCTCCGACCTGGAAGTGGAAAACCGTGAGTCTAAAGGTTCCATGTGGCATATCCGCTATCCGCTGGCCGACGGCGCTAAAACGGCAGACGGTAAAGATTACCTGGTGGTAGCGACCACCCGTCCGGAAACCCTGCTGGGCGATACCGGCGTGGCCGTTAACCCGGAAGATCCGCGTTATAAAGATCTGATTGGCAAATTCGTGGTGCTGCCGCTGGTTAACCGCCGCATTCCCGTTGTGGGCGATGAACACGCCGACATGGAAAAAGGTACCGGCTGTGTGAAAATCACCCCGGCACACGACTTCAACGACTACGAAGTGGGTCGTCGTCACGCCCTGCCAATGATCAACATTCTGACGTTCGACGGTGATATCCGTGAAAGCGCGGAAGTGTATGACACCAAAGGTAACGAATCCGACGTTTACTCCAGCGACATTCCGGCTGAATTCCAGAAAATGGAACGTTTTGCCGCGCGTAAAGCGATTGTCGCTGCAGTGGATGCACTCGGCCTTCTGGAAGAGATCAAACCTCACGATCTGACCGTGCCGTACGGTGACCGTGGGGGTGTTGTTATCGAGCCAATGCTGACCGACCAGTGGTACGTGCGCGCCGACGTGCTGGCGAAACCGGCTGTTGAAGCGGTCGAGAACGGCGACATCCAGTTCGTGCCGAAGCAGTATGAAAACATGTACTTCTCCTGGATGCGTGATATTCAGGACTGGTGTATCTCCCGTCAGCTGTGGTGGGGCCACCGTATCCCGGCCTGGTACGACAGCGAAGGCAACGTCTATGTTGGCCGCAGCGAAGATGAAGTTCGTCAGGAAAACAACCTGAGTGCCGATGTCGCCCTGCGTCAGGACGAAGACGTACTGGACACCTGGTTCTCCTCCGCACTGTGGACCTTCTCCACGCTGGGCTGGCCGGAGAACACCGACGCGCTGCGTCAGTTCCACCCAACCAGCGTGATGGTGTCCGGCTTCGACATCATCTTCTTCTGGATCGCCCGCATGATCATGATGACCATGCACTTCATCAAAGATGAAAACGGCAAGCCACAGGTTCCGTTCCATACCGTCTACATGACCGGTCTGATTCGTGACGACGAAGGCCAGAAGATGTCCAAGTCCAAGGGTAACGTTATCGACCCGCTGGACATGGTTGACGGTATCTCCCTCGAAGAGCTGCTGGAAAAACGTACCGGCAACATGATGCAACCGCAGCTGGCGGAGAAGATCCGCAAGCGTACTGAGAAACAGTTCCCGAATGGGATCGAACCTCACGGTACTGATGCCCTGCGTTTCACTCTGGCGGCACTGGCTTCAACCGGTCGTGACATCAACTGGGACATGAAGCGCCTGGAAGGTTACCGTAACTTCTGTAACAAGCTGTGGAACGCCAGCCGCTTCGTGCTGATGAACACCGAAGATCAGGATTGCGGCTTCAACGGCGGCGAGATGACCCTGTCTCTGGCCGATCGCTGGATCCTGGCAGAGTTCAACCAGACGGTAAAAGCCTTCCGCGAAGCGCTGGACAGCTACCGCTTCGATATCGCGGCGGGCATTCTGTATGAATTCACCTGGAACCAGTTCTGTGACTGGTACCTTGAGCTGGCAAAACCGGTAATGAACGGCGGTTCTGAAGCGGAACTGCGCGGTACGCGCAACACGCTGATTACCGTTCTCGAAGGTCTGCTGCGTCTGGCGCACCCGATTATTCCATTCATCACCGAAACCATCTGGCAGCGTGTGAAAGTGATTGCCGGCATCAACGCCGACACCATCATGCTGCAGCCGTTCCCGGAATTCGATGCAGCGAAGGTCGATGAAGCGGCGTCAGCCGATACCGAATGGCTGAAACAGGCGATCGTGGCGGTACGTAATATCCGTGCCGAAATGAACATCGCCCCGGGTAAACCTCTGGAGCTGCTGCTGCGCGGTTGCAGTGAGGCTGCTGTTCGCCGTGTCACCGAGAACAACACCTTCCTGAAAACCATGGCGCGTCTGGAAAGCATCACCGTGCTGCCTGCGGATGACAAAGGTCCGGTATCCGTGACCAAAATCATCGACGGCGCCGAGCTGCTGATCCCGATGGCAGGTCTTATCGACAAAGACGCTGAGTTGGCTCGTCTGGCAAAAGAAGTGGCTAAGGTCGATGTGGAAATTGGCAAAATCGAAAGCAAACTGGCGAACGAAGGCTTTGTTGCCCGCGCGCCGGAAGCGGTTATCGCGAAAGAGCGTGAGCGTCTGGTTGCCTTCGCCGATGCTAAGACCAAACTGATCGAGCAGCAGGCGGTTATTGCAGCCCTGTAATGCTTTTACCCCTTACGCTTCAGGGCGTAAGGGGTATCCTTCCTGAAAACTCCTCGCTTGCGCTCCCTTTACTGCGGTGCTATTAACAGCAGTTGTGTGTCAATTTTTGTAATGAGTAAGACTATGAGCGTGATTACCCCCGTCGCGACGACGATGCGTCGGATCACTGAGCAGGACAACCCGGCTATTGCCGCCGTTATCCGAACGGTTTCCGCTGAGTATGGCCTGACCGCCGACAAAGGCTATACCGTTGCCGACCCGAATCTGGATGAGCTGTTTCAGCTGTACAGCCAGCCGGGCTACGCCTATTGGGTTATTGAGCAGAACGGCCAGGTGGTGGGCGGCGGTGGCGTGGCGCCTTTAAGCTGCAGCGAGCCGGATATCTGCGAACTGCAAAAAATGTATTTTCTGCCGTCGGTACGCGGGCAAGGGCTGGCGAAAAAGCTGGCGCTTATCGCCCTTGAACATGCGCGTACTCAGGGTTTTAAACGCTGTTACCTGGAAACAACCGCCTTCCTCAAAGAGGCCATTGGCCTGTATGAACATCTGGGCTTTACGCATATTGATGCGCCGCTGGGCTGTACCGGCCACGTCGATTGCGAAGTCAGGATGCTGAAAACTCTGTAAAGGGCATTCCTGCCCTCTTCTGTTAAGCGACCGTAAACTGAATGCTCTACACTCTCAGTTCACACCATAACGGGGGAAACACGATGTCGAAGATAAAAAGCTACGCCGCACCGCAGGCGGGTGCAGAACTTGAGCTGTACGAATACGATGCGGGCGACCTAAAAGCAGAAGACGTCGAAGTGCAGGTTGATTACTGCGGGATCTGCCACTCCGATCTCTCCATGATCGACAATGAATGGGGCTTCTCACAGTATCCACTGATTGCCGGCCACGAAGTCATTGGCCGCGTTGTGGCGCTCGGTAGCGCCGCACAGGACAAAGGGCTGAAGGTCGGCCAGCGCGTGGGTATTGGCTGGACGGCGCGCAGCTGTGGTCACTGCGATGCCTGTATCAGCGGTAACCAAATCAACTGCCTCGAAGGCGCAGTCCCTACCATTCTGAACAAAGGCGGTTTCGCCGATAAACTGCGTGCCGACTGGCAATGGGTTATTCCCCTGCCGGACAGCATTGATATCGAATCTGCCGGTCCGCTGCTGTGCGGCGGTATCACCGTATTCAAACCGCTGCTGATGCATCATGTCACCGCCACCAGCCGTGTGGGTGTCATCGGGATTGGTGGTCTGGGCCATATCGCAATCAAACTGCTGCATGCGATGGGTTGTGAAGTCACGGCGTTTAGCTCGAACCCGGCCAAAGAGAAAGAAGTGCTGGCGATGGGGGCGGATAAGGTAGTCAACAGCCGCGATCCGCAAGCGCTCAAATCGCTGGCAGGTCAGTTTGATCTGATCATCAATACCGTTAACGTCGATCTCGACTGGCAACCGTACTTTGAAGCGCTGGCCCACGGCGGTAACTTCCACACCGTCGGTGCAGTGATGAAACCGCTGCCGGTGCCTGCGTTTACGCTGATCGGGGGGGATCGCAGCGTCTCCGGTTCAGCAACCGGTACGCCGTTCGAATTGCGCAAACTGATGAAGTTTGCCGGACGCACTAAAGTGGCGCCCACCACCGAACTGTATCCGATGTCTAAGATCAACGAAGCTATCCAGCATGTACGTGACGGTAAAGCCCGTTATCGCGTGGTGTTGAAAGCGGATTTTTGATGTGAACGCGCGGGGTGCGTGCGGCCTGATTGCACGCATCGCCACCCTCTCCCGTCGGGAGAGGGTGTAATACTCAAAACGCTACCGTTTTGCTGCGGTCATTGCCTTGAACACCTCTGCCACCGCCACGGCCCCCGGGTCGGTCACACCCTCCAGGTTCTCTTTGTTGACATACGACGAACGTCCGGCACCCGCTTTCACCATATTCGCTGTCGCCTCAGCGCCCGCGTTCGCAGCCTGCGCAGCAGCCTGAAGGTCGCCTTTCTGCAATGCCTCCAGCGCCGGTTGCAGGGCATCGATCAAGGTGCGATCGCCAAGATCTGCCCCACCATACTGCTTCATCTGCGCCAGCCCGCTTAAGAGCGCTTCCGGCAACGGCTGACCATCGTGCAGCGTCTGCCCGGCAGCGGTAAAGAAGATCGACATCAGCACACCGCTTGAGCCCCCCATAACCGTTGCCAGTCGCTCGCCAACCAGCAGCAACAGCGTCGACACATCATTTAGCGGAAGCTGTTTCTTCTCCAGACGCTGCGCAATATCCCGCGCCCCTTGCGCAAAGGTAGAGCCCGTATCACCATCACCCACTTTGGCATCCAGCGCATTGAGGCGGTTTTCCAGCTGGATCAGCGTCTGCGTGACCGTGGAGACGATCTCTGCGACCCGTGGATTGTCCGAGGCGGTATATTCCACGCGGTCATGGATCGCGTTATGTTCCTGCACGCGCAGCGGCGCAAACGCCACCGGCTTCTGCCAGCCCAACGTCTCCACCTCTTCATGGAGAGCTTTTTCGAACAGATCGTTAAGCTTCAGCAACGTCAGCGAAAAGCCTTTCATATCCAGGGCACTCACCAGCGGTGCCGGACCAATCAGATAAGCGATATTCTCTTTCAGCGCCGAGTGGGCCAGCTCTTTGGTGAGCAACGCCATCTCCAGCGCCGACACGCCGCCGAGGTTATTGATAAGCACCGCAAAACGCCCGTTACCGGCCTGCGCTTTGAGCGGCTCGACCAGCGTGTCGATGATGGCTTTGCTGTTTTGCGTATCGACAACCGAGGCACCAGGCTCGCCGTGGATCCCAAGCCCCAGCTCCACGTGCCCCTGCTTGATCCGCCCCTCTTCATCATCACTGCCCGGCAGGTTACAGGTTTGCATTGCCACGCCCAGGCTCCAGAGATTATCGCAAGCCTGCTGCGCGATATCGCGCACCTCGGTCAGTGATTTGCCGTGCTCTGCCGCATAGCCCGCGATTTTATGAACCAGTGCCGTACCGGCGATACCGCGCGGCTGCTTGTTATCCGGCAGGGCAATATCATCGGCGACAATGACCATCTCGACCTTCAGGCCATAGCGCTTGGCTTTTTCTGCTGCCAGGCCGAAATTAAGCCGGTCGCCGGTGTAATTTTTCACGATCAGCAGACAACCCCGATCGCCCGTTACCGCCACAATGGCGTTCAGCACCGCATCAACGCTCGGCGAAGCAAAAAGATCACCGCACACCGCTGCCGTGAGCATCCCTTTGCCGACAAACCCGGCGTGTGCAGGTTCGTGACCAGAGCCACCGCCTGAAATAACCGCCACCCGGCTTTTATCCCAGTCGCTGCGCGCCACCACCCGAATGGCCGGGTCGATATCAAGTTTGACGAGATTAGCGTGTGGTGCCGAAATCAGTATGCCTTCGATGGCGTCGTTGACCAGCTGTTTGCGATCGTTAAAGAAGAATCTGGACATAGTTTTCCAAAATTTTGTGAACCGTATGCAAAAGCATAGTCCGCGCTGGATAATGCGCCGCAAAGTCAGCAATTTACTCAGCCATTTTGCCGTCAGGTTGCCTATACTCGACCGAGGACTAAGAGAGGAAGCGCATTATGAGTACACCATTGTTAATTGCCCGCACGCTGGACAAAGAGCTGTTTTTACTGCCCGCGATGGCCAACCGTCACGGTCTCATCACCGGGGCCACCGGGACGGGGAAAACCGTGACCCTGCAGAAACTGGCAGAGTCGCTTTCAGAGATCGGCGTACCGGTCTTTATGGCCGATGTAAAAGGCGATTTAACCGGTGTGGCTCAGGAAGGCACTCCGTCCGAAAAACTGCTCGACCGACTCAAAAATATCGGCATCACGGACTGGACACCGCACAACAATCCGGTCGTGTTATGGGATATCTTTGGTGAGAAAGGTCACCCGGTACGTGCAACCGTCTCCGATCTCGGTCCGCTGCTGCTGGCTCGTCTGCTCAACCTCAACGACGTGCAGTCCGGTGTACTGAACATCATCTTCCGTATTGCCGACGACCAGGGTCTGCTGCTGCTTGATTTCAAAGATCTGCGGGCCATTACCCAGTACATCGGTGATAACGCCAAATCGTTCCAGAACCAGTACGGTAATATCAGCAGCGCCTCAGTCGGTGCCATCCAGCGCGGGTTACTGACCCTGGAGCAACAAGGTGCCGAACATTTCTTTGGCGAGCCGATGCTGGATATCAAGGACTGGATGCGCACCGACAGCAACGGGAAAGGCATCATCAATATTCTGAGCTCAGAGAAGCTTTACCAGATGCCGAAGCTCTACGCCGCCAGCCTGCTGTGGATGCTCTCTGAACTGTACGAGCAGTTACCTGAAGCCGGCGATCTCGACAAACCCAAGCTGGTCTTCTTCTTCGACGAGGCGCACCTGCTGTTTAACGATGCGCCACAGGTTCTGCTGGATAAGATTGAACAGGTGATCCGCCTGATCCGCTCTAAAGGCGTCGGCGTCTGGTTTGTTTCGCAAAACCCGTCCGATATTCCTGACAACGTGCTGGGACAGCTTGGCAACCGCGTACAGCATGCCCTGCGCGCCTTTACGCCGAAAGATCAGAAGGCCGTCAAAGCCGCCGCGCAAACCATGCGAGCGAACCCGGCATTTGATACCGAAGCGGCCATCCAGGCGTTGGGCACCGGTGAAGCGCTTATCTCTTTCCTGGATGCAAAAGGCAGCCCGTCCGTTGTGGAGCGCGCAATGGTGATTGCCCCTTGCTCCAGGATGGGGCCCGTGACGGACGATGAACGCAACGGCCTGATTAACCGCTCCCCGCTGTATGGTAAGTATGAGGACGACGTGGATCGCGAGTCGGCATTCGAGATGCTGCAAAAAGGGGTTCAGGCCACCACCGAATCCCAGGACGCACCTGCCGCCAAAGGCCAGTCTGTTGCCGTGGACGATGGCATCCTGGGCGGGCTTAAGGATATCCTGTTTGGTACGACCGGACCACGCGGCGGCAAACGCGATGGCGTCGTGCAGACCATGGCAAAAAGTGCAGCGCGTCAGGTCACGAATCAGATTGTACGCGGCATGCTGGGGAGCCTGTTAGGCGGTCGTCGCCGGTAAGCGGGGAACCCAGGGGCGACCAAGCGCCGATCCCTGTACGCCGTGCTCTTGCAGATAACGGTCGATTTCCACCATCCCCGTCCAGCGGTTCTCACACCAGAGCGGTGCAAGAAGCGTTGGACGGCGGGCGCTGGCGGAGATGCGGTGGTAGACAATCTCCGGCGGGGTGTGCCGAATCATCTCCCCCGCCGTCATCGTATACGCATCAAGCTCAATACCGGTTAAGCGCCCGGCTTCCCAGGCTTTGGCCATGATACTGCCCTTCACGATGTGCAGTGGATGCAGCTTAATTCCGTCCACACCGGTCTCGACCACCTTTTCCAGTGTCTCAAGACCGTGCTGCTGCCCTTCGCCAGGCAGGCCGACAATCAGGTGTGAGCACACCTTTAGCCCACGCTCACGCGCGAGACGTGTGGTGCGCTGGTAACAGGCAAAATCATGTCCACGGTTGATGCGGTGCAGAGTTTTGTCGTGCGCACTTTGCAGGCCCAGCTCCAGCCAGATCTCATACCCCTGCTCCTTGTACTCGCTGAGAAGGTCCAGTACCGCTTCCGGCACGCAGTCCGGGCGGGTGCCCACACACAGCCCTACGATACTGGCCTGACTTACCGCCTGCTGATACATGGAACGCAAGACCTGTACTTCCGCCCATGTGCTGGTGTAGGCCTGGAAATAGGCCAGATACTGTTTCGCACGGTTGACCAGACTCGCCTGATGGGACAGCTGTTCGACGATAGAACGATGCTGCTGCGCTTCGTCAGCAAAAGACGCCACATTACAGAAAGTACAGCCCCCGCGCCCGATCGTCCCGTCACGGTTCGGGCAGCTAAAACCGCCATGCAGCGTCAGCTTGTGAACCTTTTGCCCATAACGCTGCAAAAGATCCCCACCAAACATGTTGACTAATTTCTGTAACTGCATAATCTGATAGACCGTCCCAAAGAAAGGGGACAAGCCTGCCATTTTTAGCCTCTGTCGGCGATGACCTGGATCAATCGCCCTGGAAGGCCTTTATCTCTATGAATAAATACTCAGGATTACTGCAATTTCATTCACGCCAGTTGTGATTACTTTTCCTTATGTTCTGATTGTTTTTTTCACTTATAGCGTCAGCACTGAAAAACAGTGACTTTATGCGGGTTTGCATTTCATCGTAGAGAATTATTCTGCTAAAAAACGGCTATTCAGCACGCTACATCGATAATACCGCTTTCATATAGTGAGTCAGATCACACTCCGCTGCGTCTCACCACAGCTTACAAACGTTGTAAATAGAGTTGAATTTCTTTTATATACAAATAGTTAATAGCTCTTTAGCACATTTTTGTATAAATAAGATTGCCATTTGACCTGTGTACCAATTCCCGATAAGTTGGAAATCCGCTGGAAGCTTTCTGGATGAGCAGCCTGCTCATCATATTTATGCAGTAATTGAGATTCCCTCTGAAGCAAGTCCTCAAACTTGTTTACCTGCGCGAAAGGATGAAAAAGAGGGCGAATGCGAGGTACGCGTATGAAACGCAAACCCCGTCGCCATGCTCTTTCTGTGCCTGTGCGCCACGGTTCAGTGGGAAGCCCGACGAGCCTGGGGAGGTTCACTGATATGTTGTACGATAAATCCCTTGAGAAGGATAACTGTGGTTTCGGCCTGATCGCCCACATAGAAGGCGAACCTAGCCACAAGGTAGTGCGTACTGCTATTCACGCACTGGCCCGCATGCAGCACCGTGGTGCCATCCTTGCTGATGGTAAAACCGGCGACGGTTGCGGTCTGCTGCTGCAAAAACCGGATCGTTTCTTCCGTATCGTTGCGGAAGAGCGCGGCTGGCGTTTAGCCAAAAACTACGCTGTCGGTATGCTGTTCCTGAATCAGGATCCTGAAAAAGCTGCCGCCTCACGCCGCATCGTCGAAGAAGAACTTCAACGTGAAACCCTGTCTATTGTTGGCTGGCGCGATGTGCCAACCAACGAAGGGGTACTCGGCGAAATCGCCCTCTCCTCGCTGCCTCGAATTGAACAGATTTTTGTTAATGCCCCTGCGGGCTGGCGTCCGCGTGATATGGAACGCCGTCTGTTTATCGCCCGTCGTCGCATTGAAAAACGTCTCCAGGACGACAAGGAGTTCTACGTCTGTAGCCTCTCTAACCTGGTGAACATCTATAAAGGTCTGTGTATGCCGGCTGACCTGCCGCGCTTCTACCTAGACCTGGCGGACCTGCGTCTGGAATCGGCCATCTGCCTCTTCCACCAGCGCTTCTCCACCAACACCGTCCCTCGCTGGCCGCTGGCGCAGCCGTTCCGCTACCTGGCGCACAACGGCGAGATCAATACCATTACCGGTAACCGCCAGTGGGCGCGTGCTCGTACCTATAAGTTCCAGACGCCACTGATCCCTGACCTGCACGATGCCGCGCCGTTCGTTAACGAAACCGGCTCTGACTCCAGCTCCATGGATAACATGCTGGAGCTGCTGCTGGCAGGCGGTATGGATATCGTGCGCGCCATGCGTCTGCTCGTGCCACCGGCATGGCAGAACAACCCGGATATGGATCCAGAGCTGCGCGCGTTCTTCGACTTTAACTCCATGCACATGGAGCCGTGGGATGGCCCGGCGGGCATCGTTATGTCCGATGGTCGCTTTGCTGCCTGTAACCTTGACCGTAACGGTCTGCGTCCGGCACGCTACGTCATCACCAAAGATAAGCTCATCACCTGCGCCTCTGAAGTCGGTATCTGGGATTACCAGCCTGACGAAGTGGTTGAGAAAGGCCGCGTTGGCCCGGGCGAGCTGATGGTTATCGACACCCGCGGTGGGCGCATTCTGCACTCTGCTGAAACCGATAACGATCTGAAGAGCCGCCATCCGTACAAAGAGTGGATGGAGAAAAACGTTCGTCGCCTGGTGCCATTCGAAGATCTGCCGGATGAAGAAGTGGGCAGTCGTGAGCTGGACGATGATACGCTCGCCAGCTTCCAGAAACAGTTTAACTACAGCGCCGAAGAGCTGGATTCCGTGATCCGCGTACTCGGTGAAAATGGCCAGGAAGCGGTCGGCTCCATGGGTGACGATACCCCGTTTGCCGTGCTCTCCAGCCAGCCACGCATCATTTATGACTACTTCCGTCAGCAGTTTGCGCAGGTGACCAACCCGCCAATCGATCCGCTGCGTGAAGCACACGTGATGTCACTGGCCACCAGCATTGGTCGCGAGATGAACGTCTTCTGCGAAGCTGAAGGCCAGGCGCACCGCCTGACCTTTAAATCGCCGATCCTGCTGTACTCTGATTTCAAACAGCTCACCACCCTGAAAGAGGATCACTACCGCGCCGACACGCTCGATATCACTTTCGACGTGACCGAAGCGACCCTCGAAGAGACGGTGAATGCGCTGTGTGACAAAGCGGAACAGATGGTGCGTAACGGTACCGTTCTGCTGGTGCTTTCTGACCGCAATATTGCGAAAAACCGTCTGCCGGTACCGGCCCCCATGGCGGTAGGTGCTATCCAGACGCGTCTGGTCGATAAGAGCCTGCGCTGCGACGCCAACATCATTGTTGAAACCGCCAGCGCCCGCGATCCGCACCACTTTGCCGTGCTGTTAGGCTTTGGTGCGACGGCTATTTACCCGTACCTGGCCTACGAAACGCTGGCGCGTCTCGTGGATACCCGTGCTATCGACAAAGATTACCGCACGGTGATGCTGAACTACCGTAACGGCATCAACAAAGGCCTGTACAAAATCATGTCCAAAATGGGCATCTCGACCATCGCCTCCTACCGCTGCTCGAAGCTGTTTGAAGCGGTCGGTCTGCATGACGACGTGGCGACACTTTGCTTCCAGGGCGTTATCAGCCGTATCGGCGGAGCCGGATTCGCTGACTTCCAGCAGGATCTGATGAACCTGTCGAAACGCGCCTGGCTGGCACGTAAGCCGCTGGATCAAGGTGGTCTGCTGAAGTATGTCCACGGCGGTGAATATCACGCTTATAACCCGGACGTGGTGCGTACGCTGCAACAGGCCGTTCAGAGCGGCGAGTACAGCGATTACCAGCAGTATGCTGAACTGGTGAACAACCGTCCGGCGGCGACGCTGCGCGACCTGCTGGCGCTGAACCCGGGTGATGAAGCCGTCAGCATTGACGACGTTGAGCCTGCCACTGAACTGTTTAAACGCTTTGACACCGCGGCAATGTCCATCGGTGCGCTCAGCCCGGAAGCTCACGAAGCGTTGGCTGAAGCGATGAACAGCATCGGCGGCAATTCAAACTCCGGTGAAGGTGGTGAAGACCCTGCCCGTTATGGCACCAACAAAGTCTCACGTATCAAGCAGGTTGCATCCGGTCGCTTTGGCGTCACGCCAGCGTATCTGGTTAACGCCGACGTGATTCAGATTAAAGTCGCTCAGGGTGCAAAACCGGGCGAAGGCGGCCAGTTACCGGGTGATAAAGTCACGCCGTATATCGCCAAATTACGCTACTCCGTACCGGGTGTGACGCTGATTTCTCCGCCACCGCATCACGATATTTATTCTATCGAGGATCTGGCGCAGCTGATTTTCGACCTGAAACAGGTCAACCCGAAAGCGATGATCTCCGTGAAGCTGGTTTCCGAACCGGGCGTTGGCACCATCGCGACCGGTGTGGCAAAAGCCTATGCGGACCTGATCACCATCGCCGGTTATGACGGTGGTACCGGGGCAAGCCCACTCTCCTCCGTGAAATACGCGGGCTGTCCGTGGGAGCTTGGCCTGGTGGAAACCCAGCAGGCGCTGGTGGCTAACGGTCTGCGTCATAAGATCCGTCTGCAGGTGGATGGCGGCCTGAAAACCGGCCTCGACATCATCAAGGCGGCGATTCTGGGTGCGGAAAGCTTTGGTTTCGGCACAGGCCCTATGGTCGCGCTCGGCTGTAAATACCTGCGTATTTGCCACCTGAACAACTGTGCAACCGGTGTTGCAACCCAGGACGAGAAGCTGCGTAAGAATCATTACCACGGCCTGCCGTTCAAAGTGACGAACTACTTTGATTTCATCGCCCGCGAAACCCGTGAGCTGATGGCACAGCTGGGCGTGAAACGCCTGGTGGATCTGATTGGCCGTACCGACCTGCTGAAAGAGCTGGAAGGTTTCACAGCCAAACAGCAGAAGCTGGAGCTGTCTAAGTTGCTGGAAACTGCCGAGCCACATCCTGGCAAAGCGGTCTACTGCACCGAGAACAACCCGCCGTTCGACAATGGCGTGCTGAACGCGCAGCTGCTGCAGCAAGCGAAGCCGTACGTGGATGACAAGCAGAGCAAAACGTTCTGGTTTGATATTCGCAACACTGATCGTTCTGTCGGTGCATCGCTTTCCGGTTACATCGCGCAAACGCACGGTGACCAGGGCCTGGCGGCCGACCCGATTACCGCGCACTTCAGCGGTACCGCGGGTCAGAGCTTCGGCGTGTGGAACGCCGGCGGCGTTGAATTGTATCTGACCGGTGATGCCAACGACTATGTCGGTAAAGGCATGGCGGGTGGTCTGCTGGCGGTGCGTCCGCCGGTCGGTTCTGCCTTCCGTAGCTGCGATGCCAGCATCATCGGTAACACCTGTCTGTACGGCGCGACCGGTGGTCGTCTGTTTGCAGCGGGTCGTGCAGGTGAACGTTTCGCCGTACGTAACTCCGGTGCCATCACCGTGGTTGAAGGTATCGGTGATAACGGTTGTGAATACATGACGGGCGGGATTGTGTGCGTCCTGGGTAAAACCGGCGTGAACTTTGGCGCAGGCATGACGGGCGGTTTTGCTTACGTCCTGGATGAAGACGGTGAGTTCCGCAAACGCGTGAACCCTGAACTGGTGGAAGTGCTGGATGTTGAAACGCTGGCTATCCACGAAGAACACCTGCGCGGTCTGATTACCGAACACGTGCAGCATACCGGTTCTTCGCGCGGCGAAGAGATCCTGGCCAACTGGCCGGCGTTCTCTGCGAAATTCGCGCTGGTTAAACCGAAGTCCAGCGATGTTAAAGCCCTGTTGGGTCACCGTAGTCGTAGCGCAGCAGAGCTGCGTGTGCAGGCGCAGTAAGGAATTCAGATGAGCCAGAACGTATACCAGTTTATCGACCTGCAGCGTGTTGATCCGCCAAAAAAACCGCTGAAGATCCGTAAAATTGAATTTGTAGAAATCTATGAGCCGTTTTCAGAAGGCCAGGCCAAAGCACAGGCAGACCGCTGCCTGTCCTGCGGTAACCCTTACTGCGAATGGAAATGTCCGGTCCATAACTACATCCCGAACTGGCTGAAACTGGCCAACGAAGGACGTATTTTTGAAGCTGCCGAGCTGTCTCACCAGACAAACACCCTGCCGGAAGTGTGCGGCCGCGTGTGTCCTCAGGACCGTCTGTGTGAAGGTTCCTGTACGCTGAACGACGAATTTGGCGCGGTGACCATCGGTAATATCGAACGCTATATCAACGATAAAGCCTTCGAAATGGGCTGGCGTCCGGATATGACCGGCGTGAAGCAAACCGACAAGCGTGTGGCGATCATCGGTGCGGGCCCGGCGGGCCTGGCCTGTGCGGACGTTCTGACCCGTAACGGCGTGAAGGCGGTGGTCTTTGACCGCCATCCGGAAATCGGCGGTCTACTGACCTTCGGTATTCCGGCCTTCAAGCTGGAAAAAGAGGTCATGACCCGCCGCCGTGAAATCTTCACCGGTATGGGCATTGAGTTCAAACTGAACGTGGAAGTGGGTCGCGACGTGCAGCTCGACGACCTGCTGAAGGATTACGACGCCGTCTTCCTGGGCGTGGGAACCTATCAGTCCATGCGCGGTGGTCTGGAAAACGAAGATGCGCCGGGCGTATTCGACGCACTGCCGTTCCTGATTGCCAATACCAAACAGATCATGGGCTATGGCGAAACCGCCGATGAGCCGTATGTCAGCATGGAAGGCAAACGCGTGGTGGTGCTGGGCGGGGGTGATACCGCGATGGACTGCGTGCGTACCTCCATTCGCCAGAATGCGGCACACGTGATCTGCGCCTATCGTCGTGACGAAGAGAACATGCCGGGCTCTAAACGCGAAGTGAAAAACGCGCGTGAAGAGGGCGTGGAATTCCAGTTCAACATCCAGCCTCTGGGTATTGAAGTGAATGCCAACGGCAAAGTGAGCGGCGTGAAAATGGCGCGCACTGAGATGGGTGCGCCGGATGCGAAAGGTCGTCGTCGCGCAGAGATCATGGCAGGCTCCGAGCATGTGATCCCGGCCGATGCCGTAGTAATGGCGTTCGGTTTCCGTCCTCACAGCATGGAGTGGCTGGCGAAGCACAGTGTAGAGCTGGACTCTCAGGGTCGTGTTATTGCGCCGGAAGGCAACGAAAACGCGTTCCAGACCAGCAACCCGAAAATCTTTGCTGGCGGTGATATCGTTCGCGGTTCCGACCTGGTCGTTACCGCAATTGCCGAAGGCCGTAAAGCCGCTGACGGTATTCTGAACTACCTGGAAGTGTAAAAAAATAAGCCGGATGGCAAATACCATCCGGCTTTTTTTATGCGGCTAACCGCCGTTGATTCTCCCCCTGCAGCTCCGCTTTTCTGTGGTGCCGCAAAAAGAAGGGTTACTTCGTCAATAAGCTCCAGGTCAAATCACTTTCCAGCGTAGTTTGATCTGTCAGATGGCTGAACGCGCTTTCGTTGAGAACCGGTGAGAGCGTTACGTTGAAACTCATCTGCTGGCCGGAAGGGACCTGGTTATTCTCAAGCGCAATCACCGCCTCGTTATTACGCAGATAGAACGGCGTCGGTGTACCGTTTTCCGGCGTAAAATTCAGCTGATCGACCGTTTTACCCACGGTGTAACTTTTGCCATCGACGGTCATGTTGTCAATTTTGACTGCGACACCGCCGGACTGCCCAAAAAGAAACCGCCCCTTATCTCCCGCTGTACCGCGCAGTATCACCGCCATCTGCTGAGACTGAGGGCAAAAAACATTTACCGTGATGTCACGATCGGCCATTTTATGCCAGTCCTGCTGCGTCGTTTCGATCGTATCCCGGCGCATTTCATGATAATCCACCACCGGCTGTGAGAGACTGAGCTGGCAATCTTCAGCATGGGTTATTCCTGTCACACCGAGCATCAGCAAGGCCACTAAGCCCGATAAGTGTCGACTGTTCATCGGCAGACTCCGTTCACTTCTTCATAGAAGGCATTTTCGTCACGCTTATCAGCCAGGGTGTAATCAATCTTACACAGTCGGTTATTGTCACCGTCTAGCGCGTAGAGCGCGCTCAGCTGATCGGCATCGTTAATAAAGACGTGGCCATCATCAACCGTGGTCACGATATAGTTACCTTTCTCATCAACAATCGAGATCCCTTTACTCAGGGGCTGACCGTCAGCCTGCTTAACGCTTAGCATGACGCGGCGGCTGTTAAGTACTTTGAAATCAATCTCGCTGACCGAGGCATGGCCTGCGGCAATATATTTCGTGCCGTTAGCCAGCGTCATACTCTGCGGCAGCTTATTAGCATCAATTTCTATGCGGGAGTTATGCCATTCGTTGAGTGAAGGTACCACGGCCTGGCCCCATGGATCGGTCCAGACGGTACCTTGCGGAGTGGAGATTTCAACGCCGCTCTTCTTCTCGCTCAGTCTGGCAATCGCGAAGGTGTCCTGAATCGTATACGGCGAGAAAGTCACACCCTCTTTATGCATGGCCACGCCACCCGACAATGTCGCATTGTAGTTCCGCTGATTATCCCCACTGGTTCCGCCCCCCACGCTCAGTTGCGTATAGCGCAGGTTAGTGTTGATGTTGCCGTTGAAGCTGTTGTCTTTCGAATCCTGATCGCGATCGGCTGAGATGTAATAGTTCGTATTGTCTCCCAGCGAGCCGCTGTTAGACGCGCCATAGGAGGTGCTATCACCCTGTTTACGCATATAGGTACTGATGGACTGACTGCCGCCGAGCGGGATGCTCACGTTGACGTAGAACATCTCATTGTCCTGATCGTCATCGACATTACCGACCGCACTTTGCCAGTTCATGGATACTGACGCGTACGTAAAGGTCTTGCCCCATGACAGCAAGAGGTAACGTGAATCTTCACCGTCACCGCTGGTCTGGTTGTAGTTGAACCCTGCGCTAAACACCCCCGCCAGAGGGGAGGAGAAGCGAACGTTGCCGGAATAGGTGTTGTCATATCCCTGATAATCGTCGTCCATCGCATCAGCCAGTTCGCGATACTCTCCGCTGTAATGCGTCGCACTGCCTGAAAGACCGACGTACTCGTTCAGAATGTAATCGCTTTGCAGCTCGGTTTTTACCCCGCTGCTGCTGTCACCAAAGCTCGCATTGCTGACTGCCGCGCCCGTTGAAAGGGTCCAGTCATCGCTTACCAGGAACTCTGTCCTGCCGCCTGCCGCCTGATAGTTTTCCGCAGCGGCACCTGAAGCCAGGAGATTCATCCACGGAGAGACACGCCAGCCGTCAGAGATGTTCATCACCAGCGGATCGTTATAGTCGCTGTCGATGCTGCGCACCTGACCTACAGAAAGGGTTAGACCCTGCGGGCGTGAAAGGTTGCGCGCCCTTACCTGAGACGCCGGGACGATGAAACGGTTAGTTGCGCCGTCGGATTCCACCACCGAGACGTCCAGATCCACATTGTTGCGAACCACGGGCACGTCATCCAGCGTGAAGGGGCCGGCTGGCACAAGGGTACTGAAGACCA
This sequence comes from Enterobacter cloacae complex sp. 2024EL-00711, assembly GCF_047529885.1. Lineage (NCBI taxonomy): Bacteria > Pseudomonadati > Pseudomonadota > Gammaproteobacteria > Enterobacterales > Enterobacteriaceae > Enterobacter > Enterobacter cloacae complex sp. 2024EL-00711. The sequence continues at coordinate 416,269 of NZ_JBLIZC010000005.1, forward strand.
GTTGACCATTCTGGCGGATTTCGACACGTGCCTGGGAAGACTGTGCAATACCGGAAACGCTCACGCCAGAGCTTGCTCTCGCCAGACCGCTGGTCGGCATAAACTGAACGCCGGTAATCGGCACCCCGCTCAACACATTGGACATGGCGTTGATTTCACCCACCTGCATCGTCATTTTTTGCGCGGTAAAGACATGCTCTGCATAGGTGTAAATGCTTTCGGCATTTCGACTACCGTCGTCATCCGTCAGGATATAACGGCTGCGCAGCGCCCAGTCCATCGTGTTGAAACCGGCTTCCAGGCTGGCCTGAGAGTAGCGGCTGCTGTCATTGTCACCATAGTCGTTATGGGTGCTGAACAATGAATAGTTCAGCAGCGCCGCCGTTCCGCCATGCTGGAAGTTTTTGATATCCGACGACAGACTGTTCACCGCTTCAGCTGGCAGATAGAGTTCAACGGCCTCCTGGTTAGGCAAGGCGTTGATGACGGCTTTAGGATAGTTATCCCGAATATCATGACACTCCTCACCGGACTTTATTGACACAGGCATCAGCCCAGCAAACTCCATGAGATCGTTATCAAAGCAAAGCATGCCGTCTTTGTTGAAACGAACTGCAGCCATTCCTCGCTCTTTCCCGTTGACCTTCACCGAAACGGAGTGGGTTCCGGGTAAAAAGCGCGGTGCTTCTGCGAAGTAATGGTTGAGATCTTTATTCAACCCCAGCGTTTGCATTATCCCCGTGTCGAAGGTGACCTCCCTCGCCAGTACGGATGTTGAATCAAGTAACACCAGAGGTAATGTGCCGCAAAGAATGGCGCGGACACAAAGTGCAAGGCGGCTTTGTTTACTCACCGTCATATCCCTATTTTATTTATTTAATTCCGACGTAAAGCTCGGGACCTCAACGCCATAACGGCTGGCCGGGAAAAACTTAACGCTGCTGTCACCACTGACTTTCTTACTCATATCAGCCGTTAGCGTTTCGCCAGGAAGAATGTAGGTTTTGGACAGAGAGGCACTCACCCCTGAAGGCAGCAGCATCACGTTCTGCCCAAGACGGACCACATATTTGCTGGGATTGTTCACGGTGACGGATGTGCCGTTTGAGGACCACTTCAGGAACTTCCAGGCATCAGTGACCACACCCAGGGATGCCGGACGAATAAGCACGGGGATATCCTGGCGAATGTTAATGCCAATCTTTATTTTTTTATCATCGTTTTTAGGCGGAATACCGTCGAATGTGACGCGTTTATAATGCTCTACATCCAATGGCTGTTTGTTCTGAAGAATAAAGCGCAGCTGCTGCGTCTGACCTGGCTCAAGACGTACCACCGGCTGCGTTGCAATAAGCTTAAGACCGGTATCGTCCGGCAGGTCAACGACATTTGTATATAAAAGTGAAGGATGCGAATCGGTATTCTTGACGTTAATCGTTCCACTGTGCGTCGCTTCATCAATGATTAACAGACTGGTTTCAGGCACCATGCCTTCTGCATGTACAGCAACACTGGCAGATAATAACGCGGCAGTAATCAGCGTGTTAAATAAAGTAGATTTTAAACAATGCATAATAATATCTCCTTGAAAGCAACAACAGAACAGTCCATGTTTATCGCGCCGTTAAAAAGAGAGTAAATGCAGCGCATTTACTCTCCGGTTAATTAAATTACGTTTACTCGATTAAAAGTCTTACAGATAACGCAGGCTGATAGTCACCTGACCATCAAGCTGGGTGTCATCAGTGATCGCCAGCGTGGTGGTATCCTGGATCGCCAGAGAGGTCACCAGTGGGAAGGTTGCGGTCTGGAACGCCAGTGGAGCCAGGGTGCCAACAGTTGCAACGGTGAAATCACGATAGTTATCGCCCTGAGTTGTACCGTTGGTGCTCTTCGACCAGTTACCCGTAGCATTCTGCTGGTAAATTGGGTCAACTTTAGCGCCGTCAGCCATTACGCTGTCAGTTTTAACGAACAGCGAGTAAGTTCCGATGTTCACTGGTGTTGCACCTGTTGTTTTACCTACACCGTAAGTCTGGCTTTCAGACGAATTAGAACCACCACCAAACACGCCATTCTCAACGGTGAGTTTCGCGTTAGAATCAGCGCGATCGTCAATCATATTCCAGGACACTTTTGTTGCTGCGGTGCAGGTAATAGTCAGATCGATGTCTTTCTGGCCCAGCTGGTTAACTGCCGTTGAGCTTAAACCACCCAAACTAATTGTGCCGTAGTCAACCGTTCCGCCGTTGCTTAACTGAGGCGTACAGGCTGAATTAGTCAGCGTACCTTTGACTTTCAGAACGGCAGTCGGGTTAGCTGCAAAAGCGGATGTCACACAGAGAGAGAGCGCAGTAGCGAGTAAAACCTTTTTCACTTGTTATTCCTTAACATATGAGTAATTGCAATATTAAATACAGCAGGGATAAATAAATTTACCCCATACTGTTTATCGTCATGCTTGAGAGCATGCGTAGATAATATAATCTTTATAAATACAAGCAATTTAGAAAAATTAATTTATGGATTTAGAATAACGTTATCAATAAGTGATATTTATTTATAAGAGTGTATATAGCTTTAAAACGACATATTATATTCAGCGAAGATATAGCTTGAAATTATCCGAACGGTGGGGACAGGCAAAAAAGAGGGGATGTATATAATTTACTTTATTAAACGTTTTGACATAAAAAGACATAAAAAATCCAGCTAGTCTGAATAACTAACTGGATAGTCGATAAAAATGCTTTTACTACTTCACAACGCGCAGTGCAGGACGGCCTCCGCGCGGCGGCGGATCGTCATCAGGATCGTCATTGTGATCGGGCTTGTCACCCTCAATGACCGACATCAGCGTTTCGCTTTCGTTTTCCGAAGCGCCGTTTTCGTCATTCAGGCCGACAACATCCTCGTCATAAGCCGCTTCCGGCTCAAACATGGTGCCTGCACCGTTTTCACGCGCATAAATCGCCAGCACCGCAGCCAGCGGTACAGAAACCTGACGCGGCACACCGCCGAAACGCGCGTTAAAGCGCACTTCGTCGTTGGCCAGTTCAAGGTTACCCACCGCGCGCGGCGCGATGTTCAGTACGATCTGCCCGTCACGTGCATATTCCATAGGAACCTGCACGCCCGGCAACGTCACATCCACAACCAGGTGCGGCGTGAGCTGGTTATCCAGCAGCCATTCATAGAAGGCGCGCAGCAGATACGGACGGCGTGGGGTAAGTTGTGACATTTCCACAGTCATTAGCCTCGGCCGAGACGCATTTCACGTTCCGGTTCAGTTAAAGATGCCAGGAAAGAATCGCGTTCAAATACGCGAGTCATGTAGCCCTTCAGCTCTTTCGCGCCCGGACCGCTGAACTCTACGCCCAGGGTTGGCAGACGCCACAGCAATGGCGCCAAGTAGCAATCTACCAGGCTGAACTCATCGCTCAGGAAGAATGGTTTCTGACCAAACACAGGAGCAATCGCCAGCAGCTCTTCACGCAGTTGCTTACGTGCAGCGTCTGCTTCAGAAGAGGAACCATTGACGATAACGTTCATCAGCGTGTACCAGTCTTTTTCGATACGCTGCATGTACAGGCGGCTTTCACCACGTGCAACAGGGTAAACAGGCATCAGTGGTGGATGCGGGAAACGCTCATCCAGATATTCCATAATGATACGGGATTCCCACAGGGTCAGCTCGCGATCCACCAGCGTCGGTACGCTTTGGCTCGGGTTGAGATCGATCAGATCCTGAGGCGGGTTATCCTTTTCCACATGCTCGATCTCAAAACTGACACCCTTCTCGGCCAGCACGATACGAACCTGATGGCTATAAATGTCAGTAGGACCAGAAAACAGCGTCATTACCGAACGTTTGTTGGCAGCGACAGCCATGAAAACCTCCAGGTATATTCAGAATTTTTACTGCTACCAGCCCAAACAGGGCCAGCCAGATGTTGTATCGCCCATCCCAGAGAAAACACATTGTTCAAGAATCGAACAAAAAACGAGTATTCACCGATATTTGGGCAGAAAATTGGATGATAGTTTACCAGATTTTGATGGCTTTGTGGTGAGGGGATTCTGGAAATGTGGAAAAAGAGAAGATATATGCAGTGATGCTGTGGATAACCTGCACATTATCCATAAAAAAAAACCCGCCGAAGCGGGTTTTTCGCCAATCGTTTCTGCGTAAGCAGAAAAGGATTAACGTTTGGAGAACTGTGGACGACGACGTGCTTTACGCAGACCCACTTTCTTACGTTCAACCTGACGAGCGTCACGAGTAACGAAGCCAGCTTTACGCAGTTCAGAACGCAGGGATTCGTCGTACTCCATCAGAGCGCGGGTGATACCGTGACGGATCGCACCTGCCTGACCGGAGATACCACCACCTTTAACGGTGATGTACAGATCCAGTTTTTCTACCATATCAACCAGTTCCAGCGGCTGGCGAACTACCATGCGGGCAGTTTCACGACCGAAGTACTGTTCCAGAGAACGTTGGTTGATTACGATTTTACCACTGCCCGGTTTGATGAACACGCGAGCTGCGGAACTTTTGCGGCGACCAGTGCCGTAGTATTGATTTTCAGCCATTGCCTATAATCCCGATTAGATGTCAAGAACTTGCGGTTGCTGTGCCGCGTGGTTGTGCTCGTTACCTGCGTAAACTTTCAGTTTACGGAACATAGCACGACCCAGCGGGCCTTTTGGCAGCATGCCTTTAACCGCGATTTCAATCACACGCTCAGGACGGCGAGCAATCATCTCTTCAAAGGTCGCTTCTTTGATACCACCGATGTGGCCAGTGTGATGGTAGTACATTTTGTCTGTACGCTTGTTGCCGGTTACAGCAACTTTATCTGCGTTCAGAACGATGATGTAATCACCCGTATCAACGTGCGGAGTGTATTCCGCTTTATGCTTACCGCGCAGGCGACGAGCCAGTTCAGTAGCCAGACGGCCCAGAGTTTTACCGGTCGCGTCAACAACATACCAGTCGCGCTGTACGGTTTCTGGTTTAGCTGTAAAAGTTTTCATTAAAAGCTTACCCAAATAATAAGTTACACGTTGGTGAACACCCAAACGTTTAGTCAGTTGAGGTTCACACGACAAAGTCCGGCAAACCTACCCCTTCGAATAGCTAATGCCGACACATAGAAAGTTTCGGGAAAAAAACCTTCTCGTAACGTGGGGTCGCAAGATTATAGAGAAGTTGAGGTCAAAGATCGACCCTTAAATGTGATTCGAGGCGGGTTTTTCGGGGGTAAGGTGTTTGCGGTCTGCCGCCCTCACCCCCAGCCCCTCTCCCACAGGGAGAAGGTCGCATTTATGGCATATGCTGAAGCTTAAGATACTCCTCGCTTTGCATCTCCAGCAGGCGCGACAGACAGCGCTGGAACTCAAACTTCAGCCGCTCGCCTTTATACACCTCATATAAAGGTACCTCGGCGCTGACCACAAGCTTCACGTGACGCTCATAGAACTCATCGACCAGCGCAATGAAGCGGCGCGCTTCGCTTTCCATCAGCGGCGTCATGACCGGCACGTTGAGCAGCATCACGGTATGGAACAAACGCGAGAGCGCGATGTAGTCATGCTGACTGCGGGCATCCACACAGAGCGTTGCAAAGGAGACGGCCAGGGTTTGATTTTCGACACCCAGGGTTTGCAGCGGGCGATGGTTAATCTCGAGCTCAGGGGCATGAGCCCGTTTTGCCCCCGCCAGCGCCAGCCACAGTTTATCCATCTGCTGCGTGGTCTCATCGTTTAAGGGAGAGAGCCACAGATGCGCCTGAGTTAAGGTACGCAGGCGGTAATCCACCCCGGCATCAACATTCATGATGTCGCAGTGCTGTTTGATGGCATCAATAGCGGGCAGGAAACGCGCGCGCTGCAGGCCATTGCGGTAAAGCTCATCCGGCGGGATATTCGAGGTCGCCACCAGCGTTATCCCGCGTGCGAACAGCGCTTTCATCAGGCCACCCAGCAGCATGGCGTCGGTAATATCGGAGACAAAAAACTCGTCAAAACAGAGTACGTCCGTTTCCGCCTTAAACCTGTCGGCCACAATCTCCAGCGGATCGCTTTTGCCCTGCAGTGCCGTCAGCTCTTCGTGAACACGCAGCATGAAGCGGTGGAAATGCAGGCGCTGCTTACGGGTACCCGGCAGGCTCAGATAAAAGAGGTCCATCAGCCAGGTTTTCCCGCGCCCGACGCCGCCCCACATATACAAACCGCGCACCGGCGCATGAGTCTGCGGCTCTTTTTTTCCGAGCAACCGCCCCAGAGCCGCCTTCAACCCACCGCTCTGTTCACCCTCTGCAGGTTTTGCCGTGAGCTCCTGATAAATCGTATCCAGACGATTCACCGCTTCACGCTGAACGTCATCCGGCTGATGTGTACCCTCATTTAGGGCAAGTTGGTATCGCGATGCAGGGGACAGGTTTTGCATAAACGTATTGTTATTCCTTCAAATAATACTCACCAGCAGACGTGACTGATGAAAAAAAGGCCGTTCTACACTACGCGATGATACGTCAGGATTCCACTTCTGCGGAAATAGCGGTTATAGTGGCAATATCAGGCACAGGCAGGAGCCGAGCCAACACCCTACGGAACAACAAGACAACGGGAGAAGTTCATGACCTGGGAATATGCGCTAATCGGTTTAGTCGTCGGCATCGTCATTGGTGCTGTGGCCATGCGTTTCGGTAATCGCAAATTGCGTCAGCAGCAGTCACTGCAGTACGAACTGGAAAAGAACAAAGCCGAACTGGAAGAGTATCGTGAAGAGCTGGTCAGCCACTTTGCCCGTAGCGCTGAGCTGCTGGACAACATGGCGACTGATTATCGTCAGCTCTATCAACATATGGCAAAAAGCTCCAGCAGCCTGCTGCCAGAAATGACCGCGGAATCCAATCCATTCCGTAACCGTCTGGCCGACTCTGAAGCCGGTAACGATCAGGCCCCTGTTCAGATGCCACGCGACTATTCAGATGGCGCATCCGGCCTACTGCGCGGCGGTGCAAAACGCGATTAATCGCACAACCTGAATTTATTTTACGGGCGCTGCTATTGCGCCCGTCCTTTCTTCATGACCCCAGCTATTATTGAGTAAGCACTTCATTGTTCAGCGGTTTAAAATTCAATAACATCAACGTGTTTTAGGGCCGTTTTTCCTTTATTCCAGGTTACGAGAGTCAGCATCGATGAAGAAAAAAAACCAGCTGTTGAGCGCTATAGCGTTAAGTGTCGGGTTATCTCTCTCGGCGTCCTTCCCTGCATCTGCCGCCCTGCCTTCCCAGGTACCCGGCCAGGCGGCAATTCCAAGTCTTGCGCCAATGCTGGAAAAAGTTCTGCCTGCAGTAGTGAGCGTGCAGGTAGAAGGCACGGCATTACAAAATCAACGCGTACCTGAAGAACTGAAAAAATATTTTGGCGATGAGTCGCCCGACCAGCAGGCGCAGCCTTTTGAAGGTCTGGGTTCTGGCGTCATTATTGATGCGGCCAAAGGTTATATTCTGACCAACAATCATGTTATCAGTCAGGCCGATAAAATCAGCGTACAGCTGAACGATGGGCGTGAGTTTGAGGCCAAACTGATTGGCGGCGATGACCAGAGTGACATCGCGCTGCTGCAGGTGCAAAACCCGAGCAATCTGACTCAGATTGCCATTGCGGACTCCGATAAACTGCGTGTTGGTGATTTTGCTGTCGCCGTGGGAAATCCGTTTGGTTTAGGGCAAACCGCCACCTCCGGGATAATCTCGGCGCTGGGTCGCAGCGGTCTGAATCTGGAAGGTCTGGAAAACTTTATCCAGACCGATGCCTCAATCAACCGCGGGAACTCCGGCGGGGCATTGCTCAATCTCAACGGCGAGCTGATTGGGATTAACACCGCTATCCTGGCGCCGGGCGGCGGCAGTATCGGCATCGGTTTTGCTATCCCCAGCAATATGGCCAAAACGCTGGCGCAGCAGCTCATTCAGTTCGGTGAGGTCAAACGCGGGCTGTTGGGCATCAAAGGGATGGAGATGAGCGCTGACATCGCGAAAGCATTCAACATCAATGTGCAGCGCGGTGCGTTTGTCAGTGAAGTGCTGCCAAACTCCGGCTCGGCAAAAGCTGGCGTGAAGTCGGGCGATGTGATTGTCAGCCTGAACGATAAACCGCTGAGCAGCTTTGCGGAACTGCGCTCGCGTATTGCCACCACCGAACCGGGTGCCAAAGTGAAGTTAGGCCTGATTCGTGATGGTAAGCCGCTGGATGTCGAAGTGACGCTTGATAAGAGCACCTCATCCTCTGCCAGCGCGGAGCTTATCGCCCCGGCGCTGCAAGGGGCAACGCTGAGCGATGGGCAGCTGAAAGACGGGACGAAAGGGATTAGCGTCGATACCGTCGAGAAGAGCAGCCCTGCCGCGCAGGCCGGATTGCATCAGGATGATGTGATCATCGGCGTGAACCGCAATCGCGTGCAATCCATCGCAGAACTGCGCAAGGTGCTGGAAAGCAAACCGGCGGTCATTGCCCTGCAGGTTATGCGCGGCAACGAGTCTATCTATATTCTGTTGCGCTAAGCATTTGCGATTCCGGACATCACCGCTGCGTGTGATGTCCGGATAACTCATGTTATGCTGCAAATCGTTCCTTTATTAACGACACGCGCATCATGCTTTTAAAGCTCTTTCGTTCAATTGTCATCGGTTTGATTGTTGCCGGCCTGCTGCTGGTCGTCATGCCGTCTTTACGCCAGTTCAATAAGCTGTCGGCGCCTCAGTTCGACAGTGCGGATGAAACGCCTGCGACCTACAACCAGGCCGTTCGCCGTGCCGCGCCTGCCGTGGTTAACGTTTATAACCGTGGCCTCAATAGCTCAGCCCATAACCAGCTGGAGATCCGCACTCTCGGCTCCGGGGTAATTATGGACGAGCGCGGCTACATCATTACCAACAAACACGTGATTAACGATGCCGACCAGATCATCGTTGCCCTGCAGGATGGCCGCGTGTTTGAGGCCCTGCTGGTGGGCTCGGATAGCCTGACCGACCTGGCTGTTTTGAAGATCAACGCCACGGGCGGTTTACCGGTTATTCCTATCAACCGTAAACGAACCCCTCATATTGGCGACGTCGTGCTGGCTATTGGTAACCCTTATAACCTGGGTCAGACGATCACCCAGGGGATTATCAGCGCCACCGGTCGCATTGGCCTCAACCCGTCGGGACGGCAGAACTTCCTGCAAACCGATGCGTCCATCAACCATGGTAACTCCGGCGGTGCGCTGGTCAACTCGCTGGGCGAACTGATGGGTATCAATACACTCTCGTTCGATAAGAGCAATGACGGTGAGACGCCGGAAGGGATTGGGTTCGCCATTCCATTCCAGCTGGCGACCAAGATCATGGATAAGCTGATCCGCGATGGCCGTGTGATCCGCGGTTATATTGGTATTGGCGGTCGTGAAATTGCGCCTATGCATTCGCAGGGCGGCGGTATCGATCAGATTCAGGGCATCGTGGTCAACGAAGTGTCGCCTGGCGGCCCGGCGGCTAACGCGGGAATTCAGGTTAATGATGTCATCGTGTCGGTCAACGGCACACCAGCGGTATCGGCGCTGGAGACCATGGATCAGGTTGCGGAGATCCGTCCTGGCTCTATCATCCCGGTTGAAGTCATGCGTAACGATAAGAAGCTGACGCTGCAGGTGACGATTCAGGAATACCCGGCCACCAACTGACAGGCATAAAAAAACGGAGCGCATTGCTCCGTTTTTTTTGCCGGGCGGCATGACGGCTTACCCGGCCTGTGGGGACATCCGTTTTACTTGTTAACGAACTCTTCGCCCAGAGTGATATCTTTCTTCAGCGTATCCAGCATGCCTTCCATCGCGTTCTGTTCAAACGCGCTCAGCTTGCCAATCGGCTGATGTTCTTCGATACCGTTTTTACCCAGCAGCAGCGGCTGAGAGAAGAAACGAGCGTGTTCGCCGTCGCCTTCAACATACGCGCATTCAACAACGCCTTTCTCGCCCTGCAGTGCACGAACCAGTGACAGACCGAAACGTGCCGCCGCCTGGCCCATAGACAGGGTTGCAGAACCGCCACCCGCCTTCGCTTCCACCACTTCGGTGCCCGCGTTCTGGATGCGTTTGGTCAGGTCAGCCACTTCCTGCTCGGTGAAGCTAACACCAGGGATCTGCGACAGCAGAGGCAGAATGGTGACACCAGAGTGACCGCCGATAACCGGCACTTCAACTTCTGAAGGCTGTTTGCCTTTCAGTTCAGCCACAAAGGTGTTGGAACGGATGATGTCCAGCGTGGTTACGCCGAACAGTTTGTTCTTATCGTAAACACCGGCTTTTTTCAGCACTTCTGCCGCGATAGCAACCGTGGTGTTCACCGGGTTAGTGATGATACCAATGCACGCTTTCGGGCAGGTTTCAGCAATCTGCTGCACCAGGTTTTTCACAATACCCGCGTTGACGTTGAACAGGTCTGAACGATCCATGCCTGGCTTACGCGCCACGCCAGCGGAGATCAGCACCACGTCCGCGCCCTGCAGGGCAGGACGAGCATCTTCACCGGAGAAGCCTTTGATTTTCACAGCTGTCGGGATGTGGCTCAGGTCAACCGCCACACCTGGGGTTACCGGAGCAATATCGTACAGGGAGAGTTCTGAGCCTGAAGGCAGTTGGGTTTTCAGTAGTAGGGCAAGCGCCTGGCCGATACCACCAGCAGCGCCGAGGACTGCGACTTTCATCCTAAACTCCTTATTATGGTTAACTTAAGTATCTGTAACTCCGTTGCGGCGACCATAATTCAGCAGGTAATTAATTACAATTTTCGTCACTAAATAATTTGAGGTCGCGCGACTTTATCTCTCACCAGAAGGCTATCTGACGACAGACGACAACGAATTAAGAGGGGGTTACAATACACCCTGCCACGCCACCAAAACAACATCATTTTGATAACATTTAATTTACTTTTAAGCTTATTTGCTTGCCGTGACCCAGGCATGTTTTCTGATAACGAAATCTGATAAAATCACTCCCTTTCATAACATTATTTCAGCCTAACCGCTGGCAGATAATTTGCATAAAAATTCATCCACATGCATAATAATGTTGTTTCTTTCGTCATATTCCGGGTGACTTATGCGAAGCTCGTCTAAGCAAGAAGATTTAGTGAAGGCGTTTAAAGCGCTACTCAAAGAAGAGATATTCAGTTCTCAGGGAGAAATTGTTCAGGCTTTACAGGAACAAGGCTTCGATAACATCAACCAGTCGAAAGTCTCCCGCATGTTAACCAAATTTGGTGCGGTACGTACGCGTAACGCCAAAATGGAGATGGTCTACTGCCTGCCTGCAGAACTTGGCGTGCCAACCACCTCCAGCCCATTGAAGAATCTGGTTCTCGATATCGATTACAACGATGCCGTTGTCGTGATCCATACCAGCCCAGGTGCTGCACAGTTGATTGCACGTATGCTGGACTCGCTGGGTAAGCCCAAAGGCATCCTTGGGACGATTGCGGGTGACGATACCATCTTCACTACCCCCGCCAATGGCTTCTCAGTGAAAGATCTCTACGAAGCGATTCTGGACCTGTTCGAGCAGGAACTCTGATTACCCTCCCCGTGGCGTTCTGCTGCGGGGATCATTCTGCTTCTGCTGCGTTTACCCCTGTTTTATCCCGCCCTTTACTTTAACAAATAGTGCTTTTTACCGCTCATTAACATTCACTTGGTGAATGATAAATCAAAAAATCGCACAAAAAATCAAAAGCTGATATCCATATGATTTTCTTAGATATACAGCCACACACTGAACAATAAACGTACAATTTTATGCCATTAGGTTATAAAAAACAGGTTAGTTAATACGTAATAACAACAGAAACAATTAGTCTGGTATTAATTTTTAACGTTATTAGTGTATACTTGATTTTGTGATGAGGGTCACGAAACAAAGACCCCACTAAAAATTCGACGAGGTAAAGAATCATGAAAATCAAAACTACTGTAGCGGCGCTCAGCGTCCTGTCTGTCCTGTCATTCGGTGCTTTCGCCGCTGACGCTATCAATGCCGAGCAGGCACAATCCCGCCAGGCAATCGGTACGGTTTCTGTCGGCGCAATCGGCACGTCTCCAATGGACATGCATGAGATGCTGAACAAAAAAGCGGAAGAACAAGGTGCGTCATCTTATCGCATCATTGAAGCGCGTTCAGGTGACCACTGGCACGCCACCGCTGAGCTGTACAAATAAGTTTTAGTAATAACTGAAGACCAAAATCTCTACTCAACGGCACCAGGCATAAAAATAGCAGTTCAACCCTTCTCGCCGTTGAGCAAAAACCCTATTCAGGAGCAAAAACTATGAAAATCAAATTCATCATCGCAACCCTCGGTCTGGCATCCGTTCTCTCTTTCGGCGCAAGTGCCGCCGTACAGCAAGTAAACGCTGACCAGGCGCAGAATCTGCAGTCTATGGGGAGTGTGTCTGTGACGTCCGTTACCGGCTCTCCAATGGATATCCGTCAGGCACTGGCCGCTAAAGCTGAAAAAGCAGGCGCCAGCAGCTATCGCGTCACCGAGCTGAACCAGGGTGACCACTGGCATGCAACGGCTCAACTGTATAAATAAACCCTCGTCGTATCTCATCATACGACTTGCCCCTGGCCTTCTGGTCAGGGGCTTTTTTATGGCTTGATCAATGGCGCGCGTTGAAACGTAGCTGCCCTTCCAGCTCTTCTTCCGCTTCATCAAACAGCAAAATGAGTGCGCCAAACCGTCTGCGCAACTTTTCAGGCAGATGGATGAACTCAATTTCCAGCGGTAACGGCAGCAGGCTGCCGGTCACCACGTCCCACAGCGTATCCAGATTGGTGACGCTTTCCCGTTCAAGATCAAACACCCGGATAAATTCACGATAGAAGTCATCCTGACTGTCGATCTCGTCAAAATCAAAGGTATAGGTTTTCATTGCCAGTCACCCAGTCCAGGCGAGCGGCCTGCGCCGCCCTGATTATTATAATCCCCCAATATGCAGGGTTTTGACTTCCAGATACTCTTCCAGTCCCAGCACGGACCCTTCACGCCCAAGGCCAGACTCTTTTACCCCACCAAACGGCCCCAGCTCTGTGGAGACGGCACATTCGTTAATTCCTATCATCCCGCTTTCGATGGCCTGCGACACGCGGAAGACACGTGCCAGATTTTGGGTATAGAAGTAAGCCGCCAGGCCATATGGCGTGTTGTTGGCACGCTGGATAACCTCATCTTCCGAGGTGAAACGGAAGCAGGCCGCAACCGGGCCAAACGTCTCTTCTTCAGCCAGTTTCATGCCTTCATGGCAATCACCCAGGACAGTTGGCATCCAGAAATTGCCGCCAAGCGAATGGGGTTTACCGCCCGCCAGAACGGTCGCGCCCCGGGCCACGGCATCTTCAACGTGTTCACGCACCTTATCGACGGCGGAGGATTCGATCAGCGGCCCCACGATGACGCCCTCTTCCAGACCATTCCCGACCTTCAGGGCCTTCACCGCATCGGCAAGCTTATTCACAAATTTGTCGTAGACGGTTTCCTGAATATAGAAACGGTTAACGCTGACGCAGACCTGGCCGGCATTGCGGAATTTATTGGCGATAGCCCCTTTAACGGCAGCCTCGATATCCGCATCTTCAAAGACGATATACGGCGCATTGCCTCCCAGCTCCATCGACACTTTCTTCATGGTTTCTGCGGCGTTACGCACCAGCGTTTTGCCGACGGAAGTCGAGCCGGTAAAGGAGATTTTCCGCACCTCATGGCTCGCCATAATCGCGTCACTGATTTCATGCGTATTCCCGGCTACGGCGTTGAGTACCCCATCCGGTACGCCGGCCTGTTTTGCCAGCGTAAGCAGCGCGAAGGCGCTGAGAGGTGTGTTATTTGCCGGTTTGATTACCCCGGTACACCCTGCCGCCAGCGCCGGACCTAATTTACGGGTGAGCATGGCCATCGGGAAATTCCACGGCGTAATCGCCGCAACCACGCCGATGGGCTCGCGGGTCGCCAGGATGCGGGAGCCCGGTTTGATCGGTGGAATAATTTCGCCGTTCGCGCGCTTGGCCTCTTCGGCGAACCACTGGATAAAACTCGCGGCGTATTCCACCTCGCCTTCCGCTTCTTTCAGGGGCTTGCCCTGTTCGGTGGTCATTAAACGCCCGAGCCAGCTTTTGTTCTCAATGATCAGTTCGTACCAGCGGTAGAGAATTGCCGAACGCTCTTTCGCGGTTTTGGCGCGCCATGCCGGGAAGGCTTTGGCCGCCGCGGCAATGGCGTCTTCGGTTTCTGCTTTGCCGGCTTTGGCTACTCTGGCGATGACCTCACCGGTAGCCGGGTTCAGCACATCAAACGTCGTATCCAGCATTTTCCATATGCCGTTGACCAGATAACCGGTCTGAAAAAGGTGATTGTCCTGAAGCGCCTGGGTTGTCATGTGTCCTCCCTTCCTGAATGTAAGAGCATGCTGGAATAAGTATAGCCACAAAAAAACCGACGCTTTTGGCGTCGGCTTTTTTACTTCAGTCAGTTATCCGTAAGGGCGTTCTGATAGCGATGCAGCATAAACACCAGCCGTCCTACCGGCTCTGTCACCTGAGGCGGTGCTTCCCAGACTTTCAGCTTCTCCTGGTAGATATCCAGCTCTTCAAGCAGTTGCTTAAAGTAACGACGTCGTTTGTCATCGCTGGAGGCGGAAAGCACGTGATCGGCCGTCCGACGCAGCTGGCGGTGGAAAGCCGACAGATCGTCATTGATGGGCACGGGGGCATTACGTAAACGCTGGTGCGCGATAATCATGGTCAAGGCCAGACGGAACTTGGCGATGTCACCCGGGAACTTGTTCAGCAGTAAAAACAGCTGCTGATAGAGCGCCGGCAGGTGGTTCTCTTTGCGACGCGCGGTATTGGTGGTCATGGACGACACGGCAGCCGAGACAAACTGATTCAACAGCACGCGGCCCGTCCGTGCCTGAGAGTTATCCCGCACCAGCAGAATGACCATCATCGCCAGGAAACAGCCCACCAGCTGACCTAAGGCGCTGTCTAAGAACTGGCTGAAATGGAAGGTCATCGGGTTATCCAGCACAATGATGTTAATCGTACTGGCCAGGGCACCCAATGAACCCAGCCGGCGCTTTTGCACTTCGATTCCGATAAAGAACGCCATCACCGCGAGGCTAATACAGAGCAGTAACATGCTCTGCTGGGTCGAGGGAATGATCACCAGAAAATAGAACGCGCCAATCGGCAGTGCAGCAATTGTGCCGAACAGGAAATCAATGGCCACCATGCGCGGATTCGGAAGACGCATCGCCAGCGCGGTAACGACGGCGATCATCACCATCGCGCCGCTGCCGGAGGTCCAGCCGGTCCACAGCCAGAACAGCGTGCCGAGCATACAGGCAAGCGTTGTTCGCCAGAAGTTAACCATCGCGTGATGGCGTTCGGCGGATTCTGCCTTGATCACCACTTCACCCTGCAGCACCTCTTCCTCCACCGCGCTGATTTTGGTGTTACTGATCACACCGCGTTTCAGCAACAGGTAGCGCGTCGCGGCCCCGACCCAGGTATAGATCGTCACTGGCGTATCACGATCCCCGGTCCAGGCAATGACCCGGCGCATGCGTTTAAGCTGTTTGTGTACGTCCTGAACGGTTTCCACCGGCTCCGCAAACAGCTCGCGGAAGGTATCGGTTACCGCGTCCGGGCGGGTGTTTTGGATCAGATAGGTTTCACACGCCTGGGTAATCAGCGTTAAGGAGACGGTGTTGATGGCTTTAAGGCGTCGGTTGGCACGTGCCCAGCGCGAAGACTCCATGTTCAGATTGCTGCGCATTCCTTCCAGCGCCGTGGTGCGGCGCACCAGCGCGCTCCAGGCTTTATCCACCTCTTCGCTGTCACCATGCTTAATACAGAGCTGCATCAACTGATACTGGGCAACAATCAGCGCATCCAGTTCACGATCCACTTCCTGCTTAATGGAGCGAGGAGAGAAAAGCAGGTCAGCGACAATGGCACTGACAATACCGATGACAATCTCACTGCAGCGCTCTACGGCAAACTGCGGGGCAAGCAGCGGTTCGCTTTGAATGGTGATGATAATAATCAGCGCGGTATAACCGGCCAGACCCCAGGCGTAGGAGTTCTCCACTTTCACCAGCGACGAGAGCCAGGTACAAAAGCCCGCCCAGATACAGCACACCATCAGCATCAGCAGCGGCGTGCGGATCATCAATATGATGATGGTCAGTGCGGCGAAACAGCCAATAAATGTCCCAATGATGCGCAGCATCCCACGGTAGCGGATCGCCCCGGAGTAAGGTTCCCCGCCCGCAGCAAAGGCAGGCCCTGCCGCCACAATCGCCGCCGTCAGTACGGCCCAGCGGGGGGTTTCCAGCTGAAAGTGGAAGCCGACAAACAGCGCCAGCACAATGGCACACGCCAGCTTAACGGCGAAGCGAATGTGCTGGCTGGCGATGGAAAAGATACCCATAACGATTAACCAAACTCGCGCAGGCGATGGGCAATTTTACGGAAGATGGAGTCCTGGCTGGCGTCACGGTCTTTTTCACCGGTGATCACCACCGTCGCTGTGGTCCCGGCAGGCCACAGATTGCCCTGCTGTTCATCCAGGTGGATACGCACCGGCACACGCTGGGCCAGACGTACCCATTCCAGGTTGGAATCCACCGTCGCCATCCCTTTAGTATCGTTAGAGCTGCTGGAGTTAGTGACCCCCGCGGCTACGCTGTCGACGGTGCCTTTAAGCACTCGGTTGCTGCCAAGCGGCGTAATTTCAGCCCGGAACCCCGGACGCACGCCTTCCAGTTTGGTCTCTTCCATATAAGCGAGCACGTAGAAGGAGTTCTGTTTAACCAGCGCCACGGCGGTTGAGCCGCGGGTGATAAACTCCCCGGCATAAACATTCAGGTTGGTGATCCAGCCATCGGCTGGTGCACGGATCACGGTGCGCTCAAGATCGAGCCGGGCAAGATCGCGTGTCGCTTGCGCTTTGGCCAGCTGATGCAGCACGGTTTGCAGGACGTTATTGGACTGGTCAATCTCTTCGCGGGACATCGCCTGAACACCCAGTTGGTTACGGCGACCTGCCTCACGGCGTTTCTCGGAAGCCAGCGCCTGATAATAGGCCACATCCGCTTCGGCTTCTTCTAACGCTTTCTTATAACGCGGCTGGTCGATGGTGAACAGTACCTGATCTTTTTTCACCAGCTGGTTATCGTGGACATTGACCGCAGTGATGAGACCCGCCACGTCGGGGGCGATTGCCACGACATCGGCGCTAAAGCGCGCATCACGCGTCCACGGTGATTCAGTGTAATAGACCCAGGCGCGGAAAATAGCGATGAACGCGAGGATAACGAGCGCCATGGTGATGGCAGTGCGGGAGATTTTTCTTGTTAGCGTTTTCACATCAACCTCAGACAAACATGCGCGATATCAGGTAAAACAGGCAGCAATACAGCGCGGTATTGAACAATGCAGGATGCCAGACAAAATCGTAGATCCCGGTGGGGACCAGCACCTTGCGCACCAGCCAGAAAATCGCCAGTGATAAAAGAAGCTCGAAAAATATCGGTGGGAACGACAAACCGAACACCACGATAACGGGAAACAGACTCATGTTGACCTTGATTAGAGAGAGTGCAGGCTTCAGACTTTTTTAGCGCACGCCACCGCAGGAGAGCAAGAAACGCCGGGCGAGAATGGCGCAGCCGTTATGTAATTAATAATATATTAACGTAACTGTTATGCTGTTATCTATAATATGTGATCTAAATCACTTTTAAGTCAGAGTTAACAATGGAACGTCTAAAACGGATGTCGGTCTTTGCCAAAGTGGTTGAACTTGGCTCTTTTACCGCCGCTGCACGTCAGCTTCAGATGAGCGTCTCTTCCATCAGCCAGACCGTGTCCAAACTGGAAGATGAGCTGCAGGTCAAGCTACTCAACCGCAGCACCCGCAGCATTGGGCTGACGGAAGCGGGTAAGATTTACTATCAGGGTTGTCGCCGCATGCTGCTCGAAGTGCAGGATGTGCACGAACAACTTTACGCCTTCAACAACACGCCTATCGGTACGCTGCGCATCGGTTGTTCTTCAACTATGGCACAAAATGTTCTCGCCGCCATGACCGCTGACATGCTGAAAGAGTACCCGGGATTAACCGTCAATCTGGTCACGGGCATTCCCGCCCCGGACCTGATTGCCGACGGGCTGGACGTGGTGATCCGCGTGGGGGCATTACAGGACTCCAGCCTCTTCTCCCGGCGGCTAGGCAGTATGCCAATGGTGGTCTGCGCCTCGAAAAGCTATCTGGCTCAGTACGGTGTACCGGAGAAACCCGCCGATCTCACCAACCACTCCTGGCTGGAGTACAGCGTTCGCCCCGACAATGAATTTGAGCTGATTGCCCCGGAAGGGATTTCCACCAGACTGCTGCCGGAAGGACGGTTCGTCACCAACGATCCGATGACTATTTCGCGCTGGCTGGTGGCCGGTGCCGGGATTGCGTATGTGCCGTTAATGTGGGTGATCAACGAGATCAACAGCGGTGTACTGGAGATCCTCTTCCCGCGCTATCAATCCGATCCGCGTCCGGTGTACGCGTTGTATACCGAGAAAGACAAACTGCCGCTCAAGGTTCAGGTGTGCATAAACTATCTGACCGAGTATTTTGTGGACGTGGCAGAGTTGTTTCAGGGAATGCGCGAAAGACGAAAGGAATAACCTTTAATTTCCGAAATGTATATTTGTGATGAATATTCCAGGATGATACAGACCGTCATTCAGGAATATTCCTTCACCCCTGCCAGGAATAGCGAATTGACACTGCCGCCATCTGCGCCTTACCTTATAAACAGTCTGACAGTCAGGCTGTTATTAATTTGTTACCGATATGAATAATAAAATGTATTTCTCAGGATGACGTTAAACAAGGAAAAGAAATGAATATATTTGAACAAACACCGCCTTCACGCAGGCGCTATGGACTCGCCGCGTTCATTGGTTTGATTGCAGGGATTGTCTCCGCCTTCGTAAAATGGGGAGCAGAGGTGCCGCTTCCGCCGCGAAGCCCTACCGATTTATTCACCAGCGCATGCGGACCGGAGCAATTAATAAGAGCCGCAGGTCAGATTGATTGTTCCCGCAATTTTTTAAATCCTCCTTATGTATTTTTACGCGACTGGCTGGGCATTGCTGACCCTAACGCCGCGGTTTATACCTTTGCCGGACATATATTTAACGCGGTCGGCGTAACACATATTATTTTCTCTATCGTCTTTGCTGTAGGGTATTGTGTAGTTGCTGAAGTCTTCCCAAAAATTAAACTCTGGCAAGGTTTACTGGCGGGTGCGTTAGCACAGCTTTTTGTTCACATGATCTCCTTCCCGCTGATGGGGCTGACACCCCCGCTGTTCGAACTGCCCTGGTACGAACACGTCTCAGAGATCGTGGGGCATTTGATCTGGTTCTGGTCGATTGAAATCATTCGTCGTGACCTACGTAACCGCATCACGCACGAGCCCGACCCGGAAATCCCGCTGGGTAACGCACGTTAAAAAAAATGGCGCGACTTTTACAGTCGCGCCATTTTTTCAGATTGGTTCAGGTCAGGCGGTGCCGCCCACCGTCAGGTTATCCACTTTCAGCGTTGGCTGACCGACGCCAACCGGCAGGCTCTGGCCCTCTTTACCGCAGACACCAACGCCGTTATCCAGTTTCAGATCGTTACCGACCATGGAGATCTGCTGCATGGCTTCAATACCGGAGCCAATCAGGGTCGCCCCCTTCACCGCTTTGGTCACTTTGCCTTTCTCAATCAGATACGCTTCTGAAGTGGAGAAGACGAACTTACCGGAGGTGATATCTACCTGACCGCCACCAAAGTTTGGCGCGAAGATGCCGTAATCAACGGACTCGATGATCTCCTGCGGTGTGGATTTACCCGGCAACATGTAAGTGTTCGTCATACGCGGCATCGGCAGATGCGCGTAGGATTCACGACGGCCGTTGCCCGTTGGCGCAACGCCCATCAGACGCGCGTTGAGTTTGTCCTGCATGTAGCCTTTCAGGACGCCATTTTCAATCAGCACGTTGTACTGCCCGGGCGTACCTTCATCGTCGATTGAAATCGAGCCACGGCGATCCTGCATCGTGCCGTCATCAACCACGGTACAGAGTTCAGATGAGACGCGTTGTCCCATCTGGCCGCTGAATACGGAGGTGCCGCGACGGTTAAAATCGCCTTCCAGGCCGTGGCCCACCGCTTCGTGCAGCAGCACGCCAGGCCAGCCTGCGCCGAGTACCACCGGCAATGTACCGGCGGGTGCCGCCACGGCAGACAGGTTCACCAGCGCCATGCGCACGGCTTCTTTTGCCCACGCGTCAGCGCGTGCTTCACCGTCAACATCGCCCAGGAACCAGTCATAACCAAAACGACCGCCGCCACCGCTTGAACCGCGCTCACGTTTACCGTCGTCTTCAACCTGCACGCTGACAGAAAGACGTACCAGCGGACGCACATCCGCTGCCAGCGTGCCGTCTGTCGCCGCGACCAGGATCAGTTCATAGACACCGCTCAGGCTGGCAGAGACTTCCTGCACGCGTTTATCCGCAGCGCGTGCGACTTTATCCACGCGACGCAGGATATCCAGTTTCTCTTCACGGCTCATGCTCTGCAGGGGATCGATACTGGTATATAGCGCAGAGTGCTGCACTTCGCCCAGCGTCTTCACGCGACCGTCACCGGTTTCGCGCACGATAGTCCGCGCGGCCAGCGCGCTCTGCTCCAGTGCGGCCAGGCTAATCTGGTCGGCATAAGCAAAACCGGTTTTCTCGCCGCTGACGGCACGTACACCGACACCCTGGTCAATGTTATAAGAGCCATCTTTAATGATGCTGTCTTCTAAAACCCAGGATTCGTGATAGCTCGACTGGAAATAGAGATCGCCGTAGTCGAGACGGCGTTCGGTCAGTTGACCAAGAATGGAGAACAGGTCCTGATGGCTCAGGCCGTTCACTGCGAGCAAATGTTCACTTACCAGGTTCAGACTCATCGTATTGCTACTCGTTCGTTGCCGCCCGTGGCGGTATATAAATCGTATTTATTGAGAGTGAGGCAATTACCTGCCCACGTCAAATCATTGCTGTGCATCTTTGCGCGGCTGGCGCAACACTTCATTAATCTGCGGTTTATCCACCGGCCCGGTGATGCGATAGCGCAGAATAGAGACTTTGCTCCACAGCGGCCCCAGCACTTTACTGGCGGCAAACACCGCCGCACCGACAATCGGGTTCACCACAAAAGCCGCCGCCACGCCGACGGTGGCAGAAATTTCAGGTGCCACCACCGCTTCCATATCCAGTTCGCGGCGCACGAGGTTGACCGAGCCTTTCATCGCAATATCCGCTTCCAGGCCGTCCACCAGCGTATCGTCGGTATGCAGCACCCCGTCTTTGATCCATGCCGTACTGCGGATGGAGTCATAATAGAAACCTTCGCTGAAGGTATCGCTAAAGTCGAAACGCAGCTTACGCAGCAGGGCATCAAAGCTCAACAGACGCAGTATCTGGCCCGCATGCCCGGTACTCACATCGGCAATCTCACCCTTGCCAAAGCGGGTTTTCAGAATGCCGTTCAGTGAGGCTTCATCCGGCGTCCACGGTGCCGCACGCCAGTGGAGATCGTAATTCACGTCAAATGATGCCCCCCGCAGCGGCGTGCTGATGCCAAAGAAGTTAGCCACGGAATCCAGTTTATTGCCCTTGATGTCGCCCTTCAAAGAGGTTCGCTGCTCGCCCGGGTTATTAACCCACTCCCCGGCGGCCCTCAGACGGCCAAAGCCGGTGTCGATAAGCCCGCCCGCAAGGCTCAGCGTATTCCCCTTAATGGCGAAATCGCCGTCAATACGGCCATACTTTTGACCCCAAAGCCAGCACTCAGCACAGCGTAGCTGGAGATCGGGCCAGCCGCTGAAGTCGATACGGGTTGGGTTATTCAACGGCGCCGTATTTGACGGACGATCTTTTCCGCTCGCGGTGGCCGGGTTGTAGTAAAGATAGCGAATCGCCGCCTGCCACGGCGCGTTGTCGCGCATGGTCAGCGTGCCATTGATCTCCCGGCCCTGGGCTTCGACTTTTGACCCGTTCGCCGTGGGCTGCGAAACAATGCTCAGGTTATTCCACTGCTGTCCACCCAGCATCAGCGACGGCGTACGAACAGTAATGCTCTGCGGGAACTGGGCAGCCTCATCAACGTTTTGGCCTACGCCCTTCTGGAACAGAGCCAGCCACTCGGCCCCGTCCATTGGTGGCAGATTAAGCTCAATGCCGGTGTGATCGGGCAGCGGCGGCGTGGTACGGCTGTCCGTCGTCCAGATGGCTCTGTCGAGCGTGAGCTTACGGTTAAGCAGCCAGCGGCTGTTGAAATGGTTTTTCTCACCCGCACTGCCGGTCAGCGCGAAGCTGTTAAGATTGCCATCGACGTTAACCTTTATTGGCAGGGGTTGACCGGACGATTTATCCAGCGGTGCAGGCAACTGGCTCTGAATGTTTTTCAGATCGCCGGTGATATCAACTTTATAGCGCGCACCGGCGTGATAAGGCAGTTCAATTGCCACCTTGCCATTCCAGGAGACTGTACCGTTAACGGACTCCTCAATCGGCTTCGGCAGAACATCCATGCGCGATGGCTGCCAGTTGCCGTCCAGGTTGACGGCTACCTGATAAGCTTTCTCGCCCTCGGTGGTCGAGAAATCAATATTCACAGGCTGATTAAACCAGCTGGCCGTGAGCGGCTCGCTCTTCAGATTACCGTTCTCAAAGCTAAATTGCCCGCTGAGATTCTTCAGGGTGCTTTCAAGCGGCTTAATATACAGGCTGTTGTTATTGAGACGGACGTCGCCTTTGGCGGTGGTCATTTCACCGTCGAGCGGGATATCAAGATGTAAGCGAGCACTCACATCGCCATCCAGCTGCAGCTGCTGAAGGGTGGCTGCCAGTGACTCTTTCAGCGGCGTGTCTTCAAAATAGGGGCCGACCGCTTTCCCGGGGCCGTTAATGTCGGCATCAATCAAAAGCTTCTCTTTTGAGTAATCCGGAATGTTTGCCGTCAGGTTACTGGCCGTTACGCCGCCCAGCGCCACGTTGTCTGCCTTCATCCATAATCCGTCATTGATAAAATTAAGTTCAATGTCGAGATTTTTCAGCGCAGGCCAGCCCGGCTGGAAGGCAAAGGTGGCATTGTGCAGCGGCACCAGCACCTGGAATTGACCTTCATTGTGCTTGTACGGGAAAAGATGCGGATTACCGCCGTAGACCAGGGTGGCATTATCCGCCTGACCGCCCTGGATCGCGCCGCTCAGATAGTCTACCAGCGCTTTGCCCATCAGGTTCTCGGGGAAGTAGCGCCAGGCCTGAGAACCGTCGTTAGTGCTGATCCCGGCCAGAATACCCAGCCACGGCTCTTCACCTTCAGGCTGCAGATAGCGGAAATCGCCACGCGCATGCACCGCTTTGGCTTTCACATCGATATGGCGCCCATCCAGCTGGAAGCCTTTATCGTTACGCAGCCAGTTGAGCACCGCATTGCCTTGTTCAATTTCCAGCGGCGCACGGAAGACCGTTTCGTAAGGCATTCTGGCGTCATGCATATCGACCGTTAGCCTGCCGTTCTCAACGCTCCCTTCCAGCTTACCGCTGAAGTTTTCCGCGCCCGGTAACATCTTCCACTGCTTCCAGGCCAGACCTTTCCATGCGGCCTGAAAACGGGTCTTTTCCGTGGCCTGAAGCGGGATATCCAGCGCCAGCGAATCTATCTTTCCGCTTGGCTGCGTTGCCAGCCAGATCTCCCCCAGGTCCGGAGAGAGCTTGGCGGCCATCGAGCGCAGACCTTCTATTGCGGCCAGATCAAGGTTGCTGGCGCGAATACGCAGCTCGTCACTGCGTTTGCTGGTCGCCCCACCGACATCCTGCTCCGGCATCCAGGCCAGCGTCAGAGCACCGCGCGGCCAGGGTTTGTTATCCATGGTGATGCGTGTGTCCGGAATGGCAAACTGCCAGCCCTCTTTCTCTTTCGTCACGTGCGCGGTGAGGTTATCGACCGAAAGTTGATGCTGCTGTTTTTCGCCCTTCCAGCTTGCGCCCCCCTGCTTAAGCCAGATATCGCCGCTGGCAAATACCCCTTTCGTCAGGGTCATCCAGCCTTCAAGGCTAAAACGGGCGGTTTCCAGCTGCATATTTTGCTGTAACCAGTCGCCGAGCCACGGCTTAACATCCACGTCGTCGGCCTGCAGCCATACCTTGCCGTTATTTAACAAACCGTCGTCGTCGCGCAGATCCATACGAACCTGCATCACGCCGTGCTGGCCGTTCAGGCTGGAGAGATTCACCTGTCCTTCCGCGCGATGGCGTTCTTTGCCGTTGAGCCAGGTCAGCTGTGGGATCGCCAGTTCAGCGCGCTGCCCGGAGAGGGTAATAAAGCTCACTTCGCTGTCGCGCAGATCGAAATGATCGAACTGACGCAGGAAGAGATCGCTGAAGCGGTTGGTTTCAAGGCTCTGATTGCTATCGCCGCCGGACAGCGGGGTATTGGTCAGAAACTGAAGCTGATAAAAGGTGAGATCGCGGAACTGCCAGCGAAAATGGAGCAGGCTTTGCCAGACATCCAGCGCCAGGGTAACGCGTTTGATTTTCAGATAGCCGCCATCTTTCAGGCTGGCATTGATATCCCGGACATCAAGCGTCGGGCCAAAATTCTGCCAGCTGGCGCTTATCTGGCTCACGTCCACCGGGACACCGGTGGTGGATTCGATTTTTGCCAGCAGCTGCGGACGCCAGCTGTCCAGATGCGGTAAAACGAGGCGCAGCCCGCTCACGAGCAACGCGACAATCACGACCAGCGTTGCCCCTGTAAGCAATAAAATCCCCGGCAATCGCCTCACTCATCTCTCCTTGTCAGCTTTGGTCACGCGGCGTACCGCGTCTTACATCATCACGACGTCAAACTGCTCCTGGTTATAGAGCGGTTCGATTTGAACTTTTACCTGTTTGCCGACAAAGATTTCCACTTCCGCCAGCGCGTGCGACTCTTCGCCTTTCAGCGCTTCAGCCACCGCAGGGGAAGCATAGACCAGAAAACGATCGGAGTCGTAGGCATGATGAACGCGAACGATTTCACGCATGATCTCGTAGCAGACGGTCTCAACCGTCTTTACTGTGCCACGTCCGTGGCAGGTTGGGCATTCATTGCACAGCACGTGCTCCACGCTTTCGCGGGTACGCTTACGCGTCATTTCCACCAGCCCCAGCTGTGAGAAGCCGTTGATGCTGGTTTTCACGCGATCTTTACTCAGTGCCTGCTCCAGCGAGTGCAGCACACGACGGCGATGGTCTTCATTACTCATATCGATAAAGTCGATGATGATAATGCCACCCAGATTGCGCAGGCGAAGCTGGCGGGCGATGGCCTGCGTGGCTTCGATGTTGGTATTAAAGATGGTGTCATCCAGGTTGCGATGGCCGACAAACGCGCCGGTGTTGATATCCACCGTCGTCATCGCTTCGGTCTGATCGATGATCAGATAGCCGCCGGACTTCAGTTCAACCTTGCGTTCCAGCGCTCGCTGGATCTCATTTTCGACGTCATAGAGATCGAAGATAGGCTGACGCCCCGTGTAATGCTCCAGCAGGCCAGGCATTTCGGGAATGTATTCGGCGGTAAATTCCAGCAGTGCTTCATAGGTCAGGCGGGAATCCACGCGAATTCTGTCGAGCTGTGCATCGGCAAAATCACGCAGGACGCGCTGAGCAAGCGCCAGTTCGCCGTAAAGCTGGTAGCGGGTCTGGTTGCGTTTTTTACGCTCCATGACTTTGGTCCAGACGCGCTTGAGATAAGCCGCATCAGACGCCAGATCGTCTTCACTGATCCCTTCTGCGGCGGTACGGATGATAAACCCGCCCTGTTCATCGCAGTAAGCGCTGACCACTTTTTTAAGACGCTCGCGCTCGCTTTCGCTCTCAATGCGCTGCGAAACGCCCACGTGCGACGCGCCAGGCATAAAGACCAGATAACGGGAAGGCAAGGTAATGTCGGTCGTCAGACGGGCGCCTTTCGTGCCCAGCGGATCTTTGACGACCTGCACCATCAGATCCTGGCCCTGACGCACCAGTTCGGAGATATCGCGCACGGCAAACTGCTTTTGCTCTTCGCCCGCGACGCACTCGGTATGCGGCATAATGTCGGAGGCATGTAAAAATGCCGCCTTATCCAGTCCAATATCTACAAAAGCCGCCTGCATACCCGGTAGTACACGACTGACACGACCTTTGTAGATATTGCCTACTATTCCGCGCCGCGCTTCACGCTCAATATGAATTTCCTGAAGAATGCCACCATCAATATAGGCCACACGGGTTTCCGATGGCGTTACGTTTACCAACAATTCAGCCGTCATAATTATCCCTTCCCTCACGCAGTGAGTTAAAATTGCTCAGCAACTCATACGTTTCCACCAGCGGTAAGCCGACTACGGCGTGATAGCTGCCATTAATCTTCCTGACAAAACAGCCACCCAGCCCCTGAATACCGTATGCACCTGCCTTATCCATCGGTTCACCGCTGGTGATATAAGCGGCGATCTCGTCGTCGGTAAGCACTCTGAATGTCACGTCCGTCACCACCAGGCAATCCAGCACGTGCTGGCTGTCCGCCAGCGCGACGGCGGTCATTACCTGATGTGTTTGTCCGGACATTTTGCGCAGCATGCGCGCCGCATGTTCAGCGTCGTGCGGTTTCTCAAGCACTTCACCGTTAAGAATAACGATGGTATCTGCCCCCAGCACCGGCAAGTCACGCGGCGTTTGCGCCACGCCTGCCTGCGCTTTCTCACGCGCCAGTCGAGAAACGTACTGCTGGGCACTTTCGCCTTCAGCGCGTTTCTCTTCGATGCCCGTAACAATGCGTTCAAAGGAGACGCCCAGCTGAGTGAGCAACTCCTGACGACGCGGAGAACCAGAAGCAAGATATAGAGACGTCATAGAAACCTTTTATTGCACAGCAAACTGCTGGCGAACCTTACGCATCAGCAGGAACAGCCACGGCCAGAGCACACCGTTTACTACACTACTCCAGAACACTTCCGGTCGGAAAGAGACGTTGATCACTAAAAACTCTGCCCAGAAAACAACGATATCCGCAGCAAGCGACAACAACATCACCACCAGCGCCTGTTGCCAGAGCGCGAGGTTACGAAAGAGCTGGAATTTAAGTGCGACGAGGTACGCAATAATACTCATGGACAAGGCGCGCACGCCAAGCGTAGAGCCACTAATGAGATCCAGTATGGCACCCATCACAAAACCTGTGCCGACATTTACGCGGTGCGGCAGGGCAAGGATCCAGTAGAGCAAAATGAGCAATACCCAGTTTGGCCGGAAAACGAGAATGTCGTCCGGCCAGGGCATGATTTGCAGTAACAGCGCAATGAGAAATGAGAGCCAGATAACCCAGCGTCCCTGGCTACGGTAACTTGCCACTACTGCCCTCCCGAGGAGAGTTTAGGCGGTGGCGGTGCATCCGGCAGCGGCTGCGTTAGCCCCGTAGCAGGGGCCGGTACTGGCGCAGGGGGTCCCATAGCATCCGGTGCCGGCAGAACCTGCGGCATCATTTGCATCAGGCGTTCATTCGCGACGCGATGAACATCTTCAGGCGTCATGGGGTTAGCACCATTGCGGTCGGCGCCCCACAGCAGCAGCAGGTAGCGAAGACGCTGTAAACCTGCGGTTGGACGCGCCTGAATCACGGTATAGGCACGCTGCGTATCAAGCTTCACCGAAGAGACAACCGCAACCGGATACCCTTCAGGGAAACGTCCACCCAGACCCGACGTCACCAGAACGTCGCCCACACGAATGTCCGTGTTAGCCGGCAGATGTTCCAGCTGGAGATCGTCGGTACACCCGTTACCGGCCGCGATGACGCGAATGTCATTACGCAGTACCTGAATCGGCAACGCATGCGTGGCATCGCAGATCAGCAGAACGCGGCTGGTCAGTTTGGCCACAGCAACAACCTGGCCTACAACGCCTTTATCGCTGATAACAGGCTGACCTTCATACACACCGTTCACGCTTCCTTTGTCGATCACCACCTGATCGCTGTAAGGATCGTTGACGGTGGAGATCACCTGCGTCACCATCTTCTGCTCATCCTGACGCAGCGGCGAGCCAAGCAGCTCGCGCAGACGCGCGTTTTCCTGCTTATATTGTCCCAGCATCAGCAGCTCGCTGTTTTTCAACAGCAGTTCCTGACGTAATGCCCGGTTTTCGAGTTCGAGTTGGTCACGTGAAGACAACGTTTGAGAAACGGAGTCGAGCAACTCACGGGGACCATTTGAAATAAAGTAGAAAGGACTGACGGCGGTATCCATGTACGTTCTGATCTGACTGAACGTACCGAGGCGGCTATCGGCAATAATGACCCCAAGCGCAACCAGGACCGCCAGAATGAGGCGAAACTGTAGCGATGGGCCACGGCTAAAAATTGGCTTCATAGGCTATGCGTATTCTCGTGTCAGAGAGAAAGGGTAGCGATACGCTACCCTTTCACAATGACTACTCTTCGCTGAACAAGTCGCCGCCGTGCATGTCGATCATTTCCAGCGCCTTGCCACCACCACGGGCGACGCAAGTCAGTGGATCTTCTGCAACTACGACAGGAATACCTGTCTCTTCCATTAACAGGCGGTCGAGGTTACGCAGCAGCGCACCACCACCGGTCAGAACCATACCGCGCTCGGAGATATCAGACGCCAGTTCTGGTGGGCACTGTTCCAGGGCAACCATCACTGCGCTCACGATACCGGTCAGAGGTTCCTGCAGCGCTTCCAGAATTTCGTTGGAGTTCAGGGTAAAGCCGCGTGGAACACCTTCAGCCAGGTTACGGCCGCGAACTTCGATTTCACGCACTTCATCGCCCGGGTAAGCGGAACCGATTTCATGCTTGATACGCTCAGCGGTCGCTTCGCCGATCAGGGAACCGTAGTTACGACGCACATAATTAATGATGGCTTCGTCGAAACGATCGCCACCGATACGCACGGAAGAGGAGTACACCACGCCGTTCAGGGAGATAACGGCCACTTCAGTGGTACCACCACCGATATCCACCACCATAGAACCGGTCGCTTCAGAAACAGGCAGACCCGCACCGATTGCCGCCGCCATTGGCTCTTCAATCAGGAACACTTCACGCGCGCCTGCACCCTGGGCTGATTCACGGATTGCGCGACGTTCAACCTGGGTGGCGCCAACCGGCACACACACCAGAACACGCGGGCTTGGGCGCATGAAGCTGTTGCTGTGAACCTGCTTGATGAAGTGCTGAAGCATTTTTTCAGTCACGAAGAAGTCAGCGATAACGCCGTCTTTCATTGGGCGGATTGCGGCGATGTTGCCAGGGGTACGTCCCAGCATCTGCTTCGCGTCATGACCCACAGCGGCTACGCTTTTCGGCGAGCCGGCACGATCCTGACGAATGGCCACAACGGAAGGCTCATTCAATACGATGCCTTGTCCTTTAACGTAAATAAGGGTATTCGCGGTACCCAGGTCAATGGACAGGTCATTGGAAAACATGCCACGAAATTTTTTCAACATACTAAGGGATAATCCTGAAAGCTGGGGCGGAAAACAAAATCCGCTTACTTTACCAACCACACGCAGCAGCGACAAGGCGCAAAAATCATCTGCAGCGGTGAAAATTTGTGCAGTACGTATCCTGATGTTACAAATCTTTCCCTGATTCCCTCAGGGCTGAGTACACAGTAGCGTCCCTCACTGACATTTGTAACCCGCTAAAGGTCGTTCACTGGCTTTTTGCTCGTCATACTCAAAGCTACAGGCGCGATATTCTACGTGAAAACGGATTAAACGGCAGGTCAAACAGAGTATCTTTGCAAATATTTTTTCACATTGGTGTCAAGCGGCTGAGAGGAGGCAAAAAAATCCCCCTGACCGCCCGTCACACCGCGCTCTGTCAACATCTGCCATTCGCTTCTGGAGCGCACGCCCGTGGCAAAGACTTGTGTTCGCGTTCCCTTGCACGCTTCTACCAGACTCTGTACCAGCAGCTGGTTTTCCGTGCGCTTTTCAATGTTCCTTACCAGCCCCGGATGCAGCTTTAATAACTCCACATCCAGTTCCTTAATCCAGTTAGTACTGACCAGCGTTAAACCCGCCTGCGTGACCGCGACACGGGCACCTAGCGCATTAATCAACCGTACTACCGGACGTAACCGGCTGATGTGTTGACCCACATCCGCCTCAGCAAGTTCAAAAATAATGTGTTTGCGTTGCGATTTTTCGCATTGCATTAATGTATCACGCAACCAGCGCTGAAAACGCGGGCGAATTAACGACTCCACGGTAACCTGTAGCGCCAGGTTTTCTTCGGGCCAGAAGGATAAAAACGGCATGAGTCGGGTGATCTGCTGGCGGTCATACTCTTCAGAAAGCCCAAACTGCAGCACCATCGGTAAATATTCCGCGGAGATGACCTCTTCCGTACCGTCAAAAATACGGCACATCAGCTCACGGTGATGAACGTTCCCGTTTTTCATCACCGCCGGTTTTTGATAAATGCGCGGCCCGCCGCGGCTGAGCATTTGCTCTATCAACGTTCGCCAGCGCACATTGCCGCGCCCTTTTTCCGGTAACGAATCGTCATACACAGCCCAGCCGTTAGCGCCCTGCAACACGGCGTTGCGGGTTGCCGCTTCAGCATGTTCCATCACCTGTTCCGTCGACTGGCCGCCGCGCCAGGCACAGATGCCCATATGAACCATATCGTCCCTGTCGAGCATTTTGCTCTGCGGCAGCGCATCCACCGCTTTCAGCAGCTGGCTGGCGATGCTTTCTGACTCTTTCAGCGTACGGTGAGGCAGCAGCACGGCAAAGTCGCTGCGGTGATAACGAGCCAGCAGCGCACCCGGATAACGCATAATAAAGGTGGAGAGCAGGTTGATCAGCGTAAAGAGATTCTCTTCCGCCACGCGCTGTCCCCAGGTGTCGCGCAGCAGATCGAAATCGGGCAGGCGAATCATCATGACAACACCGTGCGTCCCGACTTTTTCCGGATCGTCCAGCAACGTGGCCAGTTGATTATCAAAGAAAAGACGGTTATTGAGCCCGGTTTTATTATCCTGCGCAGCGTAAGAGCGGATCAGCGTGTCCATACGGCTGCGCTGGTCGCTGGCGAACTGAATTTCTGAGAGCAGCGTATCCAGCGCACTGCTGGCACGCGCAGGCCATTCATGGATCGAGCCACGCACCTGCGGGCCGCGTTCACCGTTCAGTATTCGCACGGAACGCATCTCCAGCAGTTCCTGACCAGAGAGCTGACGGCGCAGCCAGCGAACCGCGAGAAAAATCAGCAGGACAATAAACGCGACGGCGACGGTGAGCGGCGCAGTGGTCATCATCGAGCGGAAGTAGCTGGCCATCGGATCGAGGTAGACCATGTTTATGGTCATGCCCGGGTTTTTAAGGGAGTGCACCGTCACTTCCCGGTACTGGCTTACCACGCCCGCAGGCCGATAGCTGTCCTGCCGGGCATGGCTTAAAACATTATGCTTTCCCTGCAGAATGTCGATTTGGACAATATCGACAGGCACCATCAACTCATCCAGCTCGCGGGACAGCGCCGGCAGCGGGGTGGTGAGGAGACGATTATCAATCACCGACGCGACAGACTGCACCCGATTAACCAGCTTGTCCTGAATGGCGTTATAAAAGCTCAGAGAACAGCCAAGGAGCGTGACAAAAATGGTCAGCCCCGTCAGTAAGGTGATAAAAGCCGAGAACTTCGTCGTTAATCGCATCCTTGAGATAACTCCGTGGGTTGAGGGGTTAGCGAGTAAGCGCTAACTTGCATTTCAAATGCGGCATACTATCAAACCTGGCGTATCTGGCAATTTATTGCGTTAAATCGGCATTGCTTTTCCCTGAGGGAGTATAGTCTTCAGGAGCTATTTTCCAATCATCTGAGTCGTGAGGACCCTGTATGCAGGCTTTGATCTTAGAACAGCAGGACGGCAAAACGCTTGCCTCGGTGCAGGCCGTTGAAGAGAGCCGACTGCCGGCAGGCGAAGTGACCGTCGACATCGACTGGTCCAGTTTAAATTATAAAGATGCGCTGGCTATTACCGGGAAGGGTAAAATCATCCGAAATTTCCCTATGGTGCCAGGTATCGATTTTGCGGGCCGGGTTCATGCGAGCGAAGATCCGCGCTTCCATGCCGGCCAGCAGGTGCTGCTCACGGGCTGGGGCGTGGGTGAAAATCACTGGGGTGGGCTGGCGACACAGGCGCGCGTGAAAGGCGACTGGCTGGTGCCGATGCCACAAGGCCTGGATGGTCGTAAAGCGATGATCATCGGTACCGCAGGCTTTACCGCCATGCTGTGCGTGATGGCGCTGGAAGATGCCGGTATTCGCCCTGAATCGGGTGAGATCGTCGTGACCGGTGCCAGCGGTGGTGTGGGCAGCACGGCGGTGACATTGCTGCACAAACTGGGTTACCAGGTTGCGGCAGTTTCCGGGCGCGAGAGCACCCACGCGTACCTGCGTCAGCTCGGCGCTAATCGCATCCTGAGCCGCGACGAGTTTGCCGAAACCCGTCCACTGGAAAAACAGCTCTGGGCAGGTGCGGTAGATACCGTCGGTGACAAAGTGCTGGCAAAAGTGCTGGCGCAGATGAACTACGGCGGCTGCGTGGCAGCCTGTGGTCTGGCGGGCGGTTTTGCCCTGCCCACCACCGTGATGCCCTTTATTCTGCGTAACGTTCGCCTGCAGGGTGTTGATTCCGTAATGACCCCGGCGGCGCGCCGCATTGCGGCCTGGGAACGTCTGCAGCGCGATTTGCCGGACACGTTCTTTACTCAGAGCGCAACCGAAATCACGCTTAGCCAGGCGCCTGAATATGCCAGCAAGATCATGGACAACCAGTTCCATGGCCGCGCACTGGTGAAAATTGCCTAATCTTCAAATTTTCGTGACATATTCGCGCTAATCCCTCTCCTCCGTCATGCTTAGAAAAACGCATGACGGAGGATGCCATGAAAACCCGAAAACTGACGGAAGCCGACGTAACGTCGGAATCTGTCTTTATGTTACAGCGCCGCCAGATCCTGAAAATGCTTGGCATCAGCGCCACCGCACTGACGCTTTCCCCTGCGGCTCATGCCGACCTGCTCGACTGGTTTAAAGGTAACGATCGCCCGAAAGCCCCTTCTGGCGCCCCACTCACCTTTACGAAACCCGCTCAGTGGCAAAACACACTGATGCTGACGCCGGAAGACAAAGTGACCGGCTATAACAATTTCTACGAATTTGGTCTCGATAAGGCCGATCCTGCGGCCAACGCGGGGAGTATGAAAACCGATCCGTGGACGCTGAAAATCGACGGTGAAGTGGCAAAACCGCTGACGCTGGACCATCACGATCTCACCACCCGTTTCCCACTGGAAGAGCGTATCTACCGCATGCGCTGCGTGGAAGCCTGGTCGATGGTTGTGCCCTGGGTAGGCTTCCCGCTGCATAAACTGCTGGCGATGGTTGAACCCACCAGCAACGCAAAATATGTCTCTTTCCAGACGCGCTACGCCCCGGACGAGATGCCGGGCCAGAAAGATCGGTTTATCGGCGGTGGGCTTGCGTATCCGTATGTCGAAGGGTTACGGCTTGACGAAGCGATGCATCCTCTTACGCTGCTGACCGTCGGTGTTTACGGCAAAGCACTCCCGCCGCAGAACGGCGCGCCTGTTCGCTTAACGGTGCCGTGGAAGTATGGTTTTAAAGGGATTAAATCTATCGTCAGCATTAAACTCACCCGCGAACGTCCACCCACGACCTGGAACCTGGCGGCGCCCGACGAATATGGCTTTTTTGCCAATGTGAACCCGCACGTCGATCATCCCCGCTGGTCGCAGGCCACTGAGCGATTTATCGGTTCCGGCGGCGCGCTGGATGTGAAGCGTCAGCCGACACTGCTGTTTAACGGCTACGCTGATGAAGTGGCGTCGCTTTACCGTGGCCTTAACTTACGGGAGAACTTCTGAGTGCGTTTAACGGCAAAACAGATAACCTGGCTGAAAGTGCTGTTGCACTTAGCCGGGTTGCTTCCTTTTATCTGGTTATTCTGGGCCGCCAGCCAGGGGCTTTTTAGCGCTGATCCGGCAAAGGATATCCAGCACTTTACCGGTCGGATGGCTCTGAAATTTTTACTGGCGACCTTGCTGGTGTCACCGTTAGCGCGCTACGCTAAACAGCCATTATTGATACGCACCCGCCGGCTTTTGGGACTATGGTGTTTTGCCTGGGCGACGCTCCATTTGACCAGCTACGCCTTGCTGGAACTGGGCATTAACAACCTGGCACTGCTGGGCCGCGAACTGGTCACCCGTCCGTACCTGACGTTAGGTATCGTGAGCTGGCTGGTGTTACTGGCCTTAGCACTGACATCAACGCAATATGCACAACGTACATTGGGCAGGCGCTGGCAACTGCTGCACAACTTCGTCTATCTTGTCGCGATCCTCGCTCCCATCCATTATCTGTGGTCGGTGAAGATCCTCTCCCCGCAGCCCATACTCTACGCGCTGCTGGCTGTGGTGCTTTTAGCATGGCGTTACAAGAAGTTCCGTCAGTGGTTGCGATAATTCGCGAAACTGTGCGTTTTCCCGCAGAATCCCTGTCAACCGCGAATCTTTTTCGGATAGCGGTTGATAATCTTCCCTGATAAGACCAGTATTTAGCTGCCAAATGCTACGAAATCGTTATAATGTGCGACTTTGGTTTACCCGACAGCGGTTTTAGGCCTCTGAAAAGGTGACAATCGTGCTTCGAAGGTATATTTTGTTTTTTACCGGAGAATCGCAGGAGATAGCGGCACAATGGCTGATAAGTTCCATATCTTAGTTTTAAACGGACCGAACCTGAACATGCTCGGCACCCGCGAGCCAGAGAAGTACGGCTCGCTAACATTGAGTGAAATTGTTAACCGTCTGAGCACGGAAGCAACGTCGCTGAATGTGGATTTGGATCATTTTCAGTCGAACGCGGAGTACGCAATCATCGACCGTATTCATCAGGCTAAAGACATTGTGGACTATATCCTGATCAATCCGGCCGCGTTTACGCACACCAGTGTTGCTATTCGCGACGCACTGCTCGCAGTGAGTATCCCGTTTATCGAGATCCACCTGAGCAACGTGCACGCCCGAGAGCCGTTCCGCCACCATTCCTATCTATCAGATATCGCCGCTGGCGTTATTTGCGGACTGGGCGCTGACGGCTATTCATACGCTTTACAGACAGCGGTAAAACGCTTGTCACAATCACACTAAACAAGAGTACGGAACCCACTCATGGATATTCGTAAGATTAAAAAACTGATCGAGCTGGTTGAAGAATCAGGCATCTCCGAACTGGAAATTTCTGAAGGCGAAGAGTCTGTACGCATCAGCCGTGCAGCCCCAGCCGCTAGCTTCCCGGTAATGCAGCAGGCTTATGCTGCGCCAGTGCAGCAGCCTGCGCTTTCCGCAGCCGTTGCACCAGCAGTTGAAGCTGCACCTGCCGCTGCAGCAGAAATCAGTGGTCACATCGTACGTTCCCCAATGGTTGGTACTTTCTACCGCACCCCGAGCCCGGACGCGAAAGCGTTCATCGAAGTGGGTCAGAAAGTCAACGCAGGCGATACCCTGTGCATCGTTGAAGCGATGAAAATGATGAACCAGATCGAAGCAGACAAATCAGGCACTGTGAAAGCGATTCTGGTCGAAAGTGGTCAGCCGGTTGAATTTGACGAGCCGCTGGTCGTCATCGAGTAACGAGGCGAACATGCTGGATAAAATTGTTATCGCCAACCGCGGCGAGATTGCACTGCGTATTCTTCGTGCCTGTAAAGAACTGGGCATCAAGACCGTCGCTGTGCACTCAAGCGCGGATCGCGATTTAAAACACGTATTGCTGGCGGATGAGACGGTCTGTATTGGCCCGGCTCCGTCCGTAAAAAGCTATCTGAACATCCCGGCTATCATCAGCGCCGCTGAAATCACCGGCGCGGTGGCAATTCATCCGGGTTATGGCTTCCTCTCTGAGAACGCCAACTTTGCTGAGCAGGTTGAGCGCTCTGGCTTTATCTTCATCGGCCCGAAAGCTGACACTATCCGCCTGATGGGCGACAAAGTGTCCGCAATCACCGCGATGAAAAAAGCCGGTGTTCCAACCGTACCGGGCTCTGACGGTCCTCTGACCGACGACATGGATGCTAACCGTGCTCATGCGAAACGCATTGGCTATCCGGTTATCATCAAGGCGTCCGGCGGCGGCGGCGGTCGCGGTATGCGCGTTGTGCGTAGCGATGCTGAACTGGCTCAGTCCATCTCCATGACCAAAGCGGAAGCGAAAGCAGCTTTCAGCAATGACATGGTGTACATGGAAAAATACCTGGAAAACCCACGCCACATCGAAATTCAGGTGCTGGCTGACGGTCAGGGTAACGCTATCTATCTGGCAGAACGTGACTGCTCCATGCAGCGTCGTCACCAGAAAGTGGTTGAAGAAGCGCCAGCACCGGGCATTACGCCGGAACTGCGTCGCTACATCGGCGAGCGTTGTGCTAAAGCCTGTGTCGATATCGGCTATCGCGGCGCGGGTACTTTCGAGTTCCTGTTCGAAAACGGCGAGTTCTACTTCATTGAGATGAACACCCGTATTCAGGTAGAACACCCGGTTACCGAAATGATTACCGGCGTTGACCTGATCAAAGAACAGCTGCGTATCGCTGCGGGTCAGCCTCTGTCCATCAAACAGGAAGAAGTTGTGGTCAAAGGCCATGCGGTGGAATGCCGTATCAACGCCGAAGACCCGAATACCTTCCTGCCAAGCCCGGGTAAAATCACGCGTTTCCACGCGCCGGGTGGCTTTGGTGTGCGTTGGGAGTCTCATATCTACGCGGGTTACACCGTACCGCCGTACTATGACTCCATGATCGGTAAGCTTATCTGCTACGGCGAAAACCGTGACGTGGCAATTGCCCGCATGAAGAACGCCCTGCAGGAGCTGATCATCGACGGTATCAAAACCAACGTTGAACTGCAGATGCGTATCATGAGCGACGAGCACTTCCAGAATGGTGGGACTAACATCCACTATCTGGAGAAAAAACTCGGTCTGCAAGAGAAGTAATCGCGCAGTCACGCCAAAAAGGCCGGATAATCCGGCCTTTTTTTATTTCTGGGGATCGGAAAGCCCCATCATGTACAATCCCCGCTTTATTCATCCACAAGGGACAAAAAATGGACAAGCGTTTTGTTCAGGCCCATAAAGAAGCGCGATGGGCGCTGTGGCTGACCCTTCTCTATCTTGCCGCATGGTTGGTGACCGCTTACTTACCTGACTCAGCTATCGGCATTACCGGCCTGCCTCACTGGTTCGAAATGGCCTGCCTGCTGGTGCCGCTGGTCTTTATCCTGCTGTGCTGGGCAATGGTGAAATTTATCTACCGGGATATCCCGCTGGAGGATGATGATGCAGCTTGAAGTCATTCTGCCGCTGGTCGCGTACCTGGTGGTCGTGTTTGGTTTGTCCGTTTATGCAATGCGTAAGAGAACGACCGGCACCTTCCTGAATGAGTATTTCCTCGGCAGTCGCTCGATGGGCGGTGTCGTGCTGGCCATGACGCTTACCGCCACCTATATCAGCGCCAGCTCGTTTATCGGTGGCCCCGGTGCAGCCTATAAATACGGGTTAGGCTGGGTGCTGCTGGCAATGATTCAGCTGCCTGCCGTCTGGCTCTCGCTGGGTATACTGGGTAAAAAGTTTGCCATTCTGGCACGCCGTTATAACGCCGTGACGCTCAACGATATGCTGTTTGCGCGCTACCAGAGCCGTCTGCTGGTGTGGCTGGCAAGCTTAAGCCTGCTGGTCGCGTTTATTGGTGCAATGACGGTGCAGTTCATCGGCGGGGCACGCCTGCTGGAAACCGCTGCAGGGATCCCCTATGAGACGGGCCTTATCATCTTTGGGGTGAGCATTGCGCTGTATACCGCCCTTGGCGGATTTCGCGCCAGCGTGCTGAACGATACGCTGCAGGGGATGGTGATGCTCGTTGGCACAATCGTTCTGCTGGTGGGGATTGTTCACGCCGCAGGTGGTCTGAGCCATGCCGTTGAAACTCTGGAAGCGATTGACCCGAAACTGATTTCCCCACAGGGTGCGGATGATATCCTTTCGCCAACATTTATGACGTCGTTCTGGGTGCTGGTGTGCTTTGGTGTTATTGGCCTGCCGCATACCGCCGTGCGTTGTATCTCGTATAAAGACAGCAAAGCCGTTCACCGGGGTATTATTATCGGGACGGTCGTTGTTGCAATCCTGATGTTCGGCATGCATCTGGCGGGTGCGTTAGGACGTGCGGTGATCCCCGACCTTACGGTTCCCGATTTGGTGATCCCGACCCTGATGGTCAAAGTGCTTCCGCCTTTTGCCGCGGGGATATTCCTCGCCGCGCCAATGGCCGCCATAATGTCGACCATTAACGCCCAGCTACTGCAGAGTTCCGCTACGATCATTAAAGATCTCTATCTGAACCTGCGTCCTGAGCAGGTTCAAAATGAACGACGCCTTAAGCGTATGTCGGCGGTGATTACGCTCGTTTTAGGCGCGCTGCTGCTGTTAGCCGCATGGCGTCCGCCGGAGATGATCATCTGGCTGAACCTGCTGGCGTTTGGCGGCCTTGAAGCCGTCTTCCTGTGGCCGCTGGTATTGGGCCTTTACTGGGAGCGTGCTAACGCTGCCGGCGCCCTGAGCGGCATGATTGTCGGCGGTGTGCTGTATGCCGTGCTAGCTACATTTAAAATTCAGTACCTGGGCTTCCATCCTATTGTGCCTTCGTTACTGTTAAGTTTACTGGCGTTTGTGGTCGGGAACCGTTTCGGTCAGCCTGTCACACAGCCCGCTACGATTTCTACTGATAAATAAAGAGTTTTGCCATGCCGTGGATCCAACTAAAACTGAATACAACCGGCGCTAACGCCGAAGAGCTAAGCGATGCGCTGATGGAAGCCGGTTCGGTCTCCATCACCTTCCAGGACACGCATGACACGCCGGTGTTTGAGCCACTGCCGGGCGAAACCCGCCTGTGGGGTGATACCGACGTTATTGGCCTGTTTGATGCAGAAACTGACATGAAAGAGGTTGTCGCGATCCTGGAAAATCATCCGCTGCTGGGTGCGGGTTTTGCACACAAAATCGAACAGCTGGAAGACAAAGACTGGGAACGCGAGTGGATGGATAACTTCCACCCGATGCAGTTCGGTAAACGTCTGTGGATCTGCCCGAGCTGGCGTGACGTTCCGGATGAAAACGCGGTAAACGTGATGCTGGATCCGGGCCTGGCATTTGGGACCGGTACTCACCCGACGACTTCTCTGTGCCTGCAGTGGCTGGACAGTCTGGATTTGGACGGCAAGACGGTGATCGACTTCGGATGCGGATCCGGGATCCTCGCTATCGCGGCGCTGAAACTGGGCGCGGCCAAAGCCATTGGGATCGATATCGATCCACAGGCTATTCAGGCCAGCCGTGATAACGCTGAACGCAACGGCGTTTCTGACCGTCTTGAACTGTATCTGCCGGATGCGCAGCCAGAAGCCATGAAAGCCGATGTGGTGGTGGCGAACATTCTGGCCGGCCCATTACGCGAACTGGCCCCGTTAATCAGCGTACTGCCCGTTGACGGCGGTCTGCTGGGGCTTTCCGGGATCCTGGCAAGCCAGGCTGACAGCGTTTGCGAAGCCTACGCCGATCTTTTCGCCCTCGACCCGGTGGTCGAAAAAGAAGAGTGGTGTCGTATTACGGGCCGTAAAAAGTAAGCCATTGGCGTGGTCATCTGACCACGCCTCTCTTCCTCCGATAATCCTCTCTTCCCGTGCCCTTCTCCGGTAAAATACCCACACAAATCATATTGATAAAAATGGTTTGAACCACAATAATTCACCGGAAGAATACTATGACGCACTTTACTGGCAAGGCAGCGCTCTTTGCGCTGAGCATTATCTCGGCTTCAGCCTGCGCATCACACTGGAGCTACGAAGGCGAAGGCGCACCGGAACACTGGGGTGAACTGGACGAGGCCTACAAAACCTGTCAAAGCGGGATGAATCAGTCCCCCATCAACATTGAATCCACCGCGAACGCGCACCTCTCCCCGCTGCAAACACATTACATTGATGGCCCTGTGACGCTGACGAACAACGGCCATACCATTCAGGCAAGTGAAAAGCCGGAAACCCGCGATACCCTTACCCTCGATAAGCAAACCTGGACCCTGCAACAGTTCCATTTCCACGCGCCGAGCGAAAACACCGTGCATGGCAAGAAATTTGCGATGGAAATGCATCTGGTGCACAAAAACGCGGCCGGTGAGCTGGCGGTGGTGGCGGTCATGTTCGATAAAGGGGCCGCGAACCCGGAACTGAATAAGCTGTGGAGCGTCATGCCTGAGCAGGCCGAACAGAACGTCTCGATTAAGCAGGATCTCAATCTGAACAAGCTGATTCCAAAAGATAAAACGTACTGGCGCTTTAGCGGCTCGTTGACCACACCGCCGTGCTCAGAGGGGGTAACCTGGATTGTACTGAAGCACCCGCTGACCGTCTCTGCAGAGCAGCTTGAGAAATTCTCCCACACGATGCACCACGAAAATAACCGCCCGGTACAACCCCTTCATGGTCGCGTAGTCGTCGAATAATGCGCATTTTTCGCATGCAGATCATGTTCTAAAATGCGACTCAGATCGCAAACAAGCGGGATAATCTGCTGCTAAAAACAGCAGATTATCCCGCTCAAGTGATGCATTTATTCAGAAATGATGAGAAGTTACGGGAAATTGTAAGCGGCTATAAAATAATCATTACGTCATAACTTTATGATTTAACAGGTTTATAATTTTCACCTGAAGGACAGAGCGGCGATTCCTTGATCTACAACAGTGGATTGTTCAAAGTTTGGCCTTTCATCTCGTGCAAAAAATGCGTAATATACGCCGCCTTGCAGTCACAGTATGGTCATTTCTTAACTCATGCGCATCGGACACTACCAGCTCAGAAATCGCCTGATCGCAGCCCCAATGGCAGGTATTACCGACCGGCCGTTCAGGACGCTGTGCTATGAGATGGGGGCAGGTTTAACCGTTTCCGAGATGATGTCGTCTAACCCACAAGTGTGGGAAAGCGATAAGTCCCGCCTTCGGATGGTGCACGTTGATGAACCAGGTATTCGCACCGTGCAAATTGCCGGAAGCGTGCCTGAAGAGATGGCAGATGCCGCGCGGATTAACGTGGAAAGTGGCGCCCAGATTATTGATATCAATATGGGTTGCCCGGCCAAGAAAGTGAATCGCAAGCTTGCAGGTTCAGCCCTTCTGCAATACCCCGACCAGGTGAAGTCTATCCTGACCGCGGTTGTCAGCGCAGTGGACGTTCCTGTTACGTTGAAGATTCGCACGGGTTGGTCGCCGGAACACCGTAACTGTGTAGAGATTGCCCAACTGGCCGAAGACTGTGGCATTCAGGCCCTGACCATCCATGGACGCACTCGCGCCTGTTTGTTCAATGGTGAAGCTGAATACGACAGCATTCGGGCAGTTAAGCAGAAAGTTTCCATTCCGGTTATCGCGAATGGTGACATTACTGACCCGCTTAAAGCCAGAGCTGTGCTCGACTATACGGGAGCTGATGCTCTGATGATAGGACGTGCCGCTCAGGGAAGACCCTGGATCTTTCGGGAAATCCAGCATTATCTGGACACTGGGGAGTTGCTTGCCCCACTGCCACTGGCAGAGGTAAAGCGCTTGCTTTGTTCGCATGTTCGGGAATTGCATGACTTTTATGGTCAGGCAAAAGGGTACCGAATTGCGCGTAAACACGTATCCTGGTATCTCCAGGAGCACGCTCCAAATGACCAGTTTCGGC
Source organism: Enterobacter cloacae complex sp. 2024EL-00711 (assembly GCF_047529885.1). Lineage (NCBI taxonomy): Bacteria > Pseudomonadati > Pseudomonadota > Gammaproteobacteria > Enterobacterales > Enterobacteriaceae > Enterobacter > Enterobacter cloacae complex sp. 2024EL-00711. The sequence goes on from NZ_JBLIZC010000005.1 coordinate 458,372, forward strand.
GCACATTCAACGCCATAGAGGATGCCAGCGTACAGCTGGAGGCGTTGGAGGCATACTTCGAAAATCTTGCGTAATGAAATAAAGAGCTGACAGAACTATGTTCGAACAACGCGTAAATTCTGACGTACTGACCGTTTCTACCGTTAACTCTCAGGATCAGGTAACTCAAAAGCCCCTGCGTGACTCGGTTAAACAGGCACTGAAGAACTATTTTGCTCAACTGAACGGTCAGGATGTTAATGACCTGTATGAGCTGGTACTGGCTGAAGTTGAACAGCCACTGTTGGACATGGTGATGCAATACACCCGCGGTAACCAAACCCGCGCTGCCCTGATGATGGGTATCAACCGTGGTACACTGCGTAAGAAACTGAAAAAATACGGCATGAACTAATTTCGGTTAGCGAAATGCTTGTTTAAAAAGGCGCTACCTGGCATGGGGATGCGCCTTTTTTATTGCCCGTGCCTGTCACCGTCAAGGCTGTGTAAACCTTCGTTTATCCCCCTTTTAAACCGCGACTTTTCGTGTATATTTCCACCACCTCACTGAACCTCTTCGCCCGGAACGATACGCATGATTCGTAAATACTGGTGGCTGGTTGTATTTGCTGTCTCGGTTTTCCTCTTCGATGCGCTCCTGATGCAGTGGATTGAACTGATGAGCACTGAAGCCGATAAGTGTCGCAATATGAATTCCGTAAATCCGCTAAAATTAGTGAACTGCTCAGAACTCGACTAACCGCCTGACGTCGCTAAACTCACTGTTATGACCCACTAAAAACGGGGATTTAAATCCCTTTGAGCCGTTACCTTACGATGATAATGTCTCGCCCTTCTCAACCGCGCCTGCGTAACCTCACACTCGAGTAGAACCGATCATGCTGGTTAGCCAATACAACCATATCCTCGTCGTCCTCTCCTTTGTTGTTGCTATCCTTGCTGCCTATACCGCGCTGAATATGGCTGCTCGTGTTGCCGGGAGTCAGGGCGTAGCTGCGCGCGTCTGGCTGGCCGGCGGCGGTATTGCCATGGGGATTGGCGTGTGGGCCATGCATTTTATCGGCATGCTGGCGATGGACCTCTCCATGAGCATGCGCTACAACGCAACCCTGACGGTGCTATCCATGGTTATCGCCGTGGGCTCGTCACTGTTTGCGCTGTGGCTCGTAAGCTGTGAGCAGTTACGTTTGCGCCGTCTGCTGCCCGGTGCGTTAGTGATGGGGTGCGGCATTGTGGCGATGCATTACACCGGCATGGCGGCGCTGGAAGTCTCTCCCGGTATTATCTGGGACAAAACATGGGTGGCCATTTCGGTTGTCATTGCGCTTGCGGCTTCGCTCGCCGCATTATGGCTGACGTTCCGCTTGCGGCATGAAGCGTCTCAGGTGTCTCTGATGCGTCTTGCCGCCGCCGTTACGATGGGGATCGCCATTGCCGGTATGCACTATGCCGGGATGAAAGCCGCTCAGTTCCCAATGTCGACCATGACACACCATGAAGGTATTAACGGCAGCTGGCTGGCAGTACTGGTCAGCGTCGTCGCACTCGCCATACTGGGGATCACGCTGCTGGTCTCGATGCTGGATGCCCGCCTTCAGGCACGGACCTCTCTTCTGGCCTCATCCCTTGCAGAAGCGAACCGCGAACTCGCTCAACTGGCTTTGCAGGATACGCTGACGCGTCTGCCGAACCGTGTTTTGCTGGAGGACCGACTCGATCAGGCCATCAGCAAAGCTGACCGTGAAGGCACCCATTTTGCACTGATGTTCATGGATCTCGACGGGTTTAAAACCATCAACGATGCGTACGGCCATGATGTCGGTGACAGACTGCTTGTCGCCGTGACGCAGCGCCTGCTCACGCCCCTGAAGGGTCAGTTCACCCTTGCCCGTATCGGTGGTGATGAGTTTGTTCTGCTGGCAGAAGGAGAAGGTCCGGATGATGCGGCCTCGCTGGCCAACTCGCTGGTTCGCGCTATCGATAGCCCATTCAATCTGGATCCCTATGAACTGGTGGTAACCCTTAGCATTGGTATCGCGCTCTATCCCCACGACGGTAAAACCGAGCGCGAGCTGATGTTTAACGCCGATGCGGCGATGTACCACACGAAGCACATGGGCCGAAACGGTTATCACTTTTTCCAGCCCTCCATGAACACCCTGGCGCAGACCCATCTCCAGTTGATGAACGATCTGTGGCTGGCTATCGATCGTAATGAACTGCGCCTGCTTTATCAGCCAAAATTCCACGCACCGGCGGGTCCTGTCCTTGGGTTCGAGGCGCTATTGCGCTGGCAACACCCGAAGCAGGGATTACTGACGCCAGACCTGTTCCTGCCGCTGGCGGAAAAAACGGGGCTGATCATCCCGATTGGTAACTGGGTGCTTAATGAGGCCTGCCGTCAGTTGCGGGAGTGGCACCTTCAGGGTCATCAAAACTGGTCGATGGCGGTGAACCTGTCGACACTGCAGTTTGAACAACCTTCACTGGTTAAAACGGTGCTCGACTGCCTGACGCGTCACAACGTACCGCCGGAGATGCTGATCCTTGAAGTGACGGAAACCACGGCGATGAGCAACCCGGATGAGAGTGTGCGCGTGCTGACAGAGCTGACGGACGCAGGCGTGAAAGCGTCCATTGATGATTTTGGTACCGGTTATTCCAGCCTGCTTTATCTCAAGCGCCTGCCGGCCTGTGAGTTGAAAATCGACAGAGCGTTCGTGAAAGAGTTAAGCGGTGAAAGCGAAGACGCCACCATTGTCTCAGCGATCGTGGCCCTGGCAAAAACGCTAAATCTGAAAGTCGTGGCGGAAGGAGTGGAAACCGAAGCACAGCAAACCTTTTTGACGGCGCTGGGCTGCAACACGCTTCAGGGCTATCTGTTGGGCAAACCGGTCAGTGCACAGACCATCGAAACGCTCTGCGCGCAAGGGGAAATGTTACCTGGCGCTGAGCTAAAATCATCCTCATGAGGCGACACCCGCACGACAGGGAGTGTCGCCAGAATGCTATCGACCAGCGCAGGAGCCTGCTGATAAAGATTAAAGCTGCTGTTATTCATTAACCAGTTTTTAATGATTCCGCTGAAAAAACCGTGGAAAACAATCAGGGTCAGATCAACATTTACCTGTGACGAAATGAGGTTCCGCGAAATACAGTCCTGCAACGTGGCACGTAAAGACTCATAATTAAAACCAATACGTTTTCTGATTTCACACTCTGAAATCATATCGCTATTAAATTCACACTTATGATACAAAATTTGCAAAAGAGCGCATTGCCGAGGCTCATGTGCAATATATTGCAACGCAGCAATAAATTGCTCACGAAGCATTAACAACGGATCGCTGCCCGCAGAAAGAGAAAGTCTGTCACGAATGATGTCACGAAACGGTAATTGCTGTTCCCAGATGGCATTAAATATTTCTGATTTACTGGTAAAATGCCAATAGATGGCACCCCGTGTAACATTTGCTGCATCCGCGATATCCGTCAGCGTCGTGTTCGCCACGCCCCGCGTCGCAAACTGCCCGATAGCCGCTTCAATCAGCTGCTGACGGGTTTGTTGAGCCTCTTCTTTCTTTTTACGCGCCATAGACGACTACTCGTTACTCACAAGGTTTATATTTACACGGGTCAGATACACGAAAGTATTCACTACTTTGCGTTTTAATTTTGCACAAAAAAAGTCAAATCGCTTAATTAATAATTTAGACAAATGCATAGATATAATTAAATTCATGAGATGAATAATTGAGCCACGTTAAATGCCATTTATCTGATTAACCAGCCAGAACTATATCCTCGCTAACACCAGGTTTGATTCTGATTTTTGCCTTAAGGCCTGTTCATTCGCACTTATAAATTAAAAAACATTAATTACCCTCATTATTATACGCCCTACATTTTATTTTTATCCCTCTGCCCTGCTACCGATTCACGGCAAATATCGGTTCATGGGTATTTAAAGGAACAGTAATGACGAATTATTTCAGACGTTTGCCCTTATCCGGTTTTATTGTCTGCGCGGTACTGCTCACTGGATGCGATGGTCAGGAAAACCAACCACCACATCCGCAGGCGCCTCAGGTCAGCGTGCATATAGTGAAAAGCGCCCCTCTGGCTATCACCACCGAACTCCCGGGCAGAACAGATGCCTTTCGCGTTGCGGAGGTTCGTCCTCAGGTGAGCGGCATCATATTGCGTCGTAACTTCACAGAGGGAAGTGATGTAAAAGCCGGCGAGTCACTTTATCAGATCGATCCTGCCACCTATCAGGCCGCGTATGACAACGCGAAAGGTGAACTCGCGAAGGCCCAGGCGGCGGCTAACATTGCGCACCTGACGGTAAAACGTTATCTCACGCTGGTTGGCACGCAGTATGTCAGCAAGCAGGAATACGACCAGGCCGTGGCGACAGCGCAGCAAGCAGATGCCAGCGTCGTTGCCGCACAGGCAGGCGTTGAAAGCGCGCGCATTAATCTTGCCTATACCAAAGTGACGTCTCCCGTCGAGGGTCGCATCGGTAAATCCAGCGTCACCGAAGGCGCGCTGGTGACCAACGGGCAAGCCGCAGCCCTGGCAACGGTTCAGCAGCTTGATCCGATGTATGTCGACGTCACCCAGTCCAGCAGTGATTTTATGCGTCTGAAGCAGACGAGCCTGCAAAAAGGAGAGGCCACCAGCACCGTTGAGCTGGTGATGGAGAATGGTCAGCCCTACCCGTTGAAAGGTACGCTGCAGTTCTCGGATGTCACGGTCGACGAAAGTACCGGCTCTATCACCTTGCGCGCGATTTTCCCAAACCCACAGCACCTGCTGTTGCCTGGCATGTTTGTCCGGGCCCGCATTGATGAAGGTACACAGCCTGATGCGATTCTGGTCCCACAACAAGGCGTGACCCGCACGCCGCGCGGTGATGCATCCGTTCTGGTGGTTAACGATAAAAACCAGGTTGAGTCACGTACCGTCGTTGCCCCTCAGGCGATTGGCGATCGCTGGCTGGTGACGGAAGGGCTGAAAAATGGCGACCGCGTCATTGTCAGCGGCTTACAAAAAGTCAGACCGGGCGCTACCGTCGTCGCGACGCCTGATACCACCACGACTCCAGCCGGTTAAGGGACGACGACATGGCTAATTTCTTTATCCAACGGCCGGTTTTCGCCTGGGTGCTTGCCATCATTTTGATGATTGCAGGCGGGCTGGCCATTCTCAAACTGCCCATCGCGCAGTATCCGACCATTGCCCCTCCCGCCGTGGCTATCACCGCAACGTATCCGGGTGCTGATGCGCAAACGGTGCAGGATACCGTAACGCAGGTTATCGAACAGAACATGAACGGTATCGATAACCTGATGTATATGTCATCCACCAGCGATTCCGCAGGTAATGTCACCATCACGTTGACCTTCCAGTCTGGAACAGACCCGGACATTGCGCAGGTACAGGTTCAGAACAAACTGCAGCTCGCCATGCCGCTGCTACCCCAAGAGGTCCAGCAGCAAGGGATCGGTGTTGAGAAGTCCAGCAGCAGCTTCCTGCTGGTCGCAGGCTTTGTTTCCGATAACAAAGACCTCACGCAGGATGACATCTCTGACTATGTCGCGTCTAACGTGAAAGATGCCATTAGCCGCACCACGGGAGTTGGTGATGTGCAGCTGTTTGGTGCCCAGTATGCGATGCGCATCTGGCTCGACAGCAACGCGATGAACAAATACCAGCTGACGCCGCTGGATGTGATTAATCAGCTGAAAACGCAGAACGACCAGATAGCGGCCGGCCAGTTAGGCGGAACGCCGTCAGTACCGGGGCAGCAGTTGAACGCCTCGATCATTGCACAAACGCGTCTGAAATCTCCGGAAGAGTTTGGCCGCGTGACGCTCAAGGTGAACCAGGACGGTTCCATGGTTCATCTGAAAGATGTGGCCCGCATTGAGCTGGGTGGCGAAAACTACAATATGGTCACCAAAATCAACGGGCAAGCGGCAACCGGCCTGGGGATTAAGCTGGCTACCGGTGCAAACGCACTGGACACGGCCGCCGCCATCAAGAGCAAACTGGCCCAGCTCCAGCAGTTCTTCCCGGAGGGGCTGAAGGTAGTCTACCCCTACGACACCACGCCTTTTGTGAAGATCTCTATCCACGAAGTGGTGAAAACGCTGTTCGAAGCGATCATTCTCGTCTTCCTGGTGATGTATCTTTTCCTGCAAAACCTGCGGGCGACGCTTATCCCGACAATTGCGGTGCCGGTCGTGCTGTTGGGTACGTTTGCGATCCTGGCGGCGTTCGGTTTCTCCATCAACACCCTGACCATGTTCGGTATGGTGCTGGCGATTGGCCTGCTGGTTGATGACGCCATCGTGGTGGTTGAGAACGTCGAACGCGTCATGGTTGAGGACAAGCTGCCGCCAAAAGAGGCGACGCAGAAGTCGATGGGGCAGATACAGGGCGCACTGGTGGGTATCGCCATGGTGCTTTCAGCGGTCTTTATCCCCATGGCCTTTTTTGGCGGTTCAACCGGAGCCATCTATCGTCAGTTCTCGCTGACCATTGTCTCGGCTATGGCGCTGTCGGTGCTGGTCGCTCTGATTCTGACACCGGCACTGTGCGCCACCTTGCTTAAACCCGTCTCCAGCGATCGCCACGAAAAGAAAGGTGGCTTCTTCGGCTGGTTTAATGCGCTCTTTGATCGGAGCGTGGAGCATTACAGCAACAGCGTAAGCGGCATTTTGCGTAAGACCGGGCGCTATCTGGTTGTATACGTCATCATCGTCGGTGGCATGGCCGTACTGTTCCTGCGCTTACCCACCTCCTTCCTGCCCGAAGAGGATCAGGGGGTATTTATGACTATGGTCCAGCTCCCCGCCGGAGCCACCCAGATGCGTACCCAGCAGGTGCTTGACCAGGTTCAAAATTATTATCTCAACAACGAGAAGGCTAACGTTGAATCGGTGTTTACCGTGAACGGCTTTAGCTTTAGTGGTCAGGGTCAGAACTCCGGTATTGCGTTCGTTAGCCTAAAGCCCTGGGAAGCGCGTCCCGGAGCAGAAAATAGCGTTGAGGCGATCGTAAGGCGTGCGACAAAGGCCTTCAGTCAGATTAAAGATGGCCTCGTGTTCCCGTTTAACCTGCCTGCGATTATCGAGCTGGGTACCGCAACGGGCTTTGACTTTGAGTTGATTGATCAAGCTAACCTGGGGCATACCCAACTGACCCAGGCGCGTAATCAACTGCTCGGCATGGTGAAAGCGCACCCCGATCTGCTGGTTCGCGTTCGTCCTAACGGTCTGGAAGATACCCCACAGTTCAAACTGGATGTCGACCAGGAGAAGGCACAGGCGTTGGGCGTCAGCCTCTCTGACGTCAACCAGACGATCTCGACGGCATTGGGGGGAACCTATGTGAACGACTTTATCGATCATGGACGCGTGAAAAAAGTGTACGTCCAGGCCGACGCTCACTTCCGTATGTTGCCAGGTGACATCAACAACCTCTACGTGCGCAGCGCGAATGGTGAAATGGTGCCGTTCTCCTCCTTTAGCAGCTCGCACTGGGTGTATGGCTCGCCTCGCCTGGAGCGCTACAACGGAATGCCTTCGATGGAGATCCTCGGTGAGTCCGCGCCGGGTAAAAGTACCGGTGAGGCGATGGCCTTGATGGAGAACCTCGCCGCAAAACTGCCTTCCGGTATCGGCCATGACTGGACGGGAATGTCTTATCAGGAACGACTGTCTGGTAACCAGGCACCTGCCCTGTACGCCATTTCACTGATTGTGGTGTTCCTGTGCCTGGCTGCGCTTTATGAAAGCTGGTCTATTCCCTTCTCGGTCATGCTGGTTGTGCCGCTGGGTGTCACGGGCGCGCTTCTCGCCGCATCGATTCGCGGGTTAAACAATGATGTCTATTTCCAGGTCGGCCTGCTGACAACGATTGGTCTGTCGGCGAAAAACGCCATCCTGATCGTCGAGTTTGCTAAGGATCTGATGGATAAAGAAGGTAAAGGGATCATTGAAGCCACACTGGAAGCATCCAGAATGCGTCTTCGACCGATCCTGATGACGTCGCTGGCCTTTATCCTTGGCGTGATGCCGCTGGTCATCAGCAGAGGAGCCGGGAGCGGCGCGCAAAATGCTGTCGGGACAGGTGTTATGGGAGGGATGCTTTCCGCAACGCTTCTGGCTATTTTCTTCGTGCCCGTCTTCTTTGTGGTTGTCCGGCGCCGGTTTACGAAACATAAAGAGTAATGTTTCTCAAAAAAGGCACCTCAGGTGCCTTTTTTATTTTTAGCATAAACAATGAATTAGATATGTCATACTCACAGCATTAATAGTTAACCATTTGCATTAAGTAAAAACGCCGCGTTACGTCTTCATATTTTCTCCATTAATTCATCCTGACAGCGACTTTTCTCCACGATTTTTACAAACAACATAATTTGAGATTATTCCCCGTGCAACGTTGCCTTATCCCGGTGGTAAAATAGTCTCCAGTTCGTTAATAGCCCTCCTGGCTGTATAGCGAATGAGAAATAATACTGAGGTAACATCATGAAAAGATTCATTTCCGTTGCACTACTCGCTGCGCTGCTTGCTGGATGCGCGCACGACTCTCCATGTGTACCGGTATACGACGATCAAGGCCGACTGGTTCATACCAATACCTGTATGAAAGGCACCACTCAGGACAACTGGGAAACAGCAGGTGCTATCGCCGGTGGTGCTGCCGCGGTGGCAGGTTTGACGCTGGGTATCGTTGCTCTGACGAAGTAACATCAGAACGTATCATGTGTGTAGAAAGCGCGGCTCTGTCCGCGCTTTTGCTTTTAAAGAGTGCAGCGTTTTCAGATAAGTAAAAAAATAGCCCCGTCTTTACCCAGCCTGTTTATTTCATCCTGCGGACAGTCACATATTTTTAATGCACAGCGTTAAATTACATATTCTATCGTGATGATTTTCACATATTAATTATATTTAATACCCTGCCAATATTCACCCCAGAAACTATCTCTTCATTTTAAGGTATAGCCGCTGAAAGTTTTGCTCCGATTTGTGGCACAGGTTGTAATTTCGCACCGTTTCGGGGCGCTCTCTTTATTTAACCCTGTCTACACTCAGCATTATGCGCTCATTGGTCACCTATTTTGTTGAGCGCAAACCTGGCATTACGTTTGCTTTATAAACGTTGGCCAAAGCCACAGACAGGTAAAGCGTTTAAAACGCCTCTATAACGATAAATTTCGCCACACAGGATGCATTATGAAAAAGACGATGATAGCCAGCCTGGCCGCCGCGGGCATGTTGTTTGCTGTAGCCGGTCAGGCCCATGCGGGTACGACACTGGATGCCGTTAAAAAGAAAGGGTTTGTTCAATGTGGGATCAGTGACGGTTTACCTGGCTTCTCTTATGCCGATGCAAACGGCAAATTTACCGGTATTGATGTTGATGTCTGCCGTGGTGTTGCCGCCGCCGTTTTCGGTGACGACAGTAAAGTAAAATATACCCCGCTGACGGCGAAAGAACGTTTTACTGCATTACAGTCTGGCGAAGTTGACATGCTTTCCCGTAATACCACCTGGACCTCCTCCCGTGATGCAGGCATGGGAATGGCATTTACTGGCGTGACCTATTATGACGGTATCGGTTTCCTGACCCACAATAAAGCGGGCCTGAAAAGTGCCAAAGAGCTGGATGGCGCGACCGTTTGCATCCAGGCCGGTACCGATACCGAGCTGAACGTCGCGGATTATTTCAAAGCAAATAACATGAAATATACCCCTGTGACATTCGATCGCTCCGATGAATCGGCCAAAGCGCTGGAATCCGGTCGTTGCGACACGCTGGCTTCTGACCAGTCACAGCTGTACGCCTTGCGTATTAAGCTGAGCAACCCGGCGGAGTGGATTGTCCTGCCTGAAGTGATCTCCAAGGAGCCTCTTGGACCGGTTGTGCGTCGTGGCGATGAAGACTGGTTCTCCATTGTTCGCTGGACGCTGTTTGCCATGCTGAATGCCGAAGAGATGGGCATCAACTCGAAAAACGTCGACGAGAAAGCCGCTAAACCGTCCACGCCGGATATGGCTCATCTGCTGGGAACAGAGGGCGATTTCGGGAAGGATCTGAAGCTGGATAACAAGTGGGCTTACAACATCATCAAACAGGTGGGTAACTACGCTGAGATCTTTGAGCGCAACGTGGGATCGGAAAGCCCTCTGAAGATCAAACGCGGCCAGAACAATCTCTGGAACAACGGCGGTATTCAGTACGCGCCACCAGTACGTTAAGTCATTGCTGTAACGGGCACTGTTAAGGCAGTGCCCGCCCCAGAGTCATGGTTACCGAGGTTTCTTTATGTCCCATCGCCGCTCAGCCGTAAAAGGATCGCTATCCTTTTCTCATCCCGCGGTCCGCGCCTGGCTATTCCAGGTTATTGCGATTATTGCGGTTGTTCTTATCGCCGTGTATCTCATCCATAACACTATAACCAACCTGAATAATCGCGGTATTACCTCCGGCTTTGCTTTTCTGGATCGCAGCGCGGGGTTTGGCATTGTTCAACACCTTATTGATTATCAGGAAGGCGACACGTATGGACGCGTGTTCGTGGTCGGTTTACTGAATACGCTGCTGGTCTCTGCACTTTGTATTGTTTTTGCCTCCATACTGGGCTTCTTTATTGGTCTGGCACGTTTGTCCGAAAACTGGCTGCTACGCAAACTGTCTACTTTTTATATTGAGACGTTCCGTAATATCCCGCCGCTGCTGCAGATCTTTTTCTGGTATTTTGCCGTGCTGCGCAACCTGCCGGGGCCACGTCAGGCTATTGATGCTCTTGATCTGTTTTTCCTGAGTAATCGCGGGTTGTATATTCCTTCTCCGCAGTCGGGTGAAGGGTTGTATGCCTTCATTGCCGCCCTTGTAATAGCGCTTGCTCTCTCAGCCGCCATGTTCCGCTATAACCGCAAGCATCAGTTCAAAACCGGGCAGCTTCGTAAAACCTGGCCAACCGCCGCCATCCTTATCATTGGCCTGCCACTTCTGACACACTGGCTGTTTGGGGCCGCCCTTCACTGGGATATTCCGCAGCTGCGTGGCTTTAACTTCCAGGGCGGAATGGTTTTAATTCCTGAGCTGGCAGCCCTGACGCTGGCGCTTTCGATTTATACCTCTGCATTTATCGCCGAGATTATTCGTGCGGGGATCCAGGCCGTTCCTTACGGGCAACACGAGGCGGCGCGCTCGCTGGGATTACCCCATACGGTGACGCTTCGTCAGGTCATTATTCCGCAAGCGTTACGGGTCATCATTCCGCCGCTGACCAGTCAATACCTCAATATTGTCAAAAACTCATCGCTGGCGGCCGCCATTGGCTACCCCGATATGGTGTCGCTGTTTGCCGGAACCGTGCTTAACCAGACCGGACAAGCCATTGAAACTATTGCCATCACAATGTCTGTCTATCTGATCATCAGCCTGGTGATTTCGTTGCTGATGAACCTCTATAACCGTCGTATAGCACTGGTCGAGCGCTAAGGATCTATGATGACAAAAGCGATACTGTCGCACTCCTCGCGCCCTGCCAGTTCGACAGGCGGCCGTTTTATTCTCTGGGCGCGTAAGAATCTGTTCTCCAGCTGGAGTAACAGCCTGCTGACAATTGTATGTTTGTGGCTTATGTGGGAATTAATTCCACCGCTGCTGAACTGGGCTTTTTTACAGGCTAACTGGTCGGGATCCACTCGCGCAGACTGCACAAAAGCAGGGGCCTGCTGGGTGTTTATCCATGAGCGTTTTGGCCAGTTCATGTATGGATTGTATCCGCATGAACAGCGCTGGCGGATTAATCTGGCACTGGCCATCGGGCTGCTCTCCATCGCCGTAATGTTCTGGAAAAAACTGCCTCATCGGGGGCGTTATATTGCCTGTTGGGCAGTGGTGTATCCCATTATTGTTTGGGGGCTGTTGTATGGCGGCTTCCTGGGGCTGGAACGTGTTGAAACACGTCAGTGGGGTGGGTTAACGCTGACGCTGATTATCGCGTCCGTTGGGATAGCCGGCGCACTGCCATGGGGTATTTTGCTCGCGCTTGGGCGGCGCTCAAAAATGCCTGTCGTACGTGTACTTTCCGTTATTTTCATTGAATTCTGGCGTGGCGTACCGCTTATCACCGTTCTGTTTATGTCTTCGGTCATGTTGCCGCTTTTTATGGCAGAAGGGACAACGATAGACAAACTGATCCGTGCCCTGGTCGGGGTCATCCTTTTCCAGTCCGCTTACGTTGCGGAAGTGGTGCGTGGGGGCCTGCAGGCTCTGCCTAAAGGTCAGTACGAAGCGGCGGAATCACTGGCGCTTGGCTACTGGAAAACGCAGGGACTGGTGATATTGCCACAAGCACTCAAGCTGGTTATCCCGGGCCTGGTCAATACCATCATTGCCCTCTTCAAAGATACCAGCCTGGTGATCATCATCGGGCTGTTCGATCTCTTTAGCAGCGTGCAACAGGCGACCGTTGACCCTGCCTGGCTGGGTATGTCCACCGAGGGATATGTCTTCGCTGCTCTGATCTACTGGATCTTTTGTTTTAGCATGTCGCGCTATAGCCAGCATCTGGAAAAGCGCTTTAACACCGGGCGTACACCGCACTGAGGAAATTATGAGCCAGATTACTATGACACCTGCCGACGCGATGATTACGCTGGAAAACGTGAATAAATGGTACGGGCAGTTTCATGTTTTGAAAGATATTAACCTCAAGGTTAAGCAGGGAGAACGGATCGTTCTTTGTGGCCCTTCCGGGTCCGGAAAATCCACGACCATTCGCTGTATTAACCACCTTGAAGAACATCAGCAGGGGCGCATTGTTGTTGATGGCATCGAGCTGAATGAAGATATTCGTAACATCGAACGGGTGCGCCAGGAAGTGGGAATGGTGTTTCAGCACTTTAACCTGTTTCCCCATCTCACCGTTCTGCAGAACTGTACGCTTGCGCCAATTTGGGTACGAAAGATGCCTAAAAAGGAGGCTGAAGCACTGGCGATGCACTACCTGGAACGGGTACGTATCGCAGAGCACGCCAATAAATTTCCAGGCCAGATATCAGGCGGTCAGCAGCAGCGCGTGGCTATCGCCCGTTCGCTCTGTATGAAACCGAAAATTATGCTTTTTGATGAACCGACATCCGCCCTGGATCCGGAAATGGTGAAAGAGGTACTGGATACCATGATTGGACTGGCGCAGTCCGGGATGACCATGCTGTGTGTGACGCACGAAATGGGGTTTGCCAGAACCGTGGCCGATCGGGTGATCTTTATGGATCGTGGGGAAATCGTTGAGCAGGCACCGCCGGATGAGTTCTTCGCACATCCTAAATCTGAACGTACGCGGGCTTTCCTGTCACAAGTGATCCATTAAGCGTGTCTTAGCCCGGTGGCGTTTCGCTTACCGGGTCTGACTTTTTCCGGGAAACATAACGCAAAAAGGCCATCCTTTCGGATGGCCTCTTCACTTGTTTGATGTCTGGCAGTTCCCTACTCTCACATGGGGAGACCCCACACTACCATCGGCGCTACGGCGTTTCACTTCTGAGTTCGGCA